>NZ_ATUT01000047.1 GCF_000420345.1 Faecalicoccus pleomorphus DSM 20574 | reverse complement strand
TCCGTTGTTTCTTTTATTTTGAAAATATGGCAAAAATCCCCATAGTGTTGATGGAATCCCTATTACTATTAAATATAATGGTCCAAAAATAAGGGATTGAATTGTATGACCATATTCGTGAACTAAAAGCCTTTTACTTAATTCTTCATCTGGTATTTTATTTTTTTTTCTTTTATCTTTCATCGGATTAGTTGTTGTAAAGACGAACATTCCCAAAGATACACTTGAAGGAACATTTCTTTCAGTAATAATTGCACCGTGATAAAAATAATGTTTATTTTTTATATTAATTAAAAATACTATAAATCCTAACAATGTTTGTGGCAATCCCCAAGTGCATTGAATTAATATATATATTACATTTTTCATAACTAACTCCAATCTACAACTAAGGATTTTCAAACCATCTTACTCATTATTAAAGCAATAATTAAAGCAATTATTGCAAATCCAACTATGGTTCCCAGCCATTTAACTATTTTCATTTTTGTAGGAATATAAGGTTTTAATTCTTCTGTATTGGGTATATCCCACGCTTTTGTATGTTCTACCCAGTACCAGTCAACAAAAAATCTATCAAATAGTCCCATTATATACATTATTAATAAACTTTGAATAAAAATATCTCCAAACTCTCTTGCACCATTTATATAGCAAACCATCAATGGCACAAGAATAAAACAAGGCAAGTATAAAACTATAATTGATATAATGGTTTGTTTCTTTATTTCTTTTTGAGTAGTATATCCTAATTTTATTGCTTTTTCTTGAACATTCTTTTCGTAAAACACAGTAAATTTTTCAGGACCATTTGCTATACCAATAACACAAAACATTAAAAGTATAAAACATAATACTATACCTTCCATTAGAATTAACATTAAAATCAACTCACTTTCAAATTCCAATTTTCCAATTTAACAAACTTGAATTTGACTTTCCTATTTTCTTAAAATCTCATGTGGAGCTTCTATTTCATTTGCCAAGGTATGCTCTGTTAA
>NZ_ATUT01000046.1 GCF_000420345.1 Faecalicoccus pleomorphus DSM 20574 | reverse complement strand
CCTTCCGGTAATGTTAATTCACTATAGTTAAAGATTCCATCGCCATCTTCATCAACGAAGTAATCTCCACCACCAAGGTTTTTTCCACCTTGACTCTTGAATACTACATGAATAATAGCAGCACCCTCACGGTTTAATACAACAGTGTAATGTCCACCTTCTTCAACAAAGAAATCTCCAGTTACATTTAATTTGTAACCCACTGGCAAGGCTAATTCAGAGTAGTTGGCGATACCATCACCATCTAAATCTACTAAGAAATCTCCTCCGCCAAGGTTATTTCCTTGAGGATCTTCAAATACAACATTAATGATTGTACCTTTTTGAATTTTATGAACTTTTACTTGTGTAGCATCATCTGCTGAGAAGTCTTTTACAAAAGCATCACCAGTTTCGTTAAATGCATAACCAGCTGGAAGTTCAACTTCTTTCCAATTGAAGATTCCATCTCCATCTTCATCAACAAAGTAATCGCCACCGCCAACTACTTCACCAGCTTCATCAACAAACTGTAATTTAATAATTGATGCTTTATAAATTTTGCTTACAGCGATTGTATTGCTATTACCAATATAGTCACCAACAAACGCATCTCCACTTAGATCTAATTGGTATCCTTCTGGAACAATATCGTTAACTTCTTTCCAATTAAAGATTCCATCTTTATCTTCATCAACGATAACGTCACCGCTGCCTACATTATTTCCATTAGCATCTACGAATACAAAATTCAAGATTGTACCATCATATTCTGATTCAACAGTAATTTCTTCAGATCCACCTGCAACAACCATGAAATCACCGCTGACTGTCATTTTGTATCCTTCTGGTACATATTGTTGCAAAATAGAATAATTCTGAACACCTTCTGGTAAAGTATAATCTCCACCACCGATAAAGCTTCCCGCTTTATCTACAAAACGGATATTCATTGTAACATTAGAAATAATTTTTTCAATATTAACTACAAGCTTTCCTCCTTGTTCAGCATAGAAATCTCCAGTTGTAGTCATCT
>NZ_ATUT01000045.1 GCF_000420345.1 Faecalicoccus pleomorphus DSM 20574 | reverse complement strand
CCTTCCGGTAATGTTAATTCACTATAGTTAAAGATTCCATCGCCATCTTCATCAACGAAGTAATCTCCACCACCAAGGTTCTTTCCACCTTCACTCTTGAATACTACGTGGATAATTGCTGCACCATCGCGGTTTAATACAACTGTGTAATGTCCGCCTTCTTCAACAAAGAAGTCTCCAGTTACATTTAATTTATATCCAACTGGAAGATCTAATTCAGAATAGTTGGCAATTCCATCACCGTCAACATCAACAAGGTAGTCTCCACCACCCAAGTTGTTTCCTTGCGGATCTTTGAAAACAACATTGATGATCGTTCCTTTATTAATTTTAGTCACAGGGATATTAATATCTGTATCCGTTACAAAATAGTCTCCGCCGCCATTCAATTTATATCCAACAGGTAACTCAAGTTCACTGGCATTGAAAATTCCATCACCGTCTTCATCAACGAAGTAGTCTCCACCACCAACAACTGTTCCGTTTTCGTCAATGAACTGTACATTTACAATAGTAGAATTATAAATTTTGCTTACTGTGATTGTGTTATTTCCACCGATGTAATCGGCAACAAAAGCATCTCCACCAAGTTCTAATTTATATCCTTCTGGGATAATTCCAGCAATTTCAGACCAGCTAAAGATTCCATCTTTGTCAGTATCAACAATAACGTCTCCACCGCCAACTTCATTTCCGTTAGCATCAACGAATGCAAAGTTCAAAGTAGTTCCGTCATAGATTGATTCAACAGTAATCTTTTCTGATCCACCTTCAACAACCATGAAATCTCCAGTTTCGGCCAACTTATATCCTTCTGGCAAATACTGCTCTAAGATAGAACGATTCTGGACACCTTCTGGTAAGAAATAATCTCCACCACCGATGAAACTACCAGCTCTATCAACAAACTGGATATTCATGATTACATTGGAAGAAATTTTTTCAATATTTATCTCAAGTTTTCCTCCAGCTTCAGCATAGAAGTCTCCACTTACAGTCATCTTGTATCCTTCTGGAACATACTTTTCAAGCACTGAATAATTCTGTACACCAGCTGGTACAAAATAGT
>NZ_ATUT01000044.1 GCF_000420345.1 Faecalicoccus pleomorphus DSM 20574 | reverse complement strand
CATCCAATACAAGTGATGAAACCGTTACAGTTACCTATAATCGTTCCACACAAAAGGTGGTTTATACGATTATCGATGATACGGCTAAGAAAACATTGAAAGATAAAGTGGAATTTGATCATGGACTTTCGGGCAGCAAATTATCTAAAAAGAAGGCTGATTTAGACACCATTGTCAAAGTCTATACGAATAAAGGCTATGAAGTAGTTTCTCAAGATGAAGTACCGAGTGCATTTGATACAGACAAATCAATCGATCAAGTAATTACCATTCATCTAAAACATCCAACGATTACAGTGACACCGGACAATCCACAGACACCGGGTGGACGAATTGATGGCAGTGAAGGAATTTGGCCAAGTGAAGCAGGAAAAGAGGAACTTACGAAGACCATCACCAGAAACATTCATTATGTGGATGGATTGACAAGGGGTGAAGTTGCTGATTCTGTAACGCAAAAGGTGATATTTAACCGTCATGTGATCATTGATAAGGTAACAGGCGCTGTATTGGGGTATGATACCAATCGTGATGACCAAGTCGATACCACAGATGCCGACGATGCCTGGATGACAGATTCCAATACCTGGGCTGAAGTGACATCACCGGATTTATCTTTGAAAGGATATGAAGCACCTGATGTTTCTAAAGTCGATGAAAAGGTTGTGACATCCAATACAAGTGATGAAACTGTTACTGTCACCTATAATCGTTCGATGCAAAAAGTGGTATATACCATTATTGATGACAGTGCTGATACGACTTTAGAGGATAAAGTTGCATTCGACAGCGGTGCTTCAGAAACCAACTTACATAAAACACAAAACGATTTCGATGCGATAATCAAAACCTATACCGATAAAGGATATGAAGTGGTAAATCAGGGTACTTTACCAACTGCATTTGATACGGATTCATCTAAAGATCAAGAGGTTGTGGTCCATCTAAAACATGCGATCATTACAGTGACTCCAGAGGATCCAAAGAAACCTGGACAACCAATCGATGGCAGTGAATCGAATTGGCCAAGTGAAGCCGGAGCAAATGCTTTATCGAAGACCATTACTCGTACCATTGATTATTTGGATGAATTGACAAGTGATAAAATCGCCGATTCTGTAAACCAAAGCGTGACTTTTAAACGTCATGTGATCATTGATAAAGTGACAGGTGAAGTACTAGGCTATGATAACAATGGGGATGATATGGTAGATACCACAAATGCCGACGATGCCTGGATGACAGACTCCAATATATGGAATGAAGTCATTTCTCCGGATTTTAGTGACAGAGGTTTTGGAACACCAAGTCTAGCAAAAGTAGGTAGCGAAACAGTCGATGTCTTTATGGATTCCAAACAAATCAAAGTGTTGTATCCTCATACGTATGTCACGATTACACCGGATAATCCACAAACCCCTGGAGATCCAATTGATGGTAGTGAGTCAAATTGGCCGGATGGAGTGGATCAAGTTTCTCTTCAAAAATCAATCACACGAAC
>NZ_ATUT01000043.1 GCF_000420345.1 Faecalicoccus pleomorphus DSM 20574 | reverse complement strand
TCATCAACATATAAGTACCTCGTTTCTCTGTACTTATAAAATACTGTCTGATTCGACACTATTTATGTCATATCAACAAATTGGAGGTTAAGCGAAACAAATTGATGTGTTTCTTGGCCAAGTTCTTAAAAATATACAAAGCCACAAGACAATTTCTACCCCGATTCCCGGTGATCCCAACGCACCTTACTATATTCCAAAAGGAATCGATGGAAAACCTGTTAACTTTTTAAAAGCAAAGCCGGTTACAGATACAAAACTCTGTAATCAATGTGGTCTTTGCGCAATTTCCTGTCCTATGCAGTCCATCAATTTACAAGATCCTTCGCAAGTACCCGGCATCTGCATCAAGTGCCAGCATTGTATACAGATATGTCCAGAACATGCCAAGTATTTTAATGATCCGGACTTTTTATCACATGTGCAAATGTTGGAAACAAATTACACGCAACTAAAAAAGAATCAATTCTTTTTCTAGTCATTTCATGGTACAATCTAAGAAAAAGAAGGAGATGTCCTTATGTGTACAAGTTTTACCTATGTCAATCAAGACTTTTACTTTGGAAGAAACCTGGATTTAGACTGTGGTTTTGGCGAAGAAGTTGTCATAACACCTCGTCAGTATCCGTTTCTCTTTCGTCATAAAGAAACAATTGCCCATCATTATGCGATGATCGGTATGGCAACTGTCATTGACAACACCCCTTTATATGCCGAGGCGGTGAATGAAAAAGGACTTGGCATGGCAGGCCTGCAATTCAGTCAAAATGCTGTCTATTTCCCTTACAAAGAAGATCAGGATAACATTGCCTCTTTTGAAATCATTCCATGGATCTTATCTCAATGCGAAACCGTCAAACAAGCCCGTCAGTTATTAGAACGCATTAATGTTTTAGATATTGCGTTCAAAGATTCGGTTCCTAATTCGCCCTTACACTGGATCCTTGCGGATAAAGATCAATCCATTGTCATAGAATCCGTGCAGGAAGGATTAAAGATCTATGACAATCCTTTTGGTGTCCTAACAAACAACCCACCATTTGATTTTCACTGTTTAAACATGCAACAATATCTGAACCTTACAAAGTCCTATCCTGAAAATCGATTGAATAAAAACATTGATTTAAAGCCCTATGCCGTAGGCATGGGAGCCATAGGGCTTCCGGGTGATGCCAGCAGTGTTTCCCGATTTGTCAAAACGGCTTTCTTAAAACACAACCTATATTCTGATGGTACCGAAAGCGACAATGTTCAACAGTTCTTTCGTGTTCTTCATCAAGTTGCCATGGTCAAAGGCAGTGTAATGACAGCGGAAAATAAGATGGATTACACACTGTATTCTTGTTGCATCAATGCCACAAAAGGTATTTATTACTATACGACCCATGAAAACTCCACTATTCAAAAAATCAACATACAGGATCATAATTTAGCAGGCACAAAACTGGTACAGTTCCCTCTGAATCGCCAATCTGTTATTTTTTAAAGGCTCGTTCTTTGCACATAAAGGATGAATAAATATTAAAAATGAAATCTTGGTGGTATAATTTAGACGCTTGTAGAAAGGCAAGCTCTTGAGGAG
>NZ_ATUT01000042.1 GCF_000420345.1 Faecalicoccus pleomorphus DSM 20574 | reverse complement strand
CAGATAGAGCTGACTGGAGAGATGGCTGAAAAATATGATATCTATTATCGGGTTCATGTATCCAACTATGGGACACTCGGCTGGGCCAAAAATGGTGAAATAGCCGGAACAATGGACTTTTATTTACCTGTCGAATCTATTGAGATTAATGTTTATGAAAAGGATGATAATTCTAAACCTGTATCCGATACACTTAGTTATTTATCAGGAGATTATGTAAATGATTTGAGTTTTTCTTTAGGATATTATGGTACAGGTTGGGAAAACGTAACTCAGAATAAGTCTGTGATTGAGAAAAAAGATGGTAATGTTACTGCTTTTAAAGCAACTTTAGAGTCTAAGCATATTGCAGGAAGTATTGAATACAGTGTTCATTTACAAAATGATGGATGGACTGAAATGTATCCTGCAGATACTATATTAGGAAATCTTGACGAGAGCAAAAGAATAGAATCGATTCAAATACGTCTAAGTGGAGAACTCACAAAATATTATTCTATATATTATAGAGCTAAAGTTGAGAACTTTGGTTGGCTAGGGTGGGCAAAAAATGGAGAGATTTCTGGTACTACAAAAATTGGGTATAGACTTGAAGGATTAGAAATCAGAGTATTACCAAAAACTGCACCTGCACCTGGTTCTAGTTTAAGACATCATGTGGATTCGCTATATAAAGATGCAAAAACGGCTTTAATGGAATTGCCAGAAACGACAAATTCTATCTTTGTCTCAAACTCAGGATATGCGCTAACATCATCGGAACGAAATAATTTACAAAATATTATTAATCAATTTAATGCAAGAGGCGCTTCTGTTGGTTTTGTAATGCAAGATATAAAAACAGGACAAATTTTAGCTTATAATCCTGGTATTGGTTTATATTCCGCAAGTTGTATAAAAGGCCCTTATGTTCTAAGTTTATTGGAGGCTGGAATTGCGCCAGATCAAAGAACAATTAATACAATTCAATGGTCAAGTAACAATGATTATTCTTCATTGAGGTCTTCTTATGGACACTCTGTATTTCAAAATTGGTTGGGGGTAGCAGGTGTAAATCCAATACAAGGCAGTGATCTATATACGACAACAAGTCCTGTAGACTTAGCTAAAATGTGGTTGAAAGGATATTCTTATTTTTCTGGTAATTATAGCTATTCTGCATGGGCAAGACAATACTATCAATCTACCCTCAATTCAATGATTTCTCAAAGGTTAAGAGGACAATATACAGTCTATAGCAAATATGGTGAGATTGCATTAGGTGGATATTATCATGTTTATAATGATGCGGGAATTGTAATGGCTGGTAACTCCCCATATACGATATCTGTAATGACTAGTCTTCCAGGGACAACAGGACATAATCTTGTTGGAGATTTAGCAGTAATTTTAAATCAGATTCATTCTAACATGGTATAGAACAAAAAATGCCACAGGTTGATAATATGGAACTTGTGGCATATGTTATATAAGGCATTATTTAGGGAGAGGGTAACATATGCGAATAATAAAGAGTACTGTTGGTATTATTTTGAGTCTGAGTATGATGGCAACACCAGTATATGCACAGGAAACCAGAGACTGGACGAATGAGGAAAGTTTTGTACCATCACTTT
>NZ_ATUT01000041.1 GCF_000420345.1 Faecalicoccus pleomorphus DSM 20574 | reverse complement strand
AGTTGCCAATTAATGTGCTTACGCTCTATCAAAATTAAAAACATCATTTTTAATTCTCTGCATCAACTTTTTAGTTGAACTTAGCGAAAAAATTTAAAAAAGGAGCAGCAATTGTTCTATCAACAGCAATGATAACACAGTTGGGATTGCAAGATGGTATGCTCTATGTTCGAGCTGATGAGGAAAATGAAACAGCTGAACAAACACAATTAAATAGTGATGTAACAACAGAGAGTAATGAACAAGAAATAGTTCAAGAAAGTCCTGAGACAACATCGCCACAGCAAAATAATTCAACTAATGATCAGATTCCAAATACAGAATCTGAACCAGCACAAGATTCACAAGTACAAACTCGAGTTAGTGCGAATTTGTTGGTGATGAATTCAGATGTTACTACTCAAGTGCAGTTTGTGGATGAGAATAATAATCCCCTTCAAGGCGCACCAAGTAGTGTCAAGGCTGGTACAATAGAGGGAATAGTAAGTACCATTAGTTTTGAAGGTTATGATTTTGTAAATGCAACAGTAAATGGAGATGAAATTTATTCCATTGGGGTAGTTGGGGATATTTGGTATTATGTTCCTGCAGATGATCCGAATACAGGATTATTATTGGGAGACAGCATAATAGTATTTAATTATGAGACTCATGTAGAAACTTATACTGTTTCTTATAATACAAGTTTATATTATGAAGGTCCTACTTCTGTAAGAGAAGGAGAATCTTATTCATTTACTACACGCCCAAGTGGAAAAGGCAAAAAGTTAAATGTAATAGTAAATGATCAAGATATTACAGATAGTGGAGTTGTAGTTGATAATGCAACTGGTTTAACACGTTACACAGTAGAAAAGGTAATGGGAAATCAAGACGTTGCAATTACAGAATCGGATGTGGAAACTTATACATTTACTTATAACAATGATTCAATCAGACAAGGTGATATAAGATCTCCTGAAAGTGGAACAGCTATCGAAGCCGGTAGTACTTTAGAATTCACATTAAGAAGTGATACTTGGATAGGTGCGACAGATATTGATGGGCATGAATGGCATTTAAATTTACTGGCTATAAATAAAGAATATGTAAATGTACCAACCACCTTTAATGAAGGAGATTTTGCACAAACAATACTTTCTTCTGGAGAAGTGGTTACAGTGACCTTAACTGACAAACATGAAAGTGGAGTATGGTGGAATAGATATAATGAATATACAATTGCAGTCAAAAATGTATATACAGATATTGAAGTAACTGATGGTAACTTTAAAAATGCAGAGCGTAATGAAATTATATTAAAACGCTTAGATGGTGTTTCGGATATTATTGGTTGGGATAATGCTGAAAATGATGGTGACGGTGATTATAGAACTGGATCTATAAATTCAGTGTATGAACAAACAGATAGAACAGGAAACGAATTTTACTTTAATTTAGAGCCAGGATATACTAATCCGGTAGTTACGGTACTAGCCAACGGACGACAAACAGATATTGGTGTTGATGAGGTATCTAAGATGGATCCAGATGATGTTACTGCGGAAGGCTATACATATAGAGTGAATATACCAAACAACTTATCAGATAACGTGGAAGTGTATATTACTGCAGAAAAACAGCAATATACAGTCGAGTACAAAGTCGGTGATAAAATCTTAGAAGATGAAAATAAATATACAATTTTTGATGGAGATCGTAATGAATTGCTACTACCAGAAGCTCCTGAATATAATACAGAAGAATATATTTTTGAAGGATGGGAGTATAACGGTCAAATATATCAACCAAATGAAGTATTCCAATTTAATGAGCAGACGATTAAAGGAGCAGAAAATGGAGTTATTACTTTTACGGCTAAATTAATACCTATTGAAGGTAGTGACTATGTTCTATACACTGTAGAATTTTTGTTCCAAAATGAAGCTAATGAATATGTTTCGAAAAAGGAGTATCCTAATCGAATCGGATATGGAATAAAAAATGAAGAATTATTTAACTATTTTGTAATAGGAATGAAAGTACCGGGTTATGTTCTTGATGAAGATAATAGTGATATAACATTGAAGCTGACAAATGAAGAAAATAACATTGCAGAGATTAGATTTAAACTTGACAAGAACAACGACGGTGTTGCGGACGAAGAACAGTATGTCGATGTCACATTCCAGATTGCGGAAGAAGACAGTGGCAAGGGTACGATCGACGG
>NZ_ATUT01000040.1 GCF_000420345.1 Faecalicoccus pleomorphus DSM 20574 | reverse complement strand
TAAATTGTTTTTGGTCGAACTAATTTTACTAAGGATATACCTTTTTTTTCTATATTTCCAGAAAAACGAATTTACACAAGATATTTTATGCTATCGTTTACAGTAGTGGATATAAAACCATCTTTGATTTGTGTAAAAACTTTAAAACATAAAAGTCTACTAAAACATAATTATCAATAATATAAATAAAAAGCTCTTAGCCATTTTCTTCTATACTCATAACTAATGTATTTAACAAATCCCATGAATCTTTCACCTTATAAAACTCTGTTTTCTTTAATGTTTTACTGATAGCTGGTTGACCTATCTTTAAAAAGGCTGCCGTTTTAAACTAGTTCATTTCATGATTCATATAAGCATGCAAGATTTCAACTTGGCGACTTGTGTAACTACTATATAAAATGGAAAGTAACGACAAGGTATTATTCATAATTTCCGTTTTTAATTGATCATGAGTATAAATTTTAAAATAATTGATATTTCCCCGGTATTTTTGTTTTTCTTTTGTTAACAGTTTAATCGCCTTACGAGCCAAATGAAAGGCAGGACCATCCATTTCCTGGACATTCATCGTTTGAATCTGTGTTGTAATGTTTCCAACTCCTACTCCAAATCGAATCTTTATTGGATGCAGTGAAAAAAACAACTCATTTATAATACAAATCCAATCACCGTTTACACTCATTAATCCCTCAAATTCATCTCCTAAAGTAATTTTAAATTTGGAAACTATCGATTGACAGTATTTAGAATTGATCCTATCTAAAGTATTTAATAAATTTGTCTGTACTTCTTGTCTATGCTCAATATTTTTGGAATCAATGAGATCTCATAACAAGGATTTATTGTATTCATTTCATACCTCATTCATAGTATATTGACAAATAATTCCCTACTCAAGGAATTGTTATAAAATATTCCTAAAATAGGGAATTAAATGGATTTAAATTTTTGTTTAAACGCAAAAATCAAATCCATGATCCGGGCTTTTTTTGTTTTCATTCCTTTGTAATAAGAACTAAAATTCTGTAAAAAAAGCTTTATCACATTACCATTAGTTAAATAATCAATATGATTTTGATAAAACATCATTCGTTTCTTATAATCTGGTTGATACTGCGATAATCTTGGTTCTGTTTTTTCTAACTTTTTTAAAGTTTCCAAAGGGTATTGAGCTAATAAAAGTCTTGTTTTAAGCTCATTTCTTTTTTGCGCATGTTCTTTTTTCGTGTAATGCTCCTGCTCATTAATCCCTATTGTGTTTTTACCGTGAATCCTATAAAGAAACAACGATTTGTTGTAAAAATACATTCCCTTTTGTTCTGCTGCCAATAAGTTAATTAACCAATCATGAAATAAGTCTTCTGTAAAACATTCTTGAAACCTTTGATTTAATTCTTGTCGTATAACTAAAGCACATCCCTGGAATGAATTTTGTGTTAATAATGTCTCAAAAGTAACTTCCACTACATCATTTGTATTTACTACCATTCTAAGTAGATTGTTATTGGATAAACCTTTAACTTTTTCTACTTCAAAAGTCTTGCCATCTTTATCAACAAAAGAAAAAGAGGAAGCTAGTGAAAGTATGTTGGGATGTGTATCCATGATGGCAATCATTTCTTCTACTTTATTTAAAAGCCATATATCATCTTGATCACACAGAAAAATATACTCTCCTCTACAATAAGACATCGCTTTTTTAAAGTTTTTCTTATATCCCAGATTTACTTCATTTACATAGAATGAAAATTTCATTTCTGGATGTTGTTGGATATACTTCTGAATTACTTCTCTCGTGTTATCCGTAGATTTATCATCTACCAAAATAATTTCATTCACTTTATGACTCTGATTCAAAATAGAATCTAATTGTTTTTGTATATATTTTTCACCGTTATAAGTTGCCATTGCGACTGAAATCTTCATAAACTACCTCCAAGATTTAAGTGTGATCAAAAATGATTAGTTAATCACTTGTCTTGATGCAAGCAAATCAATTCATATATCATAGCTTAAAACTGTTAAAAATAGGCCTCAACTTTTTGATTAAGTATTCGAAATAATTTATACAATTCCTATTATGAATCGAATGTTTCTTTTAAATAGTTGATTTGCTCATCAACAGTTTTATATTCCATCAAGTTGCCCTCATTATATTCTTGTTTCAATAATTATATGTATTTAAGTAAATTTAGTAAAGATGAGATAGCATAAAATATCTTGTGTAAATTCGTTTTTCTGGAAATATAGAAAAAAAGGTATATCCTTAGTAAAATTAGTTCGACCAAAAACAATTTA
>NZ_ATUT01000039.1 GCF_000420345.1 Faecalicoccus pleomorphus DSM 20574 | reverse complement strand
AAAATATTAGCATTATAACAAATGTTATTATTAAAAATTCTTTCACTAACTTTTTATTCATAAATACTCCTATCATCTCTACAAATTAGGATTTGTCTACTTAACAAACTGGGATTTACTTATATCTATTCCTATAAAAGTGTCAATATATATCCGTCTATCAGAGCAATTAGCAGATACATAATAAAGGCTCTGATAAACGCTTCTATATGCTTTTTCGGATTTTGATACAATTCCTTTTCTGGTATTTTTCTTAAACGAACACGCTTTGTATTCCGCCACCATAAAAGGTCTACAATAAATAAGTCAAAGATATTCAATCCCTGTCCTATAATACTTAAACAAAGAAAATTATGTGTGAAGCCATTTTCTTTGATAAACAACCCTAATATAAATAGTACGAACAGAAATAACAGAAAATTGGATACAAATGTAACCACTTTATTGCTTTCCTTAAATTTTCCTTGATATTCTGCAATACTCTTTATTCGATTTTGCACTTCATCTGGATAAGATGAATAGCTTTTTAAATTTTTGTTATCTGTACCTGTTCCCCAAAAACATATTAGAAAAAACGCGATACATAAAATTACGATTTCGATTATTATAATCATTCTGTTTCACTCCAAATTCCAATTTTTCGCTTTCTTTATAAACTGAAATTTTCACCTTATTTCTTTTCTTTTATTTTCATCACAATAATAGGTGAAAATAATGTTGATAATACTACCAACAACCATAGATTTCCTGTAAAAATATTATATGATTGTAATAAACCTGCAAATCCATCTCCAGCTTTGATGTATGATGATAAATCAAATAAATTTGTCAGTATAAACCACATTATGCCGAATATAATATAATCTCTTTTCACACAGTTCTTTATTTTAGGTACTAGCAGATAGGCAACAATAAAAATGCATACACTTAAAATAATTCCACTTAACGGGCGTGCTAACACACCAAGATTAACGAGTACGTATTCTCGAAATCCCCCATTTAATATTGCAATCGGTATAATCATAACCCAAATCAAAAATGCAAACACATACTTTTTCATATAGACCTCCAAAACTATAATTCTTCAATGTACTTCAACAATGGTCCTAAATACGACTTATCTGTCCAATCACACTTTTGCCCCACTGCACACATCAATGCTTTTTGCCAAGGTTCATATTCGTTTGGATTTTGCTTTGCAACTGCTTTCTGTAACATCTTGCAAAGCGTTCTATCCGTAAACTTCATTTTCTCTTCATCCCATGCTCCACGACAATAGAACAATGGAATATTACTAAGTGTATCTTTAAAATGCAACTCCCTTACCTGTTGTATTGCTTTCTCATCATATGGAGAAGCACCAACTGCAAATACTACAATCTTCTTGTCTGTCAACTGCCCTATATTTTTCTTTAAGAATTGCAGCCCTGCAATACCAGAAGCATAAACACCTCCACCTAGAATGATAACATCATAATTCAGCAAATTAGCAACTTTAGAATTCTTAGTTTCTGCATAATCATAGCCAAGTTCCTCCACTAACCAATCTACATACTTTTTCGTTGCTCCATATTTAGATTGATATAGAATAATACCTCTACTCATAATTTCGAATCTCCTTTAAATTATCTTCAATTTGTATAATGGTCTGTATAGTAGTCTGTAACTGTTCCTCAGACACTCCCGCAAACATTCTCTTCAAAAGAGCCCTACTCATTTCATCGTTTTTCTCACAAAACTCTTGGCAATAATCAGTAAGTTCAATGCGTTGTTTTCTCTTATCCTGCTCATCCACAGAAATACTTACAAAGCCCTTCTTCTCCAGTTTCAAGAGGATCTGCTTTACATTCTGATGAGAGCTACCCATGATTTCCGCTAACTCCTTAACTGTAGGAGGAGTTTTGCATAAGTTGATACATATGATTGCAAAAAACTGTTTCCAGCTAATTTCTTTCATAGTACTATCCGCCATTGTCTGAAATCTGTTCTCAAAGGCACTTAGCAATCCCAACAGAAAATAGGATGATTCAAAGCCTGTAAAATTCACTTTATCACTTCTGATTACTTCCTTTAAATTCATTACGCCCTCCAATAGGTAATATGTTACTTTATTTAAGGTAATACATTACCTTTTCTTTGTCAATAGAAAAAGACGGACAAAATATCCGCCTTTAACAAAACAGAAAATTCCAATTTATAGAGATATTATACATTTATTTTTACCCTATGTTTTATAAATTCTAAATTCTGAAGAAGAATCTATGCTTCAATGAATAAAGGACAACACAATACTTTTAAAAAGTTATCACCCGATTTTTTCAGTATAGAATCAGAAATTTTCTATACTGAAAACAAAGGGAGATAGAGGTACATATTGTTGACTCTGACATAATTCAACTTTACGCTTATATTGGATGAAAACAGTACTTTCCAGATATTGAAA
>NZ_ATUT01000038.1 GCF_000420345.1 Faecalicoccus pleomorphus DSM 20574 | reverse complement strand
AGGGGAGCCTCTCCTTTTATTATGGGTAAATATATGGATAAGGCAAAAGAGGAAAAAATAGTAGAGCTGGGCAAATATTGTCTTGAACATGGAATTGGTCTGAAGATTTAAAGAAGATCTTTTCAAAGAAAGAAACTACAGATAATATCCATTATCACAGGCCGTTGACAAAGTCGCTCTTTGAGCTGACTTTGTCATTCGGCCTTTTTTAAACTCCACTTTTATTAAAAAAAAGATGAATTTAAGTTTTATTTGGTTCAAAACAAATCATAAATTAGACTTTTCCTACCACTTTTTTTTAAATGTTTTTATCAGATCTCAAATTAGGTAGTTTGTCAACAAGCTGAAACACCTTCTGCCGAAGGTGTTTTTTTCTCGAGCACAGGCTTGATATCCATTTAGCCTAACTGAATTATGGCATAAACAAAAACTGTATCAATACTTAATATTATTTATTTTGTACCAAGTAATATGCCTCGGAACATGATTGTACTGTATAATAAAATTAATGAAATAATGGAGGATATATAGTATATGAGAAAATGTATTCGTTGTAATTGTGAAATGAAAGAAGAATATGGGCTAAAAATTTCAGCTGTTTTAGCAGGAGTTGCACCAGTTATTCTTTCAAAAGGACAAGGAACTTTTAGTGAAGATCTAGGAAAAATAAAAGCGGCAGTATGTCCTTATTGTGGTGAAGTTAGTCTTTATATTGATGATTTAAAATCAATAAAATAAGCATAAACGGAATAAAAAATAAAAGGCACCAGAATCATCTGATCTGGTCCCTGTCAAGTGGACACATTAAATAAGTAAAAATTCCTGCCCAATTGGTATTATGCTGATTGGGCTTTGTTTTTAAGTGATTCCTTATATTTTGATATTCTAGGATTGAATGCAATTGGATACTGATTTGGTGACTCATTGCCCAGTGCTTCATTCCTTACTTCCATAGGCGTTTTGGAGTCGAATCTCGATTGATAACGACGATTGTTATAAAAGTCGATATATTTGCCAATAGCTTCAATTAAATCTTCTTTATCGTGAATCTCGTACATTTGATACATCTCCGTTTTAATGATTCCCCATAGGCCTTCCGTAGGGCCATTATCCAAACAACAGGCTACTCTTGACATCGATTGCTCCATTCCCTGTTCTTTCAACTTACTTTGAAATATCGGACTTTTATATTGATATCCTCGATCTGAATGAAATAACGGATGCGCGCCTGGATTATTCTTGATTGCCTGCTCAAACGTATCGAATACTAGCGCATTGTCATTTCGCTTACTAATTGCCCACGCAATGATCGAACGATCATACAGGTCCATAAATGCGTTCAGATAAAGCTTATCTGTTGCATGTGGCACCTTGAATTCTGTCACATCCGTAGTCCACTTTTCGTTCGGCTTCGATGCTTCAAATTCTCGATGAAGTATGTTCGCAGCTGTTTGATCCGCTTTATTTGCGACTGTGCAACATGTTCTTGTTCTTCGAATGGTTGAATGAATATTTTTGATCTTCATGATTCGGTGAATCCGTTTCACGTTATAGTGCTTATCATAATCGCGATTGATGAACATACACATTCTGCGATACCCCAGGATGCCGCCATACCTTTCATCATATTCTGCGATGATATCTGATAACTCGATATCTTCCTGTTCATTGTCGGAAATCGAGCGATTTAGCCATTTGTAATATGAGGAGCGCCTGATACCTAAGCATTTGCACATCCATTGAATGCTGTAATTTTTTTCCTCGTGAAGTTCCTTGACTGCTAGATATTTCGCTTCGTTCTTTGCCTTGGAGAAGATCGCCTCCTTTCGATTTCCTGCACTTTTTTAATAGCTCGTTCTCCATTTCTTTTTCCTTGAGCTGGCGCTCCAGTAATTTGACTTTGCGTTCCAATATTTCGATGTCACTTAATTGATCTTCGCTCTTGTGCTGTCCACGACGATCGACAAGACCATCATCTCCAAGGGACTGGTACTTCTTGACCCATTGATACACCTGCGTGTAAGAAACATCAAATACTTCGGCAGTCTTCTTATAGTTTGTTTCATGCTCCAAACAATACTTTACGATTTCAATGCGTTCATCTAGTGTTGTGTTTCTGCTACGATCTTTCATATATACCTCCGGCTTAGGGTCGTAATCCTTAAGCATTTCAAGGTTATTATACTTCATGATCCATCGTCGTAGCGTTTCTCTTGAAGGAATATCATATCGAATAGCCAAATCTTCCATAGAGCCTCCGCCGTTCAAATAAGCTTCAACCACTTGTTGTTTAAACTCTTTCGTATAGGCAGCATTATGTAATTTTATATCAAATGCACTGGCACCCTTTGATTGGTATGATTTTGCCCATCTATGAATCGTATTACAATAAATACCATATTCCTGAGAGAGCTCTGCTGCACTTTTCTCTCCATCTAGATATTGTTTGCAGATACATACCTTCATATCAGCAGATAATTTTGGCTTTCTTCCCATAGAAAAATCCCACCTCCATAGATACACGTTTATTTATTTCGTGTGTCCACTTTAGTGGGATCATATCATCATCTAATGCCTTTTATTTACTCCATGATTTACCCCACCAGGATTGATTGGGTGGCTCTTTTTTTGTTTCTGAAACGTCTGTTTTTGACTCGAATAATTTAATTTTATTCTCTGCAATGAGCCTAGACGTATAGAGCTGCCACTCTATACGTCATTTTAGATAAAATAAAAACCACTCTCTGCCAAGAGTGGTTTTTTGATGGCGAATTTTTATATTCCTTTGCCTACTTGGATTATAGCATTTTTGGAAATATAGTCAATTTCTATCATTTATAGTTCTATACTGAAAAAATCGGGTGATACCTTTTTAAAAGTATTGTGTTGTCCTTTATTAATTGAAGTATAGATTCTTCTTCAGAATTTAGAATTTA
>NZ_ATUT01000037.1 GCF_000420345.1 Faecalicoccus pleomorphus DSM 20574 | reverse complement strand
AAATACACCTTTCGATACCTTTCTTATTGTTGCCAAAGCATAGCATAAGGTTAAACACATTATTCCAAAAAGAAAATAGTTCATATTTGCATTTGCTGTTCCTATTATAAAAAATATTGGTAAATGCCATAACCACCAAATAATAGAAGTAAAGATTGTTGCTATATGAAATCCAAATTTCTTTTCCAATTCAGGTTGTAAAATCATTCTCCATCCAACTTCTTCATTTCCACCACCAAATAACATCATTGGTAAAATTACTATAAGCATAAATATAGGAGCACCAAATTTAAATCCATTTATTGCACACCCCAAAACATAATAAATCAATACAAATAAAATTACTAAAATATAAGTCCAAATATTATGTTTTATATCAAATATCTTTTTTAACCATTCTTTTAAATTCTTAACTTTGTTATTTCTCTTTAGTGATATATAAGAGGCAATAGTTGGAGAGAATCCCCCGATAATGTGCATAATCCTTAAAAATATATTATTTATTGTCAAGTTAAATATTTGACTAATTAAAGCACAACCACCCCAAAATATTAGCATTATAACAAATGTTATTATTAAAAATTCTTTCACTAACTTTTTATTCATAAATACTCCTATCATCTCTACAAATTAGGATTTGAATATCAGTAAATTATGACCTCTCAACAGAGGTTACAGTGTTTTAATAAAATCCTCCAAAAGCCTTGAAAATAAAGGATTTATCGCAATGTGTTCGCCTTATCTCTTTATACGGTCACACACAAGTTTACTCTTTCCCTCATTGCTCATAAGGGCAAATGCAAGGGCAAGAAAATCTCATAACAAGAATAAACATAAGTGTGGCAATCGGAGAACTGTGATGTATGTGCGAATATATTATAATGGAGGATTTTTCAATGGACAAGTATATTTACGATGATAAATGATCTGTGGTATGAACTGCAAGGAGATTATTATATTCCTTGTCTTATTTTACCAGCCGAAAAAGAACAGCCTATCGGCTTATGGGGACAGCGACACTTGCAGTATTTGAAAGAATACCGCAGGATTACATACCTTAATCTGCTCACAAGCGGCAGGCTGAACGCTTACCTTGCCGACATTGATAAGCAGACGGAGGAGATGTTCTTTCGGTTGGTAGAGCAGATGAAACAGGCACAAGGTATTATGGAACAGTTAAAGGCAGAAAACGCCTTAGAATGGACAGGGCGGCTCAATAACATACGGGCGTGTGCAAGGGAGATTGTGGAGAGGAAGATTATTTTTGCATAAGGCAAAGGCGGCAGGGAGAAATCTCTGCCGCTGTTCTTTTGGGTGGTGGTGCTCACGATTCGTTTCTTGCTATTGTTCGTTTGACCGAGTATAATATATCTACTAATAATGTGGAGGTTTGTTATGTTTGAATATATGACGGTACAGGAAGCTGCAACTAAATGGGATATTTCAGAACGAAGAATACAGACACTATGTTCTGAAAACAGGATTGAGGGTGTTGTACGTTTAAGCAGAGTATGGCTCATACCAAAAGATGCAAAGAAACCGATAGATAGGAGAAAGAAGAACAACGAGAAGTAAAAAAGGATTTTGGGCAGTTGCAACTGCCAGTTGACATATTGAATGGTGCTGATTGGTGGTTAGCAACTTTATCAATCGCTAAAATAAGTATAACAATCACATTAACAGGAGGACAAAATTATGATTTTTGCCGATAAACTTATTTTGTTACGAAAAAAAGCAGGCTGGTCACAAGAGGAGTTAGCCGAACAAATGAATGTAACACGACAATCTGTTTCAAAATGGGAGGGAGCACAATCTGTTCCTGACCTTGATAAAATGATACGCCTTTCCGAACTATTCGGAGTAAGTACAGATTATTTACTTAAAGACGAAATTGAGCAAGCAGAGCATATCAACTCGTCCAATGATATGCCGTCATTAAAGCGTGTCTCTATGGAGGAAGCAAATGCTTTTCTCTCTGTAAAATCAAGGACAGCTAAAACAATAGCGTATGCTGCTTTTTTGTGTATCTTATCTCCGATAGCTCTTTTGATATTGGGTGCAATTAGTGAAAGTACGTCAGGCGGCTTGAGCGAAGATATTGCAGGTGGAATTGGAATGATTGCTCTTATTATTTTTGTAGCAATAGCCGCCGTAATGTTTATATCAAGTGGTAGCAAAACCGCTCCCTTTGCATATTTGGAAAAAGAAAAGTTTGAAACCGAGTATGGCGTGAGTGGAATGGTTAAAGAACGCAAAGCAAAATACAAAGATTTGCACACAAAGAATAATATTGCAGGAACTTGTTTGTGTATTACTGCCTTAATTCCGCTTTTTGTTGGAGCAATAATTGACGCTGATAACGACCTATTTCTAATGATTATGCTTTCCCTTTCCTTTCTCATTGCAGGCGTAGGTGTAATTTGTTTTATCAAGACGGGGATTATATGGGCGAGCTATGAAAAACTTTTGCAGGAAGGCGAATATTCTAAAGAAAACAAGGAAAAACCGTCTATTGCTGATGCTATATATATCGCATATTGGGTAATTGCAACAGCAATTTATTTAGGATACAGTCTATCATCAAATAATTGGGGGCAGAGTTGGATAATTTGGGTTGTTGCGGGAGTTATGTTTCCTGCTATCGTTGCAATTACCAATGCCTTTGATAAAAAATCAAAATGAGAATAGAATGGCTATTATGCCCTATCTGTAAAAGTAAAACACGCCTTCAATTACGAGAAGATACCGAATTAAAGAATTTTCCCCTCTACTGCCCTAAATGCAAGCAGGAAACACTTATCAACGCAAAGGATTTACAGATAACCGTTATTCAAAAGCGGGAACACTAATCAAACTATGTAAGCCGCCGCATGGGTAATACCATAGCGGCTGTTTTCGTGCCTATCGGCTGTCTCTGTCAAAGGATTTCTTTCTCTGTCTCGGCGGGTTTCTCTGCTTGCCCTCTGCCTGAAGCTGGCGCAGGCGTTTTAGTACACTCTCCCGTTCAGGCGGCTTTGCCTGCTCTTTTTGAGTGGGTTTCTGTTTTTCCCTGACCTGCCGCT
The DNA here is from genome assembly GCF_000420345.1 of Faecalicoccus pleomorphus DSM 20574. Taxonomy (GTDB): domain Bacteria; phylum Bacillota_I; class Bacilli_A; order Erysipelotrichales; family Erysipelotrichaceae; genus Faecalicoccus; species Faecalicoccus pleomorphus. The sequence continues at coordinate 3,227 of NZ_ATUT01000037.1, read as the reverse complement.
CCCATGCGGCAAGGTCACGGTTGTACTGCTCCACAACAGCCTCCGCCTTGCGGTAGGTTGCCATGAATGCCTGCACATCGGAATAACCGTCCTCTTTCAGAACATCGGGCAGTTTATCCAGCTTTTCAGCGATTGCCTTTTCTGTCCGCTGTATCTGCTCTGTGAGCGCCTTGCGCTCCTTACCTTTGAAAATCCCTTTTGTGTCGGCAATCTGCTGTTTCAGTTTCGGAAGTACCGTATCCTGCAAATGCCGGATTTCTTTCGCCTTATCCTGCGCCTTTATCATCAGCTTTTGCATGGTACGGAACTCTGCCATATCTATTTCAAGGACAGGCTTCGGCGGCATATCGTGTTCACGGATTAGGTTTTGCAGGAAGTCCTTTGCCTTGCTGACGATACTGCGGAACAGACCCGGCAGCCAGCCCTTGCTTTTGATAAACTGGCTCGTTTTTTCGTGTATCTCTGTCCGCTTGACTTCTAAAATCTTTGCTTCGGAGATACCCGATAATAACGCCATATCCGTTGTCCTGTTCCATTCCTGTCTTGCGGCATTGTCGGCTTTGATTTCGTCCGCTTTGGGATTGTTCTTGCCGATTTTCTTGGTCGGCAGATAGACGCTGTTTTTATCAAACACCTTTAAGTGCTGCTCAGGATCAGAGATATGGCGGTTAATAAGTTCCGTATACACTTCCTTTATCTCCCGTAGAAAGGGCTCTCCCTTAAAGCGTGTATCTTTGGTAGTAAACAGATGGCTTTCGTATACCTCGCCTTTTTTGATGACGGTACAGCCTTTCCGTATCTGCCCGTCCTCTCCCGTGATTTCCTTTTTGGTGCGGACACGCTTTCCAGTCTCGTCAAAGAACACGCTGCGGGAAGCAATCTTCACATCGGGTTCGGGGAGCAGCCTCCTCTCGCTGAAAATCAGATGGATATGATAATTCGTCTTGCGCTTGTTGTGGTGGAGGGCGGACACGCACTCCACACCGTACCGCCTGCGGAACTCCTCTGTAAAGTCCGTGAGTACCTGCTGCGGCTCGTATTGCGTATAGATTTCGGGCAAGGCGATAATCAGTTCCCTTGCTTCGATACATTTACCCTCTGTGCCGCTGCGCTGAAACTCCTGCTGGCTTTCCCTTGCAAGATTGATCCAAAATTCCTTCCGCTTTGCGGTTTTCCCGAAAAAACTGATTACCTTTAACCCTATGCAGTATGTGAAGCTGAGGGGCAGGAAGCAGGAAACGGATATTTTCTCGGACAGTGAGGAAGATACTTCCAGTATTCCTACTATCACCCATGAGCAGTTCCAAAAGCTGGAGGAATTTCTCAAGGCAAAAGACAATCCCGCCTTGCTGCCTGTGCAGATAGCGTACTACACGGGGCTTCGTATCGGGGAAGTATGCGGCTTGACTTGGCAGGATATTAACCTTGAGGAACAATATCTTACAGTACGCCGCAGTATGCGCTATAACGGAACAAGGCACACAACCGAAGTAGGAACGACAAAGCGAAGCAAAGTCCGCACCGTTGATTTCTGCGACACGCTGGCGGCAATCCTGCGGGCGGCGAGAACAGAACAGCGCAAAAACCGTTTCCGCTACGGGGAGCTTTATTACCTGAACTACTACAAAGAAGTAAAGGAAAAAGGGCGCACCTATTATGAGGTTTACAGCCTGCAAAGGACAGAGAAAGTCCCGGAGGACTACAAGGAAATCTCCTTTGTCTGCCTGAGAGCAGACGGGGCGTATGAAGCGCCGAGTACGGTAGGGATTATGTGCAGGGCGGCAAAGAAGAAAGTGAAAGGGCTTGAGGATTTTCATTTCCACACGCTCCGCCACACCTACACAAGCAATCTGTTGTCCGGCGGCGCAAAGCCGAAAGATGTGCAGGAACTTCTCGGACACTCTGATGTCAGTACCACAATGAACATTTACGCTCACTCTACAAGGGAAGCGAAGCGCACTTCCGCAAGGCTGCTGGATAAGGTGGTCGGCGGGGAATAAAAAGTTGCCCTTGTTTCGGCTCGTAAGGGCAAAAACAAGGGCAAACAGATAAGGTTTGAACGGAAAACAGGCGTGAAGCCTTGAAAAATCAATGGTTTTTGAAGATTAGATAGTTAAATATGAATTTGTAAATATCATTTTACATTTTTATATGAAATCACAATATGACTTGGTGCAAATAATACTGATGCAATAATCAATAGCACTGACCTACTCATAATCCCACTAAATAAGAACAACATTGAAGGAATAATAGAAAGTGCTAATGCTCTGAAAACGCTGTTTTTCTTAAAACATATAATCCAAATAGCACAATAAAGCATTACCAATATGGTATCTACAATCAGATATAGTGCAAATGCTTCGTCAGACCACCACCCGAACCAAGTTCCCGGAATATTGATTATCATGAATCCGAAACAACCCAATCTCCCTACTTGTTCTGTGACCTCAACATATTTATTGTTCCACTTATTATCAAATCCATCTTTGCACTTAATCGCAAATACAACATTGGGTATCATAATGACTGCAATAAAAATCAGCCCAAAAACATTAAACCATTCCATATTATCTACCATCACAAACTCTGATTTGCTATTATCTTATATATCTTTTATTTATATTTAAGGCTCGTCCTTTGCACATAAAGGGTAACAATCCTTTATTTATCGTGTCTTTTTGATAAAGCATCTCGATATTTCACCCTTTTTGGTGACATTATCGCCATTTTGATGAACTTTAGAACTTTATCATATCGGTCTTTAGGCTCATTCATAATAAACCAAAATAAATTCATCCAGTCTTGCAGATTTTCTCTTTCATAACCTCCATGTGCTCTCATAAATTTTTTAAGTAACATATGGAGATGATTGACTGGATATAATGGATTCTCTTTATCGTTCAGCTGTTTTATTTCATTAGATAAATATACTTCATTTTTTAATCCCAGTTCTTCAACAAGTATGTTATGAGATTTTTCTTCATCATGAACGATTGTCGAACCTTCGGCTATATGTTTTCCATAGGTTCTCATTGTCGAGGTCCTGGATGGTTTTGATGTTCCTGTCACTATGTAGATGGATGCCTTATCATTGCAGGCAACCCCTACTCCTATTTTGTTCCTGGATATTCCTCGCAGTTCTTTTCCGTCTTTTTTGATCTTGTTCTGTTTGGCTTTTGAAAAATACGTTTCGTCTAAATATACAGTACCATCCAACACTATAT
>NZ_ATUT01000036.1 GCF_000420345.1 Faecalicoccus pleomorphus DSM 20574 | reverse complement strand
ATCAAACTTTCTTTGATAGGAACCATTTCTAGAATTTTCGTTATTGGTTCTAGCGTATGGTTCATAATCAAGAAAAGCCGTCAACTCATATGCGAGTATTTCATTGAGAGATTTCTCCAACTCTGAACGAAACAGTTCAGTTACAGCCTGTTCAAAAGCTGGAAGATTGTTGTCATTAGAAAATAGGTTTTTCATTAAAGATGTAGTAAAATAGTTCATGGGTATATTCCTTTCGTAAATTGTTTTTGGTCGAACTAATTTTACTAAGGATATACCTTTTTTTCTATATTTCCAGAAAAACGAATTTACACAAGATATTTTATGCTATCATCACAAGAACAATTTAATATAAACTTAAAACGTGTAGTTCATGAATATTCTTTTGATACTGCCAGTATTCTCGATAAAAAAATTTCACGAAAACGCATCCTTCTCAAAGATATCTTATATATTGAATACTATGATCGACATTCTTATATCAAATTAACAAATAAACAAAGGATCGTTACCCCTTATTCTCTAGGTTACTGGGAAAACAAGCTAAAACCATATTCTTTTTCTCAATGTTATCGATCATATCTGGTAAACTGTCGTTTTGTCGCAGATATAAAACAAGATTATGTCTTCCTGTTGAATGAAGAACATATTCCTTTATCCAGAGGCTTTAAGAAAAGCTTTATTAACAGTTGGCTGGAAAGTGTGGAGAACCAATTATGATTTCTTTCTTTTTTACTTGTTGGGGTTATATAGCTGCATTGACTTTGATTCTCAATAACCGCTGTAAATTAAGGATTGATTATGGAAAAAGTCTTGGGTGCTCTCTTATCACCGCAATAATCATCGCTTTTCTAATTTATTACTATCCAAGCATATACACCAAATTTGTAATGATCTTTCTAGAGTTTTTACTTTTTAAAACCATATTGCCCTTAACTACATTTCATACACTATGCACTACTCTTTTTCTAGAGATCAATATTCTGACATCCGAGTGTCTGGTTGGTACGATCTTTACCGTTTTTATACCCAATCATGAAATCAATAACTGGTTTATCCTTTTTCTATGTTTTCTTTTTTCTGCTTTCTTTGATTTATTGTTCTCCAGTATTTTCCATCAGATTTTAAATAAGAAAATACCTAGTTACAGTTGGGTTCTGTTGATATTACCTTTTATAACACTTTTCTTTGCCCTAAACATAACAGAATACTTTTTTAATGCGAACAGTCCATTCATGATAAGTGCTGTACTTTTCGGACTAGTAATCTCTAATTTTGTCATGCTCTTTTTATACATAAAGTCCATTCAATCTATGAAACTGCAAAATGAAGTTACCTTATTCACTCAAAAAGAGAAACTTTTTCAAGAAAAGATTAAAATGTTAGATCAAAATTATCATTTAAACTTTAATTTCTTACATGAACTTCTACACCAGTGTAATCTGTTAAATGTCTATGAAAAAATAAATGATAAAGAAAATCTTCATAAAATGATTCAAACTATCAGCAGCAGTACCAGTAAAGCGTTTAATATGATATATACAAATGCTCCTGCACTTAATGCTGTCATCAATCATTTTTTAGATGATATTCGTAAAGATCAGATAGATATTGAAACATCTGTCTTTTGTGACCTGTCTTCCATTGCATATACAGACCAAGTACTTTTGTTCTATTCTTTATTGGATTTTTCAATCCATTCAATAAAACAAAATCAAAAACCAAAAAAAGTAATTCATATTTCATGTAAGGAAATACATTCAAAATCAGCTGTAAAAATTGAATTTATTCCCCCTAAGGATCCTATTGGAAGCTATCAATTACCCAACAAAATTCAAGAAAAATATGATCCATACACTAAAATTGACATAAAGGAAAACTCTTATACCATATTAACAGTGATTTAAATAAACACCTTAAAATGAATCTTAATACCTATATGAAGATTCATTTTTATTTTTAATAGACATCGACAAACCATTTAAACAAAAATTATGTCATCCATACCAAAAAAATTGCCGGAGAATATAACTAAAACTATAATTTAGATAGGCCATACTTCTGTTTTCATTATGATTGTGAGGATGATTATGATGACAAAAAAATTGAAATACATTTATATCGCGATATACATCATAGTTCCGGTCATCATGTATTTTTTTCTGCAGTGGTATTTACAAAAAGAAATATTTTCTACTGTTCTATATACAGATGGAACCTTGATCATAGAAGAAAGTTCATTGGACAAAGAAAAAAACAAAGAAAAACATGGTTCTGTAATAAAAGAGTATCCTTCTTTTGAAGAGGACGGATATATATTCGACAATGAAGATCATCTTCCTTATTGGCAAAAAGATAAGGATTGGATCAAAGCGATAGAGATTGGACATAGGATACAACCTACTGATATGTCATTCTGGTTCAATGATTTATATTATGTAGAATCCATTGATGTATCAAAAGTAGATACATCTCAAGTTAAAAGCATGGCTTATCTTTTTAAAGAAGCTGGTTGTTTTATCGATGATACATTTGTGATCAAAGGGTTAGATTCTTGGAATACATCCAATGTCACTGATATGCAATGGATGTTTCGAGCTGCCGGCAGCGACGCTGAGAATTTTAAATTAGAGGGAGGACTTAATCATTGGGATACTTCAAAGGTACGGGTCATGGTATTTATGTTTTATTTTGCAGGTGATAAAGCTAAGAATTGGTATATAGGCGATCTATCCGAGTGGAGCACTGCATCGATTATTGCCGCTAATAATATGTTTAGTAATTACTCAAACAACCCTAACATCGATGACCGCTGTTCGAAATGGATGGATAAATTTATTAATGCTTCAATTGTAAACGCTGCTTCTGAAAACCTAAATTAGTCAGGAGGAAATTAATATGAGTGGACCAAGGAATGATCCGGCGACCTTTCCATTGGAGTTTGTTGCGATTTTAATTATTGTGGTGTTATGCATGATTGCTTATATACGCTGTTTGAAAAAAGGATTGATTACCGATTCTTATTTATACATAGTTTTTGATACTCTTTTTACTTTATTGTTTATTACTTTTTCTCTTATTTATATTCGTTCTTACTTTTTAATTCTTGTTCTATTCTTAATTTATACAATTTATGGCTGGTTATATATAGCGCAGTTTAAAAAGCCTTTATCATCAGATAAAATAAAAGAGTATTCAAAAACGAAAATGAAGATCTACTTAATCGGATTTGTGGTAAAAGATATTCTAAGCATCGTTTTAATGTGTATATATCTTTATAGTGGAAGCTATCTTTTACAGGGGATGTTAGGCCTTCCAATCTACATCTTTTATATCTCAGTGTATTTACTTTGGATTTACAAGAATTTTAGAGGTAAATTACGTCTGTTCTTATCTAAAAAGAAAGCATAATTTTCTCTTCTTCATATCTGAATAAAGAATAAACCGTCAAATATGAATAGTACATAGATTAAAATTCTAATATGGTCGGACAATAAATCTTTTTTTACCCGGTTTAAATTAATCCTTCTTTTACTTAGATAAATACTGTATTTAAACTTAAAATAAACTAAAAATCTTAAAACCCCCAATTTCCGAAAAACTTTTTGGTTCAAAAAATCTAACTTTTTTTCAAATAATTTTTAAATAACCTGATTTTTTGAACACATCGGATGGTTTATCTTTCTAAATTCCTTGATTTTAATAAATACTGCGCTATTATAAAAATAATAAGATAGATGGAAGAGAAAAGTATGAATAAGCAACCTCTGAAAAGAAAATGGAGCATGAAGAAGATTATATTGGTTATAGTCTCACTATGCTCTTTTTTAGTTCTAAGCTTTGCAGTTCATCTTTCCCATCAACAAGGTTTTGTTTCCTTATTCCCTTTTGTCTCTTCAACGATGGTCTATGTTAATGAAGATGGTGAACTGGCACACGGTATGAAAAAGATCGGTAAAGATTATTACTACTTTTCAAAAGAAACCGGCTTTATGAAAAAAGGCTTTCAAACCATAAATCACAAAACATATTATTTTGGCAAAAATGGAAAACGAGTAACAGGGTTGCATACAATTAATGGAAAAACCTATTATTTTGAAAAAGATGGACAGATGCTTAAAAAGAAGTTTAAAGCCTACACAAAGAATGAAAAACCGATGCTTTCTTATTTTGATCAAAAAGGGCATATGGTAACCGGTACTAAGACAATCAATAAGAAGAAATACGTCTTTGATAAAAATGGAAACTTACAGATTGATATTGAAGAGATTCAAAATGATGTGCAGGAGATTCTTTCTCAATACTCTGGTGATATCAGTGTCTATTTTAAAGACTTGCGAACCAGAAAAGAATTTGAGATTCATCCGCAATCCATGTATCCCTGCTGCATGATCAAAACCGTTGCCCTGGCCGCTGTTTTTCAAGAAATTGATGCAGGAACGATCAACTATGCACAATATGAGCAATGGATCGAACCTATGATCACCATCAGCGATAACACATCCTATAATGTGTTAATGGAAGTGATTGGAGATGGCAATGGACTTTATGGCTTACATAAGGCAAATGTTCTGGCTCAACAAATCGGCATGCGAAATACCGCATTGCATCATGGCCTACAGCCTGGCCAGCACTTTTTTACGGACGGCGGTGCCAATGTCAGCTGTGCAAGTGACATCGGTATATTTTTTGAAAAGCTCTATGATCATGAACTGGGATCAAAAAAAAGCTGTGATCAAATGATCGATCTTTTTAAACGTTGTACGGATTACACGGCTTTACAGAGTGGTTTAGGACAAAATGTTGAATTTGCCCACAAAACCGGTTGTGCTGATACATATTATCATGATGGCGGTATTGTCTATTTACCGGGAAGAGACTATATCCTGGTCATCTTTTCTAAAGATGTAAACGTATATACATCCTTGATGTATGAGATTTCTTCCTGTGTTTTTGAATATCAAGATACATTAATTTAGTTTTTTATGACCGACTTATCCCAGGAACTATACTTCCTTTCATAGCGAATAAGTCGGTTATTTTTATTACAACTTATACTCGATACAATAAAGGCAAGTAAGCATTACATATTTCATAGCCTTTGATAAAAATATAGATCTTATAATTTTTAAAACTAAACAAACGTTTCTTTCTACAAGAATGAATATCTTATGATATTTTAGAAAGGATTTGATTATGAAACGGGTCTATTTTCCATTTTCGTATCTTTCCATTCATAATATGGCCAAACCTCTTTTTCTTTGTGTTTGACTGGTGTAACCTTTACCCATTTTTCCACTTTGAAAAGGAGCTTTCATGTTTCAAATATTAATATGTGAAGATCATCTAGAGGATATAAAACATCTATCGCATCTCATTCATGATGCTTTTGCGCAGGAAAACATTTCTTATCATCTTACGATCTTAAATGAAAAATCCGACTTAAATTTTAAGAACTATGATCTGATTTTCTTAGATATCCGGCTAACCTCTTATAATGGTATCCAATTGGGGCATCTCATCCGAAGGCAGTGTCCTAAAATCCCTATCATTATCACTTCTTTATATGCCGAATATCTTCAACAGGGCTATTTGATCGAGGCTAAACGTTATTTATTAAAGCCTATCTCTTTCCTTGATTTTCAACGTGTCTTTTACGATGTGATCTTAGGGGATTGTAAACAACAGAAGGCTCTGACGGATTTAAAGATTTCTCCTTATAAGATTTACTATAAAGATGTATATTATGTAGAATTTTATGATCGGCATACGTATCTCTATTTAAAACATAAAAAATATCGAACGACTTATTCCCTTTCCTATTGGAAAGAATGTCTGAGCTTTTATGATTTTGGACAATCGTATAAAGCCTTTCTTGTCAGTTATCGACATATTGCCGATCTTACCCGTGACAAAAAGGACATTCTTTTGACCAATGGTGTTTCTATTCCGCTATCTAAAAAATACAAAGCTTCATTTATGAAAGGATATCTACATTACCTACAATGCTCACAATAAATTTCTTGTTTGATTTACTGACCTTTATTTTTCTTTTGACGTTTTTACATTACTTTTTCCCTTTCCGATATTCCCTTCATCAAATTTTCTTATACAGCTTTTTTATCGTACCCTGTGCTTTTCGCAACCGGATCAGTCTTGTACAAAACGCAGTTTTCTTTATACTACTCTGGACTTTGTGCAATGCCTTTTATCAGGGAGGATTTCGTGGTAAATTTTTTCATTTTAGCTGGTGCTGTTTTATTTTGTTGACTGCCAGAGCAATCATTCTTTTATTATTTACACAGTCGCTTAACCTCCAATTTGTTGATATGACATAAATAGTGTCGAATCAGACAGTATTTTATAAGTACAGAGAAACGAGGTACTTATATGTTGATGAATACTAGTTCTGATTTTTTAGTCCCTTCTATTGATGAAAAACTTTGCGCTTATCAAAAAGATCGTATTTCTCAAATGATCCGTGATTATCTGGAAATCAATCAACAGATGGATCACTTTCATTTCGAATACTGTCCTAAATGTGGTCAACATCATCCCGTGCTCGTAAAAGCGGGTAAAACCAAGGCTGGTAAACAGATGTTGAAATGTAATTCCTGTAAAAAACGTTTTGTCTGTGATCATGGTCA
>NZ_ATUT01000035.1 GCF_000420345.1 Faecalicoccus pleomorphus DSM 20574 | reverse complement strand
TGAAAAGTCTCAGCAACAATGACTATCTGTTTACATTCTATGATTACCCAGAAAGTGTTAGGCATACGATTTATTCAACAAATCTGATTGAAGGAAACAATAAACAATTAAAACGAAGTTTCAAAAAGAAAGAACAATTTCCAACGGAAAAATCTGAAGAGAAATACCTTGTGATTCAATTCAATCGTTACAACGAGAAAAACATGAATCACGTACATAGAGGTTTTGGACAAACAACTAGAGAAGATTGGTTCAAGAGCTAATCTGCTTTACCAAGGATATACTTTTACACATAATTCTTGACGCTACCTTATGACTCTCTGTCTTTTTTAGAAGAATAAATGTTCAATGAGGATTTTAAAACCAAGGAAAATCAACATGCATCCACCAAGGTATTCAGCGTATTTTTGGAAGATCGATCCTAACTTCTTGCCTAATAAAACACAACAGAAGGAAAGCAAAAAAGTGATGATTCCTATCCATGCGGCAGCCCAAAGAATAGGTACCTGTAAAAAGGCAAAGCTTACACCGATAGCTAAGGCATCAATGCTTGTCGCAATTCCTAATAAAAGAACAGTCTTTAAAGGGATGGAGTGCAGTATTTCACATTCTTCTTCCTGTTCTCTTCCTTCTTTGATCATGTTAATGCCAATGATCCCTAACAGAATAAAAGCTATCCAATGATCGATATTAGATATGAAAACCGCAAATTGACTGCCGGCAAAATAACCGATACAAGGCATAATAGCTTGGAAGATACCGAAGGCAAAAGCTAGAATAAAGGCATATTTTAAAAGACTCTTTCTTGGCAATGCCATGCCTTTGGCTAAAGAAACGGCACTTGCATCCATGGCAAGAGAAACCGCAGTTAAAAGTAAAGTAAAAGTATCCATAAGTCCTCCCAAAAAGAAACGAGACCCATGCGAAAAAATCGCATAAGTCTCGTTTTTTACAGTAAACCAGATCAACCGATCAATATGTTGATTTACCCACTTACCTATTTGTAAGATAACTACTCCCTTACGTCTGTTTCATTCTAACAAAGACCAACAAAAACTGCAATTTCATACAGTTAGTATCCACTAATATAATTTGTGGTACAATAAACACATGGAAACAAAAAGATGTTTATTACGACACTGGAAGATTGAGGATGCTTTGCGATTATACGATTTGGCAAAGGATCCGGATATCGGACCGAGAGCAGGATGGCCGCCTCATCAAAGTGTAGAAGAATCCAAAGAGATCATTAAAAATGTATTTAATTTTCCGGAAACCTATGCCATTGTTCTAAAAGAGACTAATGAGATCATCGGATGTATTTCGTTGATGTTTCAGGGACAGGCAAATGTGGAACTGCATGATAAAGAGGCAGAACTTGGATATTGGATTGGCAAAGCGTATTGGGGACAAGGAATCGTGCCGGAAGTGGCAAATTCTTTATTGACTTATGGCTTTTCTCAATTAGGGCTTACACGTATCTTCTGTGGTTACTATAAAGAGAACAAACAAAGCCAAAGAGTCCAGGAGAAGCTTGGTTTTCGTTATCAATATACGATAAAAGATAAAATGGTTTTAGGAACGAAAAGAGAAGAAATTATTAATGTTTTAGAAAGGGAGCAGTGAATGAAGCTATATATTGTTCGACATGGTCAAACTTGGTTTAATGTAATAGGTCGTATTCAGGGATGGTGTGATTCTCCTTTAACGGAAAAAGGAAGAGAGCAGGCAAAGAAACTACGCTTATTTTTTGATACGGTTTCCTTGTCCGCTGGATATTATTCGGGAAGTGAAAGAGCAGGGGATACATTGGAACTGATACTTCATGATCGAAATATTCCTATTCACAAGGATAAACGCTTTAAAGAAGTGTTTTTTGGAGATTACGAGGCAGAATATACAAAAACGATTTTCCCGGATGGTGTCGTAAAGCCGGAGGTGTTCTACGAGCATGGCGGAGAGAATCGACATGATGCTGCTCAACGATTTTTGAGCGCATGCAAAGAGATTTCAAAGAAAGAAACCGGAGATGTTTTAATTGTCAGTCATGGATCGATCATTCGACAGTTCTTAGAGGAGAATTCAGAAGAGTTTCGACAGCTCGCAGCTACCAAAAATTTGACCAAAGCATTGGTTCCCAATTGTTCTGTCAGCATTGTCGAGATAGAAAATGAGAACATCGATGTGATACAATTGCCAACCGTTTATCAATGAGGGAGAAATCCCTTTTTTTATTTTCTAAAGATTAAACGATCAAAGAGATGAAAGTTCATCGTCTACAAAATCTATAATTTTACTAGACATCATTCTATTTTTTCGATACACTATGTTAGCTAGAACTAACTAATGAGGAGGTTGTATGAAAAAAATATGGAAAGTAAGTCTGGCAGTGATCTTAAGTTTTGTTCTTGCTGCCTGTAGTACAGATAGTGGAGTGGATACCAATAAACAAGAGTCGGATTCAACAGGTTATCCTATTACGATTGAACATGCTTTTGGACAAACGGTGTTAGATCATAAACCAGAACGAATCGCTACGGTTTCATGGGGAAATCAAGATGTGCCTTTGGCTTTGGGTGTTGTACCTGTTGGTGTTTCAAGAGCAAACTTTGGTACTGTCAATAAACAGGGCTTGCATCCCTGGACACAAAAAGTATTTGAAGAGCTGGGAGTGAGCGATCCTGTGGTATTTGATGATACAGATGGATTGGATTTTGAGGCCATTGCCGATACAAATCCAGATGTGATCCTTGCGGCGTATTCAGGACTTACACAGGAGGATTATGACACGTTGTCGCAGATTGCCCCTGTGATTGCTTATCCCGAAAAGCCCTGGCAGACACTTTGGCGTCAGCAGGTATTGTTGGATGCGAAAGGGATGGGAATGGAAGCAGAAGGAAAACAGTTGGTTGCTGATACAGAAAAATTGATACAGGATAAATGTAAAGAATATCCCCAGTTAGATGGAAAAAGTGCTGCTTTTATATGGGTAGATGCCTCCGATACCGGTTCCTTCTATGTGTATTTGCCTAAAGATCCCAGAGCTGCTTACTTAACAGATTTAGGTCTAAGCTTTCCAAAAAGTTTAGAAGATCAAGTTAAAGATGCCGATGATTTCTCTATTTCCTTATCCAGCGAATATGCTGATCTTTTAAATGATGTGGATATCCTGGTGACTTATGGAGACAGCACCACGTTAGATCTATTGCAAAAAGATGCGCTGTTTGGAAAGATCAAGGCCATTCAACGAGGCTCTGTAGTGGTTTTAGACAATGATGGAGAATTGGCTGGTGCGGCTACACCAACGGTTTTAAGCATTCAAGCTACAATCGATGCCTATCTAAAAGAATTGGCAAAGGCAGCAGATCAAATTTAGTATGAAGACAAAAGGCAAAATATTTGTGTTTGTTCTTTTAGTGATTCTATTGGCAATTGTAATGTTTTTATCCTTGTCGATTGGGGCAAAATCTTTTTCGTTTTCTGCGTTACTGGAAGCTTTTATGACACAAAACGAATCGTTTGAATTCAGCGTGATTCAACAAAGACTGCCGCGAACGATTTTTGGAGTATTGGCCGGTGCTTCTTTAGCTGTATCCGGTTGTTTGATGCAGAATATCACAAGAAATCCGATAGCGGATCCTGGTATTTTGGGTGTGAACAGTGGCGCTGCCTTATTTGTAGTTTGCGGCATTTCCTTCTTTCATATCAGCGGACCTTTTCCCTATATTGTTTTAGGTTTTCTTGGGGCCTTGTTGACTAGCTTTTTGGTTTATGGGATCGCATCTTCAGGAATGGGAGCGACACCTTTGAAATTAGTATTAGCCGGAGCGGCGGTTTCGATTGCCCTGCAGTCTATTATCAGTATGATCACAATGCCAAATACACAAGTGATGGATACTTTTCGATTTTGGCAGACAGGCAGCATAAGTGGTGCCGATTGGTCAAGCGTGCGCTCTCTCTTGTTTTGTTTTGGAATCGGAATGGTTCTGTCTTTTGCGTTGGCACATTCTTTAAATATGATTTCTTTAGGAGATGAACTGGCAACCGGACTAGGTGTTCGAGTCCAAAAAACAAGAGCAATAGCCGCTTTGGCTGGGGTTCTCCTTTGTGCTTCTGTTACGGCTTTGGCCGGCCCTATTGCGTTTGTTGGTTTAATGATTCCTCATGTGATGCGCCTATTATGCGGCAACAATCTATTTGTGCTCCTTCCTTTTTCGGCAGTAGGCGGTGGTATTTTGTTGTTGGTATCGGATATCCTGGGGCGAGTGCTTCTTGCGCCATCACAGTTAGAAGTAGGAATTGTGAGTGCATTGTTGGGAGCCCCGGTATTTATCGGAATCGTTAGAAAGGCTAAGGTTAAAGGCCTATGATCAAAAAGCTGGCATATCGACAAAGAAGACAAATGTGGGTTTGTATTTGTCTTCTAAGTTTTATGGTCATACTTTTTTCTGGTCTGGAACTCATGTGGGGGAATACCTTTTATTCTCCCTGGGAAGTGATACAAGCCTTAGTGCATCAGGATAATTTTGCGGTGGTGCAGCTTCGATTACCTCGTGTACTTGTAGGAATCCTTTGTGGTTTTGCGTTTGGTATAGCCGGGCATTCTTTTCAAACCATGTTTCGAAATCCTCTGGCCAGTCCGGATATCATGGGAGTAAGCAGCGGAGCCGCTTCGTTCGCGGTTTTTGGTCTGCTGGTGTTACATAAAAGCGGAATCGTCATTTCGATATTATCGGTGATGGGTGCCTTGTTCACATCGTTTTTAATTTATCGGTTTGCCAACAATACAGACTCAAAACTGACAAAGATGATTTTAGTCGGTTTAGGAATGCAGGCCTTTTTACAAGCTTTGATTTCCTATATGATCTTAAAAGCGGCCCCTAATGATCTTTCCAATGCGATGCGATGGCTATCCGGCAGCTTAAATCATTCTTCCATGGATGAAGTCTTGCGTCTGTTGCCGATTGTAGTGCTGATCGGAGGTATATTAATGTGGATACAGCCTCATGTGCAAATACTAAAACTATCAAAGGAAATGGCTATTCCTTTGGGCGTGAATGTAAAAAGAATACAGATGCTTGTTTTTGTTTGCGCTGTAATCCTTGCTGCTGTTGCAGCCTCTACAACCGGACCGATTGCTTCCGTTGCCTTTTTGTCCGGACCGATTGCCCAAAAAATCAGCCGGCAAAATCAGAATAGCTTACCGATTGCCGGCTTAGTAGGAAGCCTGATTGTTTTATTGGCGGATTGTATCTCACAAAATGTGTTACCGATACGCTATCCGGTCGGTGTCATCACCGGAGTGCTGGGAGCACCTTACTTGATTTATACCTTATTGCGATTAAATAAAAAAGGGGGAAGAGGATGATGCATACATTGCGTGTTCAGCAACTGAGCTTTGCCTATGATAAAAAAGAAGTGCTAAAAGACATAGAACTTCAAATTCCCTTTGGAAAAATCAGTGTGATTTTAGGAGCCAATGGATGTGGCAAATCCACTTTATTGAAGAATATGTGCAAGGTTCTTCGTCCCCAAAAAGGACAAGTTTTGCTGGATCAAAAAGAAATCTGGAAGTATAAATCCAAAGAATTGGCAACAAGGATGGGCTTGATGCCACAATCAGCACAGGTTCCGGAAGGAATCAGTGTTTTTGATTTGGTTTCTCGTGGACGATTTCCATATCGTCAGGCGTTTAAGGCTCTGGATTCTAAGGACTTGCAGGTTATTACAACCGCCATGGAGTGGATGAATATTACAGATATTGCGGATAAACAGGTTGATTCTCTAAGTGGGGGTCAACGCCAAAGAGTCTGGATGGCATTAGCTTTAGCACAAGACACGGACATCTTATTTTTGGATGAGCCGACTACATTTTTAGATATTCAATATCAAATCGAGATTCTGGATCGTCTTTACGAATTAAATCAGAAGAAACAAACCACCATCGTCATGGTCCTGCACGATATCAATTTGGCAGCACGCTACAGTCATCACCTGTTTGCCTTAAAGAAAGGCAGTCTGGTGGCAAAGGGAAAACCTGAAGAAATACTGACACCTTCTTTAATCAAGGATGTATATGGTTTGGACTGTAAGATCATAGAAGACCCTTATTATCATTGTCCCATGGTTTTACCTATGGGAAAACATAAAGCGTAAGACGGAAATATCCGTCTTTTTTTGATAGGGGAATTCCCTCTTTGCCAAATGTGTAAATAAAATTGTAAAGCTATGGAATTTTTCAGATAAATCTGATATGATACCTATGTAATGACCCATATTTAAATACAGTCACAATTTACACGCAATTTGACTGCGTTTAAAAACAAGTCATTATTTGCGACGGTAAGGATATAATAAACTACCCTTATTTAAACAATGAGATCCTTTAAAAATTTGCTGTGTTTTGTATAGGTACTCCATATATTTTGATTTCATTGTTTATAGGGATTCTCCTATTCCCCGAATCATCTTAAGTTAACGTCTATAAAAAAGAAAGGCCTAACGATCCTTTACCGTCTTAAAATAGTGTCCAAATTCTATGCATAGGGGCCTTTCTTTTTTTAATTGCTTTTATGTGAAATCAATGGTGCAGAAGCGATCATCTCGTCTTCTTATATAGTTCTTTATATTTTTCCCACTAGAAGGAAAGGGATAACATGGTCAGAGCCTATTCAAATGAATTAAAAAACAAGATTTGTGTAAGAATCTGTAAAAAAAGAGAATCGACTTCTATGGTCGCCAAAGAAATGGATATTCCTTTAAAAACAGTAGAAAAATGGGTAACAGCCTATTATAAGGATCCTAAAGTTTTTGAGGTACCGGAAGGATATATCTTTGAAAAAAGAAGATTGGATGCACATCGTTATGATTCTTATACAAGAGAACAGCTTATTCGAGAGCTAAAAAGAAAAGATACAAAAATTGTATATTTACAGTCCGTTATTGAAAGCAAGAATTAAAACTTTCTGCATACGGATTTTTTTATAACGCTAAGTTCAACTAAAAAGTTGATGCAGAGAATTAAAAATGATGTTTTTAATTTTGATAGAGCGTAAGCACATTAATTGGCAACTCAAAA
>NZ_ATUT01000034.1 GCF_000420345.1 Faecalicoccus pleomorphus DSM 20574 | reverse complement strand
CATATTTTGTATCAAACTTTCTTTGATAGGAACCATTTCTAGAATTTTCGTTATTGGTTCTAGCGTATGGTTCATAATCAAGAAAAGCCGTCAACTCATATGCGAGTATTTCATTGAGAGATTTCTCCAACTCTGAACGAAACAGTTCAGTTACAGCCTGTTCAAAAGCTGGAAGATTGTTGTCATTAGAAAATAGGTTTTTCATTAAAGATGTAGTAAAATAGTTCATGGGTATATTCCTTTCGTAAATTGTTTTTGGTCGAACTAATTTTACTAAGGATATACCTTTTTTTCTATATTTCCAGAAAAACGAATTTACACAAGATATTTTATGCTATCTAATTTTTCGATTTTTATGTAAAAATAAATACTATTTTACACAAATAATGTATAATGTTTACAGTAAAAATGATTAGACAGGTGGTGATAAGGAATGAAAGAAAGATTATCAAAAAGAGAATTAGATATTATGGAGGTTTTGTGGGATGCCAATGAGCCATTATCCGCAAATGATATTTTGAATCTGATACCTGATATTACCATGAATACGATTCAACCAAACTTGAAGAAATTGATGAAGAAGGGATTTATCGAAGTCAGTGGAGTGGGTTATACAAAAAACTCAATTACCCGACAGTTTGTTCCTTTGGTTTCTCAGTCAAAATATATTTCTAAATACTTAAATCAAAGTGCGTTAAAAGACTTTGCGATGATGTTTGTAGAGTCCAGCTCGTCTAAAGAAGAACTACAGGAGCTTCGTGATTTGATCAACGAAAAGTGCAAAGAATTAGATAAATAAAGAAGATGCGACGCATCTTCTTTTAATATAGGCAATAAATATAATGATAGAAAATTCGTTTCCAGAACGGCAGCTTTGATATAATTGCATCCTGACAACATTTTTCCAGACGTTTTAGGTCTTTACGCTCTACGATATAAGGTGAATAATAAATCAACTGCGCTTTTTGTTGAAGAAGACAAATTGTATCAAGGGTCAAAGCAGGCACAGTATGGAGAATCACATCTATATTTTTTTCATCTAGAAGGTCGAGGTCCTTTAGACTTGGATAGATACTGAAAAGATGAAGAATATGATCCATATATTCCTTTGTGGAGAAGGCTTCTTTCTTACGTTTTTTATAGAAGTAATGGATCAACAAGAGTATCACAGTGATGCTGATACCGCCCACAAACAAGAGGATAAAAGCACGATCAAAAATTCTGAATACTGAAGAAAAGTTATAGTTGAGATTTCGGTTATTTTGCAAGCTGGAAAAATCAGATGTATCTTGTGCTATGAGCTGTTGAAGCGTTTCTTCATCTAGACCGGGATATTCTACATGAATTTTTTGATGAGCATCGGGTGTCATATCAATGGGAATCCATCCGTAGCGTGGGAAATAAAGTTCGATCCATGCGTGAGAATGATTTTCCGGAACTTCTGCCATAAAGGAGCCTTGTTTATACGTAAAGTCCTGTGGATAGATTACATACCCAGTTACATAGCGACTGGAAATACCATACATGCGATATAAAAGAGCCGCAGCCGATGCGTAATGGACACAATACCCTTTTCTAGTGGAAAACAAAAAGGATTCTACGGCATCTTCCTGTGAGGACATATAACCAGGAGTTCGTGTATATTCTGTGTAGTTTTCTAAAAGCTTTACAATAAAAGCTGTGATTTCATTCAAATCTGTTTTTGGATTGTCTTCTACCAGCTTGGCCAGCCTCGGTAAAGCATTCATATCAATGCTATGATAGAGACATTGTGCCGCACTTTGATCGTATTGTATAAATTGCTCCAATTCTTCTTCCAGATCCAATGAATCTAAGTTTTGTACATGATCTAATTCCGGATAAAAGGAATAAGTCGTACTCTGGTTATGATTCCATTGTGTGAGCAGATCATAAGGTGTTAGTGTCGTATCCCATTCGGTTTTTTGTTCCGGCAAGATCGTTATCGTTTGTGATTCCATATCTAGTTGATCGGTCAATGCATTTTGAATCCTTGCCTGATAGTTACGATACTGATAGGGAGATAAATAGGATGAATATAAGTCTCCAACTTTATCAATCTGGCGTGTCGCATCATCCTGACTCCATTGATTCTCTTCGTATAAAAAGCCGGTATAGTTTTTTAAATAAATGTTGGATTCAGTTTTTGTTTCCATCTGTGCGGTAAATACGATTTCATCACTGGCATAGTTGTTGCCTAAAGATACCATACCGGAAGAAAGTATGCGATCATCTCCATTTTGATCTTGGAAGGTTTCATGAAGAAAGTGCTCCAGATGGTTTGCCTGATCGGATAAAGGCCTTTGTAGGTAATTCGCTGTGAATAGACCAACAGGAAAGGTCAAGATACAAAGCACAAACAAAGAGAGTATATTTTGTTTAGATGGATACTTTCTAACCAAAAGGAGAAATGTAAAAATGAAGAAAGACAAAAGCATCAAGAAAGAGATATTTACACCTGTTACGGTTAAAAATCCCATCAGTATACAGATCATGATGAAAAGAAACACCGGTTGATAAAGCACAAACATAAAGGTAAAGATCCATAATAGAAGCAACAGGGATACTACAGATACAAAATAAGGAATATCGACCGGAACCTGCGTGGAATATAAAATGGTGTGAATATCATCGATAAGATGGTCTTTCATAATAAGTGCACAGCACAAAATGAGAAGATGACTGCCTGCCAAAAAGATCCAGTGATAGGGCATCCAAAACCAATGGATTAAAAAATATAGAATTCCTACAACAAATAAAACAACATATAGCCGGTTTGCCACAATGATTAAAGAAAACTGGGAAAGAAACAGACAGAAAAAAGAAATAGCCATTATAAACAGCACTGCATCAAACAGTGTCAAATGTTTTGTATCCGTACGAATGGAAAAGGACGGTGCTGTTTTTTTCATACACTTTGTTCTCCTGTCAGAATATTAATTGAGTATTATTGGCATCCAAACATTGTTGATTATGGATCAGGACATCATAAATAGGATCAAGTTCTTCAACAGGTAAAGCTTGTTTTGTCAAAAAGGAGACAAACATCATATCTAAATCTTCTTTTGACATCAGGAAAAAGCTATAAAGCTCTGTCTTTTCTATATAACATATGATATGTACTTGTTGTTGAAGAAAGCCAAGGATGACAGAATAGAAAAACTGTAGGGCATGGCAAGAAAATTCATTATCAAAAACAGCTTTTATGACAAGTGAGCATCCTTGTTCTTTTTCATATTCTTTCACATAAAATTTTTGAAGACGTGCACTTTGTTTCCAGTGAATGTGTTTTAAAGAATCTTGTTTTTGATATTCACGGATATCTTTGATCTCCATTGAAAGCTTATTTCCTGTGGAAACAGGGCTTTTTTTCTCGGTTTGTAGAGCGGTTGATCCATGTAAGCTTATCGGATATAAGATGGGAATGGCATCCGGCAAAACGACAATGGCACATGTCGTATTTTTAAAATGTAGCTTTCTGTGAAATAATCGAGTCCAGTCATAAATAAAAGCCGATAAAAGTGTAAATTCATAAATTCCACAGTCATGACCGACAAAAACAGGCTTGGTGGAAATCGTATCATCAATATATTTTTTTACTGTTTTTTTCTGATTGTATTGGACTTGTACATGATAGCGGATAAGTCCGGGTTTAAAAAAAGAGGAAATCTGAATAGAAAAAGGGAACGAAATTTCTTCTTCTTTTGAAATAGTTAAAGTTTTCTCAACCTTTATCGTTGCGTTTTTCTTAAATATCCAGGTCGTGCCATACAGAAAACAAGAGGTGATGATCATGGCCAATACAAAGCCGGTTAAAAGGGTACTTGAAAAAAGACCTGCGATATAAAGTAAGATCATACAACAAAGCAGATAGAATATTTTATACATAGGCTTATCCTTTAACTGATTTCAATACATTCTCAATGAGATTTTCTTTTTCCAGATGTTGCGCTTTGGCTTTAGTAGAAAGCTGGATTCTGTGACGTACCACAAAAGGAAATTGTTTTTGTACATCTTGAGGAATAACATAATCTCGCTGTTTCAGCCATGCGGTTGCCTTAGCAAGCTTGACTAACGCAATCGTAGCACGAGGACTGGCACCTGTTTGGATCATCGCTTCTGTACGAGTCTTTCGTACCAGATCTACGATGTATTGATAGATCACATCACTAACATACACATCTTCGATTTCCTGTTTGGCATACTGTATTGTCTGTGCATTCAAAAGCGAAGAAAGACGTTCGATCTTCTTCCTGGAATCCATTGCTTGTGCCAATTGTATTTCCGCATTTCGATCAGGATAATCCAGTGAACATTCGATCATAAAACGATCGACCTGTGCTTCCGGTAAAGGCTGTGTTCCAATGGCAGAATCTGGATTTTGCGTGGCCATGACAAAGAATGGCTGGGGAACATGTCGAGTGATACCATCCACACTGACCTTACCTTCTTCCATGACTTCTAAAAGGGCGGATTGTGTTTTTGGGGAAGTACGGTTGATCTCATCTGCCAGTAAAACATTACAAAATACTACACCGGGCTGATAAATAAAACGTTTTGTCTGTACATCCGGAATCGAAAATCCGGTTAGATCGCTAGGCATGACATCCGGAGTAAACTGAATTCGCTTAAAATCCAATCCCAAACCTTTGGCAAAGGCCAATGCTAATGTTGTTTTTCCAACGCCGGGCTTATCTTTTAATAAAACATGACCGCCGGAAAGAAAAGTCAAAAGAATTTCTTGAATGACTTCTTGTTTCCCGTAAATGATCTGGTTCATGGCTTGTAGAAAAGCATCAAAACAACGTTGATGACTCATGATCGTTCTCCTTGTTTGTTACTTACAGTATAACATACCATTATATTTAAATCAGATAGTTTTGAGATTATATGGATGAGAAATATTTTAGATGAAGAAGAAAAGCCTATAAATAAAAAAAGGTCGTCATTCGACCTTAATGGATATTGTTTCGATGTTTCCCGGTGATATCTAAAACTTTCATTTTTAAAACAGTTGTCACTTTTATCATGTCGATATTAAAAAGAAAGTCTTCGGCATGGTATTGGCGCATCAATACTTTCAGGGCTTCATATTTTTTCTCATCTTCAACAAATTCGATAAGTCCATGACCTATTACGCTGGAATAGCCCATCGTACAGCTCATACGCTTGTCATAAAGTATAAAATTATGATCGCAATCCATTTCAAAGGTGGCACGATTATCCTTGCGAATTAAATCCAGTTTCTTGCCTTGCATGGCGCAATGGAAGTACAGGTAGAGTTGCCTATCTTCAATGTCCATTCCAAAATTTAATGGTACCATATAAGGGAATCCATCATCATTCAAGGCAAGTACACAAGAATCACATTGTCGCATGATTTGAAGGATTTTATCAAAATCTTTAATCTCTCGATCTTTTCTTCGCATACTGAACCCTCCTTATTTAAGTGTTGAAACATGAACGTAGGAAATTATACGTTTTCCAATGTATATCATTGTACGAAATCAGTATGTATGATTTTCCTTTGTTATAAAGATAATACTCTATTTCTGGTGGAATTTCTTGTTATTCTTTTTAAATAGTACTCTAACTTTCTTGGTTATGTACTTTATAGTTCTGAAAAAATTCTAAAAGAATAGCAAAACTGAAAAGTAGTTTTTAAAAAATCACAGTCAAAATCACAGTCAACGATTGTATAAAAATAATGAAAAAGCACCAAATCTGCTTTATATAAAGTCGATTTAGTGCTTTTTTTTCTGACTGGCAGGGGTAGCAGGAGAAATTGCCATCATTTTAAAACGTTTCATTTTATTTAATTAGCGTTTGTTTTTATTGAAAATAGTTTAATATATTTCCGTTTTTCGCTGAATATATCTATATATCACAGTCAAAACACAGTCAGATTTTTTATAAATTTAATCGCTATACCGACAATTTGGTGATATGGCATAAATAATATCAAATTAGATTTTATATTGTAGTCAGAAAAGAGGTATTCTTTATGACTACAAATACTCAATCATTTTTAACCGAACATGCAACTTCCCATTTGATGGATTATCAGATCCAGAAAATCAATCGTCAAATTCAGGACTTCATCCATGTAAATCAGGAAATTGACCATTATCATTTTGATGTCTGTCCCAAATGTGGTAAAAAACATCCCCGTCTTATCAAGGCCGGTTTAGCCAATTCCGGCAAGCAAATGCTGAAGTGTAAAGACTGCGGAAAACGATTCGTCATTGATCGTGGTCAATTGACATTCTATTCGCATCAGCCCGCTGACAAGTGGAACGAACTTATTATCGATACACTCGAAGGAAATTCGCTGCAGCATACAGCAGCCAGTATCGATGTTCATGAAATGACGGTTTTCCGTATGCGCCATAAGTTCCTCAAGTTTTTGGAAGATGAGGAATCTCCCATATGTACTCAGTGAGCAAATTGAAATCGATGAAAAATATGTGCAGAAAAGCCATAAAGGAGTATCGATTCCCTCTGCAAAACCCCGAAAAAGAGGGGAAGCCGCTTCTAAACGGGGAATTTCCAATGAAAAGGTATGCATTATAACCGCTGTGCAAAGATTGGGCAAAGCCGTTGCCAGGACTTTTAATATGGCAAAACCAACCAGCGAAGACTGTCTGAAGTTTGGACAGCATATTGAAGAAAACACTTATGCATGGACCGATGGTTTGGAAAGCTATACCCGTATGTTACAGGAAAAACAATGTAAAAGAACCATTCTCAAAAGCTATAAAGAATACGATACTGTCAATCATTTGAATAATGTGAACAGTTTTCATAATGAAATCGAGAAACAGTACGAGATATATAGAGGGGTGGCAAGTAAATATATAAACCGATACAATGCATTGTTCTGTATACAAAGAGAAGTACAGGGGATGGATGCCCAGGAAATACTTGTCTATGTCTTAAAGAAGTTGAAGTACTCTATTCATTACTTTTTTATCCGGCAGATTGCAACAGATGCTTTATTTGAAGTTTCTTTTTAATGCTGAATTATGGCTAAATCACCAAACTGTGGGTATAGCGTTTAGAAAAAGATAATGGATATATATTTAAAATAATTAAGTTTATTGTGTGGTTTAAGGAAATGTTGACATAAATTGCAAGACCGGGCACGTGCTCGGTCTTTGCTTTTAGGAAAGGTTTACGTAATGTGGTGCTATCGTGTGCATCCGCAAAATGGATGCGTCATCTATCTGCCCGTCTTTACTAACAAAATAAAAAGGGAATCGGTTGACTCGTCCGACTCCCTTTTTCGTGTTGGCATTATCAGCTTTTCTGCCTATCTGAATTATATCATGATGTATCGAAGAGTCAAATAACATAAAAAACACCTTCTGCCAAAGGTGTTTCAGATTGTTGACAAAGTAGCTACTCTTTAAGGAGAGTGGCTACTTTTTTTATCGGGTTTCTTATGTTTCTTTGTTATATCTTGCTTAAAACCTTGGTACTATGTCAAGAAAATGGACAAGTTAAATAGAGAGTTTGTCCATCTAGTTAACCTTGTTCCATAAATCTTCATATTGTTTAGGCGACATATAATCGCAATGACTATGTATTCTCGCTGTATTATAAAATGTTTCTATATATTCAAAACATAGATCATATACATGATCGTAGTCCAATATCACCTTGCGATTCAGCCATTCTTTTTTGATCAGTGAATGAAAGGATTCAATACATGCATTATCATAGGGTACCCCTTTTTCTGAATAGCTTCGTTTCATACCGTTTGTCAATTCACTATATTTTCTACAAGTAAAATGAATTCCACGATCACTATGTATAATCAATGGGTCTTTTATTTCCCTGCGTTGTTTTGCAATCTCAACGCATTTTAATACTTCTTCTACTTCCAGTGTTTTGCTCAATGTCCATGCTATGATCTTTCTTGAATATAGATCCATAATGCTTGTCAAATATACAAATCCATCCGCTATTGTCCATATATATGTTATATCTGTACACCATACCTCATTTGGTCTCTCTGGATTAAAATTTCTGTCTAATACATTTGTTAGCCTACTGTTAAAATCACTATTCAATGTTGTGATCGTATACGGCCTTACCCAGCATGCTCGAATCCCTAGTTCCTTCATATATAGGCTGACCGTTCGCTGTGATATGGTATGACCTCCTTTTTAAGACATTCTGTTATTTTGGGTGCCCCATATATCCCGTGGCTTTCTTTATGGATCTGCTGTATCTTTTCCATGACCATTTCCTTATGCAGCTGTTGTGGACTCTTTTTTCGCTTCAGCCATGCATAGTAGCCCGATTTTGATACCTTTAGTTGTTTCAGCACTCCAGTAACTTCAAATTCTGGATTGGACTGTGAAGCTTCAAAAACCAGCTGGTATCGTATTTGAGTTAGTCTCCCAGAATGCTGATGGCTTTTTTTAATATTTCAAGAGCATCTTGTGTGTTTTTCAATTCTCTTCGCAGTCGGGCATTTTCTTTTTCAAGATCACTGCTGAAGTTACCGGAACCGCGAAACTGTACTTCATTATTGTTGTTTTTGTATTTCCGCTTCCAACGAGCAAGCGTGCTGTTTCCAACACCAAGTTTGGCTGCACATTCTGCATGTATCATATCTGGATGATCTTCACAAAATTTAACGGCATCCTTTTTAAACTGAATATCAAACTGTTTTTGTTTATTTGCCATAGAGTGTTATTTCCTCCTTACTTTTTATTCTCTATGACATTGTACCATTGTTTGCAGATTTCTCTTTTTGACTAGTCCGTTTTTTATTCTACATCCAGTGTTTTGTCGGTCGGACTTGACCTCGATCTCTTCCCCTGTTTCCTCATCGAACTGATATTCTGTATCCCTGGCTTCTTTCAACGGATTTCTTTCCGTGTGCTTCCCGGTCGGCATTGATCTCTTCTAAAAGCTCGTCCTCATAGATTTTCCGAACGACCTCAACTTCTACATCCTCATATTTGTTTTTGTTGGCACTGGCCTTCTGATGGGTCGAATCCCCAAAGAGAGTGGTCAGATCCAGCAGTCCCTGTTCCTGAATCCTGCACAGGATATATTCAAAGATCTGGGAAAAGATATCGCTGTCTCCATAGCGACGGATATAGTTTTGCGACCATGTCGAATAATCCGGTATCTTTTCCTCGAAGGGGATTCCCAGGAACCACCGGTAAGCAACGTTCATATCACATTCTCTGCAGGTTCTGCGCATGGAATTGAAACCAAAGACGATGTTG
>NZ_ATUT01000033.1 GCF_000420345.1 Faecalicoccus pleomorphus DSM 20574 | reverse complement strand
ATACGAAAGTCCTCTGTGAAAAGAAATGCACCAACAAAGTTTTGAATACCTACAGTAAATACGATGCAGTCAATCATCTGAACAATGTCAATTCATTCCATTCCATGATCAAGGAGCAGTATCGGTATTACCGGGGAGTGTCCAGCAAATACATCAACCGATATAATGCACTGTTTACATTACAGAAGGAATATCAGGGAATGGACTCACAAGAATTCCTGTTACTGATTATGAAAAGATTGAGAGGACAAGCTAGTTACTTTTTTATTCGTCAAATACGAAAAGAAGATCTTTTTAAATTTGCGATTACTTAAAAGGCTATATCAACAAATTGGAGGTTAAGCGAATCTTGTAATTAACTATTTCAAAAATCTAAAGAGTGAGCAAAAAAAAGAAACCATAAAGAAATCAAAATACCTGCAATTAAACAACTATCTAAAACAAGTTCATATCAAATCACAAATTAAGGTAGAGATTTTTTAAAGAGTATAGCTTCTATAGAAAATGATAATTAATGTGTCGCATATGTGTTGCTTACCGTAAAAAAACTCTATAAACACAAAAAAACTCAAATCGTATTTGAGCCGATATATAAAGGCTTTGAGCGACTTGAGTTTTTTTGAATTGTTTTGAATATTCCCAAAAATTAACGTTTTGAGAACTGTGGAGCACGACGTGCAGCTTTTAAACCGTATTTCTTACGTTCTTTAGCACGAGGGTCACGTGTTACGAATCCGGCTGCCTTCAATACTGGACGATAATCATCGCTTGCTTCCATTAAAGCACGTGTTACACCATGACGCATAGCACCAGCCTGTCCAGTGTATCCGCCACCATGTACGTTGATTACAACATCAAACTGATCTAAAGTATTTGTCAGTTCTAATGGTGACTTAACAACCATACGCAATGTTTCCAATGGAAGATATTCTTCCAAAGTTTTTCCGTTGACTTCAATATTTCCTGTTCCTGGGCGTAAGAATACACGAGCAATAGATTTTTTACGACGTCCTACACCATGATACTGAACGATGTTTGTATTTGCCATCTTCTATTCCTCCTTATCCTTTCACCTTTAATTCAACAGGTTTCTGAGCAGCATGTGGATGTTCGCTTCCTGCATAAACAAACAAATGTCCACGCATTACATCACCTAATTTAGTGTGTGGCAACATTCCTTTTACAGCTCTTTCTACCCATTCCACTGGATATTTTTCTTTCATTTCTTTGGCAGTACGAACTCGCATACCTCCAAAGTATCCAGAATGGTTGTAGTACTTCTCCGTGTTCAATTTGTTTCCAGTCATATCGACTTTGTCCGCATTGATCACAATTACATAATCACCGCAGTCAACATTTGGTGTGTATGTAGGTTTGTGTTTTCCTCTCAATACATGCGCACAAGTAGTGGCCAAGCGACCTAAGGTTTGTCCTTCACCGTCTACTACATACCATGTACGTGTTACGTCGGCAGGTTTTGCCATTGTAGTTTGACGCATTCTCTTTTCCTCCTTGATTTCAGCGTTACCGGGGCTGAAACGGCCGAAGATTAGCCAAGTACTATCATATGCAAAAAGTAACGAAAAGTCAATCAAAATTACAGTATAATGTAATGGAAACACAATATACATTCCTTGATTAAAACTTTGAATATTCAGCTTTTCTTTTTGCTTTGTTTTTCTATCCCTATTTGAAAAGATGCCTCTAAGAAATCTATTGATCAAAAGGCATCTTCTCTTGTTTCTATTAGCTCTGTGACAATATCATAGACATTTTGTTTTTATAATTCTATGATTGTTCCTTTGTTTTGTTCAGCCGCTTTTTCCTGGATTTTTTGTGAACATACCAGATCCAGCACCGCAGAACCGGTTGTGATAAATAAAGTCACCTCCTGGTCATTTTTACGACCATCGACTTTTCCTAAAAGGACTTCTCCAAGCTCACCACTCACTTGATCTTCATGATAAATTCCTTTTTGAATCGGCTGCAACAAACTTCCACATTCTTTTAAAGCTCCATCTCGAGTATCAACATAAACACGATCGGCATGAGTTACTGTATATTCATTGATTTCAGCCATCTCTGGCGTATAAGATCCAACCCCATTGATATGACATCCCGGTTTTACCAGTGTACCATCAAAAGTCGCAACCCTGGCTGTTGTTACAGAAGTGATGATATCTGCATCTTGAATAGCTTCATTGCTGGAAGCAGCCACCACCAAACGAGCGTTGAAAACACCTTTAAAACGCTCTGTCATCTTATCCACAAAAGCCTGTGCTCTTTCCCTGGATATATCAAATACCTTGACTAGCTCAATATCACGGACGTTTAAAACAGCCTCCAGCTGTGTTTCTGCCTGTCCACCTGTTCCAAACAACGCAAAGATTTTACTGTCTTTACGGGCTAAAACATCTGTAGCGGCTCCGGCAATGGCGCCAGTGCGTAAGCGCGTAAGATACGTTCCATCCATCAAAGTGCTAACTTGTCCGGTTTCGACATCCAGATTCACCATGGTAGCCGGTACAGAGTTGAGTCCTTTTTCAATGTTTTTAGGATATACCGATACGATCTTTACCCCTAAGGCATTCGCTTTTGGTGCATATCCATACATATATAAACTTTGTCCTTCATGTTCCGGAACATCTAAATTAGCACGCAAAGGAATATTGGCACTTCCTTCCGAGTACATCTTCAATGCTTCTTTATCAGCTTCAATGGCTTCTTTCATCGGCATTACTTCTTTGATAGCATCTTGTGTAAGAATACGAATTTCCATTTTCTATTTCTCCTTGTTAAACGAACTTTTCAGCATGGTGATAGCGGAATACAAAACAACGACCACTACGACCCATAATAAGGCAGATACATCCAGACTTTTCACCACAAAAGCGGCAACCAAAACACCTAATACTCCAAAGGTGGAAGTAAACAATGTAATTTTACGTGAATAGCTATCCAACTTGATAAACTGCATGGAACCAATCGGTACAGAAAAAGTACAGGCGCCCATCATAATAGGAAACGCAATTGATGGATTAAGTCCCATCGCATAAACCGTAGCCATCGTCAATGCATATGAACCGATACCGATATTGTTTAACGCTCCAAATAACATGCAAAGAAGCGCAAACAAAATCAAAGAGCCACCTTCTAAAGAGCTTAATTCTCCTCCACTTGGATAAATGCCAAATTTTCCCGCCAAGATCAGTCCGGCCGCAATAAACAGTCCGGCTGCCACAAAACGTTTGATTTGATTTGCAGGCAGTTTTGTTACATAACGAGGAGATACATAGGCACCCACCACCTGACAAACGATTGCCGTGACCAGCGTCAACAAGCCAACCTCAATACTGGATATATAAGCCAGTGCCATCACCGCAACCGGAATCACACATTCTGTATTTAAAGTTCCCGGCAACTTCTTATCCGAAACCCATTTTGCTTTGGGATACAAACTTGATCCGATCGCAAAATCACTGATTCCAAACGTCGAAAGAAAGAACATGAAAAAAGACACAATGGCCATCGCAACAGGATTTCCCGGTTCCTCCTTCAATTCTTCTTTATGCTGCAGTACATCTAAGACAAAGCGAATCGCAAAAAGCCCATTCACCAACACCACTAAGATCAAGATCACTTGAACTATGTTGATTCCATCCATTCATTTCTCTCCCAATTTTTATAAAATACATCACGAATATCTTTCAATCGATCCATGACCGGTAAATCTTCAATCTGATTCAGAATCTTGAGACAATATGCATCATGCATGATATATTCTCTGGCAAAAAAAGACATCTCTTTTTTTCTTGTATAAATCGCATGGCTCATTCCTTTTTCATCAAATGTCACATACAACATCGCTTGTCCGTCTATCGTCAACAAAAGCCATCTTCCATTCATATCTTCCAGCTTCTCTTTTTCATATCCATGACGATAAACACACTTTAAGTTTGTTTTATACTCCTGTTTTTCATCATATAAGATGATCAAAACTTCTTTCAGTCTTCTTTGCACTTCTGCCAAAGCCTGTTCTATTTCATCATTTAATTCCTGGGACCACAATTGGATCAACACTTGTTTTTGTGACTGCTTCAATAACTCTAAGCAGCGAACTTTTACAAGATTCCAGTCATTTAACTCCCATATTTGTTCATCTTCCCGAAAATACGAATCCAGTTCTATTTCACGTTTCAGTTTTGTTCGTGTTTCCTGAATCGTATTTTCCATCAAAGAACATACCATATCAATGGATTCTGCTTTATAAAGCTTTGTGCGCTTTGACTGACTAAAACAGACAATTCCTCTTTTCCCCAAAGATTCTAAGATATTGTAAACTTTAGAACGAGGAACACCGGAAGTCTTACTGACTTCATAGCCTGTCTGCGGACCATATTGTGACAATGCGACATACACTTTTGCCTCTGATTCTGTGAATTGAAAATTTTTTAACAATTCAATCACAGACATACCAAACCCTCCTAGTGTCAACCAAGGCCTTTCTTGTTATGCGCTACCTTGGGTAACTACTATAATTCTATTATAGTACCTCTAAATATATTTTCAATATAAATAACATATTTTATATAGGTTTTATACATAATAAAAAACCAGCGTGTTAAACTGGTTTTTACATCATTGAAAAATCAACTTTTTTAAGTGCATCCACAATTTCTACGTCATACTTTAAAAGACTCTCATAGGCTTCAAGAAATAATTCTTTTTCCAGCCCAAACGGCTGATGGGCATCCATACCGATAATTGCCTTGTTTTTATATTGAGAAGCAATCTGCCAAAAGCGTGGATGCGGATAGGCCACAAATCCCATTTGTCTTGCCTTCCGGAATCCAAGCACATTGTATTCTAAAGGAATCTCTAATTCTTTGGCCAACTTGCAGATACTATGAAAGCCCTCTTCCAGTTGATCATTCCATTTTAAATGCGGATTCAACAAGATCAATTCCGGATGCGCCAGACAAGAATACATGCCTGTCTGAAGCCCCTCTAATGTAGATGTAAAATAATCTTCTATATGATTTTGCGGACAATTCCCGTAATAAATACCGGTTTCATCACTTTGATAATAATGATTGCCAAAGATCAGATAATCCAACTGTTTTTCCTTACAGAAGTTTTTTAACCAGTTCATAGATTTTGGAAAGTACTCAGCTTCCAGTCCACAGAGGATCTCAATTTGATCCTGATATTTTTGTTTTAAGTCTAAAATGCTTTTCTGATAGCCATCAAATTCTGTTTCCAACATGCGAATATGCGGATGAAAACCACTTGGATAATGCCAACAGGCATGATCTGAAAATCCAAGCGTGGTATAGCCTTCCTGTATGGCAATCTGTACATAGTCTTCATCCGTTCCCATCGCATGGTGACATCGTGCTGTATGTGTATGATAATTTTTCATCCCTAATACCTCACTTTCATCAGATATAAGCCTTGTGGCGGCGCATTATATCGACAAACTTCTTTATTTTTTTCCAAAAGCATTTGTTGAACATCCAATGGTTGGATTCTTTGTTTTCCAACTTCGATTAAAGTCCCCGTCATCATTCGAACCTGATAGCGTAGAAAACCATTTCCTTCAAATAAAAAATGAACGTCTTTGCCTTTATTTCGTATCTCGATCAACCGCACATTTTTGATTTTTGGTTTTCTGGCATCGATTCGACTGCTGGAAAAGCTGGTAAAATCGTGTTCTCCTATAAGATAGGAAGCAGCTTCCAACATTTTCTCCATGTCCAGCTTTTGATACAACGGGGCTTTATATCGATAAGCAAATGGATCGGTGACATCATAAGTCGCAATATACGCATATTGTTTGGATTTACAGGAGAAACGAGCATGAAAATCTTCTGGTGCGATTTCAGCACTTTGAATTCGTATGTCCTGTGGCAACAAAGCATTCATAGCCTTTACATATTGCCATGGCTGCATAGCTATCTCACTTTGGAAATGAAATACCTGGCCAAGGGCATGCACATGAGCATCTGTTCTCCCACTGGCTACAATTTCAACCGGACTTTTCTGTATTTTTTCCAATGCTTCTTCAACGATCGTTTGAATACCTAAAGCATTTTCCTGTTTTTGCCAACCGGCATAATTATAACCGTCATAAGCTACCGTACATTTTATGATCATAATAGCCAAATTCCTATGCAGACACCCAATATACAGACACTGCAGAACATGCCTAAACGATCGATTCCGTGCATTTTTAACACTTTATACCTTGTTCTTTGTTTATTGGGATCATATCCTCTTGCCTCCATCGCATTGGCAAGCTGTTCAGCACGATCAAAGCTCGATACAAATAAAGGAACGATCAAGGAAAGGATCGACATTACCTTCTCTTTTAAGCTTCCATTTTCAAAATCGACACCACGGCTGGCCTGTGCATTCATGATGCGTTGTGTTTCTTCAATCAATGTCGGAATAAAACGCAAGGCAATACTGATCATCATCGCTATGATATGAGCCGGTAAGCCTACCTTTTCAAACGGTTTTAACAGCTTTTCAATTCCCAGCGTTAAATCCAATGGCTTTGTCGTTGCGGTCAAAATGGTCGTAAGCACGATCATGAACATCAGTCGCACGGCAATATATAAGGTTTGAAACACCGCATCGGAATAGACAGAAAACCATCCCCACTCGATCCATGGTCTGCCTGTTTTGATGACAAGGACATTAATTACCAGAAGAAAGATCATCATCCATATGATCGGTTTCATGGCACGCAGGGCAAATCGTATCTGCAACTTTGACAAGAAAAGACAAGCTAAAATAAAAGCACCGATCACAACATAACCTATAGCGCCTGCCGGAATAAAGACCGCAATCATCACAAATAACAAGATCATGATTTTAGCTCTTGGATCCATCGCATGAACTTTAGAATCCAATGGCAAATATCGTCCTAACGCGATATTATTCATGGAGCATCACCTGCTCTCTAACACATTTCACCAGAGCATCTAAGTCCAGAATTTCATCCGGTATCAAAAAGCCTTTTTCCTTCAACATCAATTTTAAACGAATGATTGCCGGTGGATTGATTCCTACCTTGATCATCCATTCCGGATGTTCAAAGAATGTATGCACATCGCTTTCCTGTAATACTTTGCCATGATCCAGTACGATGACATGATCACAATAACGCATGACATGCTCCATATCGTGGGAAACTAAAAGAATAGTCTTGTTGTGTATACGATTTAAATCCATAAACAAAGACATCATCTCTTTAGCCCCCTGAGGATCTAAACCGGCCGTTGGCTCATCCAATACCAAAACTTTGGGATCTAATACCAGTATTCCGGCAATCGCCACTCTTCTTTTTTGACCGCCGCTTAATTCAAACGGAGATCTTTGTAGATACGATTCATCCAGACCTACCATCGGAAGAATCTTCTTTACAAGTTCATTGGCCTTCTCTTCTTCCACTCCAAAATTTTTAGGACCAAACGCTATATCCTTTTCAATCGTCTCTTCAAACAACTGATATTCCGGAAACTGAAATACCAGTCCAACTTCTTTACGCAATGCTTTTACATCTTTGATCTTTAATAAAGGCTGAATATGAAATCCACAAATATCCAAGGTACCAGCACTGGGAATCAATAAACCATTTAAATGCTGCACCAGGGTGGATTTTCCGGAGCCTGTCTGCCCGATAATGGCAGTGACCTTTCCTTCAGGAATGCTCAAATCAATGCCATGTAAAGCACTGTGTTCAAAAGGGGTACCTGCATTATATACATGTTCTAAGTGGTTGATTTCAATTGACATAACTGTTTCACCACCTCTTCTAAAGTACAGACTGGTTGGTCTGTGATTTTTTCTTTAATCAATTCTTTTGAGAATTTTAATGCGAATGGAATATCCAGCTTCATTTCTTCCATTTCTTTGGCATGGGCGAAAATTTCCATAGGTGAACCCGTCATGGCTACCTCGCCATCTTTTAAAACGATGACAAAATCACTTTGTGCCACTTCCTCCATATCGTGTGTAATGGAAAGAATCGTTCTGTCTTTTTGCGTATGAAGCTGTTTGATCTGTGCATTGATGCTGGCCTTTCCCTGAGGATCTAACATACTGGTTGATTCATCAAATAAGATGATCTCCGGTTCAATGGCCAAAATGCCCGCAATGGCCACACGCTGTTTTTGTCCACCGGAAAGCTTTGTAGGCTCACTGTCCAAATACTCCATCATTCCGACTTTTTTTGCCGAAGACTCGATAATAGCCTGCATCTCTTCCTGAGGAACACAATGGTTTTCCAAGCCAAAGGCAATATCGTCCGCTACGGTCGATCCGATAAACTGGTTATCCGGATTCTGAAAGACGATCCCCACATGATTACGAAGTTCATAAACACTTTCTTCATTGAGTGTTTTTCCTAATATGCGGATTTCGCCACTTTTGGCCGGCAATAAGCCGATCAACAACTTTGCGATCGTACTTTTACCAGAACCATTATGACCGATAATGGTCGTATAGCTTCCTTTAGGTATCGAAAAGGAAACATCTTTTATAACATCATTTTGCCCATCATAGGAAAATGTCAGATTCATCACTTGGATTGCATCCATTTTGCACTCCTCCCAACTTGTTCATTATAGCGAAAAGTCTAACAGTTTAAAAGAAAAAGAAGGTTATCCCCCTTCTTTTTGTTGCATTTCACGCATCATTTTTTTAAATTCCCTGTAAAACAGAATTGCAGTCGTGGCAACGGCAATCGTATCCGCAATCGGTTCGGCTAAGAAAACCGCAAAAACCTTATCTGGAATCAACATCGGCAAAATATAGATCAAAGGTATCAACAACAACATTTTTCGCAATACAGCTAAAAAAGCACTAATTTTTGAATTTCCAAATGCGATAAAGCTTTGTTGGCAGGAAATCTGAATTCCCATCAATAAGACCGTGGACATGTAGATCCGTAAGGCCCAACAAGTAATTTCCGTTAATTCAGGATCATTGGTAAATATCGCCACAAACAAGCCGGGAAATAGTAAAACCATGGCCCATAAAATAGTTGAATATCCAAGACAAGCCAATGTTTGAAGACGAAAAGCACGCTTCACACGATCCGATAACTTAGCTCCATAGTTATAGCTAATGATCGGCTGCCCACCCTGTGTAATTCCCTGCAGTGGCAACATGGCAAACTGCATCACACTGGAAAGAATGGTCATCGCACCGACCGCTAAATCGCCACCATATCTTAAAAGTGAGGAATTGAAACAAAGAACCAGAACACTCTCTGTCGCCTGCATCAAGAAAGGAGCCACACCTAAGGCAATACATGGAAGCATAATGGATGCGCTCAAACGAAGATTCTTTTTTTGTAGACGCAGAACAGTTTTAGAAGAGCATAAAAAGTAAATAGCCCATGTGGCACTAAAAGCCTGTGAAAGTACCGTAGCTAAAGCGGCTCCCTGGACACCCATGCCAAAGCCAAAAATAAAGATCGGGTCCAGCACGATATTCGTAACCGCACCAATGCATACGGTAAACATGCTGATTAAAGAAAATCCCTGGCAGGATATGAAGGCATTGAGTCCTAATGTCAATTGTACGAAAATCGTACCAATCGCATAGATTTGTATATAATCCATGGCATAGCCGATCGTATTGGCACTGGCACCAAATAAATACAATAGTGGTCTGGCGCCAATCAACATAGCTATAGTCAGAAGAATCGCAATGATGCATAAGGATACAAAGCTGTTTCCCATGATTTTCTCGGCCATATCGTTTTGTTTCTTTCCCATGTAGATACTGGCTCTGGGAGCACCACCCATACCAAACAGATAGGCAAATGCACTTACAATCATGATTAATGGAAAACAAACACCAACACCGGTC
The DNA here is from genome assembly GCF_000420345.1 of Faecalicoccus pleomorphus DSM 20574. Taxonomy (GTDB): domain Bacteria; phylum Bacillota_I; class Bacilli_A; order Erysipelotrichales; family Erysipelotrichaceae; genus Faecalicoccus; species Faecalicoccus pleomorphus. The sequence goes on along the minus strand of NZ_ATUT01000033.1, from coordinate 3,312 downwards.
AAGGCCACACTGCCTATTTCCGGAATATGCCCAATATACATTCGATCCACCATATTATAAAGGGCATTGACAACTTGTGAAGTAATGGCCGGTACCGCAAGAACCCACAATAAATGGCCAATAGGTTCTTTGGCAAGATTTACTTCTTTCGATAACGTTAATTTCATTTGATCACCCCAAATACTTAAGCATATTAAGTTTAAACCTGACAAAAATAAAAGACAAGACTCAATCTTGCCTCTTATGCCAAAAACTCATTTTCTTCCTGTGCAGTTTCGGATTTAACAGGAACATCGACAACGACCGTATCCTCATCCTCCGGTAATAGGAACGCATCCAGTTCTTTTTTCCGTTCTCTATCCAAATGAAGTTTTGTCAGTACTGCCGTCAAAGCAGCCGCAACAGCCGCTAATGCCAATAAAACCTTGATCCATTTACGCATTCTTTTTCCTCCTTGCCAGAGCGATACCATCTCCTACATTATAAAATTCAACTTGGAAATCTTCCAGCTCTGTTAAAAAATCATGGTATGCACGAATTTTCCGTACCAAACTTTTTGTGTTTCGATTGTTTGTACGTTCCGGATGTTCTACCAGTCCATGAAAATTCATGTTGTCTGTGAGTATTATACCATCTTGCGCAAGCAATGGGGAAAATTTGTTAAAAAAACGTGTGTATTGTGCTTTGGCCGCATCAATAAAAATACAGTCAAATACGCCTTGTACTTCTACCTCTAAAGCATCTCCTTCAATCAATGTAATCTGATTTTCAAGTCCCAGATCCCGGATATTTTTCTTAGCCTGTTCAATCATTTTAGGATCTCGTTCAATCGTAACCACACGGATACTTTCATCCAACAAGGCAATTTGAATGGCGGTATGAGCAATGGCAGTTCCAATTTCCAAAAAAGAATGACAATGATATTCCAGAAATTTTTCTTTTAAAAACTGAAAGCCTTCATCTTGTATAATAGGTACTGCATTCTCTAGCGCATAGTTTTTAATAGTCTCTAACTTATTCATACATAAGCCCCTTATAAAAAAGGAAGTAGATTGCTCTACTTCACAAATTGTACGATTGCCATCGGTGCCGCATCCCCTTTACGGATACGTGTCTTGATTACACGTGTATATCCTCCGTTGCGGTCGGCATAGCTTGGCCCGATTTCATTGAACAGTTTCTGTAATGCTGTTGTTCCTTCGTCATCTACTTCTACGTTGCGTACAAAGGCAGCTGCCTGTCTTCTGGCATGCAGATCATTTCTCTTGGCCAGTGTCACAAGCTGATCCATTACAGCACTTAATTCTTTGGCTTTCATTTCTGTTGTTTCGATCTGTCCGCTTTCAATCAAAGATGTTGCCATGTTTCTTAACAACGCTTTACGATGATCGGCGGTACGTCCTAATTTACGATTCCACATATGACTTCCTCCTACTCGTTACTAGACTTGAAACTTAATCCAAGTGAATAAATCTTATCTTTCACTTCTTTTAGACTCTTCTTACCTAAATTCCGTACATGAATCATTTCTTCTTCGGTCTTCTGTGTCAGTTCCTCTACGGTAGTAATACCGGCACGTTTCAAACAGTTGTAAGAACGAACGGATAATTCCAGATCCTCGATCATCTTATGTTGAATAGAATTTGTATCTTCTTCCGCTTCATTTTCTGTTTCATCAATGTGCTCTAATTTAGCCTCATCAATGTCTTTCAAGATCGCAAAATGATCGCGAAGGATCTTTGAACCGATTGATAAAGCTTCCGAAGGCATCAAACGTCCATCTGTATCGATAACCATCGTCAATGTTTCTGTATCATCAGCGTTAACATCGACACTGTAGCTTACTTTTTTAACCGGTGAATATAAAGAGTCTGTATAAATAATTCCCAGAGGTTGTCCATCATTCTGATAAAGATGCTTGTTTACATCTGCTCTTTTAAAGCCTCGACCCAAACGTGCCTGCATTTCCATATTGAATGTGGCTCCCTGTGCCAATGTACAAATCACTAAATCCGGATTCAGTACATCAACACCTGTCGGGCATTCAATATCAGCTGCCGTAACGACACAAGGTCCGCTTTTATTGATACGAAGTGTATAAACATCATTATCATTAATATCAATCTTTAGTAAAAGCTGTTTAATATTTAAAATAATTGTAGCAGCATCCTCTTTTACACCTTCTACGCCAGTGAATTCATGATAGATTCCATCAATACGGATACTAAACACGGATCCACCCGGCAAAGAAGAAAGTAAGACACGGCGCAATGCATTTCCCATTGTCGTACCGAAGCGGTTCTGTAATGGGGTAAAAACAAACTTTCCTTGCGTTTTAGATTCTTCTATCGTTTGAATTGTATAGCTTGCCATTGGGACACCTCCTATTGTTCTAATTTCTATCCACGAGGTCGTTTTGGCGGACGACATCCATTGTGTGGAATTGGGGTCACATCATTGATCATCGTGATGCTCAGTCCGGCTACCTGCAAGGCTCTGACAGCTGCTTCACGTCCCGGCCCCGGTCCTTTCACTTCCACGCTGACCGTCTTCATTCCATGATCCATTGCAGCCTTACCCGCTGCTTCTCCGGCTAGCTGTGCCGCATACGGTGTGCTCTTTCGGCTTCCCTTGAACCCTAAGGCCCCCGCACTGCTCCATGCTACCGCGTTTCCACTCTCATCTGTGATCGTTACGATCGTATTGTTGAAAGTCGAGTGGATATGTGCACATCCGCGTGCTATATTCTTCTTGACGCGGCGTTTTCCTCTTCTCTGTACCTTTGCCATACTCTACTCTTCCTTCCTACTTCTTCTTGTTGGCTACCGTCTTCGCTTTCCCTTTGCGTGTTCTCGCATTGGTCTTCGTTCTCTGTCCTCTGACCGGCAGTCCCTTTCTGTGTCGGATCCCTCTGTAGCATCCGATCTCCATCAGTCGCTTGATGTTCAACTGTACTTCTCTTCGCAGATCCCCTTCGACCTTGATCTTGTCGATGGCCTTTCGGATCGCGTTCATCTGTTCTTCACTTAGATCCTTTACACGGATGTTCTCATCGATTTTTGTCTCTTCCAATACTTTCTCGGACGTGCTCTTCCCGATCCCATAGATATAGGTTAAGGCGATCACCACACGCTTGTCGTTTGGAATATCTACTCCTGCAATTCGTGCCATTGTTTCCTCCTACTTAGTTTCCTTGTCTTTGTTTGTGTTTTGGGTTTTCACAAATTACCATGACGCGACCCTTGCGTCGTATTACTCGGCATTTGTCGCACATCGGTTTTACGGATGGTCTTACTTTCATTTGTCTAATCC
>NZ_ATUT01000032.1 GCF_000420345.1 Faecalicoccus pleomorphus DSM 20574 | reverse complement strand
TGATGAAGAAAAATCTCATAACATACTTGTTGAAGAACTGGGATTAAAAAATGAAGTATATTTATCTAATGAAATAAAACAGCTGAACGATAAAGAGAATCCATTATATCCAGTCAATCATCTTCATATGTTACTTAAAAAATTTATGAGAGCACATGGAGGTTATGACAGAGAAAATCTGCAAGACTGGATGAATTTATTTTGGTTTATTATGAATGAGCCTAAAGACCGATATGATAAAGTTCTAAAGTTCATCAAAATGGCGATAATGTCACCAAAAAGGGTGAAATATCGAGATGCTTTATCAAAAAGACACGATAAATAAAGGATTGTTACCCTTTATATGCAAAGGACGAGCCTTTTTTAAAGAGAGTGTAATATAAACCGTGTAAGTTGAGAGCGTACGGCTCAGCTCACACGGTTTTTTATAGCTTCATGCTATCATAGAAGGAGAAAAGGAAATATGGAAATGGCAAGAAAAAAAAGAGATCCTAAAAAAGTGGCCCTGGCACAGGCTATCCTGGACGCCTATCAGCCTGAAACCGCTGAAGATATGAACAACGCTCTCAAAGATTTGTTTGGCCCTATGTTTGAGGCCATGCTTCAGGGAGAAATGAATCATCACCTGGGTTATGACTCTAACGACAAAGGACCAAAAAAAGATGACAATCGCCGAAACGGCTATGGAAAGAAGACTCTGAAGACAACACAGGGTGAGGTGGAAATTGAAGTGCCCAGAGATCGGGATGGTTCGTTTGAACCGCAGGTTGTCCCAAAACGAACAAAAGATGTATCTGCCATCGAAAATAAAGTATTGGCCATGTATGCCCGTGGCATGTCGAAACGTGACATTTCATCCACGATCGAAGATATCTATGGTTTTCAAATGTCTCATGACATGATATCCGATATTACAGACTGTATCATACCGGAACTGGAAGAATGGAAAAATCGACCTCTAAAAAAATGCTATGCCTTTGTATTTGTGGATTGTCTTTATGTAACACTGAGAAACGATTATGAAGTTAAGGAATGCGCTGTCTATGTGATACTGGGATATGATCTAAATGGGCGAAAGGAAATCCTGGGGCTCTGGATCAGTGAAAGCGAAAGTAAGAACTACTGGATGCAGATATTTGATGAGATCAAGTCCCGGGGAGTGGAAGACATCTTCTTTATCTCGATGGATGGAGTTTCCGGATTGGAAGCCGGTGCAAAGGCTATCTTCCCCAAAGTCGTTGTACAACGCTGCATCGTTCACTTGATCCGAAATTCAATCAAATATGTACCAACCAAGGATTACAAAAAATTCACACAGAGTTTGAAAAAAGTATATGGAGCTCCCACTCTCAAATCGGCCAATTCTGCATTTGAGATCTTCTGTAAAGAATGGAGCCAATACCCCGGAGCTGTAGATGTATGGAAAAGAAATTATTCACATGTTGAACAGCTGTTCGATTACGGAAGCGCAGTTCGAAAAGTGATGTATACCACCAACGCAATTGAAGCTGTGAACTCCAGTTTCCGCAAAGTTACGAAGAAAGGTGCATTTCCTAACGAAACAGCGCTGTTCAAACTTTTATATCTGCGCATCAAAGAGCTGGAGAAGAAATGGTCTACCGGCTACATTCCGAACTGGTCCATGGTATTGAATCAACTCATGGTCAATGATTTATTCAAGGATCGTATCAATCAGTACATACGGCTTTAAGATAAAAGGTCTATAAAAAGTAGCCAGGCAACTCTGAAAGAGCTACCTGGCTTTTGGTGCATATGCGAGATTGGTTTGTCCAAAATAAGATACTTCAGATAGTGTCAACAGGTAATTAAAAAATTACTTACACACTTTTCTTGACAAACCCTTTTTAAAAATACAAAAGTGGATTTGTTTTAAAAAGACAAATCCACTTTTTACTTCATTTCTCGTATGAATATTCATTATCCTGATAAAAAAGGTTCTAAACTTATATCCGATTTAAATACTTTTCTTGTTCAAATTACATAATTTTAGAATTCTTTTTAAATGTCATTACTCTAAACCATTATAGGTTTCATCATCTACCGCTTCCAGCCATTCATTCTTAGTTTCTTCCCCTGGAACTTCGATGGCAATGTGTGAAAACCAGCTATTCTTTTTAGCACCGTGCCAGTGTTTCACATTTGCCGGAATGGTGATTACGGTACCTGGTTGTAAACTGACTGCTTCTTTTCCTTCTTCCTGATACCAACCTTCACCAGCTGTACAAACAAGAATCTGTCCTCCTCCATTTTTCGCATGATGAATATGCCAATTGTTCCGACACCCTGGCTCAAAAGTCACATTGGCAAGGAATACAGGACACTTCCCCATTTCTGTTAACGGATTTAAGTAGGAATTTCCAATAAAATACTCTGCATATGCTGTATTGGGAAGTCCTAAACCAAATACATTTTCTTTCTCAAAACTTTTTTCATCATTGATACACATACCTTTTCCTCCTTATATCTTTCACTTATATATTTTATCGTATTTAAAACATACCATTCCTTAACTCATCATGATTCTTGAACAAAGTCAATTGTCATCGTTCCGGTCATTTCACAAATCATTTCTTCTCCAGAAGCAACCTTTCCTAACTCAAAAAGACTAGAGTTTTCTCTAAAATCTCCATAAAAGAAAACCACATCACCCCATGGTTCATAATAAGCTAAGGTTCCTATACCGCCTTTTGCGAGTGGAGAATCTCTTGCATCCAACTTTTCAGGTGGATAAAATATCTTCTCATTTGTACTATAATTTTCTATTTCCACAGTAAGCGGCAACTGTTCCATCAATGAAGTGGAAATGGGACTGTCATTCAATTCATAAATCACATGTTTATCGTTCCATTTCACTGAAATTTGTCTCATACTAATTTCCTCACTTTCTAAAATTGTATTTGAAGTTTGATCCCATGTTTCCTGTATTGCCGTTTCTATCTGAATTGATTCCTCATTTTTTGCACATACCGTCAACAAAAACAGTGCACATAAACTCATGAAAATGGATAAAAGTTTCTTCACGCCTTCATCTCCTTCATAAAAGTATCTATTCCGTTTCTATTTCTAACTAAATAGTAAATTTAAAAGAATGAAATGTCTAATACCTATAATACATAATTTACCATTCCTTTTATGAATAGAACTCCCCAGCAAAAAAAAGAAGCCTTCGAGCAAATACACACTCTGAATGCTTCTTTAATCTTCTTGTAATCATTATTACTAACGTTTTGAGAACTTTTAAACCTTATAAAATAAGGTTTTCCTATGTTTTTGTTGCTTACCTGCTGCATTGCCACATCTACTTATATAGCCCCAATACCACTGCAACGTTAAAACATGTTCATTATATTTTTTCTTTACCCAAGAACAAATCAATTGCATTTATATGATGAACACCTTCTTGTTGATCGCGGAATTTATCTAGTGAAATGATATAACGTGGATAACCATCTCTTATTTCTCTAAATGGTCGATACTCTCGCTCTTTAATACGTTCAGTAGCCTTTATATCTTCACCTTGCAAAGTATAAGCAACTTGAATATAAGCATAATCCCCATTTTTTTTGCGTACAATAAAATCACATTCTAATTTTCCTATCTTACCAATACTAATCTGGTAATCATGGCTGGCTAAATATAAATAAACGATATTTTCCAGTGATGGACCAAAACTTAATCTATTATCTGTATTCATTGCAAAATATATAGCCATATCCGATAAATAATATTTTTGATATCTTTTTATAGCTGTTTTGCTCTTTAGATCAAATCGATTACATTCATATACTATTTTTGCTTTTTTCAAATCTTCAATGTATCCTCTAACTGTCGTTGCCTTTGTTTTGTATCCTTCCATTTCCAAACATTTGAGAAGATTATTCAATGAAAAAGGGGCTGAATAATTATTGAGAAGAAAAGCCTGAACTCTTTCATATACCGGAACATTTCTAATCTTCTTTCTTGTCTTTACATCTTTTTCAAAGATCTCAGAAATAATTCCTCTTGTATATGTTTGCCTAGTTGGAATATCATCAAATTCTAAAGTTTTAGGAAATCCCCCATTAACAACATATTCTTCAAATTCTAAATACAGATCTTGATTTATATCTTTTTTAAAGAAACTTTTCATATCTAAATACTCAGAAAAATCCAATGTGAACGTTTCAAAATTTAAATATCGGCCAGTAAGTTTTGTAGAAATCTCATCACTTAATAAATAGGAGTTTGAACCTGTAATAAATATTGAGTATCCCTCTTCTGCATAGGCGTGAACGACACTTTCAAATCCAAAGACATTCTGAACTTCGTCGATAAATAAATAATATTTATCTTCTTTTCCTAGCATTGATTCAATTTTTAACTCCAGTTCTTCCGGTGTTTTAATATTTTTATATCCTCTTCTATCCAATGGAATATAGATAATTTGTTTTTCCTCTATTCCTCTTTCAAGTAACTCATTCATGATTGATCGTAAAATAAAAGATTTTCCACATCTTCTAATACCCGTGATTACTTTTATAATATCTGAATCATAAAAAGGGCGAATTCTATTTAAATACTTTTCCCTTGGATATACATTTTTAAACATATCTTCCCTAACCTTTCTACAAATAGAATATCATAAACCCTAATTTAAAGGTACTATTTTATATAATTTTAATTTTTTAGTACCTTTAAAATGCATTTATCAATAAAATATGCTAAAAAAGAAGTATTCGAACTTCTCACAAAGTCTAAATACTTCTCTAATCTTCTCACAAAAATTAATACTAACGTTTTGAGGACTCCGAGCCTTATAAAATTAGGGCTTTAAATCGTTTTTTGTTGCTTTCCTGTTGCATTGCAAAAAAATCTTCAACACCTGACAATAATCTCTACCAGAAATCTGTATAATCTTTGTGCAAAAAATAAATCACTCATATCATCATGGTTATATTAACTTATTAATTAGGACAGCTGGCTTTTTCACAATTCCTATTTTTTAGGTAATCCTAATACAGTTGCTGAAGCATACTCGTTTATATAAATTACATAATTTTCGATTTATTTAAATACAATTAATTCTAGTAGTTAAAGCATACTTGGCTTTCTAAATCATGTAAATAATCCATACACTCTGTTAGTTTTGAATCTGGCAATATCTAGGCCAAACTCAACTATGAAAATCCAAGACATGAACAACTATTACAGTCAGTTAGAATTATATGGCCAATTCGCCTAGTTTGCCTGGGGAAGGTTTTATGAAATCTATAGACACAGTTTGGGATTTACTGAAAACGGCAATCAATGTGTCGCAGTACATCCCGATAAATTTGAGAAATTCAACACACCAAAGGCAGGTGCTGTCTTCTCTGGTGTTGGACATAATCATGTCGGTATTGTAATTGCATGGGACGGTACTAATATCACCTTAAAGGAAGGCAACATTAATAGTAAAACCTATACCTTCCAAGAGGCTAAAAAGATTGGCAAACTAAAACTTATATCCTTGTGCAGCTCAACAGCATTTATAAAGGTGTAGTGTTCACCAATCCTAAATAATCAACAAATGAAAAGATGATTGTCAACATTATCAGTTCCAACCATCTTTTTTCATTAATATCGCTTATGTTTCAAGCGTTAGTTCATTTTCCAATGTGCACTCTCACTTTGCAAATCAACCATCCTTCGATAGATGCCATGATTCTGCATAAGCTGAGCTGGAGAACCTTGTTCAGCTACATAGCCGTTATCTAATACTACGATATGATCCGCTCCGGCTACCGTACGCATTCTGTGTGCAATAACAAGTACAGTTTTACCCACTAACAACCGTGATAATGCTGCCTGCACCTTAGTTTCGTTTTCAACATCTAATGATGCGGTTGCCTCATCCAATAGTACGATAGGCGAATCCTTTAAAAGTGCACGGGCAATCGAAATACGTTGTCTCTCTCCACCAGATAGTTTAGCCCCGTTTTCACCAATCGGTGTAGCATAGCCTTGAGGTAAAAGATTTACAAATTCATCACAGTTAGCCGCTTTAGCTGCCACAAGAACTTCTTCATCACTGGCACCGCGCTTCCCTAGACGTATGTTTTCCATTACTGTATCATCAAATAACACGACATCCTGGAATACCATTGAATAATCGGTTAATAAAGCTTCTGGATCGACCGTGGATATGTCAACGCCACCTACACAAATATGACCGCTATCTATATCCCATAAACGCGCTGCCAGTTTTGCACAAGTACTCTTACCTGAACCAGAAGGGCCAACTAAAGCCGTTACTTGTCCCTCTTTCGCAGTAAAACTTACATCATGCAATACCTCTTTGTGATCATAAGAGAAACTGACATGGTCAAACACGATATCATGCCCTTGTGGTTTAAAAGTATCTGATCCTGTCGCAATCGGTGTTTCATAGATTTCATTGATACGATCCGCCGATACCTGCGAAACAAACATTTCAGCAATCAAAGCCAAGCTTTGATCAAATGGAGCATACACACGAGTAATCACCAATAAAAACAAGAACAACAACATAAAGTCGATCTGTCCTGATAAGATCAGGTTGGCTCCTACCAGAATCGTTGTAGCTACCCCTAGTCTCATGATCACACTTGCCGCATTGACAAATAATCCTGTTGTGAGTTCACCTTTGATCGTAACCTTTTCATGTTGATCAATCTTTTCGTTTAATCCGCTCAAATATCGTTTCTCTTGATTCGTAGCTCGAATTTCTCTTACATTTTCAAGTGCTTCTTGGATACCGTCCGATACTCGTATAGCTGCAGCTTTTGTGATTTGCGAACTTCGTGCTGTCAGTTTTCGACTGCCAAACAATAAGGCAAACGCTACCGGTACACCCCAAAGACAAGCAATAGCCAACTTCCAGTTATAGAAAATCAAACAAATCGCAATGATGGCAGTAGAGATATACGCACCATACAAATATCCCAAAACATGACTCCATACATGCTCCATTCGGTTGACATCTCCCATCAATGTTTCGGTAAGATCTGCCAGATCACGTTTACCAAAGTACCCTAAAGGAAGTTTGCGCAAACGCTCTGCCAAATGAAGACGTGTTGTTTTAACTTCTCCATACACCAGACCATAGGTCGCTTTATACTGCAGATAGTGTGTTAGAAAAGATAGAAGTAAAAATGCAATGATCAATAAGATCGGGACAAGAATATGAGTTGTAGCTGATTTGCCAATCAAAATTTCCATAAAGCTTCCCATAACGAGATATAAAATACCGGTTCCTGCCATGACAACCAAATTGGTAATCACGGTAAAAAGAGTTCCACGCTTTGTGTTTTTGACACCTTGATCTGTTAAAGCATATGTGCGTTGAAACTTCTCACCAAACATTTATGCCACCTCCTTTTGAGCGGTAATTTTCCACTGGATTGCTTTATTATAATCAGTCCACATTTTTGCATATAAGCCATTTGTTTTAATAAGATCTTCATGTGTGCCTTGTTCAGTTATTTTTCCTTCATTCAAGACAATGATCTTATCAGCCCCCACTACCGTAGATAAACGATGAGCAATCATGATGACAGTTCGTCCTTTCATCAGCTTCGTAAAGCCTTTTTGAATCAAAGCTTCATTTTCCGGGTCAGCAAAGGCGGTTGCCTCATCTAGTACAATAATTGGAGCATCTTTTAATATAGCTCTGGCCAAAGCGATACGCTGTTGTTCGCCTCCAGAAAGATAGGTCCCTTCCGTTCCTATTATGGTATCCATTCCTTGAGGGAGTTTTTCCAGAATATCTTTACACTGCGCTGACATTAAGGCCGATAACACTTCCTCACGAGTGGCATCCGGTCTAGAAGATCGCACATTTTCATAAATGGAAGTTTTAAAAAGGCGGTTGTTTTGGAATACAAATGCTATCTGAGTCATGAGTTCATGTGGATCCATTTCTTTTACATCCACACCACCTACCAGCACTTCACCAGAACCGGCATCCCAAAATCTTGGGATAAGACTAGCAGCTGTGGTCTTGCCACCACCGGAAGGCCCTACCAAAGCAATCGTTTGCCCGGGTTCTGCTTTAAAAGAAACATGAGATAAAGCTTCTCTTTGTGCACCTTCGTATGTAAAGCTGACATCCTTAAATTCTACAGAACTATCCATAGGATGTTTTGGCTGTTTACTTACCGATAATGTAGGTGCATCCATAACTTCAGCAATACGTCCTAAAGCAGTATGTGCAAGCATCATTCCTGAAGATGCAAACATAATACGTGCCAAAGCAGTAGAGATGATAGCTGAAAAAACAGCATAAAAGGCAAAGTTGGTTACAAACTCTGCAAAGGCACCACCGGATAATGCCCCAGGTGCTAAAAATAAGGCGACCGGCACTAAGAACGCAAAAGCTCCTTCAGTAAATGTTAAATTCACAGATTGTGGTTTGCTGCAGACATTTGAGTTATAGTGTTCGGCAAAATAACTGTATTCCTCGATTGATTTCTGAAAAGCTTTGAAGGAATACACCGTCTGTTGGAAGATCTTAACGACCGGGATTCCACGTACATATTCGGTCCCGGCTTTGCTCATTCGATCTAAAGCTGCCTGATATTGAGCCATAAAGCTAGCATTTTTACCGCCCATCATCGCAAACATGGAAAGAATTGAGATCACAGCAGCCAATAGGCAAGCACATCCCATACGCCAGTCAAATACGAACATCAACACTAACATCGCAATAAATAAAGTGATCGTCCCTATAATATCCGCCAGATTATGAGCCAATAAAGTTTCGGTATCCGCTGCCGCTGCATCTAAGCGCCCACGAATCAATCCGGAAGCATTGACATCAAAAAATCCAAGCGGAGCTTCCATTAAATGTGCGACACCACGTTTACGAATATTGGCTGCGGTACGAAAGGCAGCCAAATGTGTACACATCAAACCAACAAAGTATATAAGAATTCCGCCGACTGCCGATTCAAAGGCGATCCATCCATGTTGAGTAATCATTTCTGCCTGACTCCAATTAGGTGCTACTGCAATCAAATTCCTGGCAACTAGCCAGATACATACATAAGGGATCATGCTCAAGATCATCGAAATAGCCGACAAGATCAATCCGATATAAGTCAAGATTCGATGACTTCCAGCATAATCCATCAAGATCGCTACATCACTCTTTTTCTTTTGTTTCATCCAAAAGCCTCCTTCTTTTAGTTAGTTTTACCTAACTTAATGACTAAAATTTAAAGGGGTCATTGCCCCATTAATGATAGCCATCCGCCAGTGTAAAAGGTTCGAAATTGTTCCACACATTGCAGAGCCTGTTCTTTAGGCATGTCATGGATTGCGATTTCAAACAGACCATTGAACATACCGCTTGCAATAATATGGCAAATGGAATTGCTCAATTCTGGAACATCTTTGCCCAAATGGCGAAGTACTTCTATATAGCGAAGAGTATATTCCACTTCTACTTCTACCATGTTGTGAATAAAGCGCTCATAGCTCGTTCCTTCTGAGCGTGTAAGAAGTAACTTTACCGAATCTCTATGCTGACAGATATAATCCACCATCCATCTTACAAAGTTTCCGGATTCATCTCCCATATGAGAAACTTGTTCTTCTTCCGGTAACTCCGCAAAAGAAGTCTGCGCCTTCATAAAGCGTCCCATCAAAGCGGCTGCATGAGGTTCCACAAGCGCATTGAACAAGGCCTCCTTGCTGGAGAAATAGCCATAGAACGCTCCAGTAGTCACTCCAGCATTTTTTACGATCTGTCGAAGCGAAGCTCCTTGAAATCCTTTTTCAAGAAATTCCTGCATAGCTGCCTGTTCAATACTCTCTAAAGTCACACTTGTCTTTTCTTCCATATCTCCCTCTCCAGATAACACTGTTATATAACACCGTTATAATACTTCTAGCCTTCTTTGTTTGTCAAGATATAATGGCAAATCACTTTAATAAATTTCCCCTTCAGACATTAATTATTAAAACACCTCTGCCAATAATGGTTATAAATAATTACTGTATTTAATAAAAAAAGAAGTATTTAAGCTTCTCACAATAATCATTACTAACTTTTTTAAATGTACAGTCCTTTAAATAAAGACTATTTAAAGACTTTTACGTGCTATTAACGTGCTTTGATTCTTCTGTTGGAATTATTTTGTATTTGGTTTTATATTTCACAAATTTGAATTATTTTTATTTTTTCGAAGTGATATTATTATAGTGAGATAAAAGCAAGAAATTTTTTGAGAGAATTCCATTAATGCAGTCTATCGTTCATGATATATTCAATAACATAGATACTTTACATTTTCAATTGATGGTTTTTCCAAAAATAATTACTGTATCGCCTACGTATCGCTTACCATTTAAAAACTCTATAAACACAAAAAAACTCAAATCGTATTTGAGCCGATAAATAAAGGCTTTGAGCGACTTGAGTTTTTTTGAATTGTTTTGAATATTCCCAAAAATTAACGTTTTGAGAACTGCTAAATACGATATATAAAGAGTTTTAGATCCTTTTTGTCGCTTACTTGTTGCATTATCAAAACTACACAAAGCAACACAACCTTTTTAAGAATAAAAACTCTAAATATTCTGACAATTATTTCATTTAAAAAATATGTAATTTTGCTTATTGATATAATGCAAATTAGCTATATCAAGTTCAAAACAAGAAATACAAATTTTTTAATCACAACAATCATATTTATTTTACTCTTATCAAATTCTTAAATGAATTGGTATCCTGGCGAACTAAATAGAAGGTCCCTTGTTTCCTTGCAGGCATATAATTTAAATGAAACATACTTGAATTTAGTTTAATTGAAGTCATACAGAAATCATTTTAAAGATTCTCTTCTTGCAAAACGATATAACAGAATTAAAATCAATATCGATAATGTAAAATAAGAAATAGTCATAATAACCAGTGGTGAAATGATGATGCCTTGTATATCTAAAAATGTAAATCCAGATAATTGTGCTCTTGAATTCAATAACTGGTCAGGGAGAATTTTTACTAATGTAAGCAAGCTTGAATTAGGAATGTAATTTGTTAGCCAATCTGGTATTAAAATCAATAAGAATGCAACTGTCGAAGCAATTACTGTTGATTTTGACTTGTAAGAGATAAACATGGTAATGCTTGAAAAAATCAAAGCACCAATCAAACCACTAATCAACATGATTCCAATGGCTTGAATATTTGAGATATTCCAAGGTGATTCCCATCCGATAAAAAAGTTTGTTTGTGCCGGATTGAAAGCTCCGTCAAAACCAAATCCCCCTAAAATAATCAGTATATATGTACTCATTACAATCGTATAAATTCCTACCGTCAACAATAAACCAGCAGATATTTTGGATAAAGTTCCTTTTGATCTTCCTTGACAGGTGCTCAAGAGTATAGTTTTTACCCTTGTTTTATCTTCATAAGAGAATAGGGACGCAAGTAATAAACTGATAATAATGACAGATAAAACTTGTAGAATCGGCAAAGAATTTGTTAAGATCTCCCATCCTTCCTGATATGTATATTGCCAGGGAGTCTGATTTTCTTGATATTGTTTTCTGTAATATTCTTTTTGGTTGTCAGTAAGTTCTTTGTTTGAACCTAAAAAGTTTTCCAATCCTTCGATTCTGTTTTTATAGAAAGAAGAACTTTGATTAGGGGATAATCTATCTATCAAGTAATAATCGAATTGACCAAATAAACGGTAAGATTGATTGATCATATCTCGGATATCATCATATCCTTGCTCCTGGGAATAAACTTTGTTCGCAAGGTTGATATCCGTTGTTCCTGGATAATACTCTGGATTTGAGGCAAGAATATCCTGATTGGTTTGTAGAACATTTTTGATCTGTTCTTCTGTCAAAATGCCGTTCCATTGGGATTTGGCTTTCTTTAGTTCACGAATAGCGCTTATTCCAGACAAGGAAGTTCCATCTGGCTGAACGTAATGTGTGCTTTGAATATTATAAATTGCGGTAAATATTAAGATGGATCCTAATAAAAGTAAAAGAAGTTTTGATCCTGTACGAGAGAATAATTTTTTAAGTTCATAAAATAACATATGGTTCACTCTTCTTTCGATTATAGAATAGAAATACATCTTCCAATGTACATTCGTCCGGAACTGCTTCCGAATCTGGAGCATCTTTACAAAGTATACGGATGACTTCATTGTCGCCGGTTTTATTAGAACTTGTGATCAGACCGTTTAGTTTGAATGAAGATGCTTTCGTCAAATCTGTTTTAATTTTCCATGCTCGTACTGGGATGTTTTGTATCAACTCATCAACAGAACCGGAATCTAATATTTTTCCTTTATGCATGAGAATGATCTGGTCTGCAATATGCTCAACATCGGAAACAATGTGTGTCGATAAAAGAATGATTTTATCGGATGCCAGTGAGCTTAATAGTTGTCGGAATCGATACCGTTCCTCGGGATCCAATCCTGATGTCGGTTCATCTAAAATCAGAATCTTAGGATCATTCAATAATGCCTGTGCAATTCCTAATCTCTGAATCATACCGCCTGAAAACTTTTTTATCTTTTTCTTTCTTACTTCCCATAAAGATACGGCTTGAAGTAAATCTTTAATTCTTCGTTTTGCGACAGAAGGTTGGATTGCTTTGATGGAAGCAATATAGCCTAAATAGTCTAGAGGGTTCAAATCTGGATAATATCCAAAATCTTGAGGAAGATACCCAAGCACATTTCGGTATTCCTCGTTTAATTTATAAATGTCTTGATCATTGAAAAGGATTTTTCCTGTGCTGGGTTTCATTAAAGAAGTCATCATTCGGATCAAAGTCGTTTTACCAGCTCCATTTTCTCCCAATAGTCCAATGATTCCAGGTCGTAAGTTGATAGAAATATGATCAACAGCTTTTATATCAGAAAATTCTTTTGTTAAATCTAGAAGATTTAATTCCATGCCGGTACCTCCTTACATTTTTGCATCAATTTACAAATCATCGAAATCAATAATAGGCTGGAAAATAGGAATAACATAAACCACAAAGAATACGATAACTTTGTATAGAGAAATTCATTTGAAACAATTAAGAACCAACCTATTGTAAATAAAAAACAAAGACTGATCGGTAAATAAAATTCACGTCCAGAATAAAATGTGAGACACCCTAACATCAATGCACAAATGCCATTAAAAGGAATCAATAATTCAAAAATCAGATTTTCAATTCCTTGTGGAAATGAAACAAGCCATAAAACCGTAAGCCCAAATAAATCTACTGCTCCAAACAAAATCAATCGAGCTAAGTAAATGTCTCGAGTAGTATGAACAGAACTATTTTCAATATCCTCCATATTATTTTGTCTAGATTTCCATAATTCAGGTAATATCAACAAAGTAAAAAGAGGAATGATGATTGCAATGGCTTTTCTTTCTATAGATTGTGAGAGTCCAAGATTTAATAGAATCCATAATAAGAGCAAACATCCGAATTGCAGGATCCACCATCTTTTCTGAATAAACAAAAACTGAGAATATAGAAATTCAAAAATAGATGGTTTCTGTTTTTTTTCATGATTCCAAAAGGCATCAATGGATTTTTCTACAGTTTGTTGAATATGTTCTTCTTGTGTCATACTTTTCCCTCCATTGTAGTTTTGATTTGTTTTTTAGCTTGAGATAGTCGATACTTGACTAAAGGGATACTTATATTTAAAATTTTTGAGATTTCTCTGATTTTTAATCCCTGATAATAATAGAGCTCTATAACAGTTTGCAAAGACAAGGGGAGATTCTGAACAGAATCTTTTAAGCTCATACGTTCTTCTATAGAAACAGACTCAAACTTAGCATGGAAATTTTCATCAAAAGTTACATTGTCTTTTTTTGATTTATAATGATTGATACATAAATTCCCGGCAATCACATACAAATAATTTTTAGCTTTTCCATAATGTTTGTAAGATGAAAAGTTAGAAAAAAAGCGCATGAAAACTTCTTGTGTAAGATCCATTGCATCTTCTTTAGAAGAAGTATGACGTTCACAATATTTCAATATATCCGGATAGTATTTTCGAATAAAAACTTCTATAGCTGAAGTATCTCCATTTTTCATTTTTTTGATTAGAAGAGAATCTTCATCAGTTTTATTGATTGTTGAATTCATAAGATTAATTACCTATTCACTATATTTAACAAAATAATCCTTAAAAGGATAGGAAAAAATGAAAAAAGAACGAATAATTTTATAGTATAATAATTTATCCTCCCTAGTCCTTATTTGTTTGCAAAAAAATAAGGAGTATTTCTACTCCTCAATTACATATTTGGTAAGTTTTACTGTTGATTGTCAGCAATATTTAAATGTGAGCGTTTATAGTCTCTCACCCGGCCACAACTTATATAAATGTATAAATGCTTATCCATCTTGGCATTACTACTATCATCTATAATATGACAATATGACAAATCGTCAGCAAATGTCAGTAACACTAAGATCTTTAATTTCCCTCTAAAATGCTCTAATCCCAAATATATACATCTCTGATTACAATTGTCTATAGATATTACATAAAGCAATAAGAACTCTACAAATTCCAATCTATAGAAATATTATACTTTCATCCAGCGTCACCGATAGCATAAAATATCTTGTGTAAATTCGTTTTTCTGGAAATATAGAAAAAAAGGTATATCCTTAGTAAAATTAGTTCGACCAAAAACAATTTACGAAAGGAATATACCCATGAACTATTTTACTACATCTTTAATGAAAAACCTATTTTCTAATGACAACAATCTTCCAGCTTTTGAACAGGCTGTAACTGAACTGTTTCGTTCAGAGTTGGAGAAATCTCTCAATGAAATACTCGCATATGAGTTGACGGCTTTTCTTGATTATGAACCATACGCTAGAACCAATAACGAAAATTCTAGAAATGGTTCCTATCAAAGAAAGTTTGATACAAAAT
>NZ_ATUT01000031.1 GCF_000420345.1 Faecalicoccus pleomorphus DSM 20574 | reverse complement strand
TCTCCGGGGATACAGGATCAGGACTTCCATCGTATCCTTACCTCTTTGTTTTGTTTTGCCCTTTCCCGTTATCCAATTCTCCTCTACATAATATCGGTAGAGCTTGTTATCTTTGTACCTAGGATGCCTTAAACAGATCCAAAAAGAGATCACTTTGTGCATATCCGCATACGCATCCCCTGTAAACCCCTGTGGATCGTTTCTTTGTCCATCGATCAGTCGGCAGACATAGTAGAACCCTCGATGATACAGGGCATCCTTTCCCGGATCGATTCCCTGCGGTTCCATATCGATCCAGAGCCTTCTTTTCGGATCCTTTGGATGAGCAAGCTTAAACAGCAGATCATAGCAAACCTTACTGTCCGGTATCTTGAGATCCTCTACATTTTGGCCGACCACTTTATTCGATGTTGGATCCATATCCAGCCGGTCATAAATCTCTTTTGAGGAAAGATGCCTGTATTCGGATAAGCACTCTTCATAGAGATAGGCCAGGATCTTTTTTAAAGACAGAATCTTCTTGCACTGGGCATCATAGGATCGTTGAGGATCCTTCAACAAAGCTTCCCAAGCTTTTCTTTCTTCCATCGTTTTTCACCTCTCTTTCATTACACATAGATGGAAATTAGAAACCTTCCTATTATTAGTTACGATAAAATTTCAAAAAACTATGAAAAAAAAGTTGAATTTTTTCTGATTTTAACTAAAAATGGGATACCTTTGCATGTATTACATCAAATTCAGGAAAATTCTTTGATATATCAGAAGATGTACTCTGATTAATGAAACATTCTTAAACAATCTAAGAGGAATAGAACTCAAATTCATTCAAGGCTTTCTAAATCAATTCACGAATCTTGCTTCTTTCATAACTTCCAAATTTTTTTGTCTGTTTTTTTGTTCTGTTAGACATTTAGACTTTGGTATGAACAGTACCCTCATTCATCATTTAACCTTGTATCTGATTTTTATTCGTACGCTCAAAAATGTCGTTATCTCATCTCTTCATCCCTGAAATTTTCATTGGCGACTTGTGGTTTTCTACACTTGGTAACGTAATTGGCTTATCTCCAACTGAATTTACATTTTCCCTACGCAATAAAAAAATCCACCAAAAATACGTTTGGTGGACTCCATACATCTAAAATTTTCTATCTATTTGCTGTATCTATTTACATGATTTTGTTATTCTATTACGCTTCTTTTTTTACTTCTATCAATTTCTTTCCCGATCCCCAGGTAATCATCACACCTAACAAAACTAATAAAATCGCAACGATCAACTGCAATCCATCTGTTAAGAAGACAAATCCTCCTGTCACAAACAATTTAATACAAATATTGTAAATAGACATAATCAAGCTGGTCATCGTAACTATCAACATTAAAACCATAGGTACATACAACATAAATCCTTTACGTCCCGTAACTTTTAAGAAGACCGCTAATGTGATCAATACCATAGCTGCCAAAAGCTGATTTGCACTACCAAATAATGGCCAGATATTATTGTAGCCTCCTATGCTTAATAAATAACCTCCTAATAAACTAATGATTGTCGCAACATATTTATTGGTCAAAAACTTGATAACCCCTGTTGGTTCACTGCCGTCTGTTACTTCAAAGAATTCCTGAAACGACATACGCGAAATACGAGCTACCGCATCTAGAGAAGTCAATGCTAAAGCCGAAACAAACATCGTCATGATGCAAAGTCCCCATTCTTGAGGAAAACCAAATGAAGACAATAAGCCAGTAACACCTACAGAAAACTGAGTAAATGGTGTAGCTCCCTGAGCCAAAGCCATGTTGGAAAGCGTTTCATTCAATACACCTGTTTCACTTAAATTGGTCAAAGACCCTACGATAACGATAACCAATACAGCTAATAACGATTCCAGCAACATACTTCCATACCCAACCTGTAACATATCTGATTCGTTCTCGATTTGTTTCGAACTTGTCTCGCTGGAAACCAGGGAATGGAATCCACTGACAGCGCCACAAGCAATCGTAACAAATAAAGTAGGGAACAAGTAACTTCCTGTACTAGATACAAACCCTGTATAGGCTGGTGTAGTGATTGTAGGATTGGAAAGTACAACACCCAATACCGCAGCTGCAATCATGGCAATAAAAAGAAATGTCGTCAAATAATCACGTGGTTGTTTTAAAATCCACATAGGTGTAACACTGGCAAAGAAAATATAAATAAAAATCAGGTAGATCCACATTTGTTTACTTAAATAAAGTGGAAATGCGATACCGATTGCCAACATCAGCACAATCAAAATAATACCTATTACTGCTTTTTTCCACCCCTCCCATTTTACCTTTTTTAAGAAATAGCCAAATGCGATTGCAACAAAAACATATAAAATAGAAATAGAACCTGCCGAGGCATTCGGTGCAACCTTAGCTCCTTCTGCATTAAAACCATTGAAAGAACCGGCAACCATGTCCGCAAACGCCGCAATAACAATCAAAGTAAATAACCATGCGAATAAGAAGAATAACTTCTTTCCTGTTTTACCAATATAATCTTCAATGATCTGTCCCATTGACTTTCCATCATCTTTTACAGACGCATACAAAGAGCCAAAATCTTGAACAGCTCCAAAGAAAATACCTCCGACAATAATCCATAAAAAAGCCGGCAGCCATCCAAAAACAAGTGCCATGACAGGTCCCGTTACAGGCCCTGCACCTGCAATCGAAGAAAACTGATGGGCAAAGACTGACCATTTGTTGCTTGGAACAAAGTCAGTGCCATCATCTTTGCGAACAGCTGGTGTTTTTGCACGGGGATCAATGCCCCAGGTTTTTACCAAATACCGACCATAGAGAAGGTAAGCGGCAACCAGAATTACAATCGCAATACCTAACAATAACAATCCATTCATACTTTCATCCTCTCTTTTCATCCATAGGCAAAAAAAAGTATCGCACTAAGACGAAAACTTTCGTTTACGCGGTACCACTTAGCTTGCAGCCAAATAAAAAAAACTGCCTCTTCCTCATGTCCATCAACATGAATTCTCTATAACGTGAGAACAACGGATCTCTTTACCAGCTCCCTTCAAGAGATCGGCTCGCAAGGGATAATGCCTTATTTCCTTCCTGCGTTATTTCCACCTGCCAACGCTCTCTGTGAGGGGTGTAATCATGGCACCGTATCTTGTTCACTGCCTATTGGAATTTAACAAGATGATAGCACTATAAAGCCCTAAAAACAATATTTTTTGAAAAAATTTATTACTTTTTTTCATAACTTT
This sequence comes from Faecalicoccus pleomorphus DSM 20574, assembly GCF_000420345.1. Taxonomy (GTDB): domain Bacteria; phylum Bacillota_I; class Bacilli_A; order Erysipelotrichales; family Erysipelotrichaceae; genus Faecalicoccus; species Faecalicoccus pleomorphus. The sequence continues at coordinate 11,890 of NZ_ATUT01000031.1, read as the reverse complement.
TTCATTTCTGTTTACATAAACTGAAAATTAATTCATTCTTTTACTGTTAAATAAAATCAAACAAACGCCTTCTTTTAAACTCCTGATTCATACATAACAAACTTGCTTTTCAATAAAACCAATAGAAACATTGTTTGTTTTTTGTATCCTTCTTTAGTTTCTTTTCCCCTATATCAACTGACACACAGCACAAAATCATGTCTTATGGCATAAAAAAAGCAGGGATTGTCGAATCCCTACTTCATAGCTAATACTTGTTGAACAAGCACTTCATTCGTTTTATATGTTGAAAATAAATTTAATATACTTTCTGTCGCATCTTCTGTTGAAAGTCGGTTAATGGATTTACGAATTTTAGTCACAGCTTCCTGTTCTTCTTTTGACAATAACAGATCATCTCTTCGGGTTCCTGATTTTAAGATATCAATGGCCGGGAAAATACGGCGTTCGGAAATATTTCGATTTAAAACCAACTCCATATTGCCGGTTCCTTTAAACTCTTCATAGATCACATCATCCATTTTACTTCCGGTATCCACTAATGCCGTCGCCAAAATGGTTAAGGATCCTCCTTCTTTTTCCCGTGTATTTCTGGCAGCTCCAAAAAACTTTTTAGGAAAGTGAAGGCTGGCAGGATCCAAGCCGCCTGATAATGTTCTGCCGCTAGTCTGTGAAGTAAGGTTATACGCTCTGGCAAGTCGGGTAATGCTGTCTAACAAGACAACTACATCTTCTCCATGTTCTACCAGTCGCTTAGCTCTTTCTAAGACCATTTCCGCTACACGAGTATGGTGCTCCGGAAGTTCATCAAACGTTGAATATATGACATCCACTCGCTCCTGTGCTTTATGTTCTTTGATAAAATCCTTAAAATCAGTAACTTCTTCCGGTCGTTCATCGATTAGAAGAATGATCATCTTCACCGTTCTTGTTCTCTTTATGATCGAATTCGCCACGCTCTTTAATAATGTGGTTTTACCGGCTTTAGGAGGGGATACAATAAGTCCACGCTGTCCTTTTCCGATTGGTGCCAACAGATCGATGATACGCATCGCCAACCCACCATCCGATGTTTCTAAATTAAACTTTTTATTCGCAAAAACGGGTGTCAATCTTTCGAAGCTCTTTCTTCGAAAAGCCTCTTCCACAGTATGTCCATTGATCAGATCCACACGCATCAATCCGCGATATCGTTCCGTTTCTTTTTTCTCTTTTGGCTCTCCTTCGATCACATCACCGGTACGAAGTCGCAATGATTTGATTTGTGAAGGCGAAACATATACATCGTTCTCCGTTGATAAATAATTATCTCCCCGCAAAAAGCCGAAACCATCTGGTAATACTTCTAAAATTCCTTTGACTTTTTCCATATAACCCTCTTTTCATTACAGTTTAAAAACTCGTCATTTTGCTTTATAATAACGTAAAAGGTGTGAATCGTCTATGCATTTGATGGCAAATTTAAATAAATCAACGAAGAAACTAATTCTTTTCGCTGGCTTGGTTATCTGTCTTTTCTTTTTTTTATGCATTTTTTTCATTTTTGATCAAACTCAAAAGACCGGATTTATCCAAGCTTCGCTCTTTGATTCCTCACATATGATCTACATTGATAAAAATCATGAGCAGCTTTACGGACCGCAGAAAATAGATAACGACTTTTATTATTTTGATGAGGATACAGGTTATATGCATACAGGCTTTTTAGAAACAGAAAATGGAACCTACTACTACGATGAAAACGGAAAAATGATAACCGGTCTGCAAACGATCGATTCCGATCAATACTATTTTGATGAAAATGGATGTATGAAGGTTAGTACCTTTCAAACCATTGAATCGGATATCTATTACTTTGATGAAACGGGAAAAATGGTCACAGGGGATGCGACCATAAATGGTGTTACCTATGTTTTTGATGAAAACGGAAAACTACAACTAGATATTTCTTCTTTACAAACACAGATTCAATCGATCTTAAATACCTATCCGGGAAACAATGCCGTCTATTTTAAAGATCTGGATACTGATGATAGCTTTTTGATTCATGATCTGGATATGTATCCATGTTCCATCATCAAAATTTTTGTCATGGGCGCTGTCTATGAACAAATTGACCAGGGGCATCTAAGCCTTGATGAATGCCTCCCCTATTTAGAAGCCATGATCATAGATAGTGACAATACCTCCTACAACATCTTACTTCAAAAGTTAGGCAATGGTGATGGAGCTGCCGGTGCACATAAGGTCAATAGCTTCTGTGAAAAGCTGGGTCTTACGCGTACAGAGATTCATCATGGTCTTGTTCCCGGTGACGGCTACTTTTCCGACGGAAAGAATAATACGACTTGCCCGGAAGATGTTGCCAAATTTTTAGAGCTTCTCTATCGTTCTGATGTCGTATCGAAAGCTTATTCTAAAGAGATGTTAGAACTCTTAAAACGATGTGCCGATGATACCGGAATTGTCGCAGGACTTGCAGAAGGTACAGAATGTGCACATAAATCCGGTTGGGCAGATGCCTATTATTTAGATGGCGGCATCATTTACACTGAATATAAAGACTACATACTGGTCGTATTTTCAGATAGTTCCTACCAAAAACCAGCTCAGGAAATCAGCCAATATGTATTTTCCACCATTCAAAGCTTATACACCAAATAAACTAACCGGTCATTCAGCCTGCGGCAGTTCGATACAAAACTCTGTAGAATAGCCATTTTGCGGCTTTTCCATGACCATGATCGTTCCATGATGCAAGACTACGATCTTCTGGGCAATAGACATTCCTAATCCATTGGCATGTAAATCATGTCTGGATTCATCACCGGTCACAAAAGGCATAAAAATGTTTTTGCGAACCTCCTCTTTCATGCCTATGCCATTATCTGCCAAAGTCCAGATAATTTTATGTTGTTTTTGTCGCAGCTTTACAAACACAATCGTTCCTTCCGGATTATGTCTTAGGCTGTTTTCCACAATATTTTCTAATACTCTATCAAACAACTTGGTATCAATTCTTCCATAACAAGGTCGCTCAGGGATATCGATCTCCAATTCAAATTTTTTGGCCACAATTTCCGGATACTTTTGCGCAAAGAATTGTTTAGTATATTCACAAACATCTGTTTTCTGCGTATGAAGCTGATACGATGGATGTTCGATCTTCATATAACCAAATAAAGAATCCACCAGATCATTGGCCATCAAAGAGCGTTTATGAATCGTTTGTAAGTATTTCTGTTCCTTTTCCTTTGGAACTTTATCTTCAAGTAAAGCTTCCGAAAAACCTCGAATCACTGTTAAAGGCGTTTTTAAATCGTGTGAAATTCCGGAAATCAAAGCATACTTCTCTTGCTGTGCCTGTTGTCTTTCCTTTTTGGTCTCTTCCAAGGTTTGAACTGTATATTGAAACTCTCTGGCGGTCTGACGCAGTTCTAAAGGAATTGCACCTTCATCAAAATTAGTATTCGCGTTTTCACGATATCGCACAATTGCCTTTTGAAATGGCAAAAAAGAACGTTTTACAACATATTTAAACAACAGGATCTGTACCAATACGATAAACAAAAAAATAGGAAAGGCATAAATCTGACGTTTTCCATTATCTTCTACAATTCGATGATAGGCAGGCTCTGTCATTGTTGGCGACACAAACACCAGGACACGCTTTTCTTTCGTTGTATTGAAATAAGAATACTTTTCCACATTCATTTTCTTATCATAAAGGCCCTGTAAAAAGTTTAATTCTCTTTTATTCAGACTTTTTCGGTCTGAGAACAAATTTCCTTCTACGATTTCATATTGACTGTTCAATACACAACGATCATAGATCGTGCTCATGGAATCTTTTTCATCATACCCTTCCTGGCTGATGATATAAAAAGGTTCCTGATTCTTATTTATGATTTTAGATACGTTGAAGTAGCGATTTGTCGAAAAATCATTGATAAATTCCAAATCATCATAATAGATATTCTGCAGGATCTTTTCATCCGATGCGTAAACGGCACTTTTATTTTCCACATCAAATACGATAAACGCACTGTGAGGAAATTGATGAATGGGAATTTCTTCGTATCGTTCCTGTTTTAATATTTCGGCATCTTCTACCACGCTCCAAAGACTGGGAAAAGCATTCAACATTCTCTGTGTTTCCATGGATTCAAAAACAGCACGATAAATCAAAAGACTGGTCGTATAAATCAATAACAAAACAACCAACAAGCCGGTTACGCTGTACCATTTTTTAAACATCTTCATCATCAAACCTGTACCCCAGCCCACGAACTGTCTTTATATATTTTGGCTTAGAAGGATCCTCTTCGATCTTAGAACGAATACGGGAAATATGAACCATGATGGTATCTTCATCCGCCTGACAAAAATCACGGCTGATGACTTGATACAGCTGCAGCTTGGTAAAGACACGTCCCGGCGCTTTCATCATAGCAACTAAAAGCTTGAGCTCATAGGCTGTCAAAGAGATTTCTTTTCCCGCTTTTTTTAAACACATTTTTTCCGGGTCATAAACCAGATCGCCTCGTTTTAAAAAGAAAGAACTCGGCTCCTGTCCTGAAGTCGAAAAACGATAGCTTCTTCGAATCATTGCCTTGACCTGAGCTACAAGTTCTAAAGGATCAAAGGGTTTTGTCATGTACATATCGGCACCGATCCCCAATCCCAACACTTTGTCTTGATTCATACTTTTGGCCGATAAGATTAAAATCGGTATCTTAGAAACTTCTCGAATCTTGCGAATCGTTTCATACCCGTTGACTTCCGGCATCATCAGATCAACGATCAAAAGATCAATGTCCAACTTTTCAAACAGTTCCAAGGCTTCTTTGCCATTTTGTGCCAATACGACCTGGAAATCATCATTTTCCAAATACAGGGAAATGAGTTCTGCGATATCCGCATCATCTTCGGCAATCATTATTTTATAAGGCATGATCTTCACCTCACTTTATTTTCTAATAGTATATCTCGATTTCTGATAAAAGCTATAGAAAAACTCGTAAAGCTACAGCCATGGCATATTCTTTTTCATGAGAAATGCTGATTTGTACATTCTCAATATTGCAGATTGGCCTTCCCATTTGATCATAGGTGATTTCTATATCTTTAAAATCGACAGGTTTATCCAATGTCTTAAAAACGGCTTCTTTTGCCGCAAAATGCCCCGCAAGAAATTCAATAGCGCGTTGTTCTTTCAAGGTTTGATATATTCGCTGTTCGTTTTCACTTAAGATCTTATGAGCTAATGAAGATCGTATGCGTTGAATCTGTACGATATCACAACCAATACGCATCATTTCCTATCCTCTATCGTTTTATTATAATTGACCAAAGAATCATTCCATGACTGATATTGTTCATCCTGACGATGATCCTCTAGATCATAATGCTTTTTCAAGTATTCTTCCATATATTTTGTGACCTTCATAGCCCCTTCATAATTTAGATGATCACCCTGGTCGCGGGTATCTTCTTTCCAGTCGATTGATAACGATTTTGTTTCTGTATTCAAATCCAAATACGGGATTTTGTTGTCATCACAATAGGTCTGCACCGCATCATGACGTTTCCAGTTCCAATTTTTATAGCTTGGCGTACTATACACAAGAAGCTGGCAGCCTTTTTCCTTGCACATCTGTACAATGGAATCTAAAACCCATCGGTTGAGTACCGAAATGCTTTCGCCTTTTTTATGATCATCCATGTAAGATCCTATCTTTTGCACCGGCTTAATATCACGATTGATACGAAATCCCTTTAAAACATTGTTGTAAGTATAATGTACATCCCCTGTCCAATCCTGTGCCTGAAGATTTTTCCACCGGTCATGATATTCAAACAAAGGGAATAGCTCTTTTATTTTCTCGACAGCAGGATCGGTCGCCAAAAAATCCCGAAAAAATGTATCCGCTTCTAAAACAACAAGCTTTGGCGATTGATTCTGTAGTGTTCTTTCCAACAAACTTTTTGTGTAATACAAAGGTTGTGCCGGTGTCGAACACAAATAACTGGTAAATCCTTCTTTTTCATACATCGCCATGGGTGAGATGGAAGAATACACCAAACTATCTCCTAAAAATAATACATCGATTGAATCTTTACGTTCGCTTAAGATGCCGTTAGCCGAAACATCTTTCATGCCAAATTGATCCAAATTGTCTTTTGGCTCAACAATGCGGGAACCATACCATACCAGCGTAAAAAAGATCATAAAGAAAAGAAAGATACGGCCGATTCTATTCCATTTTTCTGACATAGCTGCACTCCTTCCTTAGTAGCTTGCATACATAGGATCCACCGGAACATACCCTGTTCCATAAGCACCAAACAGGATCACCGCAAAAATCAAAGTATAGTAAAGTGTCCAGCGCAAAACAATGGGACCGGAAGCCACTTTTTTACGAATCTGTACATTCTTTTCTTTACATACACTGATCACAAATACGATCAATACAGAAACACAAACCAATAGAATATCCTGCATATCAATATGTAATGTTGAGAGCATTTGGGCATTCAAAGATTCAAATTGAAAATCAACGAACATCTTTTTAATCATTGCCAGCGCAATACGAAGTCCATCGGCTCGGAAGATCAATTCACCGATACATACCAAAATCGTTGTTCGAATCATAGCCAAATATCGCAAAAATCCATGATTAAACTGCAGATGATACTTTCGCAGCAGCGGAAGCATTAAATTTCCCATCAAAATAAAGAAAAAGTGATACAGCCCAAAAAAGATAAAGTGCCAGCCTGAGCCATGCCATAATCCATTACAGATCCAGACCGCAAACAATGCGATGGAACCGGCTACCAAAGGTGCATAGTAATACCCTAATTTTTTCTTTGTCTTCCGTGTTATTTTCTTAGCCATTTTAGACATGGAAACCGGATAAAACACATAGTCTTTAAACCATGTCCCCAAGGTAATGTGCCAGCGCTGCCAGAATTCGGCAATGCTTTTGGAAAAGAATGGCTGTCTGAAATTTTCCGGTAGATGAACACCGAAGATTTCTGCTGTACCGATCACCACATCCATGGTTCCCGAGAAATCCATATAGAGTTGAAGCGTATAGGTCACCATCGCAATACATACCATACCACCACTGTAATTTTGATAATTGGTGAACAGTTCATTGACCATTGGATTCAATCGATCGGCAATCACCAGCTTTTTAAAAACACCCCACAAGATTCGCTGTGTGCCAAATGTCAAGGATCCATATGAAATCGATTTTCCTTCCCATAAAGAATAGGCTGTTTGTTCATAGCGACAAATCGGTCCTTCCATGATTGTAGGAAAGAAAACCAGAAACAATAATAAACGAAGCGGATTGTGATCCGCTTTGATCTTTTGTCGATATACATCCACGCAATACGATACAGCCTGCAGGCTGTAAAAAGATATTCCAATCGGCAACCCTATTTTCGGCACCTGGATCAAAATCGGAATGTTAAGCCATACAAAAAGCGAGTTGATATTTCCTAAAAGGAATCCTGTGTACTTACAGAGCACAAGAATTCCAATATGCACACAAATCGCAAAAACTAAGACACTTCTCTTTTTCTTTTGCGCTTCTTTATGCGAACTGCATTGAAGATCGATATTCTCCATCCACAATCCAAAATAATGGATCATAAAACCAGATAAGATCACAAATAAAATCAAACCGCCACTAATGGACCAGAAAAAAATCAAACTGGCAACCAATAAAACGACCCACCTTTTCTTTACCGGAAACAATTGATAGACAAGCATTGTCACCGGTAAAAAGAAAAAGGCAAACATCACTGTGAAATAAGATTCCAATCCTATTCCTCCTCAAGCAAACGATCGACCATGGCCTTCATCCGTTTGACTGAATTAAAATTATCCGGTGTGATCTCAACCGCCGGAATCATTAAATCGAAGGCATCTTCCAATTCCGCAACCAGGGATAAGATAGCCAGTGAGTCCAGCAAATGCCCATCGATCAAATCTTCTCTTGTGCAATCCAGATCCGGTTGGATCTCCTGTAAAATTTCTATAATTGTTTCCATGTTTTTAGCTCCTTTACTTTAGTTTTGGCGCATTGAGTAAAACGACACTCGTATGATCACGCACCATTAATTCTTCTTTTTCATTCACGATGACTACGGCCGGTAAATCCCTTGTCAAGAATAAAGACATACCCTCCGTGGGACAGTAAGCTCCTGTATTTTCAAATACAAAAAGATCTCCTATCTGCGGTTTAGGCAGACGCACCTGTTTCATCAAGATATCGTTGATCGTACATAAAGCACCACACACATTCCAGTTTTCTTCCGGCTGATCCTTTTGATTCAGAAAGCGGAAAGGTGGTTGTTTCATCGCCATGCCCTGTCCGTAATAGACAAGATGATGAATTCCCCCATCAACCAACGCATAATTTTGATTTCGATTCGTTTTGGTATCGACTACCTGTGTCACATAAAAGCCACAGCTTGCCACAATGCTTCTTCCCAGCTCTAATACGATCTTTAAGTTTCCAAATCGTTTGATAGCTTCGGAAAAGAACTGAAGATGTTCATTCTCTTCAAACTTCATGGAAGAAAAATAATCAACAGGGAACCCCGGACCATACTCTAATAGTTCCGGTACAAAATCCATCTCTTTTAACTCTGTCAAAAATTCTTCCAGCAGATCCAATTCCTTCAATACGCGTTTTTGGGAATGTTTCTGTGTCCCTGAAAAGTATTGAATGCCCAATACATGTAAACGAGAGGATCGACAACGAACCAGGATTTCTTTTAATACATCTTTATCCAAGCCAAATTGATTGCCGCTGGTCAATCGTAAAAGTACCGACACATCTCTTTGATAAATATCCGCCAGTTCCTGTATCAACTTATACTGTTCAAAAGATTCAATTGTCATAATAGGAAGTTCTTCTTTATCACTGAAGATTTCTTCGATATCCTCTTTATTCTTATAGACCCCAGATAATACGATTTGTTGGTTGGATATCTGGAGTTTCTTACAAATATGAAATTCACCCGGTGAACAAATTTCAAAATGAGTCACTTTGTTCTCCAAAAGTTTTAATATAAAGGAATTTGCCTTTGCCGCATAGCACAGTTCGACATTTTCCGGCATTGATGCTTTTAAATAGTTCACTCTTTTGCTTAATACATCCGCATCAAAGCCATAAAATGGTGTTCCATATTTCGATACCAGTTTTCTAATTCTTTCTTCCTGTATCATCTTCGTTTTCCTTTCGTCAGTTCAAACAATGCTTTCCGATCTGTTTTTCCATTCTTTGTCAAAGGCATGGATTCAAGAAGAAAAAGCCGAGTAGGCACCATGTAAGCCGGTAAATCCTTTTTTAAACAAGTTACAAAGTCTTCCTTGGAGAGGGTACCGGTATAAAACCCATACAACCGATGTTTTACATCATCGAAAAGACAGATGCACTGTTCAATTCCTTCTATGCGAAGCGCCCTTTTTTCTATTTCTTCCAATTCAATTCGATGCCCCAGATACTTGATCTGATAATCCTTTCGACCTTTGAAATAATATTCACCGGATGCATCTCGATATGCCAGATCACCGGTGCGATAAATTCTTTCCTCATAAGCCTTTTGAAGCGGATTGGAGGTAAAGTGAGCCTGTGTTTGTACTTCATTTCGATAATAGCCCAACGCTAAGCCTCTTCCTTTTACACACAGCTCCCCGGTCTGATTTGGTTCTATAATTTCATGATCTTGCTCATCCAATAAAAACACACCTTTGTTTTCAAAAGCCTGTCCGATCGGAATTCCCTGATCATAAGTACGATTTGGATCTAAAATATGATAGGTACAGTTACAAGTAATCTCCGTTGGTCCATACAAATTTACAAATAGTGCATCGGGCAAGGCTTTCTTCCATGATTGATAATGTTTTAGCGGCATGACCTCTCCACTAAACAGGATCTTTCGTACCGTATGGGGAACTTTATAATCCAAGCCATGGAAAGCACAGATCAGACTTAAAGCCGATACTGCCCATACCATCGTTGTAACTTCTTTATCACAAAGATAATCAATCAAAGCGGTTGGCTTGGAAAAGTAGGCTCTTGGTATGATGACCAAAGTAGCGCCGGTATATAGACAGGAATAAATATCTTTTACAGATACATCAAAGTCAAAAGGTGCCTGATTTCCAAAACGCTCATCCTCCTGTATTGAAAACGTCTTAACAAAGGATTCGATAAAATCAATCACCGATCCATGCGAAATCAATACGCCTTTAGGAACGCCGGTAGAGCCGGAAGTAAAATTCACATATAAAGGATCCGTATCGATCGTATTCTGCATCAACGTCTGAATCGATGATTCCTCTACATCAGTAGAAAGAATCGTTTCTAAGACAACGATCTTGGCTCCTTTAAAAACAAGCTTTGCCTTTTCTTCATAGGAAGCCGTTGTCAAGACGATCCTTGCCTGCAATACACTTTGTATCTGCTCTAAACGAGATTCCGGAAATTCCGGATTCAATAAAGAATAAAAGTTTTGTGCATAGGCACTTCCAAAGAAAGCATATAATGCCATAATACCTTTATCCATAAATACGATAACCGGTTCCTGTTGTATAGAATTCTGTATCAAATAACTTGCGACAGCTTTCGAATACCTTTGCAGTTGTGTATAAGTGCAATGTTTTTCTTCTTCGATCACTGCAATCTTATCCGGATATTGTCTGGCTGATCTTTCCAGCATCAACAAAACATGATTCATTCAATCACCCCTTTGTATCATCATATAGGTGGTTTCTTTACAGATACTGTAGAAAATATTAATTTTTCTTAATGTTTGTCAAAAGAAAAACATCTTTCATCAAAGAAATCTAAAAAACATCCAGCTTACTTTCTCAATTGTTATGTACAAAGAGATGCATTGATGTACATTGTCTTTTTTCGTATGTTTTGTTATGATACGAGGCAACGAGGAAAATCTATGAATAAAAACATTACAGTCACAATGATAAGTATTGGATGTATCTTCTTATGTATCGGCACCTTTTGGGATTTGGAAATTAACACTCTATTCTACGACCCCCAAAATAGGATCGGCATCTTTTTGCAGGAAGGCTGGCCCCTTTTGCTCAAATTGATATTAACGCTTTGTTTTGCGTTGCTGATAGATCAAAATCATCCTTTCTTTTCTATACCTTGGTTCATCTGTGGACTTCTCTTTTCACAGAATGTTATCACTTTAACAGAGTCTTCCTGGTTTAGCTTCATATCCATTGGAGCCATATTAACCCCTTTAGTAGTAAGCATCTTTATCTGTTACAAATTAACAACAGAACAAAAAAATAAACTTCGGCCTTATATCATAAACTATTTACAATTATTCTTTACGGTTTTAATCGTAATCACGCTCTTTAAAGTTTTATGGGGTAGGATCCGATTTAGAGATATGCAACAAGCTTCTCAGTTTTGTGTTTGGTATCTTCCCTGCCACAAAGGTGGTTTTTCTTTCCCCAGCGGCCATACAAGTTCTTTTGCCTGTTCTTTACTCTATTTATTATCAACGCCACTTGTACAAAAACATAAGCTGTCGCTCAGTATCATCGTATGCACAAGTATCTTTTTGATGATGGCTTCCAGAATCGTCATGGGCGCTCATTTTTTAAGCGATACGGCTGCCGGCATGATGATTGCCCTTGTCATCTGGGCATTCTATGATAGACGATGGAAAAACAAAATAAGTAAACGAAAACACCAGTAGGATACAAAGTTACTCCTACTGGTGTTTGTTAATAACAGGATAGCATAAAATATCTTGTGTAAATTCGTTTTTCTGGAAATATAGAAAAAAAGGTATATCCTTAGTAAAATTAGTTCGACCAAAAACAATTTAC
>NZ_ATUT01000030.1 GCF_000420345.1 Faecalicoccus pleomorphus DSM 20574 | reverse complement strand
ATGAGAAAAAATGGTATTTGTTGTATCACTGAATATTTTCCCGCAATCTCTGCAAAGATACTTTTGCCTGTGCTTTTTGTTAAATCCATTTTTCACAAAATGAAAAGATCCACAGTGCGGACAACGGGATACAGTAGATTCAATATTTTCTGAATTTGTTGTATCCAGAGTTATTTTGTCGCTTGTCAGTTTATAAATGAAGGCTTGAATGAATTCGAGTTCTACTGGTTTTAGATGGTTCAAGAATGTTTCATTAATCATAGGGAATCTCCTTTACATGTCAAAGAATATCCCTGAATCTGACGCTATTCATGTTAGGTCATCAACTTTTTAGTTGAATTTAGCGATAAATAATAAAATTTTTGTGAATTATCCGGTTGAAATCATCTTGCCTATCTGTCTTGAAACTTTAATAATCAAAGGATAACTATCTTTCTTGTTTTTCCTATTTTCTAAAGCTTAATTTACTTTTCTTTTCAATATAGCTAACCAATTAGTATATAAACACATTTTTTGACATGCTTTTATGGATAATCTCCACATTTTTGAAAAAACTTCATATTCAATGTTCAATCGTACAAAAAAAGTCATGCGTCTTCTCAAGCATGACTTATATCTTCTGTAATGGTGTATTGGAGATTTTCTCAACCGCCATAGCATACGAATCTATCTGTACATTTGTTTCAATCGCAAGCTGCAAAGAAAACATCAACAGTCGAGTATCAAAGGCTTGAAGGTCCTCGTTATAGTAAATCGCAGGATATTGCCCTAATTCACACAACATTGTATCCAATTTTTGTTCATCCACAATATGACTTAGCCCTACGACCACTACATTTTCCTGTGACACTGCTTTTAATCCATTTAATAACGCAATATACGGAGTATCTGCCATTTGCACCATCATCATCTTAGGTGATGGTCTTTGCGCCAGTTTCAAAAGCCAATCTGTACTGCAGCTGACGACGATTTGTCGACAACGATCATCCTTCTGAAAAACCTGTACCGACGCTTCCAAATTCTCATAAGAATCTGTTTCATCCATACAATCATCAAAAATCAAAGCTGAATACTCCATATTCCATCCTCTTTTCTATCTGTTTATTTAAGATCGGAAGGTACTGTCACTTTTATATTTGCCGGATCTCCTATCACCACTTTTACACGCGTCTTAGAATACCATTCCACCAGCTGCGTATCATCCGTTGCGATTTTTTGTTCCTTGTTGGCCGCATCATGACATTGCCTGATCAAATCCGTTTTAAAACACTGCGGTGTTTGAGCATTATACAATATATTACGATCCAATGTCGATACAACATAGCCATTTTCTACAATTTTTACCGTATCTATACTTGGTACCATCAATACACAGGCATCTTCTGTTTCCATGGTCTTCTTCAATTCTTCAACTTGTTCTCTCTTTAAATAAGGTCTGGCTGCATCATGAATAAATACAACAGGATACTTTACCGCCTGTAATGCGTTATATACGCTTTCTTGTCTGGTATTGCCACCTAAAACAAGTTCTATGCGACTATTTTTTTTATAGCTTTGCATAGCATCCCTGTCCTGCAAAGAACAAGTCAAAATAATCTGAGCACAATCTGGATCCGATAAAAACAAATCTAAACTGTAATCAAGAATTGATTTACCATCCATTTTATATAGCACTTTATTATATGGCAGCTTCGTACGCACTCCCTGTCCGGCGGCCAGTAAACATACACTGTATTTCATGTCTATATTATATCAGATTCATCGTCTTTTTTTATACGGAATATGACCACACCGCCTGCATTTGTGACAACAAAGTATCCGCGTCCCATGTTTGATTGGTATGCTTGATGCTGTTTGGATCAATAACGGTAAACTCTCCATCTTCCATACCGGTTACCAAGATAAAATGACCGACTTGTGTAAAATCACCGGGAAGCATACTGCATACAAGAATCTGATGATTTTCTAATCGTGCCTTCATATCTTGTAAAGAGACTTGTGCTCTTTCCACCTGTACACCATAGTGTTGGGCTGCATCCGTTAAAAATTGCCAGTCCGTTCCTGCTCCATTGACATAAAATCCCTGCTGGGAAGAATAGCTTGCCAAAACATCCGGTGTAAGTGAGGAATCTTGTAGAAGATAACTAAAAACCATAGAAAGACAGGTAGGCGCACAACCTGTTAGATAGATATCATTTTCTCCATATGGAATATAGCCCCATCTCAGATCCCACTGTAATAGTTTAGGGATGGTATCCAGCGTTTCACTTAATGTTCCAGGACCATTTGAATAGTTGTCTTTTTGTGGGTATGCTTCCACAAAAGACAGTCGATCTTCATCCTTCAATAAAAATTCCAGTATATCCTGTGAATATTGATCCAAATGTAAAAAGATTGGTTTATACTCATAATTTTCTAAAGTTTTCTCTTTGAGTTGATCAAATGTTTCCTGCGTAATGTGTTCCGGCTTTTTCACTTGCAGTATTTCTTCTGTGGGATACGACACGAGCTTATATACACCAAAGCCTATGAATCCCAAAACCAAAAATACAGGTAAGATTAAGACCAGTAATCTTCCCCAATACACTTTTCTTTTTGATACCCTTTTCATAATGTGCCCATTATATCATTTTCAGGTCAAAAAAGCTTGTATTCTGCCAGAAAAAGAGTAATCATGAAAGTGACAAAAAAACATAAAGAAAACATACAGGAGGTGTTATATATGTTACATGAAGTTAGTTTTCTTTCTTACAACAAGCGAGATCAGGTACAAGGCTGGATCTATGTTCCTGCCTGCAAGCCAAAAGGAATCGTTCAGTTGATTCACGGATTCGGAGAACATTCCCGCCGTTATCTTCACATGATTGCTCACTTGACCGAAGCCGGATATATTGTGGCGGCCGATGATCATGTGGGCCATGGAAAAACGGCAATGATTAATAATACCTGGGGCGATTGGGGTAATGCAGGGCCTCATACGATGATGGAAGATGAACATACACTCAAAACAATCGTGCAGGAAAAATATCCGAATCTTCCATACTTTCTGTTTGGCCACAGCATGGGTTCTTTTATTACTCGTGATTTCATGGCCACTTATGGCGACGAATTAACAGGCGCTACGATATGTGGAACAACAGGTATTTTTAGAGGTGCCAAAGAAGTGGCTGCTAAAATCAAAGAAGCAATCGATGCCGGTAAAGGAAAAGAAAGCGATTCACAATTTACTGTCGATTTAATGGGCTGGATGTGCGAAAGAATTCCAGATGCCAAATTAGGAAATGAATGGATCTGTGCTGATCCCTATGTTCAACAAGATCATGCCAGCGATCCTTTTGATGCCTTTACAAAACCGACAATGAACCAGGCGTTGTATGATTTTACACAAATGATGCAGTGTATCGAAGGCACAGAATGGGCCAACAAAGTTCCGGTTGATCTGCCAATTTATAATATCGGCGGTGATCAGGATCCGGTTGGAGAATATGGAAAAGGAATCTATGAAGTGACCAACTGGTTAGTCCAAACAGGGCACAAAGTACAAACAAAAGTATATAGCGGTTATCGTCATGAAATTCATAACTATGCCGATATTAAAAATGAAGTAGAACAAGGTATCATCGATTTCATGGATCAAATCCTTCGTTAAGTGTTTCCAAAAAGAGCATCCCCAGTTCATAGAGATGCTCTTTTATTGTGTATTTTACAATTCTTGTTCTATGATGCCAAAAAGAAACAGATCTAATAAGTCATTCACACCTTGTATCAATGTATTCATATTCTGTGTACTGTCAGAAACAAATTCTCTTAGGATAGACTGAAAAAAGATATCTAAAGTTTCTATATAACGAATTGCTTTTTCTTCATCGATTTCCTTTCTCAAATTTATCTTTTTCAGCTGCTCTTTTAAAAATTTATGATTTATTTCAATTAACGGTTTTCGCAAATCATGAATTTGAACCTTTAAATGTGCCGGTGGTCTGACCATGGCGGTTTCCATGATTGCTTTTTGTTGTAAATGGTGATCAAAATAAGTCTGTCGAAGCAAAATAAAATCTCGGATAGATAGTGAAACATCTTTATTCTCTATTTCCGGCAGATGTTTTTGTACAAAACTTGTTAAATCTTCAATGACCTTTTGTACACAAGCTAGAAAAAGATCATCTTTATTTGAAAAATAGTGATACATCATTCCTTTGGAAATTCCATGTACTTTACATATTTTCTCTATGTTGACATTTTCGTAACCTAGTGTCCCGAATTCCTGGAAAGCAGCCATGAAAATACTTTGTCGGCTTTTTCTTTTTCTATCCTCTTGTCGCATGTTTTTCCTTCTTTCCCTTGATTTAGCTCTTTGGCCCATTCAAATCCCTTTTTGGCAAAGAATACGGCAATGACTTCATTTATAACAGCGGCTGCCGCAATTGTTCCTTGTAAAATAGTTGCACATTCTAAAGATGTATTTTGAAGCATAGATACCGCAATACCGGTAAAAACTAAAGATACACCGGAATGAGGCAGTAATGTGAATCCCAAATATTTGCGAACCGTATCCGGTGCATGGCTCCATTTAGCACCCATATAGGCTCCAATATACTTTCCTATTGCACGAACCAAGATATATACTAGTGTATAAAAGCCGGCGTTTAAAATCAAATGATAATCTAGAGGTGCCCCCAAATTTAAAATCACGATCACAAGTGATAAATGAATCGCAGGATTTATGTATTTCATAATCTGATCCAATGTGCCAGGTTGAATACAGTTAGAAAAAGCGGCAGAAAAACCCATTCCCAACAACATAAAATTAAATATAGGTAAAGGTAATTGTTGACTGATCCAGAAACCACTTCCTACACAAACCAATAACATTCCAATCAAGACCATCAGCATAGATTGTATTTGCTTTAATTTTTGAAGCCATTTACCGGTCATAAAACCTAGAATAAGTCCTAAAAAAACAGGAATAAACACAAACAACAACATAGCACCAATGGAGATCGAAGTCGTTGAAAGTTGTGTCGCAACAACCGCAATGACGGTAAAGAAGATGATGGCACCCACCAAATCATCTAAAGCTGCCATCGGAATCAATGTTTTTGTGACAGGTCCGTCAGTTTTAAATTCATTGACGATAGATAAAGAAGGAGCTGGCGCTGTGGCTAGAGCTATACCGCCAAATAGGAAGGCCAGATAGAGAGGAACATCAACAATATAGAAGATGATGCCAAAGGCCACAGACACAGCTATAAAAGTGCCTATGGATTCTGTCAACGTCATGATGAGGATTTGTTTCCCCGATTTTTTCAACTTGTTCCAAACCATTTCCGTTCCAATCATAAGACCTACGATACATTCCAATAATTTTTCAATCATGATAAACCAGTCTGATTCCAATATTTGTGCATCTAACAAATGAAAAGCATGGGGCCCTAAAAGCATTCCGGCAAGCAACCATCCCAAGATAGCCGGAAGTTTTATTTTGGATACAAATTTTCCCATCACCAAAGCAATTAAAATAGATATTCCCAAATAGAATAACTCCATGTTCAGATCCTCCTTATAGACGAAGTCGTCTATTTGTGATTATACACATTAAAGACGTTTTCGTCTATAAATTTGTATTAAAAAACTGGACAGGACGTCCAGATTCTAACCCTATTAGGATTTAATGACTTGAAGGATTTGACGAGAGGCCTCTAACCCCATCACTTTACTTTCCGTGAATCCTTTTTCAATACATTCGATTGCGTGTTGTACTTCTCCTGTAAAATCACTTTTCATCGATACTTTGATTTTTTCTTCTTTACCATCACGCATCAATATAGCTTCCGTATTCTTCCAGAAATTATGACAGTGAATGGATCCTTTTTCTCCATAAATATGCGCTGTGTTTTCCATTTTTGATACCCAGCTGGTGGCAATATGCGCCATAATACCATTTTCATATAAAATATTAGCCTGTGCATGAATCGTAAAATCATCATTCATCTTTTGATCCATTAGCTGTATTTGTTTGATGGAACTTTGTGCCATAAAATTGGCATAAGCAATAGGATACACACCAATATCGTACAAACAACCGCCACCTTCATCTTCAAAATGCCAGGAAGACACTTTTTTCTTTTGGACCCATACATCATCCGCATCCTGCGCTTCGATCAAATGCACCTTGCCGATGATTCCTTCATGTATCATTTGATGAATTTTTTGATTCAGCGGTGTAAAGACACACTTATGCGCTTCCATCAAAAACCGATGTTTCTCTTTAGCCATGGCAAAGCACTCTACCAGATCTTGCGTATATAATACCATTGGCTTTTCACAAATCACATGTTTATCATGGGCTAAGCACTTTAAAATATGAGCTTTATGCAATGAGTTGGGTGTGCATATATAGATGACATCCACCTTTTCATCTTGTAACATAGCGTCCATGGAGTCAAAGAAACAAGGAAGCGAAAAACGCTGAGCAAATTCTCGTGCCTTTTGACGACTGCGGGAACAAACTGCATACAATTGCGCATTTTTAGCCGCTTGTATTCCTACAGCAACTCTGTGCGCGATCGATCCCAGTCCTAAAATGCATATATTTTTCATAATGCCTCCATCTATAAGATCCCATAATGTTTTAAAGCATAGACAATACCATCGTCTTTTGCGCTCTTTGTCACAAAATCCGCCGCTTTTTTGGCCACGGGATCAGCTTCCTGCATCGCAACACCAATTTTGGTATACTGAAGCATTTCCTTATCATTTTGGCCATCTCCAAAAGACATGGTTTCTTGGGCATTCATCCCAAAATAAGCAAGCATGGCTTGAATGCCTTTATCTTTTCCTCCCTGTTTAGAGATGATATCCACCCCATAAGGATTCCAACGTGTAATCACGCAATTCGTTAATTCCCGGGCCAATTGATGGGTTTTTTGTTCATCAATAAATGCTGTACATTGATAAAATGGCTGATCATGGTATTTTGCCACCTCTGGAACTGTACTTGATATAGCTTTTTGCGCCCGTTTCACTTGGTCTGTTACCGTATTGATGTAAAGTCGCTCTTTTTCAACGATGACCATGGGAAAAGCACACGATGTAAAAAGATGGACTAACCTTTCTTTATCCTTGCCCTCAATAGGATTGGCAAAAATCACTTGTCTTTGACGATCCAGACAAAGCTGCCCATTTAACAACACATAACCATCAAATGGAAAATCAATCTGTAACTCAACTAATTCATTGATATGTCTTCCCGTCGCAAGAAACAAACGAATTCCTTTTTCCTGCAGAGCATAGAGTGCTGCCTCTGTAGCAGCAGACATTCTTCCTTTATCATGACAAATCAATGTTCCATCCACATCAAAAAAAATTCCTTTTATGTTCATATCGGTATCCTTTCTTTTTAATAGTATATCAAAAAGGATCGACTTTAGGTGCCGATCCTGATTAATTCTCCTGCCGCCAAACTGACAAGAGCATGAAAGGAGCTTTACTACATTAAGCCGATCCAGGAACATCCAATAGAAATCAAAATGATTCCTACAATCAAAATCACCGGACTTACTTGTTTCTTCTTTAACAGCCAGAAACATAATAAAGTCACTGCCATTGGCAAGATATTCGGGAAAATGTTATCAAAGAACTGTTCCTGCACAGCAACTTCAATACCACCATCCACAGTAATGACCGGAAGCAGAGTGATGGATACATACGATGCGATCAAAGCACCGATCACTGTAATACCCAAAATTGTTGCCGCATTGGCCAAAATATCAGAATTGGATGTGATCATATCAATGGATTTAGTACCTAAACGATATCCAAGTTTTGTCCATACAATACGCAAGATCCAAATAATGAAGTAAGTTAAGAAAAATACGATAGGCCCTAGCACGGATCCCTGTGTCGCAAAGGAGCAGGAAATACCGGCTACAATCGGTAAAATCGTAAACCAGAAGATCGCATCACCAATACCGGCAATCGGCCCAAACAAAGCCAGTTTCAAACCATTGACAGTTTCTCGATTGGCGCCTCCTTCTTCTAAAGAAATCATTAACCCCATCAAGAATCCGACCAGGTTTGGATGGGTATTGATAAATCCTAAATTATCAACCATGGCAGCGGATAATTTTTCTTTGTCGTCACCATAGATTTTCTTCAATGCCGGCAACATGGCCCATGTGAAACCACAAGACTGCATACGTTCATAGTTAAAGGAAGCCTGTAAGAAGGATGAACGAATTCCCAGCATCGTAATATCTTTTGAAGTCAGTTTTTTAGATTCCGACATTGTTTTCACCTCCGTTTACACCCGCTTCTTCAATAGCAGCTTCTACTTCTGCTTTTCGTTGTTTAGCACCAAAGAAATCCATCAAGGCAAAAATCAGACCTAATAAAGCAACCGGCAGTAAGTTTGGCATATCGATAAAGCAGGCCATAAGGAAACCGGCGATAAAATAAGGGATATATTTTACTTTCATCATAACGCGAAGCAGCATACCAAAACCAACGGCCGGCAAGATGCCTCCGGCAATTTCCAAACCATGTGTTACGATTTCCGGCAGCCATTCTACAAAAGCCTGCATCGGTGCCTGTGCAACATACGCACAAAGGAAAGCCAATACACCATACGTAATAGAAACAATGGCCATCGTCAAATAATTGATATGTGCAATTCCTTTAATATCCGCTTTGGCCGCACATTCGTCAGCTTTTCCCATAAAGAATGAGAAAGCGGAGTAGTAGAACAAAATAATATATTGTCCCAAAAATGAGAAAGGTAAGCATAAAGCCAAAGCTTGTTCAGGCGCACAACCAGTGGTATAGGCAAGAACTGTACCCATAAGTCCGGCCATGACCGGGTTTGGCGGTTGTGTTCCCCCAGCCGGTGTCAATCCGGCAAATGCAAGTTCAATCAATGCTCCTACTTTTAGTCCTAAAACAACATCTCCTAATATCAGCCCTGTAAAGGTCGATACCATGAGCGGACGGAACAAGAAAAATGCTTCCAGGAAGAAATCCAATCCCACAATGATACACATTATGGATAACAAGATTCCTTGTATAAATGTAATCTCCATACGTCTCTCTCCTTGTATTATTCAATGGTAGTCTTTGTATCACCGGGAACATCCTGTGCATACACATGAATTCCCTTGGATGCCAGATATTTCAAATCATCCATATCTTGATCATCTACATAAACTTTTGCGGTCAGCTGACGTTTTCCATCCGAATAATGCATATTTCCAACATTCACTTCCCGGATTGGCACACCAGCATCCACTAATCGGCGAACATCTTTCGGTGTCTTACAGATAATAAATATTTTCTGACTCGGTGCCGCTTTATCAATGATAGCCGCTGTTTTTTCTATCGAGAAAAAACGAATGCCGACTCCTGATGATTTTGCGGTCACTGTCATTAAACGCTGTGTCAATGCATCTTGTGATGTTTCATCATCCGCTACGACCAATAGATTCGCCCCAATCGTTTTTGTCCAAGTTACACCAACTTGTCCATGCACTAAACGATTATCAATTCTTGTTAAAAGTATGTTTGGCATTTTCATCTCCTCCTTTCCCTCTTTGCCTATATTATAGCAAAAAGCGTGCCAACTTCTGTCGACACGCCAAATGAGCTTTATATAAAGCGTATTTTATAAATAATTTAAAATATACATAATTTCAGGATCCGGTATTTCGACACTATAATGCATTTCTATCCCACTAAATGCCTGTCGGACTATATCCATTCTTTCTTTGTTCTTTGCTTTAAATTCCTGGATACCTTCCACATTTTCAATGCCTTGTCGAAGCATCAATCTTTCAATCAAACAGCTGATATGCACATACAGCCCCATACGAACGGTCGCATCAATGGTCTTATGCAGAGCCCTTTCTACCTGCGCTACAAAATCTTCGACATCATCAATGACTTTTTCGGCATTTAAGATCGTCAAATGATTGACTATATTGGAAAGGGTGAAATTCTTCATAATATTTTGTTCAAACAAGTTTTGTTCCTTTGCGTTTAAATACGGACTGACATGTTTCATCAGTGCCTGAATACTATCACTAGCTACAAGGCTTTCTAAAGACAGATATTCCACACCCTCTACACAGGGATCAAGCGTACCTACGATCAAACGTATATTGTATTGTGAAAAGATCGCATCTTCCTTGCCATGATCCAATATAGACTGATAATCATAGGGAATGATATCCATAGCAACCGGTTTAGGAAGTGCACTTTTTAACAATTCTGAAATCTTTTTAGCTACCCCGAATCCTGTCGCACACAAGGTCAAAATCGCATCTTCTTTACGAACGCCTTCAATAAAGTGTGTCGATAAATAGAAAGAATTTTTGACATCCCGCAAGATTTCCTGTACTACTTTTCCGTGCTGAATGGCATGACCTACTTCTAAGGCCGTGGCCGTTGATACATAGTTGATCAAACCAATATTACAATTGGAAAGATGGATTTTCTTATAGATAGCTTCCAAACTTCCCATATCTACCAGTAAAATCAATTCCTGAATCGGACTTTTCCGCTTTAAATAATCTTCAACCAACTGTACGATCTTATCAATAGATATTTTGAGTTCCATATCGATCCCATCAAAAATATGCTCGCCCAGCAGATGATTGGCAGTATCCGCTATACTGCTGGCGGTCGAATAGCCATGGCATAAGATCAGACCTACACGCCCATTGTTTTCTTCTTTTTCGGTATCAATCAAAGCCAACGTCATAATCACTCGCATAAAGTCATCCATCTTAATATCTAAGTTCAGCGAGGCGTTATCCACAATTTCACTGGCAACACTATAATCGCGTGCATATCGTTCCTGCATCACGGATTGAATGGCTTGGACTTCCTGTGAATGAAAGGATTGCCACAACATCGCATCGGTAGCATTTTTTGAATATTCCACAAACGCTTTGGAGTAAATTTTGATCTGATTGTTTGGCACTGTAAAAGAATATCGATTCATGACGATAGAACAAATTTTATCCAGCATCTTCAATAAATAATCTTCATTGGAACTGATCGATCGATACTTCTGTCGAAAAAACAAGAGATCAAAGAAATTTTGGATCAAATACTTACATCTGGTAATGATCTGATGATAATCTTCTCCTTCACTTTGACAAGTATGGTAGGTTTCCAACAAACGATCATACAGTTGTAAAAGCGGTGTTTTCGATTTCCTGTCTTTGTTTAGATCCGTGATAGGAATCATGGCTTCATCTTCCTGATCGTAATTTTTCGTCTGTAACGTATTCATGGACTCAAACAAATATTCTGGAAGATCCAAAAGACGAATGCGCAAAGCGTTTTGTCCCTGATGGACTAAAACATTCGCAACGGTTGCTCGTATCGCATTCTGCAGCTCGCCGATATTTCCTCTATATTCATGATCCAGTAAAGCCTGATAGGCTAAATTTGAGATATATACATCTTGTTTTAAATGATTTCTTTCCATCATCAACATGGTATAAATCAGTTCAATTTTTTCTACCTGCGGTCTTTGTTGGAGCGAAGGAATCGAAATCACGATAGGAATACGCCGTAGCATAGTCTTCAAAAGCGCCTGTTGCGGATCTTCTGTGGTCGCAAAAATCAGACGACAGCTGGAGCGATACCAGTTTTCATTATCACCGACTTTGTGGTAAATCCCTTTGTCCATAAATTGAAAGAGTTTCTCCTGGCATTCAGCCTTTAAACAGTGAACCTCATCCAAAAAAAGCACGCCCTGATCTGCCAGCTGAATCAGACCGGCCTGTTCATTTTCTGCACCGGTATAAGCCCCTTTGACATGTCCAAAGAGATTGTCCGTTAAAAGTTCCGGATTGTTGGCATATTCCGAACAATTGAGCGCAATAAATTTCGATTTTTTATCCAATATTCCCTGATGTATGCCATATTCATACATCAAATGCGCCAGCATACTCTTACCGGTACCTGTCGGACCATAAATCAAAATAGGGAGTCCATGATCCGGATAGGTCACTGCCGCCTGACAATGGGAAATCAAAGCACGAAGCGATCCATTGTAACCAATCATCTTTTCAAAGTCACGTTTTGTGGTACGCATAAGATCTTCCATGGATTCATAGACTGAATTCTCCAAAGTCGTATCCAGTTTTTCTTCCAACACCTGCCGATGAAAAAAGTAGACCGGACGAGAATTTATTTTGACAACATTTCCCTTTTTGACAAGTTCATTTAAATACTGAGAAGCTGTATTTCGACTAATCTGAAAAGCGTTGGCTAAAGAAGCTGCACTAAATCGTTCATCCTCTCCTATTTTTAGTGTCGTACAACGCTTTTTTAATTCTTTCGCAAGCGATGTCTTTATATCCATATCCTATCTCCTTTTCAGCTTTTCAAAATCCAGATGTTCGATCTTTTCTGTCATCGTACCGGGTACATCCTGATAAAAAATCATATTTCCCTGTGCATTGAGATAATTCAAATCCTCTACATCCGCTTCGGATAAATACATCTTCTTATTGAGTGGATATCTTCCTCTTTCATAGTGAATGTTTCCTATATTGATTTTTGGAAAGCGAATACCTAACTTATACAACTGACGGACAGTCTGAATGTTTTTAACAATCACAAAAATTTTTTTGTTCCCCTGATTTGCCTGAAAAGAATGAACAAAATCCGCAATCGTATAAAACGCAATATCCAAATTCGCCGCTTTGGCAATACTTGCCATTAATTTTTGAGAAAAGACATTGTACACCACTTCTTCATCCACAACGACGATTGTGTCAATATTTAAAGCACTGCTCCACGTCATACCCACTTGCCCATGTACAAGACGATTATCCACTCGAATTAACTGAATCTGTGACATACGCTTTCCTCCTTCTCTATTCTTTTATTTTGCGTTGATTGGAAGATACAATTCCGCAATGTTCTCTATATTTCGCAATCGTTCTTCGTGCCACGAAAATACCTTGTTGTTTCAAAAAAGACTGTAATTTCGCATCACTGTAAGGATGATATCGATCTTCCTGATGAATCAAGTCTTTGATTTTCTCTTCAATCTCACTGGCATTTCTATCCGATACACCATCATGGGATAATAAGAATTTTATCGGATAATATCGATTTTCAAATTCAAAGGACTTTCCCTGAATAGCTCTTGACACTGTAGAAAGATGCAGCCCACATTGTTGAGCAACTTGTTTTAAAGTACAGTGATGCAAGCTAGAACCGGACAGGAAAAAATCTTTTTGATACGAACATAGTACTTGAAGAATTTGCAGGATCGTAAGATTTCGTTTTTGTACCTGCAATAAAATTGACTTTGCCTCCTGCCGATACGCCTTTAATTCTCTGGAAGTATGTTCCAAAATATCCAATTCAAAGTCTTGTTGAAGCATTTCTATACGAACACTCTGCTTTTCTACATAGATTTTTGCCTCTGGCTGAAGCACAACCGCATCAGTTGCATAATTACAAGCCGGCTTAGGATGCAAAGTTTGTATAAAGGCCAATCCTTCCTTTACTTCTTCCATGGTTAGATTGGTCGCATCACATATTTTTTCATAGTCTTTACAGGACAATTCTTTTAAATATTCGCAAAGTATTTCTCCGGTTTCACTGGCAGCCTTCTGTGACATTTCACATTGAACTCTTAATGATTCTTTCACAGAAAAACAATAACAACCTACAGGCTCAAACCGTTGTAAGCGAAAAATAGCTCTTTGAAGTTCTTTTTTAGAATATAAAGAATGCACAACAAGATGATTTAAATCTTCCCTGAAATAACCATTGGAATCCAACATAGACGTCAAGTACTCTACCATATCTTCTGGGATGCTCTCCTTCTCCCATCGATTTTGTTCCTGCACAACCTCCAACAATGAGGAAGACTGTGTCGCAAACATCGTAAAATCAGCATCTGTATCATCCTGTGAACTATAACGTATAAAGGGATTGCGCATACTGACTTCTTTTAAGAAAGTTTTTAAGTCACTATTGTTGAGCTGTAAAACTTCTAATGACTTCTTCATTTCCTTGTTAAAGGAAGTTCGCTGCACTTGATCTGGTTTCAGGATCATTCTTTGTTTCATGTCTTCAATATAACCAAAATGCCTCTGTTTTTCAAATTAAAAAGGATGGCTCTTCTTCCATCCTGTTATCAACCATTGATGTCGAACAAGATTATATTTTCGTGGAAAGCGCTCATACTTCTTATTGTATGCCCAATCTTATTCATGACATGCAATGATCAATTCTGTAAACATTGTCACACCAAATTCAATAATTTTCAATTCCTTTTCTCTGAAACATGAAATGAATTACTTTTCATACCTTATATCTTTTTGATACAATATTGGCATTGGGGGAATATCTATGCCGAAAATCTATACAGAAGAAGAAAAGTACCAACAAAAGATAAAAATGTACACAGCCGGATTAAAGATGGTTTCTCAAAACGGCTACAAAAATGTTAAGGTTGATGATCTTGTAGAAATAGCCGGCGTGTCAAAGGGTTATTTTTACCTATTATTCGAATCCAAGGAAGAATTCATCTTAGATGCTTTGATGTGGCAGATGGACAACGTATTCTCTGCTTTAAAATGGGCGGATGATGCCGGTGCCAGCAGCCAGGAAACCGGTTATCTTTATCAGTCCATGTTCAAAAATTTAAACTTTATTCAATACTCAGACATTACATATATCAAGAAAAAATGCACACAAGCGATGTGGGACAAATTTAAGCATTTTGAAGAACAGTACTTTAAAAATATTTTAAAGCTGCTTGGTAAAGACGATGGTGCACACGATCCTCGTGTCGTCAGCAACCTTTCTTCCATTATCTTTCTATCCTATAACAGTATGAAAGATGAAGAATCCTCCTTCTTTACCGATAAAGTAAATGAAGTCACACAACTATTATTAGAAACATTACATCGTTATTTACATGAGTAAGTCGGTCATTGATCGGCTTTTTTTATAAAACTCTAAATTCAACTAAAAAGTTGATGATTTAACATGAATAGCGTCAGATTCAGGGATATTCTTTGATATGTAAAGGAGATTTCCTATGATTAATGAAACATTCTTGAACCATCTAAAACCAGTAGAACTCGAATTCATTCAAGCCTTCATTTATAAACTGACAAGCGACAAAATAACTCTGGATACAACAAATTCAGAAAA
>NZ_ATUT01000029.1 GCF_000420345.1 Faecalicoccus pleomorphus DSM 20574 | reverse complement strand
ACATGGTAATTCACTTCGTGCTTTGTTTAAATATTTAAATGATATTTCAGATGAAGCTATTATCAATGTGAATATTCCTACCGGTGTGCCGTTAGTGATGGAATTGAATGAGAATCTAAAAGCTGTATCACATCGTTATTTGGGAGATCCAGAAGAAATTCAGGCTAAGATGGATGCGGTCAAGAATCAGGGGAAGAAATAAACCTGATTCTTTTTTAGATTATGGGGCATAGTTTTCTTTATCTGGGTATTAAGAACTGTTTTAAAAAAATTCAACTTTTTTTCATAGTTTTATGAATTTTTATCGTAACTAATAATAGGAAGGTTTCTAAATTCCATCTATGTGTAACGCAAGAGAGGTGAAAAACGATGCAAGAAAGAAAAGCTTGGGAAGCTTTGTTGAAGGATCCCCAACGATCCTATGATGCCCAGTGCAAGAAGATCCTGTCTCTGAAAAAGATCCTGGCCTATCTCTATAAAGAGTGCTTATCCGAATACAGGCATCTTTCCTTAAAGGAGATTTATGACCGGCTGGATACGGATCCAACATCGAATAAAGTGGTCAGCCAAAATGTAGAGGATCTCAAGATGCCGGACAGTAAGGTTTGCTATGACCTGCTGTTTAAGTTTGCCCATCCAAAGGATCCGAAAAGAAGGCTCTGGGTCGATATGGAACCGCAGGGAATCGATCCGGGAAAGGGCAAAACAAAGAAGTAAGGATACAATGGAAGTCCTGATCCTGTATCCCCGGAGACGATATCGATACGATTTCTACCGAAGAGATCATGAAGCGCCCCAGAGATGTGATGGAGTTCATACAGCTGATCTTTCTGTCAAACAGGAAGGCGGAGCAGATCCTAGAAATCCTAGAGAAAAAATATGATATACTATTAGAAAAAGAGGAAGAGGAGGAGGTCAGGAAGATGTGTACATTTAGCAAGGCATTGATCGAGAAAAGTGAGCTGAGAGGAAAGGCTGATAGTGTTCTACAACTGGTCAAAAATCATATTGCAACCAACGTTGAGCAGGCAATGGATATGTTGTCAGTGGAGCCATCCTCAAGAGAGGATATTATGAAGATTTTGGAGAAAAAGGCATAGAAAAATTGAATTGAACACATTTTATAGAAGGAATCCGTAGACTCCTTCTATTTTTATCATATAAGTTTTATTCGCATAGAAACAGGTTGATGATCGGTGTATTCAAAACTAGTATCTATATTTTGAATGAATGTAACTTCTATATTATCGGATACGATAAAGCCATCGATCACATATACCTGAGAATCTTTTTGATAGACTTCATTAAGTAAACGACAGGTTGGTGCATTATCGGCATTGGAGAAGGTAAAGTGTTCAGGTAGGTCCTCCTGACGCATAATGCCGGGCACCCAGTTTTCCTTGTTTGTGATGGGATACGTGTCCATTCCTTCAAATGTCTGGTTAAAATCGCCACCGGCAATGACATAATTACCTTTTTCATATTCTTCCTGCAGCTTTTTCGCCAGCTTTTTACTCTGAGCAATTTTGCCTTCACCGCTGTCATAGGCTTCCAGATGGAAATTGATGATGACCAGTTCTTTATCTGTATTTTTAATCTGGATTCTTGTTTCTAACATACAGCGTTTTAAGTTACAAATTTTAGTAGGCCATGAAAAGGATTCCGGTAAAGAGATTCTGCTTGCCTGTGAAATCGAATAATTCGTCATGGTCAGGATACCGCTTTCTACTTTTCCAATGGGCGGAAACGGATAAGGCACATAGTCGCATTTAAAGTTATACGCCAGTACACCGCTTTGATTCAGGTTGTCTTCCAGATATTCTTGTTCATTGATGTGAAACGATCGGCCAGAATTTGTATCCACTTCTTGTAGAAGATAGATGTCAGCACTTTGATCTTTTAGAATTTGCTGGATACCTTGCAAGTTTGTCTCTACCTTTTCTTTCGATTCCGGATTGACTTTTGTGCCGCCATCCATGAAAAAATCCATGTCTTTGTCAAGGCCGGCATATCCTATATTATAAGTGAGAATGTGTAAACTATCCTTGGCATCTAAAACCTTATTCTGACTTGGCACTTGCAGGATTTCTACAGATTCCGGGCGGTATTCACGAATGCTTAAATATCCGACTCCGGCGGCTGCCAACAAGATGCATGTAACCAAAATGACCGCAAAGATCTTTAATGTTTTTTTCATAGGTAATCTCCTTTTTTTGTATATGATGCGGGTTATGAAATTATGGATAGAACAAAGAGAGAAAGTACGAGGTTTCTTTATGACTTAATCGTATAATACAGTCATTTACAGGTCAATTGTTTTTTCGATAAACTGATTGGAAATCGAGGGGAAGTATGATAGAATACACCTAGTAAATAGGAAGGGGATTTGAACGCGTTTTAAATCCTTTTTTTAAGGGAGATAAAGGAGGATGTGTATGAACAAAAATTCCTTATGTTCCATGAACGATCTATCTGTGGATGAGATCTTGAGTATCTTAAATGATGCAAGACTTTTTAATAGTTCCTATTCAGATTGGCAATTACCTTTGAAAAAGTGTCTGGTTGCTAATCTTTTTTTTGAGCCAAGCACCAGAACGCATTATTCTTTTGAAAGTGCAGAGCTGCAGCTAGGCTGCAAGGTGGCTGATTTCAATGCGGAAACCAGCAGTGTGACCAAAGGAGAAACGTTTTTGGATACGATCAAGACCTTTGAGATGGTTGGTTATGATGCTTTTGTGATCCGTCATCCTAAAACGGAGTACTTTAAAGAGTTGGAAGAAATTCAGGTTCCGATCTTGAATGCTGGAGATGGTGCCGGTAATCATCCGACACAGTGCCTGTTGGATCTGTTGACCATGCAAAATGAATTTGGAACGCTGAAGGGCTTAAAGATTGTCATTTGTGGAGATATCCTGCATTCACGTGTGGCTGCTTCCAATAAATCCACATTGGAAAGAATGGGCAGTGAAGTTCGTTTCTGTGGACCGGAAGAATGGGAACGTCCGGGGTATCCGACGATGCCTTTGGATGAAGCGGTTGAATGGGCGGATGTCGTAATGATGCTTCGTATCCAGCGAGAAAGAGGAGCTACCTTGGCGCATTTGACCAAAGAGCAGTATCTACAAAGATATGGATTGACCAAGGAGCGTTACAACCGTATGAAAAAACATGCGATTGTGATGCATCCGGCACCGTTTAATCGCGATA
This sequence comes from Faecalicoccus pleomorphus DSM 20574, assembly GCF_000420345.1. Taxonomy (GTDB): domain Bacteria; phylum Bacillota_I; class Bacilli_A; order Erysipelotrichales; family Erysipelotrichaceae; genus Faecalicoccus; species Faecalicoccus pleomorphus. The sequence goes on along the minus strand of NZ_ATUT01000029.1, from coordinate 13,078 downwards.
TCGAAATTGATTCTGACCTGGTTGAAGCACCAAAAAGCCGTATTTTTAAGCAAATGGCCAATGGTGTTTTAGTGCGAAAAGCAGTATTAAAGCGTGCCTTTGGATTTGCCCCATTCGAGGAGAAATAAGATGCGACTGATAAAAAATGGAAATGTGCTGACATCGCAGGGGATTGTCAAAAAAGATATTTTATTTGATGAACAAGAAATTATAAAGATCGAAGAGAATATTCAGGCCGATGCTGAAATTATCGATGCTTCTGGATTAACGGTCATTCCGGGTTTGGTGGATGTGCATGTGCATTTGCGAGAACCTGGCTATACGCAAAAAGAAACGATTCATACCGGAACATTGGCGGCCGCCCATGGTGGCTTTACTACGATTTTCTGTATGCCTAATGTCATCCCGTATCCGGATGATGTACAAACGATTCAGATGTATGTTGAAAAAATCAATCAGGATGCCGTTGTGCATGTGCACCCATACGCCTGTATCACCAAAGAAGAGGCCAGTAAAGAGGTTGTCGATATGAAGGCCATCAAAGAACGATTTGGCATTCGCTGGTTTAGTGATGATGGCGTTGGTGTTTCTACTGCGGAAGTTATGGCTCAGGCGATGGAAACGGCCAGAGGAAATGATTGTATGATCGTGGCACATACCGAAGATATGTCTTATCGAAAACCGGGGGCCTGCGTACATGACAGTGAAGTCAATCGCCAAAAAGGGTGGTTGGGTATCCCAAGTGCCTGTGAAAGTGCGCAGTTGATTCGCGATCTGCAACTGTCTCAACAGATTGGCAATGCGTATCATGCCTGTCATATCAGTGCTAAAGAAAGCGTGGAAGCTTTAAAAGAATATAAAGAAAAGGGAGCCGATGTGACAGGGGAAGTTACAGCGCATCACTTGTTGTTGGAAGATCAGGATGTGCAGGGAACAAACTGGAAGATGAATCCGCCTTTACGCTCCCATGAAGATCGTATGGCTTTGATCGAAGGATTAGAAAATGGATCGCTGGATATGATTGCCAATGATCATGCGCCGCATACAAAAGAGGAAAAAGATCGCCCAATGGATAAAGCGCCATTCGGTATTGTTTCGTTAGAAACCAGTTTTCCTTTATTATATACGGAGTTTGTGAAAAAACAAAAGCGCTGGACATTGGCACAGCTGGTGAACTGGATGTCCGGTGCACCGGCCAAGCGCTTTGGCTTGGAAAAGATCGGAGCCATTGAGGTCGGTTATCGTCCGGATCTGGTTTTAGTGGATCTGGCGCATGAAAGTGTGATCGATGCATCGCAATTTCTGTCAAAAGGGAAAAATACACCGTTTGATGGCTGGAAAGTATATGGTGCCATCAGGGAAACAATTGTTGGTTCGAAGACGGTGTGGAAAGGATAGAATATATGGAAAGATTACTGATTTTAGAAGATGGCAGTTGCTATCGTGGAACTGCCTTTGGAAGTGACAACTTTCAAATTGGAGAATTGGTCTTCAATACTTCCATGACAGGGTATCAGGAAATTTTGACGGACAATTCCTATTGTGGACAGATCGTCATGATGACATACCCGTTGATTGGAAATTATGGAGTCAACCGTGATGATAACGAAAGTATTGTTCCGGCTGTGTTTGGCTTTGTCGTTAAGGATTATTGTGATGAACCAAACAACTGGCGAAGCCAGGAAACACTGGATACATATTTGAAACGTGAAAATATTCCGGGTATTTACGGTATCGATACACGTGCGATTACACGTAAGCTGCGTGATAAAGGAACGATGCGTGCTACTTTGGCAAATGTAGATGCCGATGTGGATGCGATTGTAAAAATGTTACAGGAAACGGATTACCTGCATGATCAGGTGAAACGTGTCAGTTCACAAAAGATCTTCCCGATTCCTAATCGTGGTAAAAAGGTCGTACTGATGGATTTTGGTGCCAAGCTTGGCATTGTCCGGGAACTATCCAAACGTGGCTGTGATTTGATCGTCGTACCATATGATACACCGGCGGATGTGATCATGGGCTTTCATCCGGATGGGGTAATGTTGTCAAATGGTCCAGGGAACCCGGAGGATGTACAGGTGGCCATCGATACAATTCAAAAATTGATTCCGCAAACGGTTGTATTTGGAATCTGTTTGGGACATCAGCTGATTTCTTTAGCCTGTGGAGCCAAAACGTATAAGTTAAAATTCGGTCATCGTGGAGCCAATCATCCAGTGATGGATCTAAAAACCGGAAAGGTAGAGATTACCAGCCAGAATCATGGCTTTGCGGTCGATATCGATTCTTTGAAAAACACACGTCTGGAGATGACACATCAGGCGTTAAATGATAAAAGCTGTGAAGGAGTACGTCATAAAGACTATCCTTGTTTCAGTGTGCAGTTCCATCCGGAGGCCAGTGCCGGACCGTTAGATTCCGGACATTTATTCGATGATTTCATGGAACTGATGGAAAAGGAGGATCACTATGCCTAAACGTCAGGATATACATAAGATACTTGTGATCGGTTCGGGACCGATCGTTATCGGACAGGCAGCCGAATTTGATTATGCCGGAAGTCAGGCCTGCCAGTCACTTCGTGAAGAAGGGTATGAAGTTATTTTGATCAACTCTAACCCGGCTACGATCATGACCGACACGACCATTGCCGATCGTGTTTATATAGAACCGATTACTTTGGATTTTGCCAAACGTGTCATTTATAAAGAAAGACCGGATGCGATTTTGGGATCTCTTGGAGGCCAGACAGGTTTGAACCTGGTTGTCGATCTGCATAATGATGGTATTTTGGATGAATGTGGTGTAGAAATTCTGGGAACCGATCTGCATGCGATCAATCGTGCCGAAGACCGTGAATTATTCCGTGCTTTGATGCAGGAAATCAAAGAGCCGGTACCGGAAAGTGCCATCGTACATACTGTTGATCTGGCTGTAGAGTTCTGTAATACGCATGGCTATCCGGTTGTTGTGCGGCCGGCTTATACCTTAGGGGGAACAGGCGGCGGTTTTGCGGATAATGAAGAAGAATTACGCGAGATTTGTGAAGCCGGATTGAAGATTTCACCGGTTGGGCAATGTTTGATCGAACAAAGCATTGCCGGTTATAAAGAAATCGAATACGAAGTTATGCGTGATGCCAACGATAATGCTATCGTCGTTTGTAACATGGAAAACATCGATCCGGTAGGTATCCATACCGGAGATAGTATTGTTGTGGCTCCGGTGCAGACCTTGACCGATCGTGAAAATCAGATGTTGCGAAGCGCTTCTTTAAAGATTATTCGTGCTTTAAAGATCTGTGGTGGCTGTAATGTACAGCTGGCTTTAGATCCAGAAAGCTTTAAATATTATGTCATTGAGGTTAACCCTCGTGTATCTCGTTCATCAGCTTTGGCCAGTAAGGCAACAGGATATCCGATTGCCAAGATTTCAGCCAAACTGGCGGTTGGCTTGACCTTGGATGAGATCTTAAACCCGATCACAAAGACAAGCTATGCCTGCTTTGAACCGGCCATTGACTACATTGTCACAAAATTCCCTCGTTTCCCATTTGATAAATTCCCAAGTGCAGATCGTCATCTAGGAACACAGATGAAGGCAACCGGGGAAATCATGTCGATCGGTCGTACCTTTGAAGAGTCATTCTTAAAAGCCGTGCGTTCCCTGGAAATGAAGGTAGATCATATTTATAAGGCTGAATTTGCTTCCATGGATCAGATGCAGCTGTTAGAAAAGATCAAAAACAGCGATGATGAGCGTATCTTTGCGATTGCCCAATGGTTACGTAATGGATTTGATATGTCCATCATCTTAAAAGAAACCAAGATGGATTCGTTCTTTATTCATCACATCAAACGCATCATTGATTTAGAACAGGAAATGATGGCGCACGTAAAGGATGTGGAAACCTTAAAGGTTTTAAAGAAAAACGGATTCTCTGATAGCTATATTGCGAAAAACTGGAATATGAGGGAAAAGGAAGTTTATGATCTGCGTAAGGCCAATGGAATATTCCCGGTTTACAAGATGGTCGATACTTGTGCCGGTGAGTTTACCAGTGCCACGCCTTACTTCTATTCCAGCTATGAAGAAGAAAATGAATCGATCTGCTCAGATCGTAAGAAGATCGTTGTTTTGGGTTCCGGACCGATCCGTATCGGACAGGGTGTTGAATTTGACTATGCGACTGTACATTGTGTGGAAACATTACGTGAAGCAGGCTATGAAGCAATCATCATCAACAACAACCCGGAAACTGTATCCACGGATTTCTCAATCAGTGATAAGCTGTATTTTGAGCCATTGACAACGGAAGATGTCATGCATGTCATCGAACTGGAAAAACCATTAGGGGTAATCGTACAGTTTGGTGGACAGACCGCCATTAACTTAGCGGATTCTTTAGTACAACACGGTGTTAAGATTTTAGGTACATCTTTGGAAGACATTGATCGTGCTGAGGATCGTCATGAATTTGAAGCGATGTTACGAAAACTGGATATTCCACAACCACAGGGAGAAACCGCCGTTACGGTGGAAGAAGCTTTGGTCATCGCACAGAAGATCGGTTATCCGGTATTGGTTCGTCCAAGCTATGTCTTAGGTGGACGTGCGATGGAAATCGTACATAATGATGATGAACTAAAGGTTTATATGGCTACAGCTGTTAAGGAAATCAGCCATGATGCACCGATTCTGGTTGATAAATATATCGTTGGAAAAGAATTGGAAATCGATGCGATTGCCGATGGAGAAAACGTATTTATTCCAGGTGTCATGGAACACATTGAACGTGCCGGTGTGCACTCCGGAGACTCCATCAGTGTCTATCCGACACAGATCATTTCCGAGAAAGTCAAAGAAACAATCATCGATTATGGAATTCGCATTGGAAAAGGGTTCCATTTCATCGGTTTGTACAACATTCAGTTTATCGTCGATAAGGATGAAAATGTGTATGTCTTAGAGGTCAATCCACGATCCAGCCGTACTGTTCCATTCCTTTCAAAGATCACGGGCATTCAAATGTCCAATATCGCAACGAAGGCTATTTTAGGACATTCCATTGTTGAGCAGGGCTATACACCGGGCTATCATCCGGATGACAAGCATCATGTCTTTGTCAAAGCACCGGTATTCTCTTTTGCGAAGCTGCGCCATGTCGATACGGTATTAGGTCCGGAAATGAAATCAACCGGAGAAGCATTAGGATCAGATGTAAACCTGGAAAAAGCATTATATAAGGCTTTGGTAGCCAGTGGTATTTCGGTTCCTATGCATGGAAATGTGCTGTTGACGATTGCCGATGAAGATAAAAGCGAGGCTTTGAAACTGGCCAAACGCTTTGCGGATATCGGTTATGGAATCTATGCGACCAAAGGGACTGCTAAGCTGTTAGAAGAAAACGGATTGTTTGTACATCATGCCAATAAGATCGAAGAAGGTGGCGACAACAGCGTTGTGGAGATCATTCGCCATGGACGTGTCAACTTTGTGATCAATACGATGAGCAATAAGACTAATTCCACCAGCAAGGATGGTTTCCTAATTCGCCGTGTGGCCGCAGAGAACAATATTTCATGTATGACGTCCTTAGATACAGCTGAAGCTTTAACACGTGTACTGGAGGCTTTATCCTTCTCTATGATCAGTATGAATGAGATGGGGAAATAAGCATGAAACAGGAAGTTGCCAAGATTCTTTCGAATATAGAAATCGCTAAAGACATATGGAAAATGGAACTGCAGACCGGTTTAGCCAAGATGGCAAAGCCGGGGCAGTTTATTGAAATCGAGGTACCCCCGTTCTTTTTAAGGCGACCGATTTCCATCAATGAAATCAAGGGCGATTCGCTTGTCATCATCTATAAGATTTTAGGCGAGGGGACTTTACAGATGACCAAGATGCACGATACGATCGATATCTTTGGACCCTGCGGAAATGGTTTTCCGATTGAAGACAGAGATGTTTTATTGGTCGGTGGCGGCGTTGGTGTACCTCCGCTGTATGAGACTGCCAAACAATATTTAAAAAACGGACATCAGGTTGATGTTGTGTTAGGCTTCAATGATCAAAGTCAGATTTTCTTTGAACAGGAGTTTAAAGAATTAGGCTGTAAGGTACAGATTGCGACCATGGATGGCAGCGTTGGCACCAAAGGAACGGTACTGGATGCGATTCATGAACAGAAAATAAGCACTAGTTTTGTGTTAGCCTGTGGGCCTTTACCGATGTTAAAGGCGCTGCAGAAGGAATATACAGAAGGTTATTTGTCTTTAGAAGCCAGAATGGCCTGTGGTATAGGTGCCTGCATGGGTTGTGTCGTTAAGGATACTAGTGATCATGCCTTACGTGTATGTAAGGATGGTCCGGTCTTTCCGATTCAGGAGGTCGTGCTATGATTGATTTAAGGGTAGAACTGCCCGGACTGCATTTAAAAAATCCGGTGATCCCGGCCAGCGGATGTTTTGGATTTGGTAAAGAATATGCCGAGTTATATGATCTTTCTTTATTGGGAGGAATTGCGATCAAAAGCGCAACTCCAAAAGAGCGCTTTGGAAATCCGACACCGCGTATTGCGGAAACACCTTCGGGTATGTTGAATGCGATTGGACTTCAAAATAAAGGCGTTGATTCGATCATCGAAAATGAGCTTCCTTTTTTGGCAAAATATGATACAGAAATCATCGCCAATGTAGCTGGTGCCACGGAAGAAGATTATGTCGAAGTCATTCGTAAGCTGAATGATCAGCCGGTCGTAAAAGCATATGAATTGAATATCTCCTGTCCGAATGTAAAACATGGAGGTATTGGGCTGGGAACCAAACCGGAGTTGGCAGCCCATGTCACAAAGATGGCCAAGGAAGCAGCTTCAAAGCCAGTGTATGTCAAGCTTTCACCAAATGTGACGGATATTGTGGAAATCGCAAAAGCTGTAGAACAGGCTGGTGCGGATGGTTTAGTGCTGATCAATACATTGATGGGAATGCGCATCGATTTAAAGACAGGCAAGCCATTATTAGCCAATGTGACCGGTGGACTGTCTGGGCCTGCTATCAAACCGGTTGCCATCCGTATGGTCTATCAGGTCGCTCAAGCCGTTCAAATTCCGATTATCGGTGTGGGTGGTATTACAAGCGCTAATGATGTATTGGAGTTTTTAAATGCCGGTGCCAGTGCGGTGGAAGTCGGTGCCCAGAATTTTGTGGATCCTTATGTATGTCCAAAGATCATCGAGGATCTTCCAAAAGTGTTGGAACGATATGGTTATGCTTCTGTTAAAGAAGCAAGTGGAAGGAGTTTTAGAGATGAGTAAAACAATCGTTGCACTGGATTTTTCCAGTAAACAAGAAGTGATTGATTTTTTAAAACAATTTGATGAACCGGTATATGTGAAGATCGGTATGGAATTGACCTATGCCTGCGGTCTAGAAATGGTACAGATCGTCAAAGAAATGGGTCACCATATCTTTTTGGATCTAAAGCTGCATGATATTCCGAATACGGTCAAAGGCGGTATGAAAAACTTGGCTAAGCTGGGTGTTGATATCGTAAATGTGCATTGTGCCGGTGGTATCGCAATGATGAAAGCGGCCATCGATGGCTTAAGTGAAGGGGCTGTGGATGGGAAACGCCCTTTATGTATCGGTGTAACCCAGTTGACAAGTACATCAAAAGAAGCCATGAACGAAGAATTAGGAATTCCGGGTGAAGTTATGGATTGTGTAATTCATTATGCCAAAAATGCCAAAGAAGCTGGTTTAGATGGTGTTGTTTGCTCCGTACATGAGGCCAAAGCCATTCATGAAGCCTGCGGAAATGACTTTTTGACTGTGACACCGGGCATTCGTTTAGCGGATGACTCAAAAGATGATCAAAAACGTGTGGCGACACCAGCCTATGCCAAAGAGCAGGGATGTGACTATATCGTAGTTGGACGTTCGATCACAAAGAGTGCTGATCCGGTAGAAACATATCATAAAATTGAAGAGATGATGAAATAAGCCGACAAAACGTCGGCTTTTTTAATGCATAAGAAAAGAGAAGATCGCTCTTCTCTTTTTAGACAGTTCCCTGTGCTTTCATAGCTTCGGCTACTTTTAAGAAACCGGCAATGTTGGCACCGACAACATATTCTTTTTCGTGACCGTATTCTTTTGCGGTATCACGGCATGTTTCAAAGATATTTTCCATAATGGCTTCCAGACGTTTATCCACTTCTTCCGCTGTCCAGGACAAGTGCTGTGCATTCTGGCTCATTTCCAGACCGGAGCAGGCAACACCACCGGCATTGCTGGCTTTACCTGGTGCATAGAATACACCATTCTGCATCAGATAGTGAATGGCTTCCGGTGTAGTCGGCATGTTGGCACCTTCACATACCGCAAAGACTTTGTTGGCTACAAGCGCTTTGGCATCTTCTAAATCCAGTTCGTTTTGTGTAGCACATGGCAATGCGATATCACATGGAATACTCCAAGGACGAGCATTGGCTGTATAAGTAGCGTTTGGATGTGTTTCTACGTATTCTTTGATACGTCCACGACGAACTTCCTTAATGTCTTTGACACAAGCTAAATCAATTCCATCCGGATCATAGATGAATCCGTTAGAATCAGACATAGTGACAACTTTAGCACCTAACTGTGTTGCCTTTTCACAAGCATAGATGGCTACGTTTCCACTTCCGGAAAGGGCAACGGTTTTTCCTTCAAAGCTTGTTCCGTTATCTTTCAACAAAGCCTGCGTGAAATAACAAAGTCCGTATCCGGTAGCTTCTGTACGAATTAAAGAACCACCAAATGTTAATCCTTTTCCGGTAAGTACACCGCTGAATTCATTTTTTAAACGTTTGTATTGTCCAAATAGATAACCGATCTCACGACCTCCAACACCGATATCACCGGCAGGAACATCGGTATTTGGTCCGATGTGGCGATACAACTCGCTCATAAAGCTCTGGCAGAAGCGCATAACTTCGGCATCGCTTTTTCCTTTTGGATCAAAATCAGATCCACCTTTACCACCACCCATTGGCAGGGTTGTTAATGAGTTTTTAAAGATTTGTTCAAATCCTAAGAATTTGATGATACTGATATTTACAGACGGATGGAAACGAAGTCCTCCTTTGTATGGACCTAAAGCGGAATTAAATTCAATTCTGAATCCACGATTGACCTGAGTAACACCATTGTCATCGACCCAAGGTACGCGGAATACGATTTGACGTTCCGGTTCAACGATGCGGGCAAGTACATCATCATCTAATTTTTCCGGGTGTACTTGTTCAATGATTTCCAGAGATTCAAATACTTCTTCAACAGCCTGCAGAAATTCACTGTCGCCTGCATTGCGTTGTTTAACGGTTTCATATAGTTTTGTTAAGTCTGACATAATATCCTCCTCTAATGAATGTAGTATATCATAAAATGAAAAAAGTGAATAAAAATTTTCAGAAAAGTTAATGAAAGCTTTTTTGATATACAAACAAAAGCGGCATTTTAGGTGCCGCTTTTGCCATAATTATTGTTTTAGGAGAGAGATATATGAAGAGTTTTTTTACTGTGTTCTCTTAACACGCTTATAGTATAGAAAAATCTTTTGGAGAAATTATTTTTAAGTCATGTGAAAGTATGTGAGATTTTTTTAAAAGCGATTGGGATTATGGGAGATTGTTTTAGAAAAGCCAAAATATTATAAAGAGCGTATAATAAATACCAGATTAGGAGGCATATCAATGAAAGAAACAATACAAGATTTAAAATCAAGAAGAAGCTGCCGTGCTTATACGGATCAAAAAATCGAAGAAAATGTTTTAGATCAGATCTTAGAAGCCGGAAGCTATGCACCAAGCGGTATGGGAAAGCAATCAGCGGTGATGGTCTGCATCGAAAATAAACAAGTTCGTGATTTGGTTGCACAGTTAAATGCGCAGATCATGAATGCGGATATCGATCCGTTTTATGGTGCCGGTGTTGTTGTAGTGGTATTTGCAGATACGCGCGTTAATACGTATCGTGATGATGGAAATCTGGTCATCGGCAATTTACTAAACGCTGCGAATGCACTGGGCGTTGATTCTTGCTATATCTATCGGGCCAGAGAAGTATTTAAAACACCAAAAGGGAAAGAGCTGATGAAAGAATGGGGACTTTCTGAAGATTATGAAGGCATCGGCAATGTCATTTTGGGATATGGTAAACCGGAAGGGAAAAGGGAAGCAGCTCCTCGTAAAGAAAACTATATTATTAAGGTGAAATAAAGATTAAGTGGTGTAAATCGAATCTTCTTCGTGTTTAAAAGAAAGTGTGTTACCATTACCATTAGGTGATAAACATGAAAGAAAAATTATATCGTTTTTTCGCAGGGCGCTATGGGAATGATTCTTTGAATCAATTTTTATTCTTTTTGGAGATTGTTTTGGTGGTTTTATCCTTATTCATACGTCATTTTGCGTTTACCATTCTTTTCTTTATGGTCTTTTTCTTATATTTTTATCGTACGATGTCTAAAAATATTTATGCAAGACAGGCTGAAAACGCAAAATTTATCGCATTGCGTTCTAAAGGAACACACACTTTAAAGGCAATGCAGAAAAATATGAAGGATAAAAGTTATAAGCACTTTGTATGTCCAAAATGCTCACAGATCATTCGTGTGCCAAAGGGAAAAGGAAATATTGAGATTACTTGTCCAAACTGTCGCACTCGCTTCTCTAAAAAATCGTAGGAGTTTTTATGAAAAATTCAACGATGATTCAATATTTTGAATGGTATTTACCGGCGGATGGAAAGCACTGGGATCGTGTGCAGAAAGATGCCGCTCATTTGCATCAGATTGGTTTTGATCGTATTTGGCTTCCGCCTGCTTATAAAGGACAGGGTGGCAGTCATGATGTAGGTTATGGTGTTTATGACTTGTATGATTTAGGTGAATTTGATCAAAAAGGTACAATTGCCACAAAATATGGGACAAAAGATGCGTATATACAGGCCATCCAAAGTTGTCATGAAAATCAGCTGGAAGTGATTGCTGATATCGTCTTTAATCATCGTATGGGTGCGGATCAGACGGAAACCATTCAGGCAAAAGAGATCAACTGGAATGATCGGGATCAGTCCATCAGCCCGGAAGAGAGTGTTGAAGTGTGGACAAAGTTTATCTTTCCGGGACGCAAGGGAAAGTATTCTGATTTTATCTGGGACTGGTCTTGTTTTACGGGAACGGACTATGATGCCAGGACCAAACAAACCAAACTTTTGGAATTTTATTCGAAAAAGTGGTCAGAGAATGTATCGCAGGAACAGGGAAATTATGACTATATCATGGGAGATGATGTAGATTTTTCAAATCAAAAGGTTGTGGATGAGCTATATCACTGGACAAGATGGTATAAAAATTTGACTGGCATAGATGGATTTCGACTGGATGCGGTAAAGAGCATCGATTCGACTTTCTTCCCTAGATGGCTTGCGACCATGCGTCAGGAATACCAGGATGATCTTTTTGCGGTTGGTGAGTATTGGTCCGGCAATCTTAACGAATTGAAAGACTATCTACGTACAACATCCTATTGTATGACGTTGTTTGATGTGCCACTTCATTTTCATCTGGCAGATGCATCGAATTCTTATGATCAATACGATATGTCTAAGATCTTTGAAGGAACACTGACACGGATTGCTCCACAAAGCGCAGTGGCATTTGTCGATAACCATGACACACAACCGGGGCAGGCCTTACAGTCTTGGGTGCAGGATTGGTTCAAGGTTCATGCCTATGCCTTGATCCTATTAAGAGATACGCATTGTCCCTGTGTATTTTATGGTGATTATAAGGGGATTGCGCATGATCAAAAGGGCCAGGTGCCATTTTTAGAAGAAATGGTATGGATACGAAAATATGTATTTGATGCGGATCAAATAGAAGATCGATTGGATGATAGACATTGTATCGGCTGGTGTGCCAAAGGCATACATCCGATTGTTGTAGTTTTGACAAATGGATGGGCTTCACAAAAGACTTTTTCCTTACCGGAACATGTTTTCGATTCTTTTGTAGATATTACACGAAATGATTATAAAATACAGATTGACAAGGATGGTTCAGGAACATTTACTTGTTTGGATGGAAAGTGTAGTATATATATTAAAGAAGAAGATTTTATTTCTATGAAAAAGGAGATGAAAAGATGATTATCGCAATCGCAAATGATCATGGTGCTTACCAGTATAAAAATGAAATCAAAGAAATGCTGGAAAAAGAGGGACATACTGTTATTGACTGTGGAACCAATGATGGGAAAAGTGTGGATTATCCCGATTATGCCAAAGCTTGTGCTGAAAAAGTTGTATCTGGGCAGGCAGAAAGAGGCATAGTATTGTGTGGAACCGGAATCGGTATCAGTATTTCAGCCAATAAAATAAAAGGAATACGATGCGCTTTATGTACCGATGTAACTATGGCTCGACTCACAAGAGAGCATAACGATGCCAATATGTTGGCTATGGGACAAAGAACAATGGGTATTGAAACATGTAAAGATGTGGTTCGTACTTTTATAAATACACCATTTTCACAAGGGGAAAGACATAAAATTCGTATTCAAAAAATTGCAGAGTTAGAAAAATAGGAAAAGATTTTAAAAAAAGTGGTCTGTTCAAAAAAAAATAGATCACTTTTTTTACGGAAAATTTGTGCATAAGATAGGTACAGAAATGCGTAATTTATGGACAACTCGACAATGAAACCGATTACAAAGGAGAAAGGAAGAAAAAGGAGAAAAAAACTAAAAAAAAGTAAAAAAAGATGTTGACGGGTGGCGGTGGATTTGGTAATATAACTGAGCACGGCGCGGGAAAGCGCTGAGCGAGATCTTTGAAAACTGAACAAGAACAAACCTGAAAGAAAAAGGAAACGTCAATTTCGGTAAAAGAGAAAACGATGTCAGAGGACATCTGAAAGAGTTAAATCAAATGGAGAGTTTGATCCTGGCTCAGGATGAACGCTGGCGGCATGCCTAATACATGCAAGTCGAACGGACGGAAGAGAAAAGCTTGCTTTTTTTGGA
>NZ_ATUT01000028.1 GCF_000420345.1 Faecalicoccus pleomorphus DSM 20574 | reverse complement strand
CTAAAGAAATTCATCGATAAGTGGAAACACAAATATCCATCAATGGTGAAAAGTCTCAGCAACAATGACTATCTGTTTACATTCTATGATTATCCAGAAAGTGTTAGGCATACGATTTATTCAACAAATCTGATTGAAGGAAACAATAAACAATTAAAACGAAGTTTCAAAAAGAAAGAACAATTTCCAACGGAAAAATCTGAAGAGAAATACCTTGTGATTCAATTCAATCGTTACAACGAGAAAAACATGAATCACGTACATAGAGGTTTTGGACAAACAACTAGAGAAGATTGGTTCAAGAGCTAATCTGCTTTACCAAGGATATACTTTTACACATAATTCTTGACGCTACCTGATATTTATTATCCAAATGATAGCTATTTTGGCTTGTTTCATCCTTATTATCTATATCTTATTTTGTCTATCATATTTTTTGTTGCAAAAATCGTTGCAACTGTTCGTTTGGAATAGTTCCTGATGGCTAGCAGCTTCCATTAGGGTACTAAATAATTCTTTCTTGAAAGTACTGTTTAACCGTAACTTAGTCGGAAACCAGACAATCAATGCGATTTTATAATGTCATATAACTCTTTTGCATAACGATCAGCCTGGTTAATAGAAAATTCACCGTGATACATAGACGGGAGTATGTGTAAATCACAATTTTTGATCACTTCTCTGATCTTTTTTGCAGAAAATAAGATACGTTTATTTTCTCGCTCTCCAACAAACAGATGAACCTTCGCTGTACACTCACCAAGAGTTTTTTTCATAGAATACATAGAGCTTTCTTGTAAGAAAGCAATCATATTTTGCTTTGTGATACCACAAGTGTCTTGATAATAGTCATCGAACAGTTCTGGTTTTATTCGAAGCGAACGAAATTGTAATTTAGAAAACCACTTTTGTTTGATCAGTCCATAACTCGTTCCAAATGTTGGTCGTATCAGAGAATAAGTTAGTTTAGACGGAATAACTGATGCGCTTTCTACAATTGCATAACGACAGATGTTTTTTCGCTGAGATAACATTTCAACTAGTATTTGCCCACCAAGAGATAACCCGCCAATCAATAATACCGAGCCACCAAAATTCCTATCAATGAAAGAAATGATTTCGGTGGCATTATCTTCGATTGAAGTAAAATCTTTATCGCTGCCTGTGTGTCCGTCTAGTATTGGGATAATTATCTGTAAATCATTTTGAAGTAATTCAGAGATTTCTCGATAATTCCACCACGATAAGCCTCCACCGTGCAGAAGAACAATCACATCTCGGTTTTGTTTACCATATACCTTATATTGCAAGTCGGCCCTCCTCACATAAATAAATTAATCGCTCCACATTTTAAGCTAATTATAGCAAACAACTAAATACCTTTAAAGTTTGTAGCCAAATGGCAATTCTATAAATCCAAATAGCAATCCTATAAAGGTTTACTGACTTTCAATATGATTTTCTGGATTATAAAGCCCATTAGCTACTGTCAATATAAGCGATATATTATCCATTAATTCATCATCTATATCGTCTGATGGTTCCAGTCTTTTTAATTCATCAAGAACTTCACCAAGCCGATCAAACACAGCTCTATGAACTTTACAATTAGCTTGCACATTAATCGTTCTATCCAATAGTTTGCTTGTAATAAAATCTTGTTTAGATAACCCTGTTAAAGACACCGCAATATTTATCTGTTCATCTTCTTCAGGCGATACTCTGAACGCAATTGTTTTTGAGCGAAACCTATTGTGATTGTCTGGATCTGTTCGAGCAATACCATTGACGGTTTCTTTAAGCCAAATTCCTTACCTAATATTATGTGCGACGGTAAGTATCTTTTCTTTAATACTGTAGTAAGCGAAGCAACGATAATAGTTGGAGCGTTGGTATTAAACTCATTAGCTTGGACAACCAATACCGGACGCACTCCAGATTGAATCGATCCTTCTCTTTCTCCAAAATCGTAATAGAACAAATCGCCACGTGAAATCTTCTTTTTCATTTCCATTCCTCATTTCAATTTGTCGCTTTTATTTCTTTAGGAAAAAAATTTAGCATAAAACCAAAAATAAATCTACTTCTTTTCAATCCACCTTCACGATCCGCCCCGTATGTTTATAGTACTCGACCCTTACGGTTTGACCCTGTTGCAGCCTGCCATAGTCTTCGCCCGAAATCTCTAATCGAAGAATTTCATCCTCATTATCAGAACCAGTCAGATAATAATGGTGCGAAAAAATTCCCGTATGTGCCAAAGATTCGCTGACTTGTATATCCTTTAATTCAACCGTTTGCGAACCTGACGACAAATCAAGCACCAGATCCTTAGAAAACCAGAGCGCTAAAGCAAAACACACGATAACAACGCCTGCTCCCAGAGCCTTTCTGGAAGCCGACAGCAAAGTCCTGTTTCGCACCACCCGGATGACCAGATAAGCACAAACGATCCATATAACTGATAGATCACAAAATTCATCCAGCAGTACCAGTTCTCCTGTTTTGGGCAGAAGCAGACCAGCGGCTATGACTGCCAATACAAGAACAAAAAAAATGATTTCCTGTTTTTTTAACCTTTTCATATTTAGAATATATTGTTCCCTTCCAACAAATGGATCAAATCATTTCTCCATGAAAATTCTTCAGCATAATCAAGGCAAGTTTTGCCAAAGTTATCTTTTTCACAAATATTTGATCCTCGATCCATCAAATATTGATATACCGGCATGATTGTCTTCGTCGGCAGTTTCACAGCGGTAATCGCATACTGCAGCGGTATCGCGCCATATTTATCTTTTTTATTGATATCCACTCCAGCCGCAATCAGAAGCTGCGTTATTTTTAACATGTACTGAGGCTCAGGTCTTAAAACAGAAAAATAAAATATATGCAGCGCATTTCTTTGATCTTTTGGACTCAGAAAGTTAACATCCGCTCCCTCAGAAATCAAAAAACGAAGGATCTTTATTTTTTCATCTGGATAACGGTCATTGACAACAGACAATTGAAGCAGACTCATCCCTGCATACTTATTGAACAAATTCGGATTTCCGGAATAAAAATCCATAAAGTCAAAGTAAGTTCCATCTCTTACGGCATCAAAAATGTCTGTGATCCTCATAAATCTTCCTCCTCAAATCACTAATCTTGCTCAATAACTTTATCGTCCTTTTCCTGCAGATACCTTTCTGAATCAAAGTGTGCTTCAATGATATTTTTTAGGAATTCAGTTTCTACAACTCTGTCATCCTCGTACAGTACAATTTCCGCCCCTTTTTTTCTGGAGCTGGTCAATGAGCTCGTTCATACGCTGCAGTCCATCTATGTTTTCCAGGCTGCATATATCGATTTAGCCATTATTACGTAAGCATTCTCTTATTTCAACGTGTTCGACCAGCTCTTCCTGCTCTTCTTTTGTAAGCCGCCTGTTCAAAGCGGGCATACTATGGTATGTTTTTCTGCAATATCTGATCAGGCGCGGCAATGTTAGGCCTGCACCCGCCAAGGCAAGGACACACGCCACCAGCGATGGAATATTCTCCGGGTGCGACAATATTCCGGCAAAGCCTGCGAGCAACATCAATACCCACGCACACAGAGCCAGGTTTTTCTTAATGAGATATCCTTTTTGCCATTCTGTTTTTCTCAACTGCTTCATTATTTTTCCTTTGACAGCTTCGCAATTTTATCGATCTCAAAGAGGACCGGATTTTGATAATCCGTAGTTTCATCGACAAAACAGCGCACCATGCCTACCCAGTCAACATCAGGAAGTTCATCGCAAGATAGGATCTGCAACATAACATCATATATTTTTTTGATGCTTCCCGGATATTGTAACTGCGCAGGATAATCCAAGCGAAGCATCTGGATCACCTTCTCACAATGTTGTTTTATCTCTTCCATTGCGCACCTCATCTAACCACTTCAAAAAAATCTCACTGGAATCGATCCCTGTCTTTGCAGAACAGATACTGTTATATTGATATTTTGTGTCTATTTGACCGGTTTTACAGTCATATATCATTTTTAATTCTGTAGGAACAGGTTTTCCATAGTGGATGCATATTTCTTTTATCTTCTCAAGATCCGATTCCCCTAAATCCAGAAAATCCCATATTGTGTCTGTATCGGTTACTACATTATTGGTCGTTTTGATTTGGCCGCCATTGTTGAAAAATGCATTAAAAGAAATACTGTTTTCTTCAATGGAACCATAGGCATAAACCTTATCGGCCTTGTTATCCGCGAATTCGACACACAGTGCAATGATTCGTGACTGTACATCCAGAAAATCATCTTCAAATACTTTGTTCACGTTGTTTTTCTCCTTAGATATTTCTCTAGCTTTTGTTGTATTCTCCTGACAAAAGCATTTCTCTTACTTCCTTATACGCCCCTGGCAGCACCTGAGAGAGTAAACCCGATGCTTCTATACGGAACACGGTTCCGTCTGCATATTCTATTGCCAGTACCATGGATTGAGGATCTGTGATTTCTTCTTCATCCGTTTTGGATTCCCAAGTGAAAACTTTGTACTTATCCAGTCCCTGCAAAATTTGTTGTCCATTACTATAATATCCTGCCTGTGTCTGATACAGATTGTCAAAGAGATACGCATCGGATGTTTGATATCGTCTATCCTGTAACAAATCATAATAGACACATTCTGTACTTGTATTCTTGTTTTCCATGAAAGCGATCGCAATTGCATCACGAGTAAAATCCGATGTACGGCTTTCTATATCGTCTTCAAGAAGATAACTCACATCGATCACTCGGCCCTTGTAATCTGGTTCGTATTCTTTCAGAAGCAAAGGTATATTGAGTGTATTCACATCTTCTTTCGTCACAGAGAAATCTTCAATAAACTGTTCGAGATCAACGCCGCTATACTGTTCTTTTGTAAGATCTGCTGCCTGGATCAGTTCTTCAGGAGTGATCTGCTTCTGTCTTGAGAGATCCTCTTCTCCCTCTTCAGTCACATAGATTCCTGGTCGCTGGTCCAAACTCCAGAGAAAATCCTCCTTGTCAAAGTTTTCTTCCGTAGTGATCTCTATTGCGGTAAGTCCTTCTTTATCCGGTTCTTCTCTGTGAAAAGGAATATAAGTATAGGCTATTTCATACTGCGCTTCATCCGTGATGATTGAATAATGCCCTCTCAGTTTTCGCCAGATCGTTTTTCCGTGTTCACTTTTTTCCTGAGAACTTGCATTTCCTTTCCAGCTTTCACATTCGCCTTGAAAAAAATCTATGAAGTCTTCTTCCTGTTCCGCTAATTTTAATGTACTATCCTTGGCATATGGCGAAAATAATTCTGTCAGACCCTCTGCATCTTCCTTTTCTACGCAAGCAATAATTTTTTCTATCATTTCATCAGCCAATTCTTCATCTGAACGAAATTCATTGGATGATCCGCTCCCGAAGAAAGTGCATCCATTCAGGCCACACACTAAAGTGCAACATACCATAAACAATAGAATCTTCCTCATAACATTTTTCCCCTTGACTAATTCACTGTCACTTTCCCGCTGCCGGAGATCGCACACTCTGCTTCTTTGGTATAGATATCTTCCCGAAGCTTATCTTCATAATTCGATCTGTCGATCTGCTTCCAATCTTCAGAATTTGCCATCCGTACATAGATCCCGGCCGGCACACCCTGGCAGTTCTCTGTAAGCCAATCCGGCACTGCCTTTAGAAATGCTTCGTACTGTTGAAAACACAAGTCTTCATTCATAAAAATATATGTCGCAGCCGAAACAGTATTCAAAATAGAACCTTCTCTAGGCACATTGCTTGTACCACCCTTTACTTCTGTATAGATCTTTATTCCTTCTAAAGGCAAGTACTCTTTTGCGAATGTAAGAATCTGTTCTTCATACGAAGGCCGTACCAAAATGGATCCGTAATCGTCTTCATACTGGTAACGTCCGTTTTCATAAGTGCGATACACGGTTACAACATCCGATTCATCCCCCTGTTCCGGATAGACTTTCAGATGCTCCTGCTCAAGTGCATCGCCTGGCACATAGGATATGTAATGGAATTTTTGTCCATATTTTCCTTCGATCCAATCCATCATCTGCCCAACAGAGGTGACGACTCCTTTCTGGGTATCCGTCAATTCCTCATAAGCCGTGCCGCCAAGACCTGTCATAGCCATAACTTCTTCTTGTTTTGTTTTGAGCCATGCGCCGTTATCGTAACTGGCCTTCCATTCATCCGGTCCAAAAGTAATGCTCCCCTGCGGAAATGTGGTTTCCCCGACAGCCAGTCCGGTATGACAATTCACGATCCTGGCCTGTACATTCCAGTTTGGATCTTTAGTCTCTAAGATTCCGATCAAAACGTCCGAAGTCGTAATTGTCAACAGCATTCTCGCCTGCAGAACATTATCAATTTTTTCATCGTAATGATATACGAACCGGCTGTGATCCTTATCGGTCTCCACATAGTATCCTGGTTCTTCTTCTGTCATTGTTTCAAGCACATCGTCAATGGAAGCAGCATACATTTCTATAAGTTCTTCTTTTTGCGGCGGCGTAACTCCAAGGATCAGATCGTTTCCATCCCGCTCTACGCTATAACAATAATCACTGAACTCTTCAAAATTATCCTCGATATCAGAATTTGCGAACTCAAATATCGAAGCAGGTATAGTAATTTTTTCTAGCGTTTCCGGCTGATCCCCTTCTACCGCAGGATCTGCAACCGGCATACTTGCACATGCACTGCAGGCAAGTACCGTGGAAACCACCACTGCATCTAATAGATATTTATACAATTTCTTCATGATCACACCTTAAAATAATTATACCTGATTTTTATCGAATATTGAAAAGATCAGGAACAAAAATAGATCCAAAACTGCATTTTTCCATCTCAAAAAAAAGATCCTGCTTTCGCAAGATCAAATGTGTTTATGATAAGCATCATACAGCTCATTTTTAGAACCATTCATTTCCTGGGCTACTCGTTTGATGTCTTCTTTGGTTTTCATTCCTCCATCAATGAGCTTTTGTACTTGTTTGAGAGCCCCTTCCATATCAAAAGCTTTTGTTTCCGATACCTTTAGCACCTTTATTGACCCATCTTCCAAAACGATTGTTCCATTTCTCGATTTCTAAAACAGCAATAGCATCTGGCCTTTGAGCATAGATTAGTATCTGTTCGTCCAAAGCCTGACATCCAAGCCATTTTTAAGAAGTAAACACCTGAAAGCCACTTGGTACTAGCATACGATTTTTTGGTACTTTTTAGAGGTTTTTTCACAAAGTTTTGCACTTTTTGGTGTTAAAAAATGACAAAAAATGCCCTAAAATTGAAATGCGTGTTTTCAAAATGTTTTCACGGGCCCAAAAGGGAATCAAAAAAGCCCTTAAATAAAGGGCTTCAAGGTGATTTTGTACTATTCGAACTCTATCGTCCCCGGTGGCTTGCTCGTCAAGTCATACATAACACGATTGACCCCACGCACCTCATTGATAATTCTGGACATCACCTTATTTAATACCTCATAAGGAATCTGCGCCGATTCGGCTGTCATAAAGTCAATTGTGTTGACAGCACGCAAGGCAATGGCATAATCATATGTTCTTTCATCGCCCATGACACCAACAGAGCGCATATTGGTCAACGCCGCAAAATACTGCCCGATTTCACGATCAAGTCCAGCCTTGGCAATCTCTTCGCGGTAAATCGCATCAGCATCCTGTACGATACGCACCTTGTCTGCCGTTACTTCACCAATGATACGAATACCTAAACCTGGACCTGGGAAAGGTTGACGGAATACCAAGTTTTCCGGAATGCCCAATTCCAAGCCGGCTTTACGTACTTCATCTTTAAACAAATCACGTAAAGGCTCTATAATTTCTTTGAAATCGACATGATCCGGTAAACCACCGACATTGTGATGCGATTTAATGACAGCACTTTCGCCACCTAAACCACTCTCTACGACATCCGGATAAATCGTTCCCTGTACCAGGAAGTCCACTGCTCCGATCTTTTTGGCTTCTTCTTCAAACACACGGATGAATTCTTCACCGATGATCTTACGTTTTGCTTCCGGTTCTGTTACACCTTTTAACTTACTATAATAACGCTCCTGGGCATTGACACGAATAAAGTTTAACTCATATGGGCCTTCCGGTCCAAATACCGCTTCGACTTCATCGCCTTCATTTTTTCTAAGCAGTCCATGATCCACAAAGACACAAGTCAGCTGATTGCCGATGGCTTTGGATAATAAAACCGCTGCTACAGAAGAATCCACGCCGCCACTCAGTGCACAAAGAACTTTTCCATCGCCCACCTTTTCACGAATGGCCTTGATTTGATCTTCGACAAACGAGTCCATGCGCCAGTCGCCGGCACAACCACATATATTACGTACAAAGTTATACAACATCTTTGTACCTTCCTGCGTATGCAACACTTCCGGATGGAACTGGATCGCATATAGATTTTCTGCTACATTTTCTGCCGATGCACATGGACAGTTTTCCGTATGGCTGGTAATTTCAAATCCCGGAGCTACTTTAGAAATATAGTCAAAATGAGACATCCAACAAATCGTTTTCGGACTGACTCCTTCAAAAATCTTTGAATCCGTTTTATCTATGATGACTTCCGTCTTTCCATATTCACGAGCATCGGCTTTTTCGACTTTTCCGCCCAACATATGCATCATCAGCTGCGCACCATAGCACAATCCCAATACAGGAATTCCCAATTCAAATAATTCTTTAGAATATGTTGGCGAATCCGCTTCATAACAACTGTTAGGGCCACCGGTCAAAATGATTCCTTTGGGATTCATAGCCTTGATTTTTTCCAAATCTGTCTTATACGAGTAAATCTCACAATACACATTGCATTCACGTACACGGCGTGCAACTAACTGGTTATATTGTCCGCCGAAATCGAGAACGATCACGAGTTCTTTTTTCATCATTCTGTCTCCTCTTACCTATAAGCCATTATACCATGGCTGGTTGATTTTCTAAATATGCTATAACGTCCTTTAAACTTTGACAAGTTGTTTGAATATACGGTTTCATTTCTTCATCCGGTACGATCTGATCCGGGACAAAAATCGAGTGCATATGGGCGCCGGCAGCGGCTATGATTCCATTTTTACTATCCTCCAGCACCAGACAGTTTTTCGGATCAACATTTAACCTTTTAGCCGTTTCCAAAAAGATATCCGGTGCCGGTTTGGATGGAATCCCTTCTTTAGAACTTGTTAAAACCTTGTAGGAAATTTTAAACCCTGCATGTTCTACCATTCTTCGAATATCTTCCGGAGCTGAACTGGACGCAATCGCATACGGTATCTTCTGCTGATCCAGATATGCGATCAATTCCTGTAATCCCGGCATATTGGCCGATCCTGGTTCTTTAAACATCGAAAAAAAGTATTCCATTCTATGTTTTTGACAGTATGCCATCGTCTCCGTGATCCCCGGATATTCCTGTTCAAAAATCTGTACTCTCCTTGAATCACAGCCAATCATCGCTTCCACTACCGACTCCGGTGCCGGAATATGATTTTGATCCAACACTTCTCGAAATAATATTTTAAACATGGCTTCTGTATTAAACATCAGCCCATCCATATCAAATATAACCGCTTTTATCATTTCTCATTCCCCACTTTCCGTCTTATTATATCGAATCTATGATAAAATAAAACCATGAAAATTTTATGTGTTGGTCAGATCGTTTATGATCTGACATTCTCTATGAATGAAACCATCATTGAAAATAGAAAATATGTCATGAAAGAACGCACAGAGTGTATTGGTGCTCCAGCTACAAATGCAGCAGCTTTATTGGCAAAATGGGGTAGTGATACTTCTTTGATTGCGCGTATAGGTGATGATTTTCTGGGAAAAGAAATTCTTGATCAGCTGCATAAATTAAACATCTCCACAGAAACGATTTTGATCGATCCATCCACTTCCACCAGTATCAGTTGCATATTGGCAAATCCCCTAAACGGAAGTCGTACAATTTTTAACCATCCTTTACAAGAATCACATATGGAACCAAAATGGCCAAAAGAAGACCCCGATTTCATCCTTATTGACGGAAGGGAAACAGAAATTGCCTTACAAGCTCTTAAAAAATACCCGAACGCTACTTCTGTCATGGATGCCGGTTCTGTAAAACCATGGACCTCTACACTGGCCCCGCTTGTTGACTACTTTGTATGCAGCGAAGATTTAAGTCGCACCTATACCGGTCAGGAAATTGATATTCAAGATATGAATAAATTATCTGCGACTTTTTCAAAGCTGGCAGAACTCAACAAAAAACATATCGTCATTACAATTGGTGGTCATGGCGTACTTTATCAAGAAAATCAGAAAATCTACCATATCCCTGCCTTTAAAACTAAAACCGTCGATTCTACCGGAGCCGGTGATATTTTTCATGGTGCTTTTGTCTATT
Source organism: Faecalicoccus pleomorphus DSM 20574 (assembly GCF_000420345.1). Lineage (GTDB taxonomy): Bacteria > Bacillota_I > Bacilli_A > Erysipelotrichales > Erysipelotrichaceae > Faecalicoccus > Faecalicoccus pleomorphus. The sequence continues at coordinate 8,046 of NZ_ATUT01000028.1, read as the reverse complement.
TTCTAGGCCACAATTACCCTCTTGAAACCGTCATCAAATTAGCATCTTTAACCGCGTCGATCTCTACAGAAACAATGGGCGGTATGATTTCGATACCATCCTTAAAAGAAGTGATGCAACGAGCAAAAGAAATGAAGTCCATATTTTAAACTGTTTTTCCAAAGCACGAATATATTCATCATAGATTTTGTTTTCGAATGGTAAAAGTGGCAATTCTAATATTGCAATGTTTTCTAATTTAGAACATTTTCTATCCCTTCAATATCACAAAAATACACGGTGTTATTTGTACATGATACTTCAAAAATAGTATCGGATACATTTTCATATTCATCAATCAATACGTTTGCTTATTATTCAAAACCATCTGCATAAAATATCTTTCCACTAGACACCAGGCGTTCTAAATCATCCTCTGTCCAATTTTGTTCATTTACAATTTTCTCTAAGTGCTGTTTGAAGAAGTATGAAATTCATCCCTTGGTATATTTTCAAGATCAAATGTACGATACTCATTTAACACTTCATAAATAAGCAAAGGAAACTCACCACAGTCAATTTCACTTGACCAATTTGTATTGCTTGGCTCATCACAATCTTCTTTCAATAATATATATTCGTTAACATACTGCATATTCATCAATAACAGTTTATTATTCATACATGGAACTATAATATATTTTTCTCTATCGTATGGAATCTTAACTATGACTAGTTTGGCTATACAAAACCAGAACAATATGCAATTCGAATGAATAATAATCAACTCGTCCAAGAGATTTTAACAGACTATATGAAAGAAAACAAAACATAAGGCTCACACTATTTTAAGCAATTCATAAAAACATTCATTCTCAATATCCAACAATCCTGTATAATAAAGGTTGCGTGAATTTCGGGAGGTTATTATGATACTAGAACAAATTGACAAGGATTTATTGGCAATGGCAAAAGAATCTGATTCCGTTTTAAAAGATATTTATGAAAATATCGATGATATTTGTTTATACAATTCCAATCGAATCTTATCCGCTTTTATTGAGAATCAAGTTTCTTATTCCGATTTTGCGGATATCAACGGCTATGGGAACTATGATGAAGGTCGTGACAAGATCGAGAGAATTTTTGCTTCGGTATTAGGTTGCGAAGATGCCCTGGTGCGTCCACAAATCATGAGCGGAACCAACGCACTGTATTTAACATTATCTGCTCTTTTAAAACATGGAGATACCATGATTTCTATTTCCGGTGATCCTTACGATTCATTGCAGGAGATGATCGGATTATATGGAAATTCCTCACAGTCTTTAAAAGCATATGGTGTAAAGTATGAACAAATTGATTTGATAAACGATGATTTTGATGATGTAACCATTCTGGAACGTTTAAAAGAAAACAATGTACGATTGGTGGAGATACAGCGATCGAGAGGATACTCACATCGACTTTCTTTAAGCATCGCCAAGATCGAAAGAATCATCAAAAAGATTCGGGAAGTTAATAAAGATGTCATCATTATGGTTGATAATTGCTATGGCGAACTGGTAGAAAAAAGAGAACCTGGACATGTGGGGGCCGATGTTGTTGTAGGCTCATTAATGAAGAATCTTGGTGGAGGTATTGCCACGACCGGTGGATATATCGCAGGAAAAAAAGAATGGATACGTGATGTTGCCGAAAGACTGACAGCCCCCGGCATTGGTAAAAGCTTAGGTGCCAACTTTAATTTAAACAGCTCTTTTTTAAAAGGCATTTTCATGGCTCCAAATGCAGTAAAAAGTGCATTGAAAACTGTTGTTTTTGCCTCTTATATGCTGGAAAAACTGGGTTATAAAAATGTATCTCCGGCTTATGATGAAAAACGAACGGATATCATACAAACCTTAGAACTTGGCTCTAAAGAAAACTTAGTGAACTTTACCCAGGGTATTCAATCCACCAGCCCTATCGATTCCTTTGTACGTGTTCTTCCTGCACCAATGCCCGGCTATCCTTTTGATGAGGTCATGGCAGCAGGAAGCTTTACTCAGGGAAGTACCATTGAGCTTAGTGCCGATGCCCCTATGGTGGAACCTTATACATCCTATATACAAGGTGGTCTAACCTTTGAATATGGAAAATTATCCATTCTTTTAGCTTTGACAAATATGAAAAAAGAAGAGTAAAGTTTCTAACACTGAACATCCATTTTAAAGAATAGAATCATTTATTATGAGCAAAGAGGCTTGATTTGGCCTCTTTTTAAATCCTTCAATTCAGTGCTTCCTTTCTTATTCTTTCCAATGAATTTCCATTTTTAAACCCCTATACATTCTTTAAAATCCTAGCTTACTGTTTTCTTGAAACAATCAATTTACTGATGTGATGGTACTTATTAAAGTGACTTTTTCAAGACTCACTTTGTTTCCTTTATATCTTGCCCTATAAAAATGATGCTTTTAAAATCTTTTGTACTTTTTATTGAATCTAAAAACACTAATAATGATTATACTTTCTTATTTTTTTCTCAAAAATCTATCCTGACTTCTAAAAAATTATTCTCTTGTTTTTCTTTGTTTAAAAACTATTTTCCATAAATAATTTTTATTTTATGGATAAAAATCTTTTGTTTTTGTGCAGATACAAAAGAAAGATTGTCCTTTTTATAAAATACAACATAATAAAAGCGTAAGGAGGATAAAACGTATGTTTGCGAGACACCTGGAAGTCAATGAATTTTTAGATATAATGATGGTAACTCCTAAAAAGATCTGGAAACAAGTCATTTGTTTAGATAACGGTATTGCCGGTATCGTATATGGATTTTTAGATCAGGGAACTTTCTACTATTTGGATCGGTTTTATCCATCCAAACAAAAAGAAGAAGAAATCCAAAATATGGATTTTTATGAACTGCACAAAGAACTTTATACAAAATTAAATCTAAAAGTTCATTTAGTTGCACAACAATTTAATTTAAACTAACGAGATTTTATGTTTGCGGATTATCATGTACATACTGCTTTTAGCGATGATTCCATCTACCCTATGGAAAAAGTCATTCAAGATGCCATAACCATGAAAATAGATGAAATTTGTTTTACAGAACATGTAGATTATGGCATTAAAGTAGATTGGGACAGTGGCCAAAAGATCATCTATCGCGGCAATGAACCTATGGCCAATGCCAACTATCCTGAATATATGAAAACCATTCAAGCTATGAAAGAGAAGTATGGTCATCAAATTACGATCAAAACCGGTTTAGAATTTGGGATGCAGACACATACGATTTCTCAATTTCAGAAATTGTTTGATCGCTATGACTTTGATTTTATCATCCTTTCCATTCATCAGGTACATGACAAAGAATTCTGGAATCAGGAATTTCAAAAAGGTAAAACACAAAAAGAATACAACGAAGAATACTATAAAGAAATGTTGGAAGTTATTCGACAATACAAAGATTATAGTGTTTTAGGACATATGGATCTGATCAATCGCTACGATGCACAGGGAATTTATCCTTTTGAGAAAATAAAGCCATGGATTCAAGCTGTTTTAGAACAAGTGATTGCAGATGGAAAAGGCATTGAAGTCAACACTTCTTCCAAACGATATGGCTTAAAAGATTCCACACCTTCCCATAAAATCTTAGAGCTATATAAAGATTTAGGAGGTACGATCCTTACGATTGGCTCGGATTCTCATAAACCAGAACATCTGGGGGCTTATATACAAGATTCAAAAAAGATGTTACAGGAAATTGGATTTAAGCAGTATTGTACATTTGATCATATGAAGCCTGTGTTTCATGATCTTGACCGGTGATTCCGATCTTTTTATTTGCACACAAAAAAGAATCCCGTAAAGGATCCTTTGCATACTTTTACTTTATAGCTTTATCCACCGCCGTCATTGCGTTCAAACTTCGCGGATAACCAATATAAGGTACACACTGTGCGATGACCTTACGAAGAAAATCGGCATCATTGCCAACATTCATATTCCCTTTGGCGTGAGCAATCAGCTGTGGTTCACATCCACCCTGCGCCATCAAAAAACAAAAGGTGATCATTTCTCTTTGTGCCAGATTCAGGCCGGTTCGTGTATAGTAATCGCCGAAACAATTATCAGCCAACCAATAATTGATCACACCGTTTTTCCAAGCTTCTCGCATGCCTTCCCCAAAAATATCAACTTGCGCCTGTACCCCTTTTTCCAGTCGATCTTCCATGGTTGTTGTCGCCTGCCCGTATGAGGATAAAGGAATTTCCTTTTCCAAATAGACTTCATTGGTGATCCTTAAAAAATCCCACATGCGCCCCATTCCCATATAATCCTGAGCCTGATACACCATCTCTTTGACTATCACGGGATCCATGCCTTCATTCAATGCTTTTTCCAACATCAAGCGATAAGCATCCTTGCCCTGACATCCAATCAACGATGCCAAAATTGCCAAATAACGTGTTTTCACATCCAGCTTGAGGCCCTCCTTTTGCACGACCTCTTCAAACGCAAATTGTTCAAAGCGTTCCATAAACTGCGGATCTGTTTGTTTATAATCCATATCCTGTCCTCCTTTAAATTTTTTGATCACCTATCGACCAGACATGCTTATCATTCGATGTTTCTGCGGTATTCTGTGCCATAACACCAACAAGCTTATGAGGAATATAAGGCTCTTCTAAATAAGCAATTTCTCCTGCACTCAGCTTTAGATCACAGGCATCGACAGCACCTTGTATATGCTTAGGTTTAGTCATTCCTACAATTGGTGATGTCGCTTTAGTCAAAAGCCAGGCCAGAGAAACAGCGGTCATTGAAGTATGATGTTCATTGGCCAGAATCGCAACACGATCTATGATTTTTTGATCATAAGCAGCCATTTCATCGTATTTTAAATGAGCATAGCTATCTTCCTGTAATCGCCTGGAAGTCTGTCCGACATACTTAGAAAGTCGTCCACCGGCTAAAGCACTGTAAGGTGTCAATGCGATATTTTCCTGGTTACAATAGGGAATCATTTCTCTTTCTTCTTCCCTAAAAATCAAATTATAGTGACCTTGCACGGATATAAATTTCGCAAAACCTTCTTTTTCAGCTAGTGCATTCGCCTTAGCCAGCTGCCATGCGAAACAATTGGAAATACCGATATATCGTATCTTTCCCTGCTGTACCATGTGATTTAAACCATCCATAATTTCATACAGCGGAGTACGATAATCCCACATATGATAAATGTACAGATCAACATGATCCATTCCCAGATTTTGTAAGCTTTGATTTAACATATTTTCAATATGCTGCTGTCCGGAGATCCCTTTTTCAATCTCTTCATCACTACGCGGAAGAAACTTTGTCGCAATAACAATATCATCTCGATGTGCCATATCTCGAATAGCTTTTCCTACATATTGTTCACTCGTTCCGCTTTGATAAGCAATCGCAGTATCAAAAAAATTAATACCTGCCGCTAATCCTTGTTCAATAATACTTCGTGTTTTAGTTTCATCTAAGGTCCATGTATGCTGCCCGCGTGTTGGATCCCCGAAGCCCATACATCCCATACAGATACGGGAAACATTTAAATCCGAATTCCCCAGTTTTATATATTCCATATGCCCCTCCTAAGATCGAATCAAAATCTTGCCTTTGGATGTTGGATCATCTTGTATGATCTCTTTAACAGCCGGTACTTCAATAATGCCATCCAGCGGATTCTTTATACTTTCTACTTCATTGACGATCGTTGCGTTCACTTTCGATTTCTCAAAACATAAATCGGTATCGATCATCTCACAATCAATCAGTTTCAACCCCTCGCAATAACAAAGCGGCTGTGTCCCGATGATCTTACAATTTTCTAAGACCAGCCCTTTGGAATACCATGCCAGATATTCTCCTTTGATCACACTGTTTCTAACCCAGACGTCTTCTGAATGCCAGAACGCATCCTTGGTATCAAATACACAGTTTTCAAAATAGGCATTCTTCATATATTGAAAAGAATACTTCCCTTTAAATTCCACATTCACAAATCGCAGATTTTGTGCTCGCATCATGAAATATTCACTGACTGCTTTCGTATCCTTCATCACGATATTTTTTGTCATCCAGCCAAATTCCGGCGATTGAATATCACAGTTTTCGATGATCACATCATCACATTCTCTCAGTGCCTTGATTCCATGCATTTGCGTATCTTTGATCACAATATGATCGGAATACCACAACGCCGCTCGACAATTCTCTGTCATTTGCGCATTACAAATCTGTAAGCTATGATCATGCCAGAAAGGATAACGAAGATTCAAAAAAGTATCTTCCACTTTGATATTTTCACATTCCTTAAAAGCACTTTCACCATCAGCCGGTCCATCAAACTGACAATGTTTTACTGTCAAATTCTTCTTTCCATATAAGGCTCGTTCTTCATCAAATCTTTGATTTTCTATAACCGTCATTTTACCCCTCTTTTTCTTTGACCTGATGGATCATATAATCGACAACATCCACTTTGTGCTGCGCCTTATGCAGCTTATCCATCAGCTTCTTTCTTTGTTGATGTAAAAGTCGAAGCTGATCTGTATCCTTGCAGCACACATATTCTTCAATCTTATCTTTTGTCATATCACAATCCTGAAGGCATTGTCGAAGCCTTGTCTCTTCCTTTTCCATATGATCCATCCTTTCGTATTTTCACTATAAATCCATTCTTTAAAAATCACAAACAGTCATTAATTATCGATTACAATCGTTTTAAAGAATGGTAAAATAAATAGGGTGATACAATGATTGAAACAAGACTTTTACAATATTTTCTGGCTGTGGCACGGGAACAAAACATCACAAAAGCAGCTAAAACGCTATATATTACACAATCTACCTTATCAAAACAGATGATGGATCTGGAAAATCAACTGGGTAAGAAATTATTTGTTCGGGGAAAAAGAAAGATTACTTTGACGGAAGAAGGATTTTTCCTTAAAAATCGAGCACAGGAAATCATAGAGCTATTGGAAAATACAGAGACTGCTTTACAGGCCGAAGAAGAAACATTAAGTGGTGAAATTTGCATCGGATGTGGGGAAACCGTTGCGATGGATGCGATCGTCTCTTTGATCAAAGCGTTTCACGATCAATATCCGGATGTGCGCTTTCGTACATACAGTGAAAATGCCGATGGCGTTTTAGAAAAAATTGATAAAGGATTGGTGGATATGGGATTATTGCTGGGACCGATTCGTAGAGAACAATACGACTATATCAATATCCATAAAAAAGATGTCTATGGTTTATTAGTTCCAAAAGACTGCCTACTTGCTCAACAAGATGTTATACAGATCGATCAGCTGAAGGAACTTCCTTTGATCATGTCTGATCAGATCTATCAGGGTCATCAAAATGTTGACTGGTTTAATTCTGCTTCATTACACATCGTTGCCACTTATAATCTGATTTACAACGCTACTTTTATGGTAGAACAAGGTCTAGGATATGCGTTGAGTATAGATAAACTCGTAAATACGACTGGAAGAAATCTTGTCTTTAAAAGGATTGAACCTGAAATTTCAGTAGATTTATACATTGTTACAAAGAAATACAGAACATTTTCTCCTGCCACAAAAGTTTTCCTTCGACGAGTTAAAGACTATGCGAATCGTCCTTAACTTCTATCATTATCCAAAAGTTTTTAACATCCATTGAAAAAACTTTGTAAAAATACAAACTTTTTAACTTCAATGTTAAAAAGTTTTGTTTGTCTTATATTTGTATGCGAGTTATAGAAGTTGATTTTTTAGATATCTATCCTCCAAAAAGGGGCCAGACAGCAAAACACTGACTAGGCTCCCCATTTGCATTAAAGACCGCCCATAAGTTAACATTATCTTACAAACGATTTATCTTAATTTTAGTTAAAGTTATTTTTCTTTTTTGTACTTACTTCATAATTTCTTTGATCTTCTGGGCAATGCTTGAAGCATCCAAATGATAGCGGGCTAATAAGTCTTTTGGTTTGCCGCTTCGTCCAAAACTGTCCTGCATACCCATCATGTACTG
>NZ_ATUT01000027.1 GCF_000420345.1 Faecalicoccus pleomorphus DSM 20574 | reverse complement strand
TATGAATTGAGCGTAACAGGCGATGAATTTGTTGATACAGAAAAAACATATGAAATCGTATTGAACAAAGAAATCGAAGGAACAATCATCAATGTAGTATATGTTGATAAAGAAGGAAACAATCTTGGTGGCGGAGACTTCTTCGTAGATCCAGATGATGATGGAATCGCTAATTACAGTGAATTAGATTTACCAGAAGGCTATGAATTGATCGTAACTGGTGATTTCTTCGTAACACCAGGTAAGTCTTATACAATTACTTTACACAAGATCACAGAAGAAGAAACAGCAGCTGCAACATTAGTTGTTCGTTATGTTGATCAGGAAAATGGAAATGAAGTTGTATTAGAAAAAACATATGATGATCAGGTTGGTCCAGTTGGAGAAACTGCTACATATATTGAAGATGTAGTTGTACCAGAAGGTTATGAGTTGGTACAGGATATCGAAGGTATTGCAGCCGATGTTGAATATGGACAGACTAAGGTTATGTATGTATTCGTAACTAAAACAGCTCAAGAACCAACACAGCCAGGTGATGAAGAAGAACCTAATACACCAGCTGAAGGAACAGAAGAATCTGAACAAACAGACGGAACAGATACAGGAGTTGCCATGTCACTTGCCGGAGTATTCGGAACAATGAGTGCTGCTCTTGCCGGAATGGTTGCATTACTTCGTCGTAAACAAAAATAGTCTAAAGTAGTGTAATTTAAAGGAGAGGGGAGCCTCTCCTTTTATTATGGGTAAATATATGGATAAGGCAAAAGAGGAAAAAATAGTAGAGCTGGGCAAATATTGTCTTGAACATGGAATCGGTCTGGAAGATTTAAAAAAGATCTTTTCAAAGAAAGAAACCACAGATAATATCCATTATCAACGTTTTCATAATTTAGCACATAAAAAAGTGTCATCCGGTGAAATACGCATTGATTTTGAAGAACAGGTCATGCATAAGGGAAAGCAGATTCTTGTGATGCATGAACATGAATTGTTGATCTTACAATTATTGATGTCCAATGCCAGAGAGACGATCAAGGATGAAGAAATTCTTGATTTGCTAGAGGCGCACGATCATAAGATCACCAAAGAATCAATGGTCGTTTATATGTCCAGATTATCGCATCGGATAGGGAAAACAATGCAGGAAGAAGAGTATATCAAACGGCATTGGAAAAAAGGATATTACTGGAATCAGAAAATAAATATTCGTAAGTAAAGGGTTAGTTTTTGATAACCCTTTTTACGTTGTATAAACAAAAATCGTACAGTACAATACGATTGAAAGATAGGTGAACAGAATGGAGAAAGCAAAAGTTTATTTTACAGATTTTCACACACAGGCTTTTGGGGATGGCCTGCCGACAAAATTGCAGAAACTGGTGCGTCGTGCCGGAATTGCGGATTTAAATATGGAAGGAAAGTTTGTGGCCATTAAAATGCATTTTGGTGAACTGGGAAACATTTCCTATTTACGTCCGAATTATGCCAGAGCCATTGTGGATGTGGTCAAAGAATTAGGTGGAAAACCTTTCTTAACGGATTGTAATACGATGTATCCGGGCAGTCGTAAGAATGCTTTGGAGCATTTGGAATGTGCCTGGCAGAATGGTTTTACACCATTGACCGTGGGATGTCCGGTGATCATTGGAGATGGTTTAAAAGGAACGGATGATGTGGATGTACCGGTAGAAGGCGGCGAATACATTAAGGAAGCCAAGATCGGACGTGCCATCATGGATGCCGATGTATTTATCTCTTTGACTCATTTTAAAGGGCATGAGATGACCGGATTTGGTGGTGCCATCAAGAATATCGGTATGGGATGTGGTTCTCGTGCCGGTAAGTGTGATCAGCATTCCAGCGGCAAACCGCATATTGATGAAGAATTGTGCCGTGGCTGTACGCGTTGTCAGAAAGAATGTGCCAATGGCGGATTGGAATTTGACGAAACAACAAGAAAAATGCATGTAAATCAGGAAAACTGTGTAGGCTGTGGTCGTTGTTTAGGAGCGTGTAACTTTGATGCGATCCAGTTTGATAATGATGCCGCAAATGCGTTGTTGAACTGTCGAATGGCAGAATATACGAAAGCGGTCGTAGATGGACGACCTTGCATTCATATTTCATTGATCGTTGATGTCAGTCCAAACTGTGACTGTCATGGAGAAAATGATGTACCGATCTTACCGAATATCGGTATGTTTGTATCCAAAGATCCATTGGCATTAGATCAAGCTTGTGTAGATGCCTGTATGGCGGCAAAACCATTGCCGGGCAGTCAGTTGGCCCGTCACCTGGAAGATCCAAACTTTACGGATCATCATGATCACTTTACAAATTCTGCACCGGAATCGGAATGGAAAAGTTGTCTGGATCATGCGCAGAAGATTGGTTTGGGAACCAGAGAGTATGAATTAATTAAAATGTAACAGAATGAAATAAAATGTAAATTAATTGAAAATAGTGTTGCGTTTTTATATTTTTCTGTTATACTAAATCTTGTTAACAAAGGCGTTAAAATGGAAATCCATTTTAGCGCCCTTTTTCGTTCTCGAGACGATTAAGATGACAGAAGAAGGGAAGGATCGATAGGATGGATACAGGCGATACAGGATTTATGATGATTTGTACAGCTTTGGTGTTTGTAATGACTCCGGCTCTTGCGTTTTTCTATGGCGGGCTGGTGCGAAGAAAAAATGTAGTTAACACGATGATGGGCTGTGTTTCAATTATGGGACTTGCGATAGTCATGTGGTGTGCATTTGGCTATTCATTAGCTTTTGGACAGGATCATGGTGGTGTGATTGGTGATCTAAGCTATGCGTTTTTAAATGGTGTAGATTGGCAGGCAGGGCCGTATGCCGATTCAATACCACATTTGATGTATTGTGCTTTTCAAATGATGTTTGCCGTCATTACACCGGCCTTGTTTACCGGTGCTTTAGTAGGAAGAATGAATTTTAAAGCCTTGTTTCTTTTTGTAGCACTTTGGTCTTTGATCGTATATTATCCACTGGCTCATATGGTTTGGGGTGAAAATGGATTTATTGCTTCTTTAGGATCTGTTGATTTTGCTGGAGGTAACGTCGTTCATATCAGTTCCGGTATAACCGCTTTGGTTTTGGCTTTATGGATTGGAAAGCGAAAAGGTTATGATCAGGTGGCTTATCGTGTACACAATATTCCTTTTGTGGTATTAGGAGCCACCCTGTTATGGTTTGGATGGTATGGATTTAATGCCGGAAGTGCACTAGGAGCTAATGGTTTGGCAGCGCATGCGTTTATGACCAGTGCTATTGCATCGGCTTGTGCTTTGTTGTCATGGATGTTGATCGATGTGATCAAAGATGGAAAACCAACTTTGGTTGGTGCTTCTACCGGCCTTGTGGTAGGTTTAGTGGCTATTACACCAGGAGCCGGGTTTGTACCGATTTGGGCTTCTTTCATCATTGGTGCATTCGTAAGTCCTATCTGTTATTTTGGGGTCAAGCTGGTTAAATCAAAATGTAAGATTGATGATTCGCTGGATGCGTTTGGCTGTCATGGCTTAGGTGGTATTTGGGGCGGTATTGCTACCGGATTATTCGGTATGACAAGTATCAACGATGTTGCGCAATGGAATGGTTTATTCTTTGGGCAGACAGAACTCTTTGTAGCACAGTTAGAAGGCATTGTTTTAACCATCTTGATTGCGATCGTGGGAACATTGATTTGTGGTTGCATTGTCAAGTGCTTTGTACCTCTACGCGCCACAACTAAACAAGAAGCCATAGGTATGGATGCTTCCATGCATGGCGAACAAGCTTATCCGAGTTTCAATGGATTTGATTAAGGAGAATCGATATGTTGATCAAAATAGAAGCAATCGTAAGAGAGGAAGCCTTTGAAGATGTCAAAACGGCTTTAAATGAAATAGAAGTCAGGGGGTTAACGGTTTATCAGGTGATGGGCTGTGGTATTCAAAAAGGATACAATGAAGTAGTTAGAGGGGTTAAAGTAGATCTGCAGATGCAGCCGAAAATTAAATTTGAAATTGTCGTATCGTCTCCGGAATGGGAAAAGAAGACCATTGATGCGATTTCAAAAGCAGCCTATACCGGAGAAATAGGGGATGGAAAAATATTTAGTTATGAAATTCGATCCGCATATCGTATTCGTACAAAAGAAACGGGCTATGATGCGATTCAGCCAACCAATCACATGGAATGAAAACAAAAGAAAAAAAGATTGGATTGATTGTAACGGGACACGGGATTTTCGCAACTGGTTTAACAAACAGTTTAAGACAAATTGTTGGAATGCCTGAAGATTATGTATCTATTGATTATAGAGAAAACGATTCTTTAGAAGATATATCTAAGAAGATGATCGATGCACTTAATGTTCTCAAAACGTGTGATGAAATCCTTGTTTTATGTGATCTAATCGGTGGAGTTCCTTTTAAAACAGCAGTAAAAATTAGTTATTCCTATCAAAATTTAGAAGTGATCGGCGGTGTAAATTTAGGAATGTTGATTGAAATCAATCTAACTCGAACATTTGTCAAAAATGTAGAAGAACTAGCGGAAGTAGCCATCGAGATAGGAAAAGAGCAGATTGCCCGGTTTCATCTTTCTATGGAAAAAAAGCTATACAAATAGACATTACAACAAAAGTGCATCCAATGTTTGGATGCACTTTTGTCTATAGAGTTTACATTAGTTTTCTAAACAACGCTTTTAGATCTTCGATACTGGCATCTTTTGGGTTACCCGGTGCACATGCATCGTCAAAGGCCGATTGTGCCAAAAAGTCAAGATCTTCTTCTTTTAAAGCTTCCAGCTTTTGGGGAATGCCTACATCTTGGGATAATTGGCGAACGGCATCGACAGCTGCTTTACGATATTCATCCTGTGTCATAGAATCGACATTCTTAACCCCCATAGCACGAGCGATTTCACGATATTTTTCTTGTGTACAATCGGCATTGTATTCCATAACGATCGGAAGCATCATCGCACAAGCCACTCCATGAGGCGTATCATAAACCGCACCTAAAGTGTGTGCCATAGAATGGGCAATTCCTAATCCAACATTGGAGAATCCCATACCGGCGATATATTGTCCTAAAGCCATACCTTCGCGACCTTCTTTTTCATTGGCTACCGCACTGCGTAAAGAACGACTGATGATTTCAATGGCCTTTAAATGGAACATATCTGTCATTTCCCAGGCAGCTTTTGTCGTGTAACCTTCGATCGCATGGGTGAGAGCATCCATACCTGTAGAAGCCGTTAGACCTTTAGGCATTGTAGACATCATATCAGGATCTACAACGGCAACGACCGGCATATCGTGTGGATCTACACAAACGAATTTTCTTTTTCTTTCTACATCGGTAATAACATAGTTGATGGTAACTTCGGCAGCGGTTCCAGCTGTTGTCGGAACGGCGATAATAGGAACACAGGGTTTAGTAGTGGCAGCAGTTCCTTCTAAGCTTCGTACATCTTCAAATTCCGGGTTGGCAATGATGATTCCAATGGCCTTAGATGTATCCATAGAAGAACCTCCACCGATGGCAATGATGTAATCGGCTTTAGCTTCTTTAAAGGCTTTTACACCGTTTTGTACATTTTCAATCGTTGGGTTAGGTTTGATATCTGAAAAGATTTCATATTCCAATCTTGCTTCATCCAATACATTGGTAACTTTTTCTGTGACTTTGAATTGAATCAAGTCTGGATCGGAGCAGACCAAAGCTTTTTTAAAAGCTCTTGTCTTGGCTTCATTGGCAATCTCCTGGATGGCACCAGAACCATGATACGATGTTTCATTTAACATAATTCGATTTGACATAGTGTTTTTTCTCCTTTTCTGTAAGCGCTTTATCAATTTAATTGTAACGATTTGTGTTCAAAAAGATAAGTTACAGAATGAGGAAAGTGTCACATTATAATAAATCGATGGAAACAAAAGCTTTCTTGACTTCTGGTGGCATCGCATCACATAGCTGGCTTGCTAATGTGGCTGGAGAAATTGGTGTATCTTCCAATAACCATTTTACCGTCATGTATATAGAAGACTGACAATACATTTCCAGTTGAAACTTTAAAATAGAAGATAACGGCATCCCTGTTTTACTTTGGATTCGATCGGTGTAAAAAGATAAAATCAGTTCAAAGTCATGATCTCTTAAATTATTTTGATCATCGTTTTGAAAAGCGGCTCTAAAAAACAATTTTTCCTGAAGGATAAAAGTAAACTTCTTAAATAAAGCTTCATAAATCGTCTTTCCTTCTCCCATATGTTTAAAAGATTCTTGTAGTATCTTATCAAAATACCAGTTAACCAAATCTTGTTTATCTAAAAAATGTCGATAAAATGTCTGACGAGATAGATTACAAGTATCTGTGATATCTTTTACTGTAATTTTTTCATAGGGTGATTTCTTCATACATGTTTTTAGTGCATCCGCAAAAATATATTTTGTGTCCATAAGTACTCCTGTTTCTTGGTAATATCATAAGAAAAAATGAATGAAAAATAAAATTTTTTCCAAAAAAATCGGATCAAATTTCAAAAAAGTCTGAACTTTGAATTTATATATGTATAGCTAATACAGAAGATTTTCCAATGAATTAAAAAGCTTTCCAGTCTTTCTAAAAAAGTCATAATGGAGAATGCATGATTTCATTGTGCATTCTTTTTTCTAGTGATAAAATAAATCCGTTTTGAAGGGTGTTGCTTATGAATATTGTGGAGAAATACGGTGGAACAAGCGTGGGTTCCATAGAACAAATACAAGCGATTGCTAAGCATGTAAAAGAGATGCGCGAAGCAGGACATACTTTGATTGTTGTCGCCAGTGCTATGGGAGGTATGACCAATAAACTGATCGATCTGGCTAGTCAGGTTTCTGATCATATCAATACAAGAGAGCTGGATTCTTTATTGTCAACAGGCGAACAAAGAACAATTACCTTATTGGCAATGGCTATTGATGCATTGGGCATACCAGCTATTTCACTGACCGGCTATCAATGTGGTTTTATTACCAGTCATCATCATGCACATGCACGTATCAAGGATATTGATCTAACCAATGTTAAAAAGCATTTAGAAGAAGGAAAAGTAGTTGTCGTAGCTGGTTTTCAAGGGGCTACAGAACATGGTGAAATTACAACATTGGGAAGAGGTGGCAGCGATACAACAGCAG
Organism: Faecalicoccus pleomorphus DSM 20574; assembly: GCF_000420345.1. Lineage (GTDB taxonomy): Bacteria > Bacillota_I > Bacilli_A > Erysipelotrichales > Erysipelotrichaceae > Faecalicoccus > Faecalicoccus pleomorphus. The sequence continues at coordinate 11,910 of NZ_ATUT01000027.1, read as the reverse complement.
TAGCGTTGGCAGCTAAATTAGGATGGGCTTGTCATATCTATACGGATGTTAATGGCATTTATACGATTGATCCGCGACTCTATCCTAAGGCAAAACGATTAAAAGAAGTCAATTATCAGGAAATGATGCAGATGGCCTGTCTTGGGTCTGGCGTCTTAGAAACTCGCAGTGTAGAATTGGCAAGTAAATATCAAGTGCCGCTGTATCTTGGAAAGGCATTGGAAGGTTCAAAAAAGAAAGGAACATGGATCATGGAACATACAAAACAGTTGGAAGATATGCCCATTACAGGCTTAAGTGTAAAAGATGATTATGCGATCATGCGTATCAGCCACATTGAAAATGATGGTGTCTTTTTAGGGAAGCTTTTCCAAATGATTGCGGATCTAAACATCAACCTGGATACAATTTCGCAGCAGTTGGATGATGAAGGAAAGGCAAATTTCTCTTTCTATTGTACAGAAGAACAAAGTCGTATGATCATGGAAAATATGGATAAAGTGGGACAGAATTACCCAATTACCCGTATGCTTGGATTTATCAAGCTTTCCTTAGTAGGATTAGGAATATCAACACATAGTGGAATTGCCTCAAAAGTTTTGAATACATTACGTGAAAACAATATTCCTTATTATATGATTACTTCCAGTGAAATCTCTATTTCATTGACGATCGATGCACAAGATAAGGAAAAAGCCATTCAAGTATTGGGAAAAGCTTTTGACTTATAAAATATGCGATAATTCATAGATTATAGAAAAGAATGAAGGAAAGGGATGAAAGAGATGATTCATTTTGATTTACATATGCATTCAAACCAAAGTGGTGATGGGCAATTTACACCGGCTGAATTAGTACAAATGTTGAAACAAGCAAATATTCAAGTAGCGGCATTGAGCGATCACGATACCGTTAAAGGTGTTACAGATATGATGGCGGAAGGGAAAAAAGAAGGAATACAAATCATACCCGCCATCGAATGTTCTACCTTATTAGGAGATTATGATGTACATGTATTAGGATATGGAATCAATTTGGATGATCCTTATTTTCAGACGTTACAGCAAAACATACAAAAAAAGAATGATGGTGTATTTCATCAAAGAGTTGAAAAACTTCGGCAAAAATATGAAGTAGAAATCGATGAAGAAAAGGTAGTCAGAGATGCCAATGGAACCAATCCATGGTTTATTATGATGACAAGGCTTTTTCAGGATCCTCGTTATCAGAATATCGAAGATTTTAAAGATTATATTCCCGGTGGCAAGCGCAGTGATCCGGCACCGGTCAATTTCTTCTGGGACAAATGTATGCCAGGCAGCGATCTTTATGTAAAAGCATACAATCCGGATTTTAAAGAAACGATACAAAAGATTCATGAAGCGAATGGCTTGGCGATCATTGCACATCCTTATCAGACATTTTATAAACAGGAAGAACGCCTGCAGTATGCCTTAGACTGTGGTATTGATGGATTAGAAGCTTACAGCAACTATCATCAAGATTATCATAATGAATACTATGAACAATTTGCCAGAGATCATAACTTGTTAATTACTTGCGGCAGTGATTTTCACGGAGAGAAAAAGCCAAGCATACGCATGGGAGAATATGGTTTGCATAAAGATGGAACCCCATTTTTAAAAAGCTTTTTAAAGGCGTTGGAAAAAGAATAGAAGGATTTTTGGTGATTTAACTTAGCGTGTGGTTTTAAAGAATGACGCTCTACGATTAAGAGTGGGTTAAGGAATGAAGAAGATGGTATAAATCATGGGTAACAGACCCAGAAATATGCCATCTTTTCTTATGCCAAAAAACATGAGTGTTCTAAATTATTTTTATTTACTTTTTCTGTCATACTTGTCGGAAGAAAGAAATGTTGTTATGGAATAGAATATCTTGTAGTTCAGACAGTAGAACATTCTTTTTCTGAAGCGTATGAAGTTAACGACACCATTGGATACACTCAGATAGGTTCTGATCTGTCCGTTGATGTTCTCGGCAAAGGCATTCGATTGTTTCCGGTTCTCAAACGGATAGGCAAAAGAATTCAGAATCTCCTGTTTCCGGTTATACAGAAGGATCGTGAACTCTCTGTACTAACATAGGTAATACCTCCTCATCATACTCTGTTTTTTGGCGAAATATATTGTAGGCTGAGGAGGATTTTTTTGTATATAAAAACCTTCCACCACACAAAATGGTAGAAGGTCTAAAAGTATGGTAAAGCAATACCGCACCTGCTCATTAATTTAAAGCGCTTTTAAAACCAGTGAATTGGTTCTTTACCATGTGCAATGAGAAATTCGTTACATTTTTTAAAATGTCCATTGCCAAAGAATCCACGATAAGCGCTTAATGGACTTGGGTGAGAACTTGTCAGTACCAAATGACTTGGGTTATTCAAAAAGCGACGAACTGCACCTGCTTTAGATCCCCACAATAAGAAGACCACTGCGTCTTCTTTTTCATTGATGCGCTGTATGGCGGCATCTGTAAAATTTTGCCAGCCAATATTTTGATGGGAAAGAGGTTTTGAATCTTCTACGGTCAAAATAGGATTCAATAATAAGACTCCTTGTTTAGCCCAGTCTGTTAAATCACCATTACGATGAAGTTTAACGTGATATTCATCCTCAATCTCTTTATAAATATTAACTAATGAAGGAGGAATTTTAACATTGGGTGCTACACTGAAGGCAAAACCTTGTGCCTGTCCGGGTTGATGATACGGATCTTGCCCTAGAATAACAACCTTTGTATCTTTTAAAGATGTTGTTAAAAAGGCATTGAAGATCTTCTCTTTTGGGGGATAGATTTTTTTGGTCTTATATTCACGAGCCAAAAAATAATTAATTTTATTCAAGTACTCTTTTTGAATCTCAGTATCAAAAAGTTCTTGCCAGTCATTATTAAAGTTCATTGTAAACCTCCATGGATTATTTGTACAAACTCTATTATAATACTAATCATGAATCTACAGGAAAAAATTTCATGGATGGAATCTAAGAAAAGTAAAAATATGGATTTGGTTGATTACCAAGAAATTATGGATCAGTATTTACCCTATCATAAGAAGCTCAAAAAAATTCAGGTGGCTGGAACAAACGGGAAGGGCAGTACGTGTCGTTGGATGGCTTTAATGCTGGAAGAACTGGGCTATCAAGTTGGTGTTTTTACATCCCCGCATTTAGTGGTGCATAATGAAAGAATACAGATCAATGAAACAATGATATCTGATCAAGACTTAGAGGAATTGTTTGATCAATATCAAAAAGTATTTATTGAGAATTCCATGACCATGTTTGAAATGGATCTTTTTTTGGCAATTGCCTATTTTTTAGAACAGAGAGTGGATTATGCCATCATAGAAGTAGGCTTGGGAGGAAGGTTGGATGCGACAACTGCTTTGGACTATGAGGCGACCGTGTTAACCAATGTGGGATTAGAGCATACCGAAATATTGGGAGATACCATAGAAAAGATTGCTCAGGAAAAAAGTGGTATTTTTAAACCGGGTGTCTTAGCTGTTTGTGGAGAAGATAAACCGAAGGCTCAACACGTCATTGAACAGAATATACGAGCTAAAAGAGCACCTTTCTATTATTCTTATCTACCGGAATATAAAAAAGTGGGGAAAAAATATTGGATGAATTCTATGGATGGTATCCTTGTTTTTGATCAGCCATTCTATCAGATGAAAAATTTCATACTGGCCTGTGATACACTGTATCATTTAGGATTTCGCATGCGTTATAACACCTTTCAAGGTGCTATTGATCGTTTTATATTTCCAGGGCGTTGTATGGTATTGCGAAAAAGACCTCTATTGATGGTAGATGGGGCTCATAATCTGGATGGGATACATGCGTTGGTAGCTTCTTTAAAAAATTGGCAGGGAGACATCTATTTTTCGGTTTTAAAGGAAAAAGATGCAAAGCATATGTTAGATGTTTTAATAAGTCTTCAAGGACAGATTCATCTGGTTAATTTTTCATCGGACAGACTTTATCCTTTAGAAACATTGGGCTTTGAAGTGTTATCTATGGAAGAAATGGAAAAAAGACTTCAAGTGACGCATCAAAGAGCTCTAGTGTGTGGTTCTTTGTATTTTGTCGGCGAAGTCTTAAAATGGTTTAATTCGAAGTGATGGAAATGGAAACATATTCGCTGATTCCTTCTGTGCGGGTTGGAAATCCCCAGCCATGAATGCCGGATGTCGTAATCTGCGTGAAGTTTCCTTTTTTTATCATGCCATAATCATGTTCAAAGATTCCTAGAGAATTTGCCAGAGAGCCAACAGGAAAGATTTGCCCATTGTGTGTATGCCCGCTGAGTTGAAGATCTACACCCAGTTTTTCACACAAGCTTATATCCTTAGGCTGATGATCAAAAACGATGATGTACGAGTCTAAGTTACATGTTTTTACCAGGCTTTTTAAGGACTCTCTTTTTTCTTCGGAGTCTTCTCTGCCAATTAAGGTAATTTGATCAAAATGTAAGATATCATCCTGTAAGACGGTGATGCCATTGGATTCAATCACTTTTTTTAATGTTTCTTTGGAAAAAGCCGGCTCATTGGCATAATGTTGGTTATCATGATTGCCAAAAACATAATAGACATTGGCCGTTTTTGTGAGTTTGCCCAGTGTCTGAAATACGGTTTTCATCTGATCAACGCTTGTAAACTCATCCACGATATCGCCGTTAAGAATATAAAAAGAAGGCTTTTCTTTTTGAAGATCTTTTACCATGTTATTTAAGTCTTTTTCCGTCATGGCATTTGGATAATGTAAATCGCTGATCATGACGATTTTGGTATCAGGAATTTCTTTTGATGTCTGAAGATCATACGTTGTTTTTTCAATATTCTTCATATTGAAGATGCCGTAAATGCAGATTGTTATTGCCAACAAAAAAGGAATAAAGAAGACCCATCCTTTTACATCCTGATGAAAGATCAGACAGATAAGCTGCGTGATTAGAAGACAAAACATAAGATGTAAATAAAAGATAGGGAAGATAGTATTAAAAGTGATACAGGGCAGCACAAATAACAACAATAATCCCCACAAAGCCCATGAGGGAAACTGCGGAAACCAGCGATGAATCAACAGAAAAAGATCCATGACCAACAAAAGACAAAGGATCGCCAAGCCCATCTTTAAATAAATCATGACAACACCTACTCAAATTCATCTACGTCTTTATGCATGACATCACTGCTTTTCCATTCCCAGTGAATCAAGAAAGTGATAGCCGCTTTGACTAGGATCAAAGCGCCAATCTGCAGGATTTCCGAAAGACTTCTTACCGTGATTGTCCGCACAATTTCAGCGGCCAGCTTGAAGGTCAAGGCAATACTTAAACCGCGTAACAATGGCTTTTTACTGTTCTTATCTTTACGAAATGTGGCAAGCAAAGAATGAAACGTACTGTATATGACACTTGCCAAAGAAAGAGCTTCTAAAAAATAAACGGTCAAATAAGAAATTTGAATCAGCCATTCATGCAGTTGTTCAATAAATATTTCCATTATGTACCTACTTTCCTAAACAGAATTTTGAAAATAAAGTATCTAGTAAATCTTCTCTATGCACTTCGCCAAGAATTTCTTTTAAATGGTTGTGTGCTGCTTGAATATCGATTTCTACAAGATCGGGTTCCATCATCATTTCCATGGCCTCTTTAGCACGAAGCATATCTTGTTTGGCCTGGTTTAGTAAACCAATTTGACGCTCATTGGATAAAACAGGTTCTTCTTTTAAAAGATCTTGTTTATACATGTTCTCTAAAGCATCTAGAAGAGGTTGTATTTGATGGTTTTTGGCAGAAATCCAAATTCCCTCTTTGTCTTGATGTTGCATGTCTTCTTTATTAAAAAGAATGAGACGTCGTTTATCCTTTGTTTGTTCTAAGAGAATTTGATCTTCTTTGGTTAAAGGGCTGCTTCCATCTAAAACAAGTAAAACAAGCTGTGCCTTCTGTAACATCTGCTGACTTTTTTCAATACCGATCTGTTCGATCTTATCGCTTGCTTTACGAATTCCGGCTGTGTCGATTAAGTTTAACTGCACGGAACCGATATGAATCTGTCCTTCAACTATATCTCGGGTCGTGCCGGCAATATCGGTTACAATAGCTTTATCTTCTTCTAATAAAGCATTGAGCAGAGAACTTTTGCCCACGTTTGGCCGTCCGATGATCACGGTATTGATCCCTTTTTTTAACAACTGTCCGGTTTGAACGCGTTTTAATATTTGATCGATCTTACTAAGCCAGTCGTTGGTTTTAGGTAAAAGTTCCTGTGTAGTCAATTGTTCGATATCTTCATATTCCGGATAATCAATGTTGACTTCGATTTGCGCAATAATGTCTAATAGCTCGTCAATAAGAGGTTGAAGCAATTTTTTGACGCTTCCTCGGATTCCCTGGATGGCCAAACTGGCAGCCGTATCGTTGCTAGCATCAATCATATCTTGCACAGCTTCTGCCTGGGACAAATCAATCCTTCCATGATAAAAGGCGCGTTGTGTGAATTCTCCGGGTTTCGCTAATACGGCCCCCTGGCTTAAAACAATCGATAAAACCTTTCGGGTGATAAATACGCCACCATGGCAGTTGATTTCTACGATATCTTCGCGTGTATAAGTTTTAGGGGCCCGAAAAACAGAAACAAGGACTTCATCTACTGGTTTTCCGGCTCCATCTAAGATATTTCCGTAATGGATGGTATGGCTTGGCACATCGCTTAGATCTTTGGTAAAAATTTTATTTGTGATGGGTATGGCGTGTTCTCCGCTAATTCGGATAATGGAAATAGCACCATCCTGTAAAGCTGTAGAAATGGCACAAATCGTATGTTCAAACATGAAACCATCCTTTCTCTTGTATCTATTTTAACATAAACCTATAATAGACATATGAGAACATATAGTAAAGAAGAAATAAATGCGGTTGCCTATGCACTGCAAAATCACAAAATTATTGCCTTGCCGACAGATACAGTTTATGGAGTGGGTGTGATGTATGGAGATTTAAAGGATCTGCAGCGACTGAAAAACGCAAAGCACAGACCGGAAACCAAACCGATTCCGATGATGGTATCTTCCATAGAGCATATGGAACAAGTAGCTGTAGTTGACGAAAGAGTAAAAAAGATCGCAGAACGTTTTTTGCCCGGTGCTTTGACATTAGTGTTAAAGGTCAAAGACAATGTACCAAAAGAATATACAAACGGTTTAGATACGATTGCGATTCGTATTCCGGATGAGCCTTTTATTCTTCGTGTGATTGATGAATTAAATACTCCGTTATTGGTAACCAGTGCCAATCAATCCGGAGCTAAAACCGCATTGACCAGCGATGATGTATTAGAACAATTGCCGGATATTGATGGTTTGGTATTAGGAAAATGTAGAGCTTTACAGGCTAGCACAATCGTGGATTGTACGCAGGAAAAGTTAAAGATTCTTCGCCCGGGCCCTATCACTTTAGAACAGTTGGAGGCATGTTTGTAAAAAACGGATGAATCATAAAGCCAGAGATATATACCTATCCTTTAAAGGTAAATATCCCTGGCATTTTTTAGTTTGGATCGAAGCCATCAAATAAGTCATCAATGTTTAAAAGCTTGGCGTGATCTAAAGCGGCTTGTCGGACTACCGGTTTTGTGAATCCAGACTTGGAAACAAAATATAGATATTTTTCTTTTACTCTATGAAAAGCTTTTGTGGCGTTAACTAAATCTTGATATTCCTCTAAAGGCATTGGATTTGAAGTGAATTTACATTCCATAAATATTGCTTTTGTCTGTGATTTATCCAAGGCTAGAACATCTACATCATCTTGAGCTTTAATAAATGGATTTGTCCCCCACCATTTACCAATGTGATAAGGAATAAAAGGTAAATTTCGCTTTTTGGCTTGCCGAATAAGATATTCTTTACAGATTCCTTCGAAAGTATCTCCCATATAATTTGAAATATCTTCCATGATTTCATCTGCAGCCTCTTTAGCTCCAAGGATTTCATAGTATGTGTTATCTGTAAATGAATAACGAAACCAGAATTTTAAGAAATTATCTTTAATGACATAAATGGATTTTTTTGATTTTTCACTTTCGCCACAAGGCACACGTTTTTCTACCAAGCGCAAAGTTTGAAGCGTTGTCAGGTATTTTGATACTTTTGTGCGATCTTCATGAATGTAGTCAGAAATATTAATGATTCGATTTTTTCCTGACGCAATGGCAGAAAGAATTGAATTGTAGATATTTGTTTCTCTAAGTTCAGCTTTTAAGAGGTTATTTGGCTCTTCGTATAAATAAGCACCGTTTCGAATAATTTTATAGGCGATATTTTCTTTTATGCTTTTTGTAGGATCAAATGCCTCTAAATATCGAGGGATACCACCAAGAATACCATAAGCTAAAAGTTTATCTATATTTGAATAATTAGGAAAAAATATGCTGGAATCAAAATAGTCAAAAGGTTTAACCTCTAAAGTAGCGGTTTGTCGATCGTGTAAAGGACTCTTTCTTCCCATAATTTCGTTTTCCATGATGCTGATAGAGGAACCGCACAAGATTAAGAAGATATTTTTGTTTTTAAAGTCATGATCAATTGCATGCTGCAAAATAGATTTTACAGATGGATTTTCCGCAATAATATAAGGAAATTCGTCAATAACGATGGCGGTTCTATCTTGGACTTTATTTCCTATGTAGCTAAAAGCGTTTTCCCAAGATTTAAAGGAAGCAATAAAAGAATGTTCAAAATGAAGTTGTATCGATTTAGAGAAATCTTCTAGATTCAAAGCATCATTTTTTTCTCGAGCGGGGAAAAAAATTGTATTTGTATGTTTAGAGAATTCCTGTAGCAAAGTTGTTTTACCGACTCTTCTTCGACCATACATAATTAAAAATTCAAAAGTATTATGGCTATATAACTCATTTAAATACGAAATTTCTTTTTTTCGGCCATACATGAAAACACCTGCTTTCTATTTGTATACTTATAAGTAGTATACTTTAAAGTATACAAATTTTCAATTTCAAATACATGTTTGAAATTGAAAGAAAACAGAAGGATTCTTAGTCAAAAGTTCGTTCTTAATACAAATAATAAGAAAGAATTCGAAAGTGTTTGACAAACGAAGATAGGTTTAGTACCATACACCCGTAAAGGCTAAGAAGAGGACGAGTACTTTAAGAAAATGTTTCAGAGAGCTTTTGGTTGGTGAAAAAAAGCACAGGACTTAAAGGAATAAAACCTTGGAGCTGTATGTATTTCCTGCATTAAAGGAAGCACTGTTTATAGACAGTGGCAGAGATTTTTCAAAGTGATTTGAAAAATGAATTAGGGTGGTAACACGAGCATTCGTCCCTTGGATGGATGCTTTTTTATTTTGTAGAGAAAAGGAGAACAATATGGCACAACAAAAATTAACAGAACAAGAACGAGTACGTCGCCAGAAGATGCAAGATTTGAAGGATATGGGAATTGACCCATTTGGCTCTGCGTATAAAAGAACGACAACTTCTGGAAAAATCATTGCACAATATGAGAATAAGACAAAAGAAGAATTACAGGAATTGGATGTTCATGTAAAGATTGCCGGACGTATTATGACAAAACGCCGTCAGGGAAAAGCCGGATTCATGCACATTCAGGATATAGATGGACAAATTCAGATCTATGTTCGTAAAGATGTTGTCGGCGAAGAACAATATGAGATCTTCAAGAAAAACGATTTGGGAGATATTGTTGGTATCGAAGGTACGATCATGAAAACCGATCATGGACAGTTATCCGTTCGTGCACAAGTTTATACGCATTTATCTAAGGCTTTACGTCCATTACCAGAAAAATATCACGGATTGACGGATGTAGAAGAACGTTTCCGTCGTCGTTATGTGGATTTGATCATGAATCCAGAGGCTAAGCACATTGCCATCACAAGACCGAAAATCATTCGTGCGGTACAGGAATATCTGGATGGACAGGGATTGATGGAAGTAGAGACACCGGTACTACAGCCGATTTTAGGTGGGGCAGCGGCTCGTCCGTTTGTTACACATCACAATACTTTGAATATGCCTTTCTATTTACGTATCGCAACTGAACTTCCTTTAAAACGTCTGATCGTTGGTGGCTTGGAAGGTGTCTATGAAATTGGGCGTTTGTTCCGTAATGAGGGAATGGATGCTACACATAACCCGGAATTTACTACGGTAGAAGCCTATGTCGCATACAGTGATTTACATGGCATGATGGATCTGATTGAAGGACTCTTTGATCATGTAGCTAATAAGGTGTTAGGAACAACCGATATTACGTATCAGGGTCAAGAGATTTCTTTGAAGGCGCCATTTAAACGTATTACGATGTGTGATGCGATCAAAGAAAAAACAGGTATCGATTTTAAACAGGTCACAAGTTATGAAGAAGCTTGCCAGCTGGCAAAAGAACATGATATTGAAGTGGAGAAAATTCATAACTCGATCGGGCATATCATTCAGCTGTTCTTTGACAAATATGTAGAAGAAACGATCGTTCAGCCAACGTTTGTCTATGAATATCCAATTGAGATTTCTCCACTGGCTAAGAAAAACAGTGAAGATCCTCGTTTTACAGATCGTTATGAGCTGTTTATCTGTGGTCATGAATATGCCAATGCGTTCTCGGAATTAAATGATCCAATCGATCAAAGAGAACGATTTGAAAAACAGTTGGAACTTCGTGATTTAGGCGATGAAGAAGCCAATGAGATGGATGTAGATTATGTAGAAGCTTTGGAATATGGTATGCCTCCAACAGGTGGTGTAGGCTTGGGAATCGACCGCTTTGTGATGTTGTTGACAGATCAGAGAACGATTCGTGAAGTATTATTGTTCCCGCATATGAAGTTAACAGGAGAGTCTAAGGGTGCCAAGTTAGAAAAGAAATCTCAGGAAACTATGTCATCAACTTCTGCAGATGTAAAAAGCACAGTCAATAAGAAGCCGACCATCGATTATTCCAAAGTGGAAATTGAACCATTGTTCAAAGATTTTGTTGATTTTGAAACATTCTCGAAATCAGATTTCAGAGCCGTAAAAGTCAAAGAATGCCGCGCGGTTCCAAAGAGTAAAAAATTATTAGAGTTTATCTTAGATGATGGAACCGAAGAAGACAGAACGATTTTAAGTGGTATTCATGATTACTATGAACCGGAAGAATTGGTAGGCAAGACTTTAGTGGCAATCACTAATCTTCCACCACGTAAAATGATGGGAATTGATTCCTGTGGTATGATCATATCGGCCGTACATAACGAAGCAGGGGAAGAACGCTTGAATTTGTTAGTGCTGGATGATGCGATTCCGGCAGGGGCTAAATTGTACTAAATCAAAGAATCTCACAAAGAAATGATAAGAACGCTCAGAGTAAACTTTGGGCGTTTTTTTACATGTTGGTTTAATAAGAGAAACGAAAAACTTTAGATCATTGGATAAGTAGGTAGTTTCGTATTTGCCATAATCAGAGTGTTTTCAATCAATAAATACTTTGTGTTTATAGGTTTGCACGAACTGTTATTGGTAGCGTCAAGAATTATGTGTAAAAGTATATCCTTGGTAAAGCAGATTAGCTCTTGAACCAATCTTCTCTAGTTGTTTGTCCAAAACCTCTATGTACGTGATTCATGTTTTTCTCGTTGTAACGATTGAATTGAATCACAAGGTATTTCTCTTCAGATTTTTCCGTTGGAAATTGTTCTTTCTTTTTGAAACTTCGTTTTAATTGTTTATTGTTTCCTTCAATCAGATTTGTTGAATAAATCGTATGCCTAACACTTTCTGGGTAATCATAGAATGTAAACAGATAGTCATTGTTGCTGAGACTTTTCACCATTGATGGATATTTGTGT
>NZ_ATUT01000026.1 GCF_000420345.1 Faecalicoccus pleomorphus DSM 20574 | reverse complement strand
ACACAAATATCCATCAATGGTGAAAAGTCTCAGCAACAATGACTATCTGTTTACATTCTATGATTACCCAGAAAGTGTTAGGCATACGATTTATTCAACAAATCTGATTGAAGGAAACAATAAACAATTAAAACGAAGTTTCAAAAAGAAAGAACAATTTCCAACGGAAAAATCTGAAGAGAAATACCTTGTGATTCAATTCAATCGTTACAACGAGAAAAACATGAATCACGTACATAGAGGTTTTGGACAAACAACTAGAGAAGATTGGTTCAAGAGCTAATCTGCTTTACCAAGGATATACTTTTACACATAATTCTTGACGCTACCAAAAATTATAATGTTTAGACCACTTTCAAATGAAAGTGAGTTTGACTATATCATCAGTTTTGATATAATTTTTCTGTATTGTTTAAGGAGGCTTTAACCTATGCCAAGCCAGGTAATCGTTGGAACTCAATGGGGCGATGAGGGAAAAGGAAAAATTGTTGATGTATTAGCCCAGAAAGCAGACATGATCGTTCGTTTTCAAGGAGGTGACAATGCCGGTCATACAGTCATCGTGCAAGGAAAAAAACATGTGCTTCACCTGTTGCCAAGCGGTGTTTTAAATCCAAATGCACTTTGTGTCATCGGACCAGGTGTTGTATGTAATCCCTTTGTATTATTAAAAGAGATGGAAACCTTAAAACAAGGCGGTTTGACTTGTGATCATATCATTATCAGTGATCGCGCTCAAATGTTGATGCCATATCACTGTTATCAGGATGAACTGGAAGAACAAAGCGCCAGTCATAAGATCGGAACCACAAAAAAAGGAATTGGTCCTTGTTACGCTGACAAGTACGCCAGACGTGGTATCCGTTTTCATGAATTCATTGATTTTGAAAGCTTTAAAGTTCGTTTGAAAGAATGTCTGGACTTTAAAAATAAACTGTTCACTAAAGTCTATGATGGAAAAGCCATGGACTATGATCAAATGGTTAAAGATTTTGAAGCCATTTACGATCAAATCGTACCGATGATCAAAGAAACAACACATATTGTGAATGAAGCATTGGATGAAGACAAGATCGTATTGTTTGAAGGGGCACAGGCAGCCATGTTGGATATTAACTATGGTACGTATCCTTATGTAACATCTTCTTCCCCAACCAGTGCCGGTGTTACGACGGGCGCTTGTGTAGCACCAAACCGCATCCAAACGGTCGTTGGTGTTGTCAAAGCGTATTCTACACGTGTTGGAGAAGGACCGTTTGTAACGGAACTAAACGATGAAACAGGACAATGGATTCGTGAAAAAGGCTTTGAATATGGTGCTACGACCGGTCGTCCGAGAAGATGTGGCTGGTTAGATCTTCTTGTTGTCAAACATGCGACAATGATGAATGGTTTAACAGATATCGTCTTGACAAAGATTGACGTATTAAGTGGATTAGATAAGCTGTATGTATGTACCGGTTATGAAATTGATGGTAAAGTCTATGATTATATACCAAGCGATCAGGCCATGGTCGCAAAGGCAAAACCAATCTATAAAGAATTTGATGGATGGAAAAAGGATATTTCCAAAATGGAAAGTTTCGATGAATTACCGGAAAATTGTAAAGCATATATTCGCTTTATCGAAGAGTTTACCGGTGTTCGTATGTCGATGGTTTCTGTGGGACCGGATCGTGTCAATAATATTTACATTCATGAAATCTAAAAGAAGCTGCGGCTTCTTTTTTTGATGATAAAATGTAACTAAGTTGAGCAATACGCATCCTTTTTAGAAACAAAGTTAAGTATATCTAAAGCAGAGGTTTATGCTATGATAGAACAAAAGGAGGAATTCTATGCCTAAAAAGTATTTTTTCTTTGATATTGATGGAACACTCACCGATCGAAAGACAAATAAAATCGTTCCCAGTGCGCAAAAAGCGTTGAATCTGTTGCAAGAAGCCGGTCATTTTGTTGCAATCGCAACCGGAAGAGCGCATTATAAATGCATCAACTTCATGAAAGAAGTCGGTCTGCACAACATGGTATGCTGTGGCGGTGGAGGTCTTGTCATCAACGACGTTCTCGTGCGAAATATCCCTCTTGATCTGGAAAAGGCAAAAGCTTTGATCAAGGAAGCCGATGCATTAGGAATTGGCTTATTATTACAGCTAAACGATTCAATCGATGTTTATGCCAAAAATGATTTATTTCGCCAACAAGCAGGTCCCCGACAGGAGCCGACCCGTTATTTTATCGATCCAGATTTAGACTACGATGCCCTAAAAGTCATTTATAAAATTTATATGTCTGTTAGTCCTGAGCAGGAAAAACAAGTCACATTACTCGATACGATCGGACATTTACGCTTTGTTCCGGAATATTATATCTTTCAATACGATGCCAAACATCAAGGGATTCTAGATATGATGAAACAAATCCACGGAGATTTAAAAGATGTCGTTGTATTTGGAGATGATACCAACGATTTAGTTATGTTTGATCCACAATGGACCAGCGTTGCCATGGGAAATGCCGTAGATGAACTAAAAGAAAAGGCATCTTTTGTCACAGATGCCAATATCGATGATGGAATTTATAATATCTGTTTGAAACAAGGATGGTTTGAAAAAGTATAAAGCCAAAAGGTACAAGCAAAAACTTGTACTTTTTTAATATGGCTCTTTTTTGTCCGTTCGATTTAAAAGATAGTCAACACTGGTATTGTAGTAATCTGCCAGTTTTACAAGCTGTTCCAGGGGAATCGCGCGGTCATCATTTTCGTACCTAGAGTAGGTTCGTTGCGTGACGTTAAGATACTTAGCGATTTCGGCTTGCGTCAGATCGTTGTCTTCTCTTAAATCTCTTATCCTCTTCAGCTTCATAGTGAATCCTCTAACTCTATTTCATAATAATTATATATTACTTGAAAAGAAAACAGACAGTTTAGGTCAAAACGGACTAATCTGCTATGTTTCTAAGTTCAATGGATTTTCGTTAAGAAAGTGTTAAATCTCAAGCTTTTTTCCAGAAAAGTGGGGTACTGTACCCACTAAAGCGCTTTCTCTTTCCACTTTCCATAAGCCAGACCAACCGCATCTGCCAAAAACCATCCAATCGGGATCGACCACCAAATGGCCAGTGTTCCAAACCTTGAAGCAAGCATATAGGATAAAACAACACGGGTTCCTAAAGAGATTACGGTCAAAACAACAGATATGCCGGCTTTTCCGATACCTCTGTAGTATCCATACAACAAAAACAAACATCCGATTCCCACGTAACAAGCCCCTTCTACATGCAGATATGTGACACCCTCGCTAATGATCTGGGTTTGTTGAGGATCAATAAATAAACTCATCAATTGGGGCGCAAAGACAAATACCAGAACTGAAATGAAAACACAGAATAAAAACGCGATACCAATCGCACTGCGCAGTCCTTTTTGCATTCGATCAATCAGACCGGCTCCTTTGTTTTGGGCAATATAAGTTGAAAACGCATTCCCAAAATCCTGCACCGGCATATAGGCAAAGGAATCGATCTTTACGGCTGCCGCAAAAGCGGACATCGTTACAACGCCAAAGGTGTTGACTAGCCCCTGTATCAACAGAATACCAAAGTTCATGACACTTTGTTGAATACATGTCAATAAAGAATAACTGGTAATTCGCCGACAGATGTCTTCATCATAATGCATATGTTTTCTAGAGGGAAAAATGCTTCTTTGTCTGATAAAGACATAAATCAGCATTCCCAATCCACTAAAAGCCTGTGATATAAGTGTCGCAATGGCAGCGCCATCCACAGACATGTGCAAGCCTAAGATAAAATATAAATCTAATATAATATTTGTCACAGCGGCAACCCCTAAAAAATACAAAGGTGTTTTCGAATCTGATAAGGCACGAAGTACCGAGGCAAAATAGTTATATAAAAACGTAAAGAAAATACCTAAAAAGATGTAAAACAAATATGCTTTCGTATAAGCATAAATTGCCGGTGGAATATTCATAAATCGTAAAATGGGATCCATTCCTGCAATACAGCCTATTTCCAAAAGCAGGCTTAAAATACCAATGCCCGCAAAGGAAAGAAAAAAGGCAATTTTCATACGATCAAAGTCTTTGGCACCATACAACATCGAAAATAATACGCCGCTTCCCATACATAAACCAAGAATGATGGAATTCAAAAATGTCATTAGAGTAAAAGCAGAGCCTACAGCTGCCAAAGCATCCGCACCAATGCATTTACCGACAATCAAAGTATCTGCCACATTGTAAAGCTGCTGAAGCATATTGCCTAAGATCATGGGAAGGGCAAACAGAATCAAGGACCGTGTGACCGGTCCTTGAAGTAAACGTGTGTCTAAATTCATAATCTTTTCAATCTTTAGAAAACAGCCTTTGAGAGAACTTCTCCTATGGCATCATGAATCACAAGATCAGCCATACCATCTCTATCGGTACTGGACTTATTGATCAATACAAGATCCTTCCCATGAAAATAATCCAGCAAACCAGCGGCCGGATAGACCACAAGACTTGTTCCTCCCACAATCAACATATCTGCTTGCTCAATGGCCTGAATGGCACCATATAACACATTTTGATCCAAACCTTCTTCATATAAGACAACATCGGGTTTAATGATACCGCCACACTTTGGACAGCGTGGAATGCCGTTTTCATCTCGTGCTTCAATTGTTTGATGCAGATCATAATGCGCATGGCAGTGCATACATGTATTTTTGTGGACACTTCCATGCAGCTCAAAAACATGCTTTGAACCAGCCATTTGATGCAAGCCATCAATATTTTGCGTAATGACAGCTTTACACTTGCCTATGTTTTCAAGATGAGCCAATGCCAAATGTGCCTTGTTCGGTTTGGCATCCGGATAAATCATCTGATTAAAGTAAAACTCATAAAACTCCTTGGGATTCTGCATAAAGAAGCTATGCGATACCATATGTTCTGCCGAGTATCGATATTTCTTTTTATATAGACCATTATCACTTCGAAAATCAGGAATACCACTCTCCGTACTGACACCGGCGCCACCAAAAAACACAATGTTCTTTGCCTGTTCGATTCTCTCTTTTAAATCCATATTGTCACGCTCCTGTACTTATTATACTCCAAATTTCTTTCTACATGCCGACAAATACTGTTTCAAATGCGTATTCTCTTCCCTTTTCATCCAGGATGCGAATTGTTGGATTCTCCAAGGTGGAAGTATCCAGGCTGAAAATCAATACATCTTCCTGTACGGAATCTTGTTTTTGAAAATGAATAGTGATCGTATTTCCATTCTGCTCAGCCTTCACAGTTTTTGGATCAACATGCATGTGATTCATGACAATCATTTGTTCTTTGGATGAATTGATCATATAGAATCCGGTATCATCAAACATAGTTGCATCAACTATATTTACATCCATACGTACCATACCGACTTCCTTATTCTGACAACCTAAACACGCCAACAAAAACAATGCACAAATACTCAATCTTTTCATATGATTTACCCTAAAAAATCTCTCCTTCTATCTTTATACTACATTATTTTTATACAATAGTATAGACGGTATCACTATAGAGAATCACTCTTTACAAAAAAACAGCCAGGATAATCTTTTCCTGACTGCTCTTTTTAGACTGTTTGTCTTTCCTGAATGTCAAATGTGTAAGCACTATTCACATAGTCAACCGTTAAATCCGATTCTTTAAAAGCACCGACTTCAATGATCTTTTTCGCAATGTTGGTTTCAATCTGACGTTGGATATATCGTTTCATTGGTCTTGCCCCATAAACCGGATCGACACCCATTTTGGCAATCTGAGCATAAACCGCATTCTTGATATGAAGATGAATATCTCTCTTTTCCAAACGCTCTTTTAACTGATCCATAAATTTATGGGCGATCTTGATAAAGGCAGTGTCATCTAAGGCATTAAAGACAATGATCTCATCGATACGGTTGATAAATTCCGGTTTAAAGTGACGTTTAACTTCTTCCATATATTTATCATGATTATTCGCTTCAAAGGCATATTGTGAACCTAAGTTGCTGGTGAGGATAATGATCGTATTTTTGAAATCTACGGTCACACCTTTGGAATCCGTAATGCGTCCATCATCCAGGATCTGTAATAAGACATTAAAGACATCTGGATGCGCTTTTTCAATTTCATCAAACAAGACGATACTGTATGGATTTCTTCGTACCGCTTCGGTCAGCTGACCACCTTCATCATAACCAACATATCCCGGAGGAGCACCGATCAAACGAGCCACACTATGCTTTTCCATGTATTCAGACATATCGATACGAACGATGTGTCTTTCATCATCAAAAAGCTGTTGAGCCAAAGCTTTGGCAACTTCCGTTTTACCAACACCGGTTGGTCCCAAGAACATAAAAGAACCGATGGGTCTGTTTTCATCCTGAATCTGCGCTTTACTACGTAAGATTGCATCCGTTACAAGCTCCAAAGCCTGATCCTGACCTACGACACGTTTTTCAAGGTTATCTTTTAAGTGCAACAACTTTTCTCGTTCGCTCTCAACCAAACGAGTTACTTCTACACCTGTCCATTTAGAAACAACTTTGGCAATCATTTCTTCATCCACAGTTTCCTGAATCAAAGCATCCTCTTTCTGCAGAGTCTGTTGTTTTTTGATACGTGCTTCCAGTTCCGGAATTACTGAATACTGCAAACGAGCGGCTTCTTCATAACGAGCGTCATTTTGTGCCTGCTCTAAATCTAATCGAGCTTTCTCTAATGCTTGTTTGTCTTCTTTGGCATGGGCCAATACCGCTTTTTCATCTTCCCAGCGAGTGTACATTTCATCTCGCTTACTTTGCATCTTACCTAACTTTTCTTCGATTTCCTGACGACGTTCGATTGCCTTTTTATCTTCTTCTTTGGCTAATGATGTCTTTTCAATCTGCAACTGTAAGATCTCCCGCTGCAGCTCATCCAATTCCTGCGGCATGCTTTCCATCTCCACTTTTAAGGTTGCACAAGCTTCATCCACTAAATCAATAGCTTTATCCGGCAGGAAACGATCCGTAATATAACGATCGGATAACGTCGCAGCCGCAATCAAGCTTTCATCCAGGATTCGAACACCATGATACGATTCAAAGCGATCCTTTAAACCACGCAAGATACTGATGGTATCTTCAACGCTTGGCTCCTGTACATTGACCCTTTGAAAACGTCTTTCCAAAGCCGCATCTTTTTCAATGTATTTACGATATTCATTAAACGTAGTGGCACCGATACAATGTAACTCCCCACGCGCCAACATAGGCTTCAATAAGTTAGCGGCATCCATGCTGCCTTCCGTTTTACCGGCACCAACCAAATTATGAATCTCATCAATGAATAGGATGATCTGTCCGTTTGATTTTTTGACCTCGTCCAAAATTGCCTTTAAACGCTCTTCAAATTCACCACGATATTTGGCACCGGCAATCAACGAGCCCATATCCAGCTCGATCAATCGTTTTTCTTTCAACGATTCCGGCACATCTTTTTTCATGATACGCCAGGCAATACCTTCTACAACAGCAGTCTTACCAACACCTGGTTCCCCAATCAAAACCGGATTGTTCTTTGTTTTACGTGATAAGATCTGCATCACACGACGAATTTCATCATCACGTCCAATGATTGGATCAATCTTTCCATCCTTGACATCCTGTACCAGATCTCGACCATATTTCTTTAAAGCTTCTACATTTTCTTCCGAATTCGGTGTATCAAATTTCTTACCGTTTCTTCTTTCCAATTCTGCTTCCTTGGCTTGTTCTTCTTTTAAGCCAAATGCTTTAACTAATTGTTTTGAAACATAGGAACGATTAAACATCAGGGCAATCCAAAGACTGGCAACACTTAAATACGTTTCATCATGTTGTGCAGCCCATTGACTAGCCTTTTCCATCGACTGTTGTACTTCATTGGAGAAGTTTAAATTAGCGGTTGAGGATTTCGCAATCCGACTGTTTTCCTGCGCAATAATTTGTAATGCTTTATTTTTATCCACCTGCAGTCGAACATATAAGCCATCCAGCACATCATCTTTAAAGATAGCTTCCAATACATCAATCGTATCGACACTGGCATGTTGATATGATTTCGCCAGGTTTACCGATTCCATTAAAATCTTCTGCAGACGTTCTGACATTTGTTCAAAGTTTACCATAGAGCAACCCTCCTTTTAGCACTCTATATCTATCTGTGCTAAGTGTATTATAGCATAATTTTTAGCACTGTAAAGAGTTAAGTGCTAAAAATTTTAGAAAAGAAAACTGATGCTTGCATCAGAATTCTAATATCACTTTTTATAAAGTTATTATGTAAAATAAACTATTCTACAATTTTAAATCTTTGTTTTTTTATCTTCCTAATAACTATAAAATGCCTGACTATTTGTTCTATTCTTGCTCTATTTTACATTTGTCCACATTTTATGATGCATAGTAATACAAATGTAAAGTTTAATGTCTAAAAAAATAATAATTTCGAAAATCCCCAACGATCACTATTTCTATGATTATCTTTTATAAAACCATGCTTCAAATTTTGCTTGATTCTCTTTAGAGTGTCGAAAATCTATGACTTGTTTTTTCTGATTTCTGTCTATATATTCCAGATGAATTCTGGTACTTCCATCATGGGTCATGGAAACTTTTGATATAGTAAAGCCAATTAAGGAATCGATGGCATTGCGGTTAAAGATCAGTATCCCGGGCTTAAAGAAACAAAGCAGCCATTCTCTTTGATCCTCCGGTTTATCCATGTCCTTTCGTTCATCAAATTTTCTCTGGCTTATTCTTTCCTGCTGTCTTAAAAAACGAACTGAACGAATCCAGGGAAAAACTACACTTAAAACAAAAGTCAAGCACACGATGCCGGCAGGAAGAAAGATCGAGGTCTGCCAGCGATCCTTTTGAAAAACATACAGAATGATACCAAATACAAAGATCATCAAAAGACAAACAAAAAGACTTCCTCGAACCGAAAGAAATAAAAGTTTGTTTTTAGAAAAGCGATAAGGCTCCTTGCTTTGTTCATACAGTGTACGTCGATCCATGTTATCTTCTCCTCTTCTTTGGTTTCATGATCAAAAATATGCCGGCAAAAATCAAAATACATCCTAAAATATTCGTTACCAAAATCGGATCTTTTAAAAGAAACCAGCCGCAGAATAGTGATGTCAATGGTTCAAACAGACAAAACAAAGAAGCCATGCCAGAACCAATCAAGCGTGTCCCCACCTGCAACAATAAAGTGCCCCCAATCGATAAAGCACTTAACGCAATCAAAGAAACGATAGTTAATCCGTTCACAGTGACAGAAAAGCTTCCTGATGCTATTCCGATTATGCCTAAAACGATCACTTCCATAATACAGGCATAAAAAGCCAACACAAAAGGATTTAAAGCTGCCAGGCCCTGCTTATCCAGAATCACCATATAGATGGCATAAGTCAAACCGGAAACAATGGCGATCAACATTCCGATTCCATTATTCATATTGCCAAAATCAATAAAGAACAAAATGCCTAAAATGGATAGAATCAAGGCAATCCACTGAACCTTTGAAAAATGATTCTTATAGTAAAAGTATAGAATCAAAAACACAAAGATCGGATACATAAAATGCAGAGAGGTCGCATTGCCGGTCGGAATAAACAAATATGAAGTACTTAATAAAATCAGTGTTAGAACTTGAAAAAAGCTATCCAACGCAATCGATGGCAGTATAGAAACATCAAGTTTTAATGGAACTTTTTTAATCTTGATCATACATGCCGAAAAAATCCCCAAGCCTAAGAACCGGAAGAAGCCAATGGCAATCACATCGTAATTCATAGAGAGGACGATCTTCGTAAATAAAGGCACCAATCCAAAACAGATAGCGCTGATAATCGATAATATCATTCCCTTTTTCATCGTTCCTATTATACCTCAAAAGTCTTTAAAGGTTGAATCGTTTTTTGATCTACATAACGTAGTGCAACCAGACTTAAAAAGGCACACAATATCTCTGTAAGCACAAAGGAAAGCCAACAGATATTCAAGCCAAATATAGATGCGAAAACATAGGTTAGAGGAACCAGAACAACAAGTTGTCTTAGTAAAGTGATCCACAAGGAAGTATTCGGATGGCCCAAAGCCTGAAACACGGAGCCAAGCACCATGGAGATCCCCGCAAACACAAAACTAAACGATATGATGCGTAAGGCCGGTATCCCTATTTCCATCATCGAAACATTGGCATCAAAAAGTAATAAAAGCTGCGATGGAAACATCTGAAAAATCAATGTTCCCACAGCCATGATCACAATGCTTAATCCCAAAGAAACACGGATGGCCTGTTGAATTCGTGTATATGATCTGCCACCATAGTTGTACGCTAAAATCGGTACCAGCGCATTGGTCATTCCTAAAACCGCCATAAAGACAAACTGCTGAAGCTTGTAGTAAATACTGAATACATTGACGGCCAATAAGGAAAAAGGGACTAAGATCTGATTCATAAAGACGGTCATAAAGCTCATGATAGACTGCATCAGAATGGCCGGAAATCCAATTTTATAAATTTGTTTTAATATAGAAAAATCCAGCGAAAAGGATCGGATATGAATTTGGATGGATCGCGTCTTTTTTTGAACGATCCAAATTCCTAACAGCATCGCAATGATCTGTCCTAAGACTGTCGCAAGAGCGGCACCGGCAACACCCATGGCCGGAATACCGAAATAGCCGAAGATAAAGATTGGATCAAGAACGATATTCACTAAAGCACCAATTCCCTGCATGATCATATTATAGACAGGTTGTCCGCTAGCCTGCAAAATACGCTCATACGTAATCTGCATAAAAACACCAAAAGAAAGCGTGGTACAAATCTGCATATATACAACACCCATATCGATCACATCTTCCTGTCCGGAAAACAACATTAAAAATGGACGAGCCAATAAAAATCCCAGAACAACGAATAGAAGCCAGTTGACAAGGGCAATCATCAAACCATGTAAAACGACCTGATTGGCTTTATCTGTATTTCTTTCACCCAGACATCTTGATAATAAGGTATTAAATCCAACACCGGTTCCACAGGCAATCGCAATCATAATCGTCTGAACCGGATAACACAAGGATACGGCTGCTAAGGCATCCTGCGATAAACGAGCCACAAACATACTGTCAACGATGTTGTATAAAGCCTGCACCAGCATAGAGATCATAATTGGCAAGGACATCTTGATCATCAGCTTTGGCATCGGCATAGTTCCCATTTTATTTTCCATTAAAATCCCTCCAAGCACTTAAAAAAGGACCCCCGGGGTCCTTGTCACTTCGATAGTTTCCAATGTTTTATACAAAGTGGATTCATGGTATGGGGCACCATGTTCCTGCCTACTATACCATAAAATAACATAGATGTATAGGAGGCAAATACATTGACGTTCTATTCTATTCTTTCTATAATCTATAAGAATTTTTAAAGGAGAAAGCACATGAAAGTCTTACCAAAAACACTGCTTCTTTTAGCGGGTATCGTATGGTTTATTGCCGGTGGAAATGTGACGTGGATCGGAATCCAAAGCTATGCAGGCTATCTGAACATTCTTCATCTTCTGGGATCGAGCCTTGTTTTTATCTTCTTTTTATGGATGTTTTCCAAAATCGTACAGAAACATTCACTTAGAATTCAAGGATATACATCTAAACAACCCTTTTATTTCTTTTTTGACCGATCTTCTTTTATCATGATGGCCTTTATGATGAGCATGGGAATCATCCTTCGTGTTTTTCACCTTGTTTCCTTTGAATTCATTGCGGTTTTTTATACCGGATTAGGTTTGGCATTATGCCTGGCCGGTTTACAGTTTATGCTTCATTTTTACACACAACTAAATAGGAGGGTTTTATGAAAAAGTACATTACATTATCAATTCTCTATGCAGTATTGGCTATGGCTGCCGGTATCTTCTATCGAGAATTTACGAAATTCTTTCATTTTACACAATACACAACTTTATCTACGGTTCACGTTCACTTATTTGCACTAGGCATGATCTTTGTATTACTGATTGGCTTATATCGTGACAAACTGGATTTGAAACAAAACAAGCTCTATACGACCAGTTTTCTTGTCTATAATGTCTTTTTGCTCTTTATGGCTCTTATGCTGCTTATCAAAGGCATTCTACAAGTCAGTGGTTCTTCCATACCGATGCTTTTAACGATTGGAAGTGGTATCAGCCATACAGGTTTAGGTATTTCGATGATCCTTGTACTTCTTTCGCTTTTAAAAGCTTCCAAACAAAATTCATAAAAAAAAGGGAGTCAAAATGGTATATCCCATGTCTACTTGACTGGGGATATATCAAAATGACTCCCAAATGTTATCTTATTTAAATAATTCTTTGCGATTATAAGCTTTCTGCCAGTTCATTGTAAATTCACCTACGGCAATCGTTGTAGCTGGATGATTGATCATATTGAACAATACATCACATGGTACAGTTACAGCCGGAATTCCCGCTTTGATCAATTCATGAACCTGATACGTATTTTTAAAGCTAGCCGCAACAACCTTTGCCGGCATATTATGAATGCGCAACATCTCGATTAAATCTTTTGTCGTTTCTACACCATCACCATAGTTACACATACGATTAACATAAGGGGCCAGATAATCCGCCCCGTTGGCAGCCGCAATGAAAGCCTGCTCTGCCGTATAAATGGCTGTTGCCAAAGTGTGAATACCTAACTTCTTACATTCCTTGATAGCTTTTAAACCATCATGTGTAACCGGAATCTTTACATACATATTCTTAGGACGAAGCTGGGAAATTTTCTTAGCTTCTTCCATGATACCTTCATAATCCGTCTTTACGACCTGGATAAACAATTTCTGATCTTCATCCAAAATATCGATCAAATCTTGAATGACTTCCGTTGCCTCTCTTCCTGATTTTGTCAAAATCGTAGGATTTGTCGTTACTCCTGCTACTGTGCATAGTTCTTTTAGCGCTTTAATTTGTGCCACATCTGCCGAATCAATAATTAGTTCCATAATAAGCCTCCTCAAGCATATTTAATATACCAATATTTTTATTGATTGTCTATAATTTTTTATTGTTTTTTATTGTTTATAAAAAAAGACAGACTTTTTTTATAATCTGTCTTTTGATCACTATATTTGTTTAGAAAGCTTCTTTTCCTTTAGTGTATGTCATTTCTACACTGTAGTCATCATTTAAAACAACTAAGTCGGCATCTTTCCCGGCCTGAATGCTTCCTTTACGATCATCCACACCTAACATGCGAGCCGGGTTAATCGTACAAGAATTAATGGCGGTTTGCCATGGAACCAATGCCTTTTCCACCAGGATTCCCAAGCCTTTGTTTACGTTCAAGGTAGAACCGGCCAATCCCTTTGTCGATGTCAAGTGTGCACTTCCATCTTCATACAATTCAATTTCATTACCACCAAACAATGTTTTTGTTCCGGCCGGTAAACCTTTGACCATCAATGAATCGGTGATCATAACGGAATAATTGGCACCTTTCGCTGTAAAGAAATCATTTAACGCATCATAGGTGGAATGATTGCCATCACAGATAATTTCACCATATACATCACGGAATCTAAAGGCAGCTCCTACTAGTCCTGGATCACGATGATGGAACTTGGTCATACCGTTATATACATGCGTCATACTTTTGGCACCATGAGCGATGGCCATACGAGCCTGTTTGTAAGTGGCTCCTGAATGGCCCTGACTAACAACAATGTCATGATCCACACAGAATTTAGTCAATACATAGTTTTCATCGTGTTCACAAGCCATTGTGATGATTTTGATCAAATGATCGCTGGCTTCGTAATACCGTTTAAATTGTTCCACATCCGGTTTTACACAGTATTGTTCAGGTTGTGCTCCTTTATATACCTGATCCAAATAAGGCCCTTCAAAGTGAATTCCTAAGATTTCAGCGCCTTCATACCCTTCTTTGACAACCTTGGCAACATTCTTGACAGCCTTTGTCAAGACTTCTTCGCTCTGTGTGATTGTTGTCGGCAAGATACCGGTCACACCTTCTTTGACGATGTTTTTCATCCAGTTTCGCAAGCCTTCTTCTTCGGCATCATTGGTATCAAAACCATACGCACCATGTGTATGTACATCAATAAACCCCGGTACAATTCGTTTATCCCCGTAATCCTTATCGACTGGTTTGGTTTCATAAGGATAGATATTCGCGATTTTTCCATCCTCTACTTCGATCTGTGCATCGATCCAGTTATTCAATACCCAGACTCTTTTACTTTGTATGATCATAGAACAATCCCTCTTTTCTATATGTTTATTATACCTTGTAACCCCTTTATTTACCTCTGTAATGCCTTATACTTTTTAAGAAACTTTTTGCACAAAAAAGAGACTTTCTTAGAAAGTCCCCTGTTGATTTCGAATATAGTTCAATGCTCCACCAGCCATGATCATATCCAGATCTTCATCCGTACAATCGCAATGCACTTTAAAGTATTTATCTTTTGTCACATTATAAACTTCCAGCGTTCGATTCTGGTACAGATCATGAATAGAATCTAAGATCAAATCATCCATATCTTCGATCGATTCATAATCTTCTGGATCTTCAAATGTAAGCGGAAGAATACCAAAATTGATTAGATTGGCCTTATGAATGCGGGCAAAAGAACAACAGATTACCGCTTTGATACCTAAATACATAGGGGCTAATGCTGCATGCTCCCGACTGGATCCTTGCCCATAATTTTCTTTGGCAACGATAATACCACCATGATTTTCTTTGCAGACTTGATCAAAGTGTTCTTTGTTGTTTTCAAAGACAAAAGTAGAAAGCTTTTCAATATTCGAACGATATGGTAGTACCTTGGCACCTGCCGGTGCAATATGATCAGTCGTGATATTGTTTCCCAGTTTGATGACAACCTTCTTTTCAAGTTGATCCGGCATCGGTGTATTGACCGGGATCGGTTTGATATTTGGCCCTCGTACGATTTCAACCGACTCCGGATCCTTGCTTGGTGCATAGATCAAAGAATCATCGATAATGACCGGTTCTTTTTCAAACTGATCCTCATATTCCAGCTTGGAAGGATCACTGATGACACCCTGGATGGCGCTGGCAGCCGCCACTTCCGGGGATACTAAATAAATACCGGCCGATAACGTACCGGATCGACCGTAAAAGTTACGATTGAAAGTACGTAGCGAGATTCCATCGCTCTTTGGACTTTGTCCCATACCGATACAAGGCCCGCAGGCACTCTCCAGAATACGTGCGCCGGCATGAATAAATGTTGCCAAAGCACCACTTTCGATCAGCTTCAATAAAACCTGACGAGAACCAGGTGATACGACTAACGAAACATTAGGGGCAATGGTTTTCCCTTTTAAAATGGCAGCAGCTTTCATCATATCCTCATAACCAGAGTTTGTACAAGAACCGATGGCTACCTGATCAACTTTCGTTCCTTCTAACTCCTGAATCGTTTTGATCGCATCCGGAGAATTCGGACAGGCTGCCAAAGGAACCAAAGTATCTAAATGGATTTCCACCACATCATCGTATGTGGCTCCCGGATCTGCCTTGAGTTCGACATAATCTTTTTCTCTTCCCTGACGCTTTAAGAATTCACGCGTGATCTCATCGCTTGGGAAAATAGAAGTCGTGGCTCCTAATTCTGCACCCATATTGGTAATCGTAGCTCTTTGATAGACACTTAAATGCTCCAGGGCATCCCCGGTATATTCAAAGATACGTCCGATGCCGCCTTTTACACTTAACTTGCGTAACAGCTCCAAAATAATATCTTTACTGGAAACGCCATGATTCAAACGCCCATGCAGACGAACCTCAACAATTTCAGGCATCGTTAATCGATAAGGAATGCCTGCCATTGCTTTGGCAACATCCAGACCACCGGCTCCAATCGCCAGACAGCCAATAGCGGAGCTGGTCGGTGTATGTGAATCACTTCCGATCAATGTTTTGCCCGGTTTGGCAAAACGCTCTAAATGAACCTGATGACAAATTCCATTTCCTGCCTTGGAAAAATAGATGCCATATTTACTGGCTACCGATTGCAGATAGGCATGATCATCGGCATTCATATAACCACTTTGCAGGGTATTGTGATCGACATAACTGACCGAAAGTTCTGTCTTGACCTGCTTGACACCCATGGCTTCAAACTGCATATAAGCCATCGTTCCGGTCGCATCTTGTGTCAAAGTTTGATCGATCTTGATGGAAATCGGCTCTCCTTTGACCATCTTCCCAGAAACCAAATGCGTTTTTAATAGCTTTTGTGTTAGATTTTCCATAACATTCTCCTCATTTAGTGATTATTATAACAAATTATGAAAATAAATGAAAGAATATGCTATAATACATGAAAATAAATGAAAGGAATTGTATATGATCAATTTACAAGCATTGTATAAAGAATATGAAGACGACAACCATATTGATTCTTCTCTTTATGCCAAGTATCGAGTCAAGTCCGGTCTTCGTAATGAAAACGGAACCGGTGTCAAAGTCGGACTAACCAAGATCAGTGATGTTGTCGGTTACGAATACAGCAACGGAAACAAGGTCCATATCGATGGTCGCCTGATCTATCGAGGCAATGATATCGATGATCTAGTCGCTATGCGAAAAGATACACCGTTTGGATTTGAACTTAGCGCCTTCTTGCTGATATTTGGAAAACTGCCTACCCATCGACAGCTTTTGGACTTTCATAAAGAACTGATTAAAATGGCCGATGCACACAATGTCGATATTCACTATCAGACATCCAATCTGCTCAATGCCATTCAAATTGAAGTTCTAAAGCTCTATGGTGAAGATATAGATCCAGATTCCGATACATTGGAAGAAAGAATGTTAAAAGGAATGTATATCCTTGCCAGTATGCCTTTATTAATGTTGAGCCATTATAAAAAGGAAAAGATCACGCACTATCCTTTACCCGATAAAGGCATAGCGGAAAATGTACTGTGTATCATCCGACAAAATACACATTACACACAAAAGGAAGCTTCTCTTTTAGACATTCTCTTTATGTTACATGCCGATCATGGTGGTGGAAACAACTCTACTTTTACCAATGTGGTCATGTCCAGTACCGGTACCGATATCTACTCCTGTATCAGCGCCGCCTTAGGATCTTTAAAAGGTCCACGTCATGGTGGAGCTAACATAAAAACAAGTGCCATGTTTGATGCTATCTTTGATGAAATCGGCACGACGAGCGATCAAAAGGTTCTTCGTAAGATTGCCAAAAGACTTCTAGACCATGATTTTTTTGACAATGCCGGTTTGATTTACGGAATCGGACATGCGATCTATACCAAGAGTGATCCTCGTTGCCAAGTCATCAAGAAAGCTTGTAAAGAATTGGCACAGGAAAAAGGAGAGTTAGAAAAATACAACTGCTTATGTGCCTTTGAAAAAGCCGCTCTTTATCAAATGCGTAAACAAAAACATATTGAAACGTGTGCCAATGTCGATTTTTATTCCGGTTTTGCCTATTCCATGTTAGGAATTGATAAAGCCTTATACACTCCTTTATTTGGTATGGCCAGAACGGCCGGCTGGGTTGCCCACCACCTGGAAAATCGACAAAACAATCGAAAATTGATTCGTCCGGCAAATGTCTATGTCGGAAAAAGAAAGGAAGATTAGATGCAGACAATTACTGTTTTTAGAGGTGACGGAATCGGACCGGAAATCACCGATGCTGTCTTGGAGATATTGGATGCCGCCGGCGCCAAATTTAATTACGAGATCTTTGATGTAGGAGAAGCCGTATATCAAAAAACCGGTGAATTTATCCCTCAAAAAGGTCTTGATTCTTTTGACAAAACGAAGGTATTGTTGAAATCACCGATCACTACACCGATTGGCAAAGGATTTCGTTCTTTAAACGTGACGCTTCGAAACAAATATGATCTATGGGCCAATATACGCCCTGCCAAATCCAATCCTTGTTTGGATACATTATTTAAAAACATTGATATCGTTACATTTCGCGAAAATACCGAAGATCTTTATGTGGGAAAGGAAGAGGTCATCGACGACAACACGGTCATTGCGTATAAAATCATTACAAAAAAGGCAAGCCGGCGAATCATCAAAGCCGCTTTTGAATATGCCATTGCACACGATCGTAAGAAAGTAACCTGTGTGCATAAAGCGAATATTTTAAAGAAAACGGACGGTTTGTTTCTTTCTATTTTTGAAGCAATTGCCAAAGACTATCCACAGATTGAATCCAACTCTTTGATCGTTGATAATACATGTATGCAGCTAGTCATGCATCCGCAGCAATTCGATGTGATGGTCATGCCAAATCTGTATGGTGATATCATCAGCGACTTAACCAGTGGATTGATCGGCGGCTTAGGACTTTTACCAAGCTGTAATAAAGGAGATACGCATGCCATGTATGAAGCTGTTCACGGCAGCGCTCCCGATATTGCCGGTAAGGGCATAGCCAATCCTACTGCCCTTTTGTTGAGCAGCTGCATGATGTTGGAAGATCTTGGCCAACAAAAAACGTCTGCCGCCATTCGAAAAGCCATCGATGCGGTATTTACCGATAAAACCTGTCTGACGCCTGATCTAGGCGGACATGCCAGCACAAAACAGTTTGTACAATCGATCATAGATCATTTAAAAAAAGATGAAGGCTAATGTCAGTCTTCATCTTCTTCATCTTGCAGTATTTCATGCGATTTTAATGTCAGGATATACGTTGCTTCTTTTGGATATGCACTTTTTTCTTTTTGATCGGATAAGATTTCCAATTCGCAAGGATAACCTAATGCCTCTAATTCATCCAAAAGTTTATCCTTTCCCATCTTCTTCGTGATGTTTCTTCCACAAGCACAATTGCCATACTGATCTAAACATTGTAAGACCCATTCCGGTATCTTAGTCTGTGCCGCCATTCCTTACACCTCTCTTAACATCTCGTATATGATACCAATTTTTTTCAAGAAATCAAGAAAAAAACTGAAGAAACTTAGTTCTCCAGTAATTGACGTATATTAGGATAGTACGTATATCGATCATCGACAAACTGCAGGGCTTCATTGGCAATCGCTCTGGATTTTTCATAATCAATGTGTTCATAAGCCTTGGCATATCGATAATAGATGTAATCTTTGATTTGGTTTTCACGAAGAATGTAAGCATAGTTGGCATCGCCCAAACCATAATCACCATGTTCGATATACAGGTCTGCCACATCCATCATAGCTTTATTTTCATATGCCTGATAGAGATCGTTAAACTGACTTAATACAGCATAAATAAAGTTTTCATAATACTTCACATCATCATACTGCCAATTTTTTAATACGGTATAAGCAACATCCATGAATTTTTCGATCAATTTTGTCGCATCAACTGTAACGATTGTCTGTAAATCAGCCATAGTATGAATGTCTTTTCTTTGGGCAATCATCAATAAACGACGAACAAGATCAAAATCAGCATTGTATTCATCGTTATTGTCCAGACTTTCTTCACTGATCACATAGCCTTCATGTGCTTCGATTTCTTTGCCCATAGCGGCATAATCACTGGCTTTGATTGTTACGGTCTGTGCTACCTTATCAACCAAAACTTCCAGTAAATCTAGATCGTAACCGTCTTCTTCATAACTAAAGGCATCGGCTTTGATTGGATATTGTTCTAAAATCGTTTTTACGATTTCTTTCGTATCGGATTGATCCATTAAAAGCTGTGCATATTGATCGTACCCCATGTCAATACCCATAGCCTTAGCCATATCTATACATGTATCCAATGAGAACTGATTATACTGTTCCATTTTCTGTTTTGTGTCCTCTTTTTTTGTTACTGCCTTCTTTGTTGTTTTTTTGGCAGCTGTTGTCTTTTTCGTTGTCGTTTTCTTTGTTGTTGTCTTCTTGGCAGGTGCTTTTTTGGCAGTTGTCTTCTTTGTTTCTTTTACTTTGTCATCTGCAACAGCTTCCACGCTAGCTTTATCGTTTTTGAGAGTTTCTGTTTTCTTAACTGTCTGTTTAGTTTTCGCTGCCTTTTTAACCGTTTCTTTTGCTTTCGGCTCAGCTTTTTTTGTTGTCTTTGTTCGAGCCGTCGTTTTCGTAGCTTTGGTTTCAACTGGCTTCGTTCCTTTCTTTGTCACTGTATCTTTCGTTTCAGTTTTCTTTGCAGGCATATTCAGATCCTCCTTATATTTACTTTTTTAGTATAGCACTTTTACACACATACGGAAATTAGAATTCGTAAATTCCCCTATCATTTCCCTTATTTTTACCGCTTTTTTCTTTAAATTTAATAGTCTTAAAGGTAAATTTCCTCTTATTTGTTACCTTCTCATATCTTTATTCTCATAAATGGATTCTTTTCCTTGATTTGCGCAAACATTTCATGAAAAAAGTCCTCCAAAAATTTCACATTTTTTTGAAAATCAAGTTAAAAAATACTATTATTTCACATATTACTGTTTGTTTTGTGACATAATTTTAGTATATACTACCAACTGTAAAAAGGATAAAGAACTATTCCATCAAAAAGGAGGAATCGATATGATGGATCAAAATCAAACGCCACCGCAATTCGAGCCGCGCAGATCAAAAGCTATTTCCAACAAGATGATCATCTTTGGAATCTGTTTGGTCGTTCTCTGTGCTTTGGCTGGTTTTGGAGGTGCTTTAATAGCAACAAACATTCATTCTGGTAGTGGCATAACAGTCAACAAACAATCCGGTAATGCCGGAAGTGGAAACCAAATTGAAGATGTCAGCGATATTGCCGCCAAGTGTGGGCCCAGCGTTGTCGAAATCACGACAGAAGCTGTGACCAGCGGAAACAGTATTTTCGGACAATATGTGCAACAAGGGGCCGGAAGTGGAGTTATTTTCTCAGAAGATGGATATATCATCACAAATAACCATGTCATTGAAGGCGCTACTTCCATTGCAGTACGTACTCAGGATGGAACGGAATACAAAGCCCAATTAGTTGGTACCGATGCACAGACAGACCTTGCCGTGATCAAAATCGATGCATCCGGACTTACTCCGGCAACCATTGGTGAAAGCAGTTCGCTGCAGGTAGGTGATGCGGCCATTGCGATTGGTAACCCATTAGGTGAATTAGGTGGTACGGTCACAACCGGTATCATTTCAGCTCTGGATCGTGAAATTACCGTAGAAGATGAAACTATGACCTTACTGCAGACCGATGCAGCCATCAACCCCGGCAACTCCGGTGGTGGTCTCTTTGATGCCAACGGTAACCTGATTGGTATCGTAAACGCCAAAGAAAGCTCAACCGGTGTAGAAGGTTTAGGCTTTGCGATCCCGATCGATGGTGCGATGGATATCATCGATGAGCTGATTCAAAATGGCTCTGTAACCAGTCGTCCAGCACTGAATGTATCACTCTACGATTATAGTTCTTCCAACAGTATAAGACGCTCCGATATGGAAGACGGTGTTTATATCGTACAAGTCGTACAAGGTGGTGCTGCCGATAAAGCCGGCTTACAACAAGGCGATCGTATCATTAGCTTTGATGGCAAGGAAGTCAATACATCGGCTGAAGTCAAAGCCATATTACGTGATCATAAAATCGGCGATACCGTTTCTATGAGCGTTTCCAGAGATGGAAAAACAATCGATGTACAGATCACGCTGCAACAACAGTCCAGCTAACAGGGGAACTCCCCTGTTTTTTTATGCGTTTTTATAAGTGTTTTATTTGTCTGTGCTAACTAAATGAACTATAATGTGATTAGAGTGATAAACAATAGGAGGAGATCATATTATGAATAGTGAAAAGATCCAAAAAAGAAAAATCATGCTTGTCGGAACCGGCTTTGTCGGAATGAGCTTTGCCTACTCATTACTCTCCGAAAAAGGCATTGATGAACTCGTTTTAGTCGATGTAAATACCGATAAAGCAAAGGGTGAACAAATGGATTTGAGTGACGGCTTGTTGTATGCCAACTCGAAAATGAAGATCACTGCCGGAAGCTATGCCGATGCAGCGGACACAAACATCGTTGTTTTAACAGCCGGTGCTGCTCAAAAGCCTGGCCAATCTCGTTTGGAACTTGTAAAGATCAATGCGAATATCACAAAAGGTGTCTGTGAAGAATTAAAGAAAAATAATTTTGATGGTTTACTGGTTGTTGCCAACAACCCTGTCGATATCATGACTTATGTAGCTTGGAAAACAAGCGGCCTGCCAAAGAATCATGTCATTGGTTCCGGTACGGTACTTGATTCCGCTCGTTTGCGTCATGCATTGAGCGAACGTTTAGGCTTTGCCTCTTCAAATATCCATGCCTATATCATGGGTGAACATGGTGATTCCAGCTTCGTTCCTTGGATCCATACATACATTGGTACAAAACATTTGTTGGAATACCTGGATGAAAACGATATCGAACTAAGCGAGCTGCAGGATATTTATATCAGTGTTCGTGATAAAGCTTATAAGATTATCGAGCTTAAAAAAGCTACTTACTATGGTATCGGTTTGGCATTAAAACGTATCGTTTCTGCCATCTTAAATAATGAAAAGGCCATCTTACCGGTATCCAGTTATCAAAATGGTGAATATGGTCGTGAAGGTTACTTCATTGGTACACCAACTGTTGTTGGATCAAATGGTATTGAACAAGTCATCAGCCTTCCATTAAACGAAAATGATCAGCAGCGTTTCAATCATTCGTTTGATACATTGAAAAAGACAATCGACGAAAATTTAAGTGATATCTTATAAAAAAATTTGAGAGGATCTAGTCCTCTCATTTTTTATATCTGTTATGAGTTTAATTTTGCATATATTTCCTGTGCTTTGTTTAGAAAATCAGTATCTTTAAAATCAGAAATCATCTTTAAAGTTTCCATGGCTTTTTCACTTTTAATAGTAGTATAGTAAGTTAATTTTTTCAAAAGTAAATCTTTTCTTTGTTCCTTAGAAAGTACATATTGATTTAGCACTTTAAATTGTTCTTCAATCATTTCTGAATTTTTTTCCAAAATATAACCATTTAGCCTAAGATATTCTAAATTATATTTTGGAAATAGTATTAAATTGATTTTTGAATTTACTAACTTTTGAAATAGACCAATATTCTTCTCTTGTAATGCAAATAACAATTGTTGTAGTCGATAACTTCTAATTAACCTCTTAATAATACTAAATGACACAGATAAAATAATTATCACAATAAATACATATATCGTATCCATATCTTATCCTCCCAATTCTCCGGTAGCGTCAAGAATTATGTGTAAAAGTATATCCTTGGTAAAGCAGATTAGCTCTTGAACCAATCTTCTCTAGTTGTTTGTCCAAAACCTCTATGTACGTGATTCATGTTTTTCTCGTTGTAACGATTGAATTGAATCACAAGGTATTTCTCTTCAGATTTTTCCGTTGGAAATTGTTCTTTCTTTTTGAAACTTCGTTTTAATTGTTTATTGTTTCCTTCAATCAGATTTGTTGAATAAATCGTATGCCTAACACTTTCTGGGTAATCATAGAATGTAAACAGATAGTCATTGTTGCTGAGACTTTTCACCATTGATGGATATTTGTG
>NZ_ATUT01000025.1 GCF_000420345.1 Faecalicoccus pleomorphus DSM 20574 | reverse complement strand
CCAAAAAAACTATACAAGTCGGAATGGAAACAGTCTGGGCGAAGTGAATCAGCTGCATCAGGAATTCAAACAAATGATCAAGCATTATCATGGAGTCTCCATAAGACATCTTCAGCACTATTTGGATTGGCTTGTATTCCGTAAACAGATGAAATACCAAATCAGGGCGGAAGCCAGAAAAACAAAAGCTTATATGTTGGCTATGAAAGGATCTGTTTCCTTTGTGACAAAAGACATATGTTCTTTTGAGTTGCCAATTAATGTGCTTACGCTCTATCAAAATTAAAAACATCATTTTTAATTCTCTGCATCAACTTTTTAGTTGAACTTAGCGATTTTTTAAAAGATTTTCTAAAAAATTCATAGTTTTGATTCTTTTTTACGTATATATAAGCAGGAGGTATTTTTTATGTCACATTTAAGTGAACTAGGAACCGTGCTTGAAATGGAAAAGCATTATTTTGATTCCCAGTCAAAAATCATTCTCTCTTTTAAGTCTGTTCAGGCTGCTCTTCTTCAACAGTGTCTGGACGAATGTAAACATCTTTCCCTGCACGAAATTGCTTCCTTGATTCAGCCAAGCTCTTCCCATTCCAAGATCATCACTTTGAATCCGGAAGATCTTCGTATGCCTGGGGCCAGAATCATCTATGATCTGTTGTATGTCCTTCAACACCCCTTACATCCGGATCGATCCATTTTGATCCATATTGAAGCACAGGGTGAGGAATCCTATAAGTATCATCTTCCTCGCCGAAGCCTTTATTATGCATACCGACTCATTGCCGGTCAACAAAACCATTCCCTGGGATTTCAGAATGAATCTTACAATGATATCCTGGATGTTCCCTCCTTGTGGATTTGTTTGCGCCATGCGAAAAAGAAAGACAACTGTTGGCTGGAATACACAACAGAAGAGAAACTTAGAAAAGGAAACTTTCGCTTTGATCCGGCGGTCTATGGAATCTCAAAAATACACCTTTTATATCCTGGTATCCAATCTAAAGAGGAAAAAAAAGTAGACGAGATCTTAAAAGAACCAAAAGATGTCATGGAGTTATTGTCATTGTTGTTTTTATCGGATAGAGAATTCGAACAAATTCTATTAATCCTAGAAAAGAAGTATGATATACTGTAGACAAAAGAGGAAAAGAAGGAGGTTGAAGAAATGTGTACGTTTGGTCAGGGTGCTTTTCTGGCTTGGAAAGATTATGGAATCGAAAAAGGAAAGTTGGATAATCTGATTGAAAACATTTCCGCCTTACTGGAAAGTGGTACGATTTCGGATATCCAACAAGCTTTTTCTATTCTTCATGTCAAAAAAGAATTACAACCTAAAATTTTAAAAAGATTAAATCTTAATTAATTTGTGTATTTTCTGGCATCGAAATCCATTTCTACATTTTTTTAAAGGCAGCTGTTTAACAAGTTACCTTTTTGTGATCACTCGATGAAATGCTTAGTGATCGCTTGAACCATGGTATAAATATAAGTTTGAAAATACATTCTATTCATTAAATACAAAAAATAAGCCCTGTGTTCTCCAAACCATAAGGGCTTATTCTTTAGGACATAGACTCCAACAATTCCATCTTTTCTTCCCATTCTTGTGTATAGTGTGCTATTTCATTATGCTTATCATCAATTTGCTGATCCAACTCTTCCATTTTCTGATAGTCTTGATAGTACTCTGGTTCATATCGTAATTCTCGAAGAGCCTCTAAATCTTCCTGTGCCGCTTCAAGGAGCTGCTCCAGTCGATCCACTCGATTTTTCAAAGCTTTTCGATCTTTAAATGACTGTACAGACACATTCGATTTTTCTATCTGCGGCTGTGCTTCCAACAAAGTTCCCGCTTCCTTTTTCTCGATATACTCGGTATAAGTACAATCATATACTTTGCTGTCCTGTCCCATTTCCAGCACTCGATTGGCCATTTTAGATAAAAACATACGATCATGCGAAACAAACAAAATAGTTCCGTCATATTTTTCCAAAGCCTTTTCCAAAGCCTCTTTTGTAGGAATATCTAAATGGTTGGTTGGCTCATCCAGCAAAAGCAAATTGTCTTCCATCAACATCAGTTCTGCTAAAGCAAGACGCACTTTTTCTCCTCCGGAAAGCGTATTGATTTCTTTAAAGACCTCTTCCTGTGTAAATAGAAAACTGGCCAGGGTATTGCGAATCTGTGTCTGTGTCAAATCCGGAGATACATCCCATAAGGTATCTATGACCGTCTTATCCGATTTTCGATGAGCGCTGTCCTGATCAAAATAACCAACATCAATTTGATGTCCGAAATGAAACTGTCCGGATAACGCCGGTACTTTATGCATCAATGTCTTGATCAAAGTACTCTTTCCTATTCCATTAGGTCCTACAACAGCCATTCTTTGTCCTTTGATCAATGAGAAGCTAACAGTCGATAGAGGTTTATCATACCCGATTTTTAGATCTTCAACCTCCAGCACCTGTTTTCCACCTTTTCTGGCACATTGAAATGTCGCATGCATGGATGATGTATCCGCTTTTCGATCTTGTATGCGATCCATTCTTTCCAGGTATTTAATTTTACTTTGGGCAAAGGCTGCCTTATTTTTCTTATAGCGAAATTTTTCGATCAACTCTTCCAGACGTTGAATTTGTGCCTGCTGACGCAAAAACGCCTCATGATTCTTTTTGATAAATTCTTCTTTGGCTTTCACATAATGTGAATAATTCCCCACATAACGTGTTGTCACACCGTATTCGATCTCAATAATTTCATCGACCACATGATCTAGAAACATTCGATCATGACTGACCAGAACGATCGCACTTGGATAATGTCGGACATAGTTTTCCAGCCATTCGATACTTTCAATATCTAAATGATTGGTTGGCTCATCCAATAAAAGTACATCCGGCTTTGACAACAACAACTTAACTAACGCAATTCGTGTTCTTTGTCCGGAACTGAATTCGTCTAATGTTTTATACAGATCGTCTTCTTCAAAGCCAAAATGGAAAAATACGTTTTTTAATTCCACTTCATATTGATATCCATTCAATGCCTCAAATTCACTTTGTAAGCGAGCATAGCGCTCCATCTGTTTTTCGCTGGCATCGGTTTCCAAGATACTCGCCTGCTCATGAAGCTTCGTTTCCAACTCTTTGACTCTGGCAAAGGCATCGCTTAGTTCCTGATACACCGTATGTTCGGTGTTCGAAAAAGTAATCTGTGCCAAATATCCAATACGCACTCCATTTTGGACAACACGACTTCCCTGGTCAGGCTGTTCTTTATCACAAATAATTTTCAACAAGGTTGTTTTACCGCATCCGTTTTTCCCAACCAATGCGATTTTTTCTTTATCTCGGATGCTTAAAGAAGCTTTTTCCAAAACATCCTGCGCCCCATAGCTCTTTTTTATATTACTGACTTGCAGTTTCACTGTTCTCACCTATTCCATAATAATCACATATCGCATCGGCAATTGTCTTCGCCATCTGCTCTTTATTTTCCTGATAATACTGAACACTTTCTTCATTGCTTCCATTTGCCAGCATAAAAACAATACTTTCCATGCCAAACACATCTTTATAGCCTTGATTGGCCGATGAATTTTCCAATACACCGGTAAAAGTCTGTTTTCCACCGGATTCTCTTAACTGTGGATACACATCATACACACGATCCTGTCCTTCCTCGCTTTGTCCGGGATCGATTACGACCGCACTGTTTTGTACGTTGTTGTTGGTAATGGATGCCATCTTTAAATCTTGTGATCGAAAAGCATATGCAATTTCATTGGCTAAAAGCCCTTTCGTATAATTCGATGTCAAAATATAAGGATACTGCAGTTCATCATCTTCATACACTTCAAAACTGATAAAAGCCTTGGCCTTAGTCTTATATCCCACACCTACACGCGAAGAGGAACCATAATAGCTGTCAAAATCATCAGCTTCTCTGGTCAATAAAACCTTTAACCCTCTGGATTCTAGCTCCTTTTGGACAAGTACGGCAAAGCTGGATGTTTCCTGCGGCTCATTGATCCAATCGGTAATGATACCCGGTTCATTCTGCATACTAAACTCGTTATAAATAATTCCACCTGGATCTAAAACCACATCCGCAACCTTAACTCGCGGTATATTCTCATTGACTTCCAAAAAAGCATAGTTCAGCTTATAAGAAATACCAAAGTCTGATAAATACTCTTTGGATGCATGTAATGTGATATCTTTTACATGCTTATCATTGCGCATCGTACTAAATGTTTCACTATCGAAAGCATCTTCAAAATAGACTCTTTTCTTCTCATAGTTTTCATAAATATAGATTTCATACAATCCCGGATCCAGAGTGCCTAGCTGAATCCCTGAATCAATACTTTCCCCGATCGCAAAGCTCAGTTCCTTTTTGGTTTCCACATTCCGTAAAACGACCATGGTTCCAATCAATGAATCTGTCTTTTTTTGTCCATATTTTCCCTGATAAAAAGACAATGTTTGGCCATAAATGCCATAATCCTGGATTTCAAATGTTTCCGTAAACCCTTTTTTCACATTGTCTTCAATAACATCGGAATCCATTTTTTCTAACACCGTCATCTGTAAACGATCAATATCCGTAGGACGACTCATATATAGAAAAAGAGCAGCACTGATCAAAGAGATCACTACGACAATCGCAATGATCATTCTAGGGTGTTTAAATCGTGAATGCAGTTTTCTTTTTGTCATGCCCTAAGTATATCAAAAAATGAAAAGAGCGCAAAGGGCGCCCTAGTTATTGACTCCGTGATGTGGGGCAAAAGAATCTATCTCTATTGCCTTAAACACATAGCCTTCTGATTTGTAATGTTCAATGATTTTAGGTAATGCCTCTACAGTCGTATCTTTAGCTGCTGTATCATGCATCAGAATATTGATGTATTGACTTTGACAGGCTGTCGCATTTTGAATTAAAGTGTCCGCCGGAATATTATTTCCACTGGCATCCCCTGAATCACAATTCCAGTCAAAGTACTGATAGCCTTTATCCTGAAGGGATTTTGTCAAGATTGTCATGATCTTTGGAAAATATTGTTTAGAAATTGTATTGGAGGATCCGCCGGGAAACCGGACTAATTTGACTTCTTCATTTGTTATGTCCTTGACCATATCTTGTATCTTTCGCAAATCGTCATAATAAGCATCTGTTGAAGAATAAACGCTGGCAAAATCATGTGTAAAGGTATGCAAGCCAATCGTATGTCCTTTTTCATGAGCTACTTTTAGCCAATCGTTATAAGAAGGTTGATTCCCTGTCACAAAGAATGTAGCCTTGACATCATACTGATCAAGAATCTTTAAAATTCGCTCTGTATTTTTACTTGGTCCGTCATCAAAAGTTAAATAAACGATTTTTTGGTTTAATTCCTCATTTTTTAAGATTGTCAAACTTCTTGTTTTCTGTGTTTCATTACCGGAACGATCTCTACCAATGTAAATGAGGGTATAATCGCCCGGCTGATCAAAATTAACTTGTGAAGTATCCGTATCTAATGAAGGATTTTCATCAAAATCATCTTTGATGGATACATCTTCCAAAAAATCAGGAAGCAGCCCTTGTTTAAATTCTATCTTTTTATCCGAATGTTCAATCGTCGGAGCTTTTATATCTTCACACCGCTCCAAGATAGCACTTGTTCTTGTTTCATTTTTTCCTTGATCTGTGGCAATAATTGGAACTTCATACCGCCCCGGTTTAGTAAAATCTTCTTGATTTGCAAAATGATAGGTAACTTCTGTTGCATCTTCACATTTTTCAATAAATGAAGCTGGCTCAATGTCCTGTATCATATCTGTTTTCAGATTTTTTGTTGTTATAGATGGAGCTTTGGTGTCTTGTACCTTGATTTTTACTTCCTTTTGATATTGATGAAGCTTGTAGTTAATCGTATATTCACCTAACTTAGATGTATCGACCTCTCCATCTATTTTTACTTCTTTATCGTCGCCGAGTACAAATAAAATCTGATCTTCCGGTTTAAACTCAGAATTGATTTCCACCTCTATTGTGGATGCCTTTAGTAGGACAGGGTGAAACAACAAATAGAGAAACGAGATACCGGCAAACAAAATAGCCGCGGCAAAAAAGACTCTTTTATATCGAATCTTATATTTCCGCAGTCGTTTCTTCATAATCTATCCCTTCCATCGATATCCTTATTATACAATAGTAAGCCAAAAATAGAAAGGCTGTTTAATTGTTTAGATTCATAAACTATTTATACAAATTTCTCGATTCGCAAAATAAAAGAGTCTTTCGACTCTTTAGAAAATCAGATTTCGTGGTGTACGTGGATACGGTTCTACATCACGGATGTTTTGAATACCGCTTAAATACATCAACATACGATCAAATCCTAGTCCAAATCCACTGTGTTTGCAGCCACCGAAACGACGAAGATCCAAATACCATTGTAGAGGTTCCTGTGAGATATTTAATTCTTTTAATTTCTCTACCAGTACATCGTATCGTTCTTCACGTTGTGAGCCGCCAACCAGTTCTCCGACATAAGGAACAAGTAAATCACAAGCAGCCACAGTTTTTTGATCTTCATTGACACGCATATAGAATGCTTTGATTTCTTTTGGATAATCAATCAAAAATACGGGTCCATTGACA
Source organism: Faecalicoccus pleomorphus DSM 20574 (assembly GCF_000420345.1). Taxonomy (GTDB): domain Bacteria; phylum Bacillota_I; class Bacilli_A; order Erysipelotrichales; family Erysipelotrichaceae; genus Faecalicoccus; species Faecalicoccus pleomorphus. The sequence continues at coordinate 18,975 of NZ_ATUT01000025.1, read as the reverse complement.
ACCTTTTCACAGATATAACGTTCATGTTCACTTTGCAGATCCATGCCCCAATATATATTTTTATTTTCAAACTGATCTTTGGCCTTTTCTAGATGCTCAATAGCTTCGGTATAAGTCATACGTTTAAAGTGGGAAGCGGCAACGGCTTTGACTCGTTTGATGCAGTCTTTGTCGATCATCTTTTCAAAGAATGCCATTTCTTCCGGTGCATGCTCCAGGCAATAATTGATACAATACTTGATCATTTCTTCAATGCAGTCCATGTTATCGCTTAGATCCGCAAAAGCAAGTTCCGGTTCGATCATCCAGAATTCACTGGCATGTCGCGTTGTATTTGAGTTTTCTGCCCGGAATGTAGGTCCGAATGTATAAACGTTACGATACGTTAAGGCAAATGGTTCGACGTGAAGCTGTCCGGAAACGGTCAACTGTGCATGTTTGCCAAAGAAGTCTTCCTCGTACTTATTATCTTCTCTAGTCGTGACCGTAAAACATTCGCCGGCACCTTCGGCATCGTTACCGGTAATGATTGGTGTATGCACATAGACAAATCCTCTATCCTGAAAGAATGTATGAATGGCCATGGACAAAACACTGCGCAAGCGGAAAATCGCATAATAGGTATTGGCACGAGGACGCACATGAGGAATCTCACGCATATACTCAAAGCTATGGCGTTTCTTTTGTAGAGGATAGTCATGATCGCTTAAGCCAAGCACTTCGATCGATCCAGCCTGAATTTCAAAGGGCTGTTTGGAATCCGGTGTGCACACCAGCTTTCCTTTAACTTCAATCGCAGAGCCTAATGTGATCTTACTGATTGCTTCATAATTTTTTGTACTTTCCTGATAATAGACAACTTGTACATTGCCAAAGCAGGAACCATCATTCAGTTCGATAAATCCTAAAGCTTTTGAATTTCGATTGGTTCTTACCCATCCTTGTAATGTGATATCTTGTCCATCAAAACTCTGAAAATCTTCTTTTAACTTTTTGACTAACATCTTTTCTCCTCCTGTAAAATAAAAAAATCGCCCCGTTAGGAACGATATATAACCGCGGTACCATCCTGTTTCAAAAAAGCCCTCTTGAGATTAACGCACTCCAACGAGACTGACTACTACTATTTCTCCAGCCTGGCTCCACAGTTGTTTGTGCTTATAAGCTATCGGTTCTTTTTCACCGTACAGAACTCTCTTTTGACGCATCACTTATGGCAACTACTGTTTCTTAGCCTTTGTATCCATGGAATTGGTAATAAAAACCAACTCTTGTATTGATGATACCACATCCACAACTTTCACGGCAACCCCTTTTGGCACCAGAAAATGTTCATGGGTAAAATCCACAAGTCCGGTAATTCCACAAGCCACCAGACGATCCACCGTTTCCTGTATCTTATGGGAAATCGTCAAAATGGCAATATGACAGCCTTCCGGAATTTTTTCTTCTAATTGTGTCATTGGATAAATCTGTACACCAAACTGGACTCCGGCCTTGGCTTCATCCATATCAAAGGCACAGGCAATTTCTCCAACCACATGATCCCATTTATTATAATTCATCAAAGCTCGCCCTAAGTTACCGGCTCCCACCAAAATGATCTTTTCATCAAAATCGACTCCAAGTTCCGCATTAAAAATCTCTATCAGTCGATCTACATCATAACCATATCCTTGTTTCCCCAAATTTCCTAAAAAGGAAAAATCTCTACGAATCGTTGTGGATTCGATATCTACAAACGTTGATAATTCTTTGGACATGATTCTTTGTACGCCATTCTTTTTTAAACGACGCAGTGCTTTTAAATATAACGGATATCTCTGCAAGGTTGCTTTTGGTACTTTTTTAGTCGCCATGTCTAATCACTCCTACAAGTATTTTAGCATTTTTTTATGCTTTGTGAAGATGTTAACAAGTCTTTTAGAAAATTTTCTTTCGCTTCTTTTGTTTCTCCATGACACAACGATCCAATCTTTGACAGAGCATATCTAAATCAGGATATAGTTTTTGAATCTGTTTCTCCATCAAGAAGTCAATTCCTTTTTGTTTGCCAAAAAAACATACACCTCCATAAAAGGCGATGGATACCAGCCACCCGATCAAAAACGGAACTTGAAAGACCAGAACACCGAGAACTAAAATGGCAATCGTAACAGCCAGCAGAATCAGTAAAAATACCCGCGTATATTCATAAATCGCATTTTGATAATACGATTTATGGGCTTTTAAAAATTCTTGTACCTCGCTGTCCACATCGGATGTAAATTCCAGATAATGCCAGTTCTCTTGTCTTTTTCGCGCATTTTTTAGCTGCATGATCTGCTGCATGCGAAGGATACAAAAGTACATACCTTTATGGTTTTCAAACCGCTGGTATTTTTTATAGTATAGCTCCAAGGTCTTTAAATAATCGTTATCGGAAATCTTTTGATAGATCATCGATTCTACCAAAGCATCCAAACGCTCTGTCAAGACATCTGAAAAGATCAGTACATTATCTTTAGAGCGTCTTTCCAGTGCTTTTAAAGCCCCTAAAAAATAATCAGCCATTTTCTTTTATATACGTCTGCAAAGCTTTAGAAATCTGATCCGGACATGATGTACTCTTTATGCCACAAGTTACTCCTTCCAGATCCTCCATGACTTCCTTTACATCTCTTCCCTTTAACAGACGTCCGATTCCTTTCAAGTTGCCATTGCATCCGCCAATGGCTTCAAAAGACTGGATTACGCCATCTTGAATCTCAAAATGAAATTCACGAGAACATACACCTTGTGGTTTATAAACAAACATCATATACTTTTTCTTCCTTTCCATCGATTCATCATAAGCTGGCTCAAAGCGCCGATGCATAAGCCACTTACAATAGACAATGCCAGTAAAACCGGCAAAAACAACTGCATAAAAAACTGTTGATAGATCCATGTCACCATCAAAACCTGGCCAATACTGTGAAAGGCCGCACCTAGAACACTGATTCCTAAAATGGAAAACCAACCGGTTTTATAGCCAATGCTCATAGCGCATAATGCCAGAAAAGCACCGCTTGCCGACAGCCAGAAAGAAACCGAAAACAAAGTTCCCTGTAAAAGACTTGCCAGAAAAACCCGCATGGCACTGACTAACCACATCGATTGGATACCGTACATCTTTAATACAAACAAAGCCGTAATATTGGCAAAACCGATCTTGAATCCGGGAATGATCCAGGAGGTAGGCAGAAAGCTTTCCAGTATCTGTAAAACGATTCCAATGGCACACAAAAAGGATAACTCTACAATTTTTTCTGTTTTCATTGTATCACCGTATCTTCCTTTGTGTCACCTTCGATTTGAATGACTGTCTCATTGGGCAGACACACGATCGGCACATTTGAATCCGAAACAAAGCCTTGTTTAGAACAAAGATGATGCGGACTGTTTTCCTGTGTTACACGTACCGCATGGTCTTTTACTTCGATGTTGACTTTGCCATTGGTTCCCTCTACGCTATATTGTCCATCCTGATTTAAGTCAATTGATAAAACCTTTTCTTCCTTGACATACACATCCGCCCTGTTCGCTTGTGTCGTATGTCCCAACAAAAAGAAAAGGCTTGAAAGGGATATCAACATCAAGATCACGATCAAGATACGATCGGCTTTTGTCAGTTTCATATTCTACCCCAAAGCCGTATCCAGGATCATCATACAGGCAAAACCAATCGCAAAGGCAATCGTGGCAATATTCGAATGCTTCCCGTGCTGGGATTGCGGAATCAGCTCCTCTACACAGACATAGACCATAGCTCCGGCCGCAAACGCTAACAACCAGGGCAAAATCGGCTGCAAGACTGCCGAAAACAAGATCGTCAAAAACGCACCAATCGGTTCTACGATGCCCGAAGCGGTTCCTAAAAGAAATGATTTCATTCTGGACATTCCCTGTGAATGTAATGGCAAAGATAAAACAGCTCCTTCCGGAAAGTTTTGAATGGCAATTCCCATAGAAAGTGCCAAAGCGCCTTCAATGGTCAAGGCAGTATTAGCACTGTATAATCCGGCAAAAACGATGCCTAATGACATACCTTCGGGAATATTATGGAGCGTCATCGCAAAGAATAGCTTTGTAGTTTTCTTCCAGGAAGTATGGATTCCTTCTTCCTGATCCGAATCTACATGCATATGTGGTATCACTTCATCTAACACTAATAAAAAGAAGATTCCCAACAAAAAGCCAACAGATGTCACCAGCCAGCTGCTTTGATGTAAACGTTCGACTTCTTCCATCGCCGGCAATAATAAGCTGAAGACACTGGCTGCAATCATAACACCGGCCGCAAAGCCAAGCATAAATTTTTCAACCAATGGCGGCACTCCCTTTTTTAAAAAGAAAACGACCGCTGCTCCCAGCATCGTTCCCAAAAAAGGAATTCCTAATCCTAAAAACATTTCTAAATGCATCTATATCTCCTTATGTTACATTGACATGGATTTCTCGTGTTACCGCATTGCCAAAACGATCGGATACGCGTACTGATACATCCTGCGATCCGGCAGTTGAAGCATTAAAATCCGATGTCGTTGAAAATGAAACTCCACTTAAATCACTGGCTTTGATATAAGCCGACCAATCTATGCTTTGTCCTGTCGAAATATCGATCTCTGTCGGACAGGATAATATCGTTGGCGGTTGTGTATCTTTTACGGAAATGGAGAAATCGATATCCCGATTTCCCGCATGAATCACAAAATCATATACTCCAACCACCAGATAATCCATATTCTCAGAAGTAAAACGATTTTGTGTCTTCACAACACCGGAACTTTTGGCCTCCACTTCCCAGTCATCAGTTGGATAATTTTGCGCATCCTTAATATATAATGCCGCATTGGCATAAATATCCTGTCCTAATTCAACCGTAAATGTCTTTCTTTGCAGCAAGGGACCAGAACAACCCGTCAATACCAACAGACACATTATAATCCATCCTAGTTTACGCATCTGCATCCTCCAAAAACGGCTTTGCCATTTCTTTGATTTTCCCCAGTCGATGCTTCATCCCCGATTTGGAAATGATCTCGCCATACGCCAGATAACATTGTTCACACAGCTCATTCATGCTGGCTTCCGGGAACTTCTTCCGTATTTCCATCACATGCCGTATCTTGGAAGAAATCTCAACCTTATTCTCATTTTGTTCCAATGCGTATATATAATCCAACTGTTTTTTTCCTGCTTTTAACGCCTTCATTTCATTAGCCAGCTCGCAATTATCCAAACGCTTTAAATTGTTGTAGAAATCACGCTGAATTCGTGAATCCTCAAAGTCAAACAAAGCCTGGGATGCGTTACAGAGCTTTAAAAAATCGGCAATCTTGTCACCGGCTTTTAGATAGACGATATACGCATTCTTTCGGCGTATGGTCTTAGCCGGCAAATAAAATCGCTGCATCATCTTTTGTATGCTTTGGGCCATCTGTTCTTCATGTGTACTGATCTCACAATGATAATTTGTCGTTTTAGGATCATTGATGCTGCCACCGGCTAAAAAACATCCCTGAAGATAGGCACGAGCGTTTTTCTCTGAGCGTGTATATTGGATCGGTGGCGCAAAATGCAGGCCGCTTTCCGTCAAAATCTTTAGATCCGAGAGAATTGTCTGCGCCTTGTCATAGACTTGAATACGATAGACATTGTTCTTTTTTAACTGCATCTTTCGCAAAACAGACAGACGAGGATCCACCTGATACTGCTCTTTCATCCTTTGAAAGACATGCTTGGCAATCGTCGCATTTTCGGTTTGAAACGATAAGTACATCCCCTGCCAGTTCATATGCAAAGAGGCCCGCATTTGTAACAGAGCACAAAGCTGTGCTTTGGCAGCACTTGTATCCAGTACATCATCACAGATCTGTTTTTTTACCTCGCTTGTAAATGACATGCCAAACCTCCTTTTTTGCGCTAGTTATTATACCATGAGATTTTTAATTGTACTCTAAAGAGCCTTTAAAATTTCTTCTACGACTTCCCGAACAGCTTTGGGATCATGACGAATACGCCCCTTTTCATCAAAATAAATCATGTTTCGTTTTAAAATCTGATACGAATGCTCCTTTTCCTGCACTTGAATCGGATATGAGTTCATATTCGCATATTTATCCAGAATTGATTGTGGGATATAGCTTTGATCGACCACGACAAGATCCACCGGATTTTTAAACGCATGTTTTTCAATAGCACGAATGTGGTCTTCCATGCTGTAGTTATCTGTTTCCCCAGGCTGTGACATCGCATTGCAGAAATAAATATGCGGACATGTCGTTCTTTGAATTGCCTCTGAAATCTCTTTTATGATCAAATTGGGCATGATCGATGTATATAGTGAACCAATCCCGTAAATTAGAATATCCGCATTTTCAATGGCTTGAATGGCCGGCAAATACGGAGTGACTTTCTTTTGATAAAACACGTGATCGATACTGTTATCCAATGTAGGAATGTTTTTTTCTCCCCGGACCAGCGTTCCATCCTTCATCATCGCATACAGAGTTACAATATCCAGTGTACTGGGTACGATCGTTCCTTTGACCTTCAAAACCTTGCTGATTGCCTGAATGGCACCAATAAAAGAACCTGTCAGATTCATCAAAGCTAAAAAGATCAAGTTTCCCAGATTATGCCCACCGATATCTTTATCCCCTTCAAATCGATAATTCATCAGATCGCTGAACAAATGATTTTCATCATCCTGTGCCATCGCACAAAGCACATGACGGATATCCCCGACTGCCGGTACATTATAAATATCTCGGATACGACCGGTACTTCCGCCATCATCGGCCACCGTTACAATAGCGGTAATATTGGCATTCTGAATACTTTTCATTCCCATAAGCATGCTGGAAAGTCCGGTCCCACCACCAATGACTACGATATTTTTCATTCTTCATCCACTCCTATATCCCGATGGGATTTAAAACAACGATAAGTATCCTTATATATATCATATAACCAGTTACATATGGATACGGAACGATGTTGCCCGCCGGTACAGCCTATCGCAACAATCATATGGTTTTTATTTTGGTGATCATAGCTTTCAAAAACAAAATCTGTGTAATTTTTTAACCGAACGATAAAATCCTGGGTTTCCGGTTTTTCCATGACATAGTTATAGACTTCTTTTTGATTGCCGGTCTTATCCCGCAACTCGGGTTCATAAAACGGATTGGGCAAAAAGCGTACATCAATGACCATATCTGCATCTAAAGGAACACCATGCTTAAAGCCAAACGATTGAAACGTCAAGGTAAACTGACTTTTTTCCTGCATCTTAAAGCGATGTCGAATGCGACTAGCCAAAGATGTCGGTGTGATCTTTGTCGTATCAATATGGATCATATCCGGAGCACTATCTTGTAAATGATCAAATAAATCTCTTTCCATTTCGATAGCTTCTTCGATTGTTGTCGCTTTGCCTATGGCAATCATCGGATGATGTCGTCTGGTAAAGCGATAACGAAGCAGCAGTTCTTCATCACTGCAATCCAGAAAAACGATAGATATCGGTTCCGGCATATTTTTAAAATACGTCACAAAATCTAAATAATCGATGGCACTAACAGATAACGCAACATACTGATAATGATCTTCTTTTTCCAGTAATGTTTCTAAATTTGGTAAAAGCTCTTTTGGAAAGTTATCGATACAATAGTATCCCATATCTTCCAAAGCATTCATGGCACTGGATTTCCCGGCACCTGACATACCGGTGACCAAAACAACTTTTTGTTTCATAAGGAAGCCTCCTCTTGTCTTTCATTGTATCATATCTTGCCCCTGACTTTTGTATTTTGTACAATAAGGACAGGAGGAGTCTATGCATCCTGTTATCTTTTTGGACATTGATGGAGTATTACATCCCTTAAAAACCAATAACAGTTCTGCTCTTGATTATCATTTAAATCAAGAACTTGCCAAACTCTATCATGATCCTGAATTTTTAAAATTGAATATTTATTTTACCAACCTTGTTTATTATGGTTTTGATCAAAATGCCTGTAGCCTTTTAAAGAAGCTGGTGGATGAATTTGATGCCCGTATCGTTTTAACAAGCTCCTGGCGATTAATTTATTCTAAGCATGAGCTTTATTATCTTTTTAAGATCCTGCATCTGGAACAGGCGTTTATCGGTACAACGCGAAAATCCACACCCCGCTTTCAGGTCATACAAGAATATATCGACAAACATCATATTGATTCCTATATCATCATTGATGATGCCGATCTTCAAAAATACTTTGAGTTTCATACGATTAAGACCATCAATTGTTTTTGCGACAGCGATTATTTAAAAGCCCGAAATCTGCTGCTTCTTCAACATGTCAAAGCACATTAAATGGCGATGGGCCAGTTTGGCAATAGCCTTGTTGATCTTCTGGTTTTCCGGCAGAAATGCCAGTCAGTCTACCCTGCAAAGCGATTCCTTTTTATTTCTGTTTCCGTTTCTGCAGGAAGATACAGCCCGTTTCTTGATTCGCAAGCTGGCTCATTTTACTATTTATATGGTTTTAGGCTTTTGCGTATATCGCTCCTTTAAAGAACCTCAATCCAAATGGGCTTTTGGATTGAGTCTAATACTTTGTTTTCTCTATGCCTGCAGTGATGAATTTCATCAGTTTTTTATTGCCGGACGATCTGCGCAGTTTACCGATGTCATGATTGATACATGTGGCGTCTTGATTGGGCAGACTTTATCGCATATTTCCATCAAAAAGTGGGGATAAGTTGTCAATTTTGGACCAAAATTGACTTTTTTTCACCAATTATGATATTGTTCTTCTGATGAAAAAGAGAAAACTTAGAGCCGGCGCCCTAATTCGGATCGGTGGAGCATTGATTGCCGCTGCTTTTTTGGTATCCTGTATCACAGCAATTTCCTCAGGCATCTATAATGCGATCCATCCTATCCGTTATATCTACAGCAAAGAAAACACGCTGCAAGTCAGCGTGCCTTATATCGTTGACGGAGAAGCTGCCGAAAAGAAATTCAGCATCCCTCGCGGTACTGCGGTTCGCCTATCAGAGAAAAAAGAAAAGGAATCTACTTTCCAGTATGAAGGCATGCAAATCTCCCTGGATAATCGTTATTTAAAAAACACATTGGAGGAATGCATCCAGATTGATACCGTCTATCCAAGACGATTGATCAATCTGCGCGAGAAAAAAGATGGTCCTTTATGTGATGAAATCGTAAAAAAAGGAGAAAGTGTTAAGGTCACAAAGGTCGATCTTGATGATCTTGATCAAACGACTGGAGAAATTCGATGGTATCAAATCGAAAAAGACGGAAAGAAATATTGGTTGAACGGAAAATACGTAGAAACCGATAAAGATTTATCTACAAAAAACTGGAATACAGATATAACATATTCAACCTATTGGGATGAATATTATGGTGAAGGATACTCTAAGGATGCCTATATCGACCAAATCGATTATAAGCCAACGCAAACTGTCGAGTATGAAGACAATTCATTATTGACCAACTGCAATGCGGTTCATATCTCATTAGAGAATATGATCCAGAATAAAGAATATTATTTAAACTTGAATAAAGAGACCGGTGTCAATGCCTATGTTGTGGAATTAAAAGGAGATGCCGGCTACCTGTGGTATGATTCAAAAGCGGCAGATGAATATTTAAACGATCCAAAGCAGGCAAAATCCAATGTATTAGCTTCTATGGATGAATTAAAAGATCTCATTAAGGAATTTCAGGATCAGGGTTGTTACATTATTGGTCGTATCGTAACCTTTAAGGATCAAATATTTGCCTTACAAAACAGTAAAGAATCTATTACCGACAACAGCGGAAATCTCATTGTTCACAACGATGAGTATTGGCCAAGTGCATATTCTCGTAAAGCCTGGATGTACAATGTAGCCATTGCCAAAGAAGTGGCGGATTGCGGTGTCAACGAAATTCAATTTGACTACGTTCGTTTTCCGGATGGATTGAGTGCAAGCATGGATTCCATTGACTTAAAAAACACCTATGATGAAAGTAAGACTGCTGCCTTACAAGGCTTTTTACAGTATGCCAAGGAAGAACTGGAGCCCTACCATGTCTATGTGGCTGCCGATGTCTTCGCCTGGCCTTTGGTTGCACAGGATGATCAGGATATCGGACAGTTTTATCTTGCGATTGCCAACAGTGTTGATGTAATCTGTCCGATGCCTTATTCCGATCATTTCTCTGCCGGAGCGATGGGAATCGAAGATCCTAGCAGTGATCCTGGAAAGGTACTGGAAGAATATACTCGTCTGGCAGACAAAGAAATGAAAGAGTTGGAGAATCCACCTGTCTATCGTTCCTGGATACAGGCATATGGAGACTTAACACCAGATCAGATCAAGGCCCAGATCAAAGGAATCAACGATTCCGGTTATGAAGGATATATGGTCTGGTATGGCTTTGGGAATCCGGAAGACTTAGACAGCAACAAGGCCGGTTATATCGACAGCGCCATACAAAAATAAGGACAGAGCAATCTGTCCTTTTAAATATCCAAATGATTCTTTTTCTTATATACATTAAAAAGCATCGTATGTAATGGCAGGATAAAGTTTCCTATCAGTTCGACTACGACCGCATTGAAGCCTCGTTTAAAATCAAAGACCCCATAGCCTTCCTGATCTGGTTCGAACAATCCACTGATGCCATAAAAATTATAGTCCGTATAACCTTGTTCAATTGCCTTTTGGATCATTGTCCACTGCAGAGCATAAGGCGCTTTAAATTTCTTATAGGCATCATTGGAACCACTCATCAAATATACCACTTCTTTTCCATAAAAAATGTACATAGCTGCCGCCAATCCTAATTCATGTCCATGTTCTTTCTGTAAAAGTGCAGCCTCTTCCTGACGTTTATACAAAGATTCTAAATGTAAAGTAGCGGTGTGCAAACGATTCTGTGAATTTTTAGAATGAGGATTTTCCTGCAGCCTTTGTTGAGCCTGTTCGATTACCTGTTTTTCTTTATCCATGCTTTGTTGAATATTTTCGACATATGCGTCAATATCCAGATAAGCGTAATAGGCCTGAGCCTTATCCTTAAAATATTCGTATTGTTCCTGGTAATATTCTAGAGATAAAGAAGAAAAGTGTCTTCTCTCTCCGGTCATACTAACTAGATCGTGCAGAATGGAGAGCTCATCTTTTTCCAGTTTTCGTACTTTGATATTATACTTCAGGGCATTTTTGATGTTTTGTCTGGTCTTGGAAGGAAAAGCCTTGAACACCTGTTCCTTTGTTTGGCCTTCTAAATGTAAGACTGACATCCAGCGACACTGTCTTGTCATATCATAACCTTGCGTTAGTGGAAAATGTGTAAAACCCATTTCTTGATAAAGATCGACAACATCCTGATGATTCCATCCGCCTTCAACGATCTGCCCGTTTTCATCTCTTTGTCGCAAAGGAACATAAGGATCCGTTTCCAGATACACACATTTTTCTTTTTTTAAATAGCTCTGCAGTAAACCATAGTATTCTTTGAGATTCTCCTTATTTGTATAAAAAGGCCCTCTGGGAATATAGGCATAGTGAAACAGCTTCATTAGAGGTTTGATCGCAACCATGGCACAGACTTGAATCGTATTTTCTTCCATACCGGCCAGATATCGTACATCCCAGCCATCTTTTTTCATCTTTTCTCCTTCATAGCTGGATTGTAGAAAATTTCTGTTCTCAAATTGTTCGATCCAAGCTTCATATATATCTGTATTAATTTGCTTTAGTTTCATATTCGTACCTTCTTTGACAATACACAGTTATCTTATTCTTCCCCAAAATGAATGTCAAACAAAAAAGAGGCAATTAAGCCTCTTACATAGATTGTTTGATTGCCTCTGTCAATGCATCCAGTGGTTCTTCTGTGTGCAAAGAACTGTTGATTTTTACCGTACTCTCTAAAACATTCATATTCTTCATCGTTTCTAACATTTTTCTCATAAGATTTCCGGACATGCTGGCCCAGGAGCCATTCTCCATAATTGCGATGGTACGATTCTGGAAATTCAACATTTTTAAATGTTCCAGGAATTCCTGCATCTTAGGGAATATACAAGCATTGTATGTACTGGAAGCCAATACAATGTGCGAATATTTAAATGCTTCTGAAACTAAATAGGATGGATCTGTATTTGATACATCGTAAACCACTACATCTTTGATTCCTGCCTGTACCAGCTTGGAAGCTAAAGCCTGTGCAGCGCTTTCTGTATGACCATAAACCGATGCATACGCGATCATAACGCCCCTAACTTCTGGTGTGTAGGTAGCCCAAAGCTGATGTTTTTCAATGATATAAGAGAAATTGTTTCTCCAAACCGGTCCATGCAGTGGACAGATCATTTCAATATCTAACTGGCTGGCCTTCTTTAAAAGGTTCATGGTCTGTACACCGTATTTGCCAACGATATTTGTGAAATAACGACGAGCATCATCGATCCAGTCTCTGTCAAAATCCACTTCATCATTGAAAAGCTTACCGTCTAATGCACCGAATGTACCAAAGGCATCTGCCGAGAACAACGTTTTTCCATATGAATCATAGCTGACCATAACTTCCGGCCAATGCACCATAGGGGCCATTACAAAAGTCAATGTATGTTTTCCCAGTTCTAATGTATCGCCTTCTTTTACAGCTTGTGTTTTTCCTTCCACCGCAAAGCCAAACTGTTCCATCATCGTAATCGCTTTTGCGGTAGCATAGATCTTAGCTTCCGGATAACGAAGCATGACCTCTTCCAGACTTGCCAAATGATCTGGCTCTACATGGTGGATGAGGATCACATCCAGTTTTTTTTCCATCTAATACATGCTTCAGATTTTCCAAAAACTGTCCGCATACAGACCAATCTACTGTATCAAACAATACATTCTTTTCATCCAACAGCACATAAGAGTTATAGGAAACTCCACGTGGAATCGGATGGATATTTTCAAATAGATTTAAGCGGTGATCACTGGCTCCCACCCAAATCAAATCTTCTTGAACTTTACGAACGTTATACACAATCATTCCTCCCGCTAACTTTTTCTCATCTCAAAAGATATTTTACTTAGATTTGTGGCAGTTGCAAGTATAACCCATTGAATCCCGCTTAAAAAATAAGAATCTGTCCATAAATAGATGGGATCAACAAATCTTTTTTTGTCATTTTATGCATTGAACCAGCTAAATTTTAAATGTTAGTAAAGATTAGAGCATAAAATATAAGAACCACTCTAATGCATCTAAAAAAACTTACACACTGTTTCATGATCAGGTGTAAGCTTTTTGTGAGTTTTACAGTCTTTTATTGACCATATGTTTTTTTCAGGAATTTTTCAGCCTGTACAATAAAGCGCTCATGTTCGCCTTTTCCGATACAAGCACCCCCTTGAAACGCTTCTACATGAAACTTAAGCTTTCTTCCATCCTGCTCTGTTAATGTAGAAACAATGCGAATTTTTGCCCCCAGCGGGCTGGCTTTATCATGGCTTACCTGCATCAGGGTCCCAACACTGGTCATGCCTTCTTCCAGATCCAATACCTGACAGCTGGCTTCTTCCATCCATGCGATCATCTGTGGCGTCGCCAATACATCTAAAGATCCACTTTTCATCTCAGAGGCCAGATGGGATCTTCCTACAATTCGTTCAATAGTTACAGTTTTTGACATTCTAATCTCCTTTTCATATAATACATTTAACATGGAAAAGATCAATTATCAACAAGATGATGCAACGATTTATAAAAAAGCAAAAACACGTGTTCTGATACGTCTGTGGGTTTCTTATTTACTCTTGCTTCTATATTTTATAGGTGTATGGGCCTTGCTGCATATGGATTTCTTTGCAATCCAGGAAAGCCAACTATCCAATACACTGCTTATCGTATTGGCGGCAGGACAGCTCATTCTCTACTTTATCCTGTTTTTAATGTTATCCGGAGGATATAAGGTTTTTCGCATCTTCTACTGGATCTGTTATGTTTTTGAAATTGCTTTATTGATGGTTCCCGGCTACTATCTGATCAACGATCTATCCAATATTCTGGTCTATGGAGCACTGATTGGATGCATGCTGGTGAAGTTGATTTTCCTTTCTGCATTAGGCAGTTATCTTAAACAGAACCGTTGGGCCAAGGTCTTATTTGACTATGTAATTGAAATTGAAGATGACGAATACGATGAACAGGAAGAAGAAATATTTGAACCTATTCGCTCTACTTATCATGATCCAGAAGAAGAAATAGAGGAAGAAGAGTACGAAGAAAAAGAGCCTTATACTTTGCCGCAGATTTCAGTTCGACTGGGAATTGCAGTTTACGCCAGCTTGATGGTCTTTCCGATCCTGGTACAGATTTTCTCCAGTTTTTTTGTCAGTAATGATCTGAAAACCGTATTTGCGACAAAAGACATCTTTATACTTTGTATCGTTAGTGCCGTAATCTGGACCATACCGATTTTCTTTATGTACTACAACCATCCGGCTTCTAAAAAGATCTTGCTTGGTTGTTTACTCGCCGAAGGAATCTCTATAGCTGCCTTTCTTCCGCGCTTTATCGGTTATATCACATCAGGAGAATACCCACTCCGCGTTTTTATCCTCTTTATCTTAGTGGATCTATTACGCTACATCATACTTTATATCGCATTACGTCCGATATCAAAGGTTTAATCTTCTGGAATCGTATGTACTAAAATTGGAAGGGACAACGTGATCGTTGTTCCTTTTTGTTCTTTACTTTCCAGTTCAATCGACCCTTTATAGAAATGAACAATATGCTTGACGATTGAAAGTCCTAATCCTGTTCCGGAAATCACTTTGGAACGTTGTTTATCCACACGATAAAAGCGCTGGAACACTTTTTCCTGATCTTCCTGTGGAATACCGATACCTGTATCCTGTACTTTTAAAATCATATTTTTTCCTGATGCGTAGCAGGAAATTGACACCGTTCCATCATACACATTATATTTTATGGCATTGCTGATCAAATTTTCAAAAACGCCCTCTATATGACCTTTATTGGCATAAACATACAGATCCTGACAATCTACAACAATATTTAAATTCATCTTTTCCTGCTGAACTTTAAATCTCTCCAGAAGGCCATCCAACACTTCCCGAACCGAGATATGACTGAATGGCGCTCTGTATTCTTCACTTTCCAGCTTGGAAACCATCAGGATATCATTTACCAGCTGTGTCATGTGCTTACCTTCTCTTGCGACATGCTCCAAGCATCGATCGACCTGTTTAGGATCTGTAATCGTATGCGTTCGAAGAAGTTCTGTATAACCCATGATCGATGTCAAAGGAGTTTTTAATTCGTGCGAAGCATTGGAAAAAAACTCCTGCCGAATCTGTTTTTGTTTCTCCAGCTGATTTAAGTTTTCACCGATTTCTTCATTCATTGATTCGATCGCAACAGTGATCTCACTTAGCTCCGGATAATGATATTCTTCAAAATGTATTTTTTCCTTACCGATTCGTGTCGTCCATATAGTCTGTGATATCTTTTGTAATGGCAAAACGATCGAAGTTGCCATTTTTTTAGAAATGAACCAGACCGTCGATAGAGCGACAAGAAACGCAACTAAAAAACTTGGCATTAAAACCATCCAGGATTGTGATATCCCTTGAAAAGGAATCGCAAGGCGAATGACCTTGGCATCTTCTTCATCAAAAACTGCCGTATATAAATAGTTTTGTTTAGTCGTATCTGACTTACGAATGGTACTTCCCTTACCTGTATCCAACGCCTGCTGAACCTCTTCTCTTTGCAGGTGGTTTTCATCAATTTTTGACACCGCATTATCATATATGACCGTTCCATCGGTCTGGATGATCGTTAGACGCGAATCATTTTCCATCAGATATTTTCCAACGCCTTCCTGATCGTCATCCCCCATCTTCTCTATGATCTGCAGTTCGTGAAATTGCTCACTGCGCTGATTTTCCAGAAAGACCATGTATAAGACCGCATATAATACACTAAATCCCAATAGGAAAGAGATTAAAAAAGTTATCATAAAAGAACGGATGATCTTCTTACGCATTGGAATCACCCGTACTAAAACGATAACCTAACTGACGAACAGACTTGATATAATTTCTTCCAATAGGACCTAATTTCTTTCGCAATGAGTTAATATGCACATCCAATGTTCTAGTTTCACCCACAAAATCATAGCCCCATACCTGATTCAACAATTCCTCACGTGATATGGCTCGACCCGCATTGGAAGCCAGATATTTTAAAAGCTCAAATTCTTTAAACGTCAACTCAACAACCTGATCCTGCACATGCACGATACGTTGATCCACATCAATTCGCAAAATTCCCTGCTCAATCGTATCTGATTCTTTTTTTGTTCTTCTAAGTAGGGTGCGGATACGCGCAGCCAGCTCCAAAACACTAAAAGGCTTGGTCATATAATCATCGGCTCCCAAATCAAGTCCCATAATCTTATCTACTTCCTGATCTTTAGCACTTAAAATAATGACCGGCGTTTCTTTATTGAGCTTCTTTTGACGCATCTGCTTTAAGATCTCATATCCGTTCATACGCGGCAACATCAAATCCAATATCGCAAGGTCCACTTTATGATTCAATAAATATTCATGTGCATCCGCTCCATTATCAAAATCAACGATTTCATACTGAAAATTTTCTAACGTTAATTTTAATAACTGTCGAATACTTTCATCATCTTCTACGATACATATGCGAATCATTTTACATTCCCCTTTTCCTGCTGAAATTCTTTTTCATTTTATCATAAACACAAGAGGGCTAAAGTAAAAATCATGTAAACTCTGCTTCTATTTCTGTAAACTATGCTTGATTTTTCTTAGTGTGTTATAGATCTTATATTTCTTCGTATCCACGATATACTCAAAGTCACCAATCAGTTCTACGACTTCGCCCTGAAACCCTTTTTTGAACAAGTACACACCATAATCCGGAGCGCCTTCATCAAAAATACCGCTGGTTCCATATAAATTGTATCTCTCCATACCATGCTCAATGCAATAATTCATCATTTTCCAATGCATCGCATAAGGAGCCGCAAATCGCATATACTTCTCATACACTCCACTCATCAGACACAATACTTCTTTTCCATAAGTAAAGAAAATACCACTGGCAAGATCTAAAACCTGCCCGTCTTCCTGAATCATTTGATCCGCTTCTTCCAGTTTCTTTTTCAACTGGTTAACTTGTTCTTGGGCCAAATCCATTTTCTTTTGAATCTTAGGGCTTTCTTGTTTTTCTAAACGCTTTTTTGATGTTTCGACAATGGCTTCCTGTTTTTGAAGATCGTCCATCAAATCCTTTTTATAATCATCTAAATCGATTGTCGCATTCAAAAATTTCACATAACCTGCATCATGAAACGCATCATACAAACGATGATGATATTCATCATCTCTTCCCTGAAAGCCTCGCCGCTCCCCAGTCTGTTTTAATACTTTTTCATAAATTTCGATTTGATCACGTGAAAGCTCATGAACCTGTACATTATATTTCTGTGCTTTCTTGATACTTCGAACAGTTTTTCTTTCAAACTGCTTCATCAGTTCTTCCGGTGTTTTTCCTTTTAAAGGAATGGTATAAATCCATCGTGGCTCTCGGCTTAAATCTATACCTCGTGTAAAACCTTCATGACGATACCCTAATTTTTTCAACAAGGACACTACATCTCGATTATCAAAATCCCCTTCAACTACATTACCATCTAAATCATGCGGTACATAAGGCACATAGGGATCAATATGCAGGTAGATACAGTTTTTCTTCTTTAAAAATGCGTTTAAATGCTCATGAAAAAAAGTGACCTGTTCTTCGTCCTTATAGTCCAACAATGGTCCTCGTAATGCCTGTACCAATGTTCCATTCATAAAAATAGGAAGCACCGACAACATCGAGCCGGCAATAATTTTCCCACTTTCATCTTTGATACCAACATAATACGTTGAAAAACCTTTGGCTTCCCGCATTTGTGCCATATTGGATGTCTGCCAGAAATTACATAACGGATGTGTAATGGCAAACGCATCAAATTCTTCCTTCGTCAATTCTGTAAATTTCATGAGATAGATTCCCCCTTATCTCTTTATCTCTGATTTTATCACACAAAAAAGAGGGAATCATCTTTTTATGGAAATCTTGATGATCTACTGAATGTACAATTCTTTTCAATTTATTCACATATTTTAATTCTTTTGACTCATATATTAAAATCAAAAAAAAATTAAAGTGCTTTTGATAGTTTTTTGATTTTTAATCGTATTAAATAGTACTTATTTTTTCCGGAATAGAAATAGTGCTGATTCAGGATTCATTTATAAAAAGAAAGGAAGATGATATTTTGACAATGAATCCCTATAATCTCTGTTTAAAGGAGGTCTTTTCCAATAAACAGCATTTTGCCGATTTGTTTTCTTCCGTCTATTTTAAGAAGAGGTTACTTCTGAATCCAGACAAGCTTTCGCTCTACGACAAGGAAACGCATCATGATCTTGGTTTTCGTAAGGAAAATGATTTATTGATGTTTTATGATGACAAGTTCTTTCTCCATCCTGAATTTCAGAGAAAGAAGGATCCCTACATGCCCGTTCGTATCTTGAACTACAAGTATGCCGGTATCCATCAACAGATCAAGACCAATACCAAACTGCATCTGTTGTATCCGGTTTATTCCCTGACCCTTTACATGGGCGAATCAAAATGGGAACATCGTAAAACCTTGTATGAGTGCATACATAAAAGCGACTGGAACAAAGATGAAACCTTGATTATGAGATGAAGTTGTTTGATATCAATAGTGATCTTATTGATTTCATGTGTCTTTATTTACAGAAGTTCTTTCGTATCATACAATATGCCGATCAGGAAAGATGGGACAATCTGTATAAGGATGCATT
>NZ_ATUT01000024.1 GCF_000420345.1 Faecalicoccus pleomorphus DSM 20574 | reverse complement strand
TATTTTCCCGCAATCTCTGCAAAGATACTTTTGCCTGTGCTTTTTGTTAAATCCATTTTTCACAAAATGAAAAGATCCACAGTGCGGACAACGGGATACAGTAGATTCAATATTTTCTGAATTTGTTGTATCCAGAGTTATTTTGTCGCTTGTCAGTTTATAAATGAAGGCTTGAATGAATTCGAGTTCTACTGGTTTTAGATGGTTCAAGAATGTTTCATTAATCATAGGGAATCTCCTTTACATGTCAAAGAATATCCCTGAATCTGACGCTATTCATGTTAGGTCATCAACTTTTTAGTTGAATTTAGCGAAAAAATTTATAAAATTTTTTAAACGTGTATTAAGGATGTAATTTCATTTTATAGTCTATAGAACAACTGTGTTAAGTATGCTATGATGAACAAAGATAAAATCTAAGCTTCCAAACAAAAATAACATCTCTGACTAAGATGTTATCCTTGTTTCATATTTATTGTTTTTTTAGGAGAGAGATATGAAGGATTTTTTAACGTGTTCCCTGAACACACTTATACTATAAGGGAAAGTTTTCAAATAAATAATAGATTATCATGTGAAAGTATGTGAGGCAAAAGCGTATTTTGTAAAATTATGGACTTTTTTTGGTTTTTTTTCAAGTATGATATAATGTCAAAGATTGGATGTGGGATAGATGCTTTTATTCTTTAAATGTTTACCACGATTGTTCCGTCAGGCTAATAAAGATATGCGGCGTCATTTTGCGCTGACTTTTTCTTCGATCTTGGTGATTGGGATTGCGTTGTTGATCTCCATGCTGATGATCGTACTGGCATGGAATGTTTCGGGTTTTACAAAAAATATAGAAGAACAGTTGGTCATTCAGGTTTCCATCAATCCGACAATGAGCGAAGAGGACATTCAATCCTTGGAAGCTGAACTGAAGGATACAAAAGGGGTAGATACCGTTCGGTTCAGCAATAAGGATGAAGAGCTGGATCAGCTGATTGAAGATTATGGCGATACCTTTGAACAATATGCAGGCGATAAAAATCCGCTCTATGATGTATTTATCATCGAATTAAGCGATAATACACAAATCGACTCCATCACCGACAAAATCAGTAAAATGGATGGTGTTGTGGAAGCTACTTACGGAACTGGTGCCGTTAATACGATGGTGCATTTATTCGCAAGTCTTCGTTATGGGGGATTGATCTTTATTGTAGCATTGATCTTTTTGTCTATTTTCCTGATTCGCAATACGATCAAGATGACCATTCAGGTGCGAAAAGATGAAATTCGCATCATGCGACAGGTGGGTGCGGCTAACTGGTACATTACATTTCCTTTCATGCTGCAGGGAATGTTAAGTGGTTTTATTGGTGCTTTAGGGCCTTGTTTATTATGTGTATTTGGATATACTGCGTTATATCAGTCCTTTGGTGGAATGTTTATGTCGGATATGTTTGTTTTGATCAAACCATTTCCGTTTACTTTAATTATCAGTGCCATACTACTGGCCATCGGTGTATTTGTAGGGATGATCGGTAGTTATTTGGCAAGTCGAAAGTATTTGAGGTGGACACGATGAAAAAAAGAAATTTAATCAGTCTTTTATCTGCGGGCGCTTGTGCATTGGCTTTTGCGATGCCGGTTCATGCGGAGGATTATTCAAATACCGATGCGTGGGTCGCACGTTGTTCGCAGCCACAATCATCTGCAGATGGTGTGAAAGCATGCCAGGCTTTTCAGGATTATCAGCAGCAGCGCTATGATCAGCTGCAGGAAGATATCAAACAATATAGTAAAGATATCGCTTCTTTAGAAGAAGATACAGATAAGATGGAGCAGTTGGCCAAAACACAAAAGGAACTGCAGGAGCAGCTGGAAGGACAGATCCAGGAAAAGGAAAGCGCCATTCAAAAGATCGAAGAAGAGATCAAGGCTTTGGAACAAAAGATTCAGGAGAAGCAGGAAGAAATTGATGCCTGGGATGAACAGATCAAATCCAGAATGCAAAATGAGCAGTCCAGCACGGGTACGAATATGTTGATTGATCTGGTGATGGGTTCGCAGGACTTAAATGACATGCTTCGTCGTCTTTCCGGTATTGAAAGAATTACGGAAGATGATCAACATCAGATTGAACAGCTGAATGAATTAAAGGAACAGCTGGATCTGCAAAAATCAGAACAGGTGCGTTTAGAAGAAGAGACCAAATCGCAGCAGGATCAGTTAAAATCGCAACAGCAGCAGGCTAAAGAGCTTGAAGAATCGTATAATCAGCTTGTTGAGCAGTATGAGCAGCAAATGGCACAATTGCAGGCGGCCAAGCGGGCGGCGTTCAACGATATTGAATCCATTCGCTCTAATATGATTTCCGTAAGCTATTCGGGAACGTTGGTCAATGTAGCCGGCTTTGTTTCGCCGATCACCGGTGGTCGTATGTCGGCCGGTACATGGGCATATCCGGGAGGCGGATTGCATTTAGGTATGGATTATGCGGTACCGATTGGAACACAGGTCGTAGCACCGGCCGATGGAGTTATTTTATATGCCAACAATCCTGCTCCCAGCAACGGAGGCTATCTGGGAAACTGGACAGGTTATCCATATGGTGGAGGAAATACTATTGAGATGGTCTGTATGGTTAATGGAACAACATATGCGGTAAGCTTTGCACATTTGTCACGCGAAGGCTTTGCGGTTAGTGCCGGACAAAGCGTCAGTCAGGGCCAGGCTATCGCATTGACGGGAAATTCAGGAAACTCCAGTGGCCCTCATTGTCATATTGAAGTCTATAATTTAGGAAATATGAGTTTGGAAGAGGCGGTATCTCGCTTCTCTTCATCCGCTGATTTCGCATGGGGTACCGGTTGGAATTCGACGGCGACTGCCTGTGAAAATGGATATAGTACGCCGTGCAGGGAAAGACCGGAGAAATTCTTTGGATAAGGAGTCGTGTTTATGATTGAATTAAAAAATGTCACAAAATCATATCCCAATGGAGTTCATGCGTTAAATCGAGTGTCTTTGGCAATTGAAGATGGCGAATTTATCTATATCATCGGTCCTACCGGATCGGGAAAAAGTACGATCATTAAGATCTTGAATGGTGAAGAAGTGCCGGATTCTGGTCTTGTATTGGTCGATGGAGTCGATGTAGGATCTTTAAAGCACAGAAAGGTTCCTTATTATCGTCGCAATATTGGCTGTGTATTTCAGGATTATCGTCTTCTTCCTACTTTGACAGTACAGGAGAATATTGCCTTTGCTTTAGAGGTATTGGGTATTTCTAAAAAAGAAATTCGATCTCGTGTCGATGAGGTTTTGGAGTTGGTCGATCTTAAAAACAAGGCCAGAGCCTATCCCAATGAGCTTTCCGGAGGGCAGCAGCAGCGTGTTACGATCGGCAGAGCCATTGCGAATAACCCAAAACTGTTGATTGCCGATGAACCAACAGGGAATCTGGACCCGGAAAAATCACTGGAGATCATTGCCCTGCTGGAAAAGATCAATCAATTGGGAACGACGGTTTTGATGGTTACTCATGATATCGTATTGGTTGAAAAGTTTAAGAAAAGAACAGTGACACTGGATCAAGGTTATGTTGTGAAGGATTCTAAGAAGGGTGGATATATCAGCTTATGAAACGCTTGTTGAATCTGTTTTGGTATGAACTGAAATATGCGTTTCGCGGCATTCGAAAACATCTTCTTTTAACTTTGTCTGCCATCAGCGCTATGGCAGTTTCTACATTATTGATCGGTTGTTTTTTATTGATCGGTTTGCATGTAGATCACTTCGCCACCAATGTGGAACAGGATATGAGCGTACATGTGGTTTTAGATTCTGAAGTCAGTGACGACGATCAAATCGATGCCGTTGAAAAAGAGATTCAAAAGCTATCCAATGTGGCCTCCGTCCGATTTTCCAGTAAAGATGAGGAGCTGGAACTGATGATCCAGGAAAAAGGAGAAGCCTTTAGCTTATATAGAGGGGAAGAAAATCCTTTATCCCATGCCTTTTTTGTGGAGGTAAAAGACAGCTCTGCGATTGAAAAGACAGCTGCCAGTATTGAGAAAATAGATGGTGTCAGTTCAGTTGCCTATGGTGGTTCCAGCGTGACGCGTTTGGTTGATTTATTGGATATGGTTCGAAAAATTGGATATGGTGTGGCGGTTTTATTGTTGATTCTGTCACTTTATCTGATATACAATACGATACGTACAACAATTTATTCACGACAGGATGAAATCAAGATCATGCGTACAGTCGGTGCTACCAATGCCTTTATTCGCATTCCCTTTGAAGTCCAGGGAATCTTGATTGGTCTGATTGGAGCTTTGATTCCGTTTCTATTGATCTTCTTTGGGTATCCGGTCGTATATGAACAAATGGATGGCGTATTGTTTGCCAGTGTTTTCTCATTGGTAAGCGTAACGCAGGTACGATGGCTTTTGGGACTTGCGATGCTTGGCTGCGGGCTTGTCATTGGTATTCTTGCCAGTTTGCTGGCAGTCGGTAAAAGCTTGAAAGCCAAACGTTAAACAAGGGGGAACGATATGAAAAAGGCAGCCAGAAAAGAATACACCCTGACGATTGTCATTGTGGTTCTTTGTTTATTATTCTTTGGCTTGGGTGTTTCGGTTCCTTTGATCTTTGATCGAAGTTCGAAACAAGAAAATACATCGGAAAAAGAAAAGTTTGATGCGATTTATTCCTTGTTGACAAACGAGTGGTATTTTTCAAAGGATGTAGAAGATCTTGATCAAAAGCTAATGGAAAAAGCCATTGAAGGTATGACAGACTTAGAAGAAGATCCGCATACACAATACTTTGATTTAGAGAGCGCCAAAGCATTTTCCGATACGTTAGAAGGATCGAATGTAGGATTAGGTATTTCTTATTTTTTAAACGATCAGGATCAATTTGTGATTCGAGACGTATTTTTGAATTCTCCGGCAGAGCAGGCTGGTTTGAAAAAAGGAGATATCATCACGGATGTAGATGGACTTTCCTGCGCAGAAAGTGATTCTCAAAAAATTCTCAAGCGTATCCAGAGCAAGGAAGGAAAAAGTATCGAGATTGTCTATTTGCGTGATGGTCAATCCAATACGGTAAAGATCACACCCACGGAATATGATCAGACTGTTGTTTGTATGCTTCATGAAGACCAAGGCTATGGCGAGATCATCTTGACAAGCTTTTCCGAGCATAGCGGAGAAGACTTCTCCAAGGCTATGGCAAGATTACAGAAAGCCGGAATCAAGAAGGTTGTTTTAGATTTAAGAGGTAACACAGGCGGCTATTTGAGTGCTGCAGTAGATATTGCCAGTTCCTTATTGCCCGGTGGTAGTGTGATCTTTCAAGAGGAACAAAAAGATGGCGCGACAACAAGCCAGAGCACGAATGATGACTATGGCTATGTGCCAATGGATCAGATCGTCATTCTTCAAAATGATACGACAGCCAGTGCCAGTGAAGCTTTGATCGGTGCTTTGTGGGATAATTTAACGGATAAGGTTGTAACAATCGGAACGACTTCCTATGGAAAAGGAACCGAGCAGACGACCGTTCCTTTCAGTGATGGAACCAGTATCAAATATACGATTGCCAAGTGGCTGACACCTAACGGCGATTCCATTCATGAAAAAGGTTTTACACCGGATATAGAAGTACAACCGGAGGATGTATCAAAGATCAGTTATACGACATCTTTAGAAGAGGAAACCATCACAAAAGATACAGTGCATGCCAATGCGAGTGCTTTACAGCAGTTTTTAAAGTATCTGGGATATTCCGTTGATCGCACCGATGAATATTTCAGCCCGCTGTCCAGTGAAGCATTAAAACAGTTTCAATCCGATAACGGACTTTCTCCAACCGGTGATTGTGATCCGGATACCTGGCAGGCACTAAAGCAGAAGGCATTATTAAAATATAACGAAGAAACATTAGTTTCAGATGTACAGCGGGATCGCGCTATTCAGGAAATTACGAAGTAAGGCAGTTGTTTAGATGACTGTCTTTTTTATTGTGACATAAATGATGTTTCTTTTTAGAGGATAATCTAAGTAAGAAACGAGGGATATAGATGTTACGATTACGATTGAAGATTCGTTTATTGTTGGTTGGCATGAGTTCATTGGCACTTTATATCGGTATGCGCATTGGCTTGGAAGCACATGGAAACGGACTGTATTTTTTGTTGTGTATTTTTCCATGGATATGTGTTCTTGGCTGGTCTGCCATCGGAGGTCCATTAAAAATCAAATAAAAAGCCGATGTATTTAAAATACTCTATCGGCTTCTTACAACTTATTCTAACCATCCAAGCGGTGTTGTATAGATATATTGCCATGTATCATAATCATGGTCATATTCTTCATAGCTGGCTTCGTAAACGATACGAACGTTAAAATCTTTATTAAAGGATAAATTCTGGTAAATCACATTGTGTCCTACGTTTTTATCATCCAGCTTCATTCCTGTCAAATCGATCATTTCATCAGATAGATCCATTTTCTCAATAGCTTGTGCAATCTCTTTTTCGCTCATATCTGATTTTAATGGAGAATCTATACCATTTTTTGATAAATATTCAGGAAGTTCTTCAAATTTTTTATATTGCATATATTTTACCTCATTTCACGTATGCTATGGTAAAACGACAAGTTTAGTGATGTCAACCTTAATGCATATTCTTATGGATCTTAGTTTGTTGATTTAATGTTCTAAATAGACTCTGAGACAAAAATCATTTATACTAAAGTCTGTGCCTAAAAATGGAGGTTAAAATGAAGTTAATTTCTTTAACAAAAGAAGAATATCAAATATACACAGAACAAAACTGTAATCCGGATTTTCTACAATCTGTCTATGCCGCAAATAAAATGATATACGATGGATGGAGCGTTGAATATTACAAAGCTGTCGAAAACGAACAGATCATTGCGGTATTCATGGTTGGTTATGTACACCTTTTGCGTTTTTTCTATTATGCCTATATCCCAAGAGGATTCTTTATTGATTATGAAGATAAGCAGGCTTTGAAGAAAGTAACGGCAGAAATCAAAAAAATGTTGAAAAAGAGAAAAGTGATCTATTTAGAGATGGATCCTAAGATTCCTTTGCAGCAGCATGATAAAAATGGTGATCTTGTTCCAGATGGTTTTAACAATGAACATATCATCGAGAACATCAAACAAGCCGGTTTTGATCATTATCCTTTAAAACAAGGCTATGATGTTTCCAAACAATGCCGTTGGATCTCGTTGATTGATTTAAGAGGAAAGACTAAAGAAGAAGTTTTTGCCGACTTTAGTACAAGAACCAGAAATGACATACGTACTGCGCAAAAATATGGAGTAAAGGTCAGAGCGTTAAAGGAAGAGGAATTGTCGATCTTAAATTACATGGAACAAGAAGCCGGACAGCGCCATGATTTTGAGACAGTATCCATGGATACTTTTAAGACGATGCATGAAAGCTATAAAGGACATATACAAACACTCTATGCATATTTAGATTTAGATGTGTATGAACAAAGTCTGGAAACAGAAAAAGCGCCATTAGAAAAAGAAATCAGTGAATTACATGTGTTTTTAGAAAAGAATCCAAACTCCAAGAAAAAACAAAATCGCTTAAAAGTAGCAATGGAATATTATGAGTCGTTGCAAAAGAAATCTGAAGAAATTACTGAACTCAGGGAAAAGTATGATAAAGAAGTTCCTTTAGCCGGATCAATGTTTGTGAAATTTGGTCGTGAAGTAGTGTATTTGTATAGCGGTATGGATTACCAGTTTAGAACTTTTAGAGGTGCTTATGCGATACAATGGGCTATAATTCAGCAAGCCATTGATGAAGGATACAGTTACTACAATATGTTAGGCATCAGCGGTTTCTTTAAAAAAGGAGAAGATGGCTACGGTGTCTTTGATTTTAAACGAGGCTTCAACGCCTGTGTTGTTGAGTATATCGGTAACTTTACCCTTCCGGTTTCCAATCTTCTTTATAAAATTGGTATGCGCAAACAAAATAAAGAATAGAGTAAAAATCACAACTCTATTCTTTTTTTTTTGTGATTTTTTAAATTTTAGTATTGCAAATAGGGGAATGTCATGCTAATATAATTAAGCAGTTGCCTGAATAGCTCAGTCGGTAGAGCATCCGGCTGTTAACCGGCAGGTCACAAGTTCGAGTCTTGTTTCAGGCGCCATTGCATATGAACACTTTGTCAAAAGTCCTTTAGGTATAGGGGTTTACGACAAAGTGTTTTTATTTTTATGCATTTTCGCCAAATTTTCGCCAAAAACCGTATTTACAATACTCTTTTTCTTTTCATCTTCTACATGTGCATAGACTGTCATTGTGGTATTGAAGTTGGCATGCCTCAATAATTCTTGTGCCACTTTCACATCAACATGAGCATTCACTAAATAAGTTGTATAGGTGTGCCTTAATAGGTGAAAATGAAATGGTATACCTAATTGATTGGTAACATTTCTTAAACGATTTCCTACGCTATCAGGATTGAAGTAATTACCATCTTCATTACAAATTACTCGATCATACGGATTGAATTTAAACCATTCTATCATGGCTTCTTTCAAGTCTTTGGGCATTGGAATATATGCTTTTGATTTTTCTGACTTCATTTGATCTACTGCCTTGATCTTATCTTGTGATAAGCCTTTGTAAATAAGTTTTCGATGTACGTAGATTAAATCTTCATCAAAATCAAAGTCATCTTTATGTAAAGCCATGACTTCAGAAATACGCATCCCAGTGTAAAAACCAATCTGTACTGCCATAGCTATGGCATCCCAATCAAAAGTATTTTTGTTCTTTAGAGCTTCTAAAATTGAAAGATATTCAAGATATGTCAATACATGCTTATCCTTTTTTGTTTCAATTCCTTGTATACGAACATACTCTAAAGGATTGGATTGGATATAACCTTGTCTTATCGCATATTTAAAAATACGAGCTAAGCTAGATTTAATATCTTCGTTTGTTGCTTTACCGCATAGTTTACGAAGATTGAAATAATTCTGCAGAACATTATAGTTGATATCTGAAAGCTTCATATTTCCTAAATCAACTACCGCATCTTTACCATTCCAATGATGTAATACTTTTTTAGTATTATAGATTGTATTATGTTGGTATTCGGCTTCTGCAACTTCCATAAATTCATCATATATTTGTTTTAAAGTTTTTTTACATTCTCTTAGTGGCTTACCATAGATGCATAATTCAGCTTTTTTCAAATCCTCATGATCTTGAGCTTCTTGTTTTGTTTTAAAACCACCTTTCCAGTAGTGTTGAGTCACTCCCAAATGTTTATATTGGAAATTGACCTCATACACATATCCATTTTTTGTTTTTTTACTTGCTCTTTTTCGTATAGTCATACATTCTCCTTTAAAATACAAACTATCTCCACCGTTATAAGAGCAATATAATTATAGCTTATCCATCACATTCAATAAATAGAACATGATGGATAAGCGGTTTATTTACTCTTATTGACAAGAGAGTACGCCTGTAAAGCTTTTACCTTATTTGATAAATCCAAACCTTCATAGTCTTTTTGAAATTGTTTGATGGCTTCATAAGAGTACATATATCTTTTTCCTATTCTTATTGATTTTAAGCATCCAACTTCACTGAGCATCACTACATGATCTTTATGGCATCCGATCATTTCTGATACCTCATCACGAGTGTACATCCGGATGTCGCTAGGAATGGGATATCTATGATGAACATCTCCCGTCATATGATCACCTACTTGCGGATCGTCATCTTTAAGATGGACACGTTCGTATACTTGCCTAATCGAAGTTCCAACGTAAGATCACACTCGATACCTCGTTTATAAGCAGACATATTCTCGACATCACGATCCAAGAGCTCGTATGCCTTACCAGTCTCATCTTCGACTCTAACGATCAGATATTCGTCATTCGATTTTTTCGACATGCGTTTTTCAACGTCACGGATCTCTAGATTTTTTGCTTCAACTATCATGTTCTTGTTCCTCCTTGTTATCTTTTGATACAGTTGAGACTTCCTCTTTGATCGCGTTATAACGTGCCACGATCTTGTTTGGATTGTGACGCATCGACGTGATCAAAGAGTTGAAGTAGTAAGTATTGTTGCTGGCAACATCGAAGTATTCCTCTTCGAGACAATACTGGACATAGAGATTGAATTCCATATATTCGGTCATATTGTGCTCGGTGATCAGGTTACACAGTTCCTTCTTGATCTTCTGTACATCTTTTGTTGAGAGATCGATCTCGAAACCGTTGAAGACTTTGATATCATCTGGGGAATACTGTGCCTTTTCGGGATCGTTCTTGTGAGTAAAATATTCGAATGATTCTCGTAAAGACCTCGTAAAGACTCGCAGACCTTGGGATATGGACCGTTGGTGATCCCTATATACGATGCAGCGGTCATGAAGGTCGTTGGCCCGTCAAAAATAAGTATTAGGTGCCAGTGCTTCTTTTTGTATTTTCCATCGACGAGCTTGTCTTTATCGTGCAATGGGGATACCGCAAACTTTACACCAGTCGCTTCTAACTGCTGCATCCAATCCTTGGGCGCAGATTCTGGGTATACGATGTACATCCAGTGCCTTTTTTTGAGCTTGCTGAGATGTTTGGACAGCTTGTTGTCGATCGAATCCAGATCCCAGAACTCAAAAGGGTCAATCTTCGCAAATTCTCCATACAATTGGACTTTCTCATCGTTCAAAGACATGGTATAATCTGCGTAGTAGGTTTTTGATGGGTATGTGTTGCAGCGCATACCTTTTTCTTTGTGACTTTTTTCATACGCATCATCCTTTCCTTTTATTGTCACATTTCACGCATAGGGGGTTGGGTCGTAGTACGCCAACCCCCTTAGCTGATTTTTTTCAGGGGGAATGACCCTGCCATAAGGGAATGGTTTTCATTTATGGTTCCACCTTTCTTTTCAAATGGTCTTTTAATCTTGGTAACAGTGTCCGATACAGATCCATCATCTCTTTGATCCGATTTTGTGCATCGGCCCTGGTCTTGAACCCTTTTTCAATGATTTTGTATCCTCCATCTTGTTTGCAGACGATATTGAAGGTATCATCGCTTTGGTTTGGCACCACTCTATATTTGGAAGGAGCTTCAGCGATGATGAGTCCCTGTATCTTATTGAATCCGGTCACGACATTTTGTTGTGGGAATGCATCTATGCTTTCATCTTTTGTCTCGAAGCCAAAGACCTTCATCAATCGGGCACCTGCTTGTTTGGAGATGCTCTCAAACTTCTGTTTCCAGTTTTGGATATTTTCCTTCAGGGATGAGATCTCGGATCTCAACTTCTCGATGATCCGATCTTTTAAAGCCAATTCAGACTTTAGCCCTTCGTTTTCTTCGACCACGGAGCGATAGGTCTGTAACGATGGGGCCTCTGTGATCTCTTTGACGGTCGCTTCCAGTTCTTTGTCCAGATCGACCTTCTTGGATTCCAGATCATCGATCGTACGATCCAGTTCTTCTTTCTTACGTTGTTTATAGAGTACGGCATCTACACCGTGTTCTTGAGGGTGCAGTTTTCGTTCTTGTTTTTCTTCTTCGGTCAATTGATCGAAGGTGCGCACATCTTCTACATCGAAGCCTAGACTTCTCATCCTGGCCGGATAATTCTTGTTGATGTGATTGAAGAACTTGAGATTGTATTCCTTAAAGGCGCACATATTGGATATCCCATCCTTGTCCTTGGTGGATACCATCACCAATCTATGGTTATGGGCGGATAGGCCGCCAAACTCATCGTGATGTTGTACGGCCGCCAGGGTCTTCCAGTTTGGGTTCCATTCATGGAGCAGTTCTGTCATGACTTGATGGCTCTTGTTCAAAAAATCGACGCGCTGTTCATAACTCAAGTTTTTCATATGGTCCATGTTCGGTTTCTCGACGATGGCGATCACGGAAACTGCATCTGACCGAAGTGCTCTTTTGCCATAGGACCTTCTTTCCTCATTGATACGGTCGATCTCTTTTTCGACTTGACCAACTAGATCCATATTCGATGAGCCTTCCATCCATACATTGAGATGGGTCATCTCTTTGTCGATGGTTGGATCTCGACCTAGTCGATCATCGTTCATTTCTCGCCATGCTGAAGATACACCACACGTCTTACTTTTTTTACCGGAATTTTTGTTCACGGTTCGAGAAGGATGGAGACTGCATTTCATGCACGGGATCCCTACGCTGATACTCATTTATGCTCACCACCAAAAAGCTTATAGAGTAAGCTATGTGTCCTCGTAGTTAGCCAGCTAACTCTCGGACCTCTGCGAGGCTCTTCGTCTGCCGACAGCCAACTATCCGTTGGGGACTTCTTCTCGTGAAGAAGCAAACGAGCTTTCCGAGTCATCGTTTCATTCCTCGGTGCCTGGATCGTGTCAACGATTCCAGGGAGTTTTCCTTTTGGAACGTCTTCAGGCATTTCAAAAGGTCTTTCGCTTTTTCGGTCATCTTCACATCTCGATCATCACAGATGGTTTCTTTTAGAAACTTTTCGATATGTGCCGTATTGCCCTCCTGGATGTCATGCATCGTTTCTTCCAAGATACTTCCCGGATATAGCTCTTGATCACGATATCCGTAGAGATCCATATCTTGGATATACCGGTCGATCTCGATGGCCATCTCTTCCGGTGTATGGATGTCGTATTTTTCCTGGATGGCTTGTTTCAATGTAATGTCCATCTTGTCGATGATCTCAGAGCTACACGCTTTGATGGAATCTAGATTTTCCATCAGCTGATCCTCATCTTCTAACCAAGACGTTACGTAACCTAGTGAATAATCCGATGTATCGATCCCATAATGTCGACAAACGACATAGGCGATACTTTCTGCCTGGAGTTCTCTTGTGCTCTTCAATGGATAGCCATCATCCGGAAAATACTCACGCATGTCCATGATCGCTTTCTGGACCTCGAATGACTCTCGATAATGTTTGATCGTATTGATCGTATCGATCTGTATCTTTCCATCCACCACCAGAGGGAACATGCCTTCGGAATAGATGCTGTCATCGTGTAATTCGAAGCCGATACATTTTCCGGCATTCAAACGCTCTGAAGGGATACGTTCATAGAGTTGTATGGCTTTATCCAGGGTCAGATTATCGTGATATTCGCCATACGAAGGAAACTCTGCACATTCCGCTACACAATACGTGAGTTTATGATCCTCGGGATCGTTCTTGTTGTGAAGATAGGAATGGGCCACTTCATGGATCGCTGTTTTCAAGGTCTGTGCTTCCGACATAGCGGATTGGATGACGATCTTTTGTTCCGAGTTGGAAAAGTAACCTTTGGCCGCTGAACGAAACTTCTGTATCTCGATCGGTACAGGGGAGACCTCTTTCAAGGCCTGCATGTAACAATCGAAGTCTTCGACATCGAATCTTAGATCATCTGCAAAGGTTAGAGGATATTCTTTCTTCCCCTCGATCTGTGAGGTCTGGCTCACATCGAATACGTAACCGATCTTGAATGTGGTTCGATCCACCAACTTCTTTTCCAGGATCGGCCTACCATCGATATCCAGCACTTTGTTCCCATCAGGATCGAGTTTCTCGACTTCTTTTTCTGTCTTGTATTTCACGGGACAGAAGATAGCGATACCATGCTCGCCTTTGTTGACGGACCTGTTCAAAGACTTCCAGGTCGTGAAGGAAGCAACTTTTTGTGCTTGGCCTTGTGTTTGCAAATCGATAAGTATACAATTTGATAAGGAATACTTTTTATAAAAACGGCTGATGCTGTCGAGCACCGCCGTATATCGTTGGGAACCGATATAATCATGTATTCCATCAGTGAGCTGGCGGGTGAGAGCGTCCAGCTCCTCTTTTTTTTCTGCATACGTTTTTCGTTTAAAGTCAGCCATTTATCGTCCCTCCTTTTCATTGATCTTTTTGATCGCGTCTGACTTTTCTTTTAATAGAGGGATCTGCCAATACGGACATTTCCTGATCAGATATCGATTTCCTTCATCGAAGACGAGTAGCTCTTTGTTCTTACGCAAGGCCATGATATCTGTCACGTCCATAACATTTCGGTATTCTGATGATTGTGTGAGAGATTGATCACCAAACATACCGGTGTGTTTCTTGTTCTTGGAGATCCTTGTTTCCTGATATTGTCCACACCAGGAACTGATGATCTCAGCCGTAGGTTTATCTTTACAACTGAATACCAGGGTCGTTTCTGTGTTGTCCAGGATCGTTCTCGTACCATCATGTCCATACGTCAAGTCGAGCTGTGAGAGTCCTTGGCAGGCGAGCCAAATGGAAACTTTCCTTGAACGTAATCGGGCAAGTGGTTCTTGGATCTGGAGCCGTCCTAGAGAACCAAATTCGTCGATCAAGAGCCACAGGAGTGGCACATCGTGTTCGGTGCGTTCGTGTTCAGGGATCGAAGACAAATAGTTCAAGACCATCTGTGTGATGAGTCGAAAGATCGAGCTATATTGTTTCAACAAATGATCCGGCAATGCCAGGAATATCGAGATACCGTTAGTGAGATCCGTTGGCGATGCCTTTTGTGGGTTGTCATCGAATTGATATTTCACAGTATCGGTATCGAAGATCCTAAGATCTTGACGAAGAGTCAATTCTATATCTTGGATGGCATCGGAATCCTTTCCATCGTAAGGGGTCAGCATACCGATCACTTTGGGGTGATTCGTTTGCGTATCCTCATCCATCAAGATGGTCGTGATCAGATCTTGTAGCGGGATACGGATGATCTGTAAGATCGTTTCTACGAATCCGAGGCCTTTTCTAAAGCCATATACAAGAAATGGGACCATCAGATTCTGTGCTGAGATATAGAAGAACTCGTTATCGCTGTTGCCGGATGGATTGGTGATCAAGGTCCTTGCGATAAGATCAGCTCTTTCCACCAATCGATCATCTGGATCATCTTGATCGAGCCCATACCAAACATCGAATCCACAACCAGTTTGAGTGGACGGATCAATGATCCTCACATCATCACGTGATTCATCGATCGATTTTCTAGATAATTCTGGCTTTACATCTAGTGCAAAGACTGTCATTGGTTTCTTTTCTTTTTCAAAATTGAAGTTCCAAATCAGCGCATCGAGTAAAGTGGATGATTTGAAACTACCAGGAGAACCGATGATCAAAGCATGTTTTATATCATTCGTATCGATAGGGATCCTGAAATATCTGTTTCTATATTTCCCAATGGTAAAGTCATTAGGGGTTTTGGATAAATACCTTTTAGGAACGACGGGATACATTGCTCTCAGTTTGTCCTTATTGATTGATTTATCTGGTGCAAAACTTCTTTTTCCAAAAAAATGGTATTGTATTAAGTTTACTCCAAAACAACCTCCCCAAAAGCCAAGAGATAAGAAAATCACAGTCATATATTTTTCGTCCCAGATATCTATAAGTTTTAGAGGTTCTATATACAAGGAATCAGTATCCAATGTTAATAGTTCTTTCGTGATTACTAGAGCAAACCCGATAAATGCACCAAACAACAAATTCCAAGGACAGAGAATCCATAGATAGTCTTTGTTTTTCATAAGATGACTATAGTTTCTCACGATAAATCAAAGCTTCTGTAAAAGCGTTCTGGTCATCATCCGCATCGAAAACGTGAAACCATCCTATATTTGGTGCTTCGTTCCATTTTTCAAGATTTAGAAGATTACCATTAGAATCCCGTCTAGGATCTACTTGTAAAGTCATAATATTCGAAAAATTCGGCAAATGACTTGTGCATGCTTCATATACCAACCTCTCGTCATCAGTTGTCATCTCATTGATTGTTTTTTCTTGTAGAAAAAACAGAACAGGCGGGATTCCAAATTTAACACCATTTCTAATTGATAAAACTCCACAATTTGTTGCATCCAATGGTTCAATATTTTTGACTGCGATCCAATGGTCTGGATATTTTACACATCCGTTTTTCAAAATGATTGTTTTCATAAAAGCCTCCTCCTTTTAATCAATCGGCCATGATTTAGCCAATGCTTTCAACAATTCAACCAATTCACAACGTGATTCAACGTCATCTCTCCATCCAGTTTGCATATCAGATATACATGAGAGCATTCTGAATGGAATAGTCCAATTGCATAATTCAACCCAATATAATTTGATCAATTTATAGTAATCAACAAATGGAACTGAAGCATAATTACTCTTTGACTTTTCAATCAAACGTTTAACATAATTTTGTGCTTCTTTGAATTTAGCTTTGGATTCAAGGTCTAAGCTCTCTTGCTCGAGGTCTAAGAACTTTGCCCTTATCGAGTTTAATTGGTCGAAAACATAGAACATATCTTTTTCATCGACCTTGCATTTTCTAGCAAAATCTTGCTCTCGTATCGCAAATTCAATAATAGGCAGCAACTGAAGACCTTTGGTTCCCCAATTGACACCCGCTGAGTTGTATTCAAAAACAGCGGATATAATTTTTCCGGTAGACCAATGTAGCGTATACATACTACTAATCCAATTCGCAATAGTAGTGTTCTCCGTCAATAACCCCTTGAGTATGTAATCTTCCATGATCGTAGATCCATTACTCTTGCTGAAAATAGCTTGATCCTCGATCATGGATTCAATCAAATCTCGAGAGGATTCACCGGAGTAAACTAAAGTTTTCTTTAACGATTTGAGTGCCATAACTCCATCATCCTTTCATTATACGTCCAATGGACGTCTTACAAGCTTATCATAAGCGGCTAGACGGCCAAAGTCAAGAAAAAATTGAAGTTTTTTCAACTTCAATCCAGTTTGTTGACAAACTACCTGTTTTGAGAGCTAATAAAATATTTATTAAAAAAGCGGTAGAAAAAAAGATTTATGGTTGGTTTATGTGATAAACATAGCTTAAAAAATCCTATTTTTATTGAAAAAGTGGAGATTAAAAAAAGCCGAATGACAAAGTCAGCTCAAAGAGCAACTTTGTCAACGGCCTGAATTGAAGTTTTTTCAACTTCAATCTAACATTAATCTTTTACTCATTATTGATTATTTCCCTTAAATTAGGTTCTAATTTGTTGATTATTTTAGTTACAAGAGCATTACCCATCATAAAATATCTTCGCTTTTCAGGCATTCCAGTGTTTGTCCAGTCATCTGGGAAAGACTGTAATCTTTCTGCTTCGATAGGTGTCAACAATCGATTCTTTCCTGTTTCTTTATCTTCGATGACATGTGTACTTCGATTGATACTACCTTCACTGGTAAGCATAGTTCTACCAGGCAAATCTAAGTTATCTGGGTAACACATACCACCTTCCGAGTAATAGTATATCTCGCCATTAGGATTCCTACGCTCGATTTTTTTGGGACCTCTGAGATATTCAAATTTCTCATTTTGAGAATCTGTTAAAAAATAATGCTCTAAATGATTTCTATCTTCTCTAACTTCTCTTAAAGTGATTGGTTTGACTTGGATAGGAATAGTCTTACCAGTGACAACCAGTCCATCTATCATTATACCTGTATTCTCGAATCTAGCTTGGAATAAAGAGGTCATTTCGACTGTGTCTTGATATTTTGTCAAATCGATTAGTTTGAAATCATTTACAAAATCTTCTGGATCTTCTACAGGAAAACTACTTGCAAACAAACCATTCTTAAATAAATAACTCTCAGCATAAACTGGATCGATATTCTTATTATATTTAGTGTCTTTTCTCCAGGCAAAGATGAATACACGTCTTCGTCTTTGAGCACAGCCATATTCTGCTGCGTTGATAACTCGCCATTCTACATTGTATCCTAGCTCATCAAAAGTTCGTAACATGATTCCAAAGTCTCTTCCACGTTGTCGGGCAGGAGATTTTAGTAATCTGTCTACATTTTCTAATAATACGAATGGTGATTTCTTGATTCTCAATACATCAGCGATATCCCAAAACAAGACACCCTTTTTTCCTTCTATCCCTTTTTCCTTTGAAAGGGAGCGTGCCACAGAATAATCTTGACAAGGGAAACCTCCGCAAACCAAAGCGTGATCTGGGATAGCCGATTTATCGACCTTGCTGATGTCTTCATTAGAACAGCTGCCCTCACCAAAACGTGTTGTGTAGCAATCATAGGCATGTTGAACTTTTGTCGAAGGTTCCCATTGATTGGCCCAAACGAAATCCCAATCATTGTTCTCGATTGCTCTACCATCTTCATCGAAATCATGGATATCATTGAGCCCTACTCGAAATCCACCGACTCCCGCAAAAAGTTCAATCACTGTCTTCTTCATATCGCTACCTCACTTAACTTTGATATTATAAATGATTTCATTGAAATGATTAACCTGAAAATCATCTAATTTAGTATACACTATTTCTCTTGTTCGATCAAGCGTTTTAAAATGCTATAATGTTAGCATAAATGAGGTATTTTATGCTTTTTGACTACGATAACAAAGATAAAGATAGTATCTACAGATACGCAAAAAGATTAGAAGGAATGACCTTTAGGGAAATAGTGGACGCTTATAATGAATCTCCAATCAAGCAATACGAGGATATGCACATAACAGATTCTTCAAGGATTCGTGAGTCAATCACACCATATATGGCCCCTAATTATATCTATAATCCTAGCGCTAAAGGACAACTTGGAGGTCTCTTAGAAAATTGCTATTTTGGTTACAAGCCAAATAGTGAACAAGAAGCAGACTTTTCCAATGTTGGTATCGAATTGAAGCAAACACCTATCGATAAAACTAAAAAAGGTGAACTTAGAGCTGGAGAAAGATTATCCATAACAAATATCTCTTTTGATTCTCCAATAGAGGAAAGCTTTTATCAAAGCCATCTATGGAACAAGATAAAGATGATATTATTGGTACAATACATAAGAAACAAATCAGTTGATCGTTTAGATTATCGAATCAGCTTCGTGAATTTCTTTTCACCACCTGAAAAAGATTTAATGATTATTCGTCAAGATTATGAAAAGATAAACGATAAGATCAAAGCGGGAAAAGCTCATGAACTTAGCGAAAGCGATACCCTATACCTTGGAGCCGCCACTAAAGGAGCAACAGCTCAGAAGAGTATGGTCCCTCAATATTATGGGGACCATACGTTGGCAAAGAAAAGAAACTATTGTTACAAGCAAAAATATATGAACTATGTTCTTCATGAATACATCTTGAAGAACAATGTACCTTGTGAACCAATCATCCAAGAAAATGAATTACATGATACTACATTCGAAAAATTGATTACTTCAAAAATTGGTAAATATATCGGAATGTCAGATAAAGAATTATGCAAGCTTTTCGATGTCCCATACACGAACAACAAAGCACAATGGAATACTTTATCTTTTAAGATGCTGGGGATTACTGGAAACCATGCTGAAGAATTTGTGAAAGCTGGTATAGAAGTAAAAACAATTCGTATCGAAGCAAATGGAAAAATAAGAGAGAATATGTCATTCGCACCATTCAAGTTCAAAGAATTGGTAAAAGAAGAATGGGAAACTTCAACAATACATGAATATTTTGATACGACCCGATTCTTTTTTGTGCTGTTTAAAAAAGATGGAGATGATTATGTTCTAGAAAAATCAATGTTTTGGAATATGCCTTATCAAGATTTGAATGATACTGTTTATTCTGGTTGGAGAGCAATTCAAGATAAAATCAAACAAGGTATATCCTTCCGTCTGAAAAAGAAGTCGAACGGGGAAAAAGAGGTGGAGAATGATTTGCCGAAAGCCAAAGATAATCCTATCATTCATATCCGCCCACATGCTCAAAAAAGTGCTTATTTGATACATGGATTATACACTTATGGAAATATCGATAGAGATGCAGATGAATTACCCAATGGGGATTATATGACAAGGCAAAGTTTTTGGTTAAATAAAAAATATATTATTAATCAAATCAATGGTGACTGTGATGAATGATAATGGTAAGAAAATAAATACTATACCAATTAAAAAAATATTATCCAAATGGAAGATAGAGTATTCATGTCTTAATGATTACACAATATGCGAAATTGGGTTGAACCCTCGATACATTCAAAAACTTCATAGTTCAAATATTGACCTGCGGACATTTATTAGCATTGACTATTCTGATTTTTGCGCTCGTATTAAAAGTAAACCTCATTTGATATATACCAAAATATCAAATGCTATTTCTAAACTGAGAAAAAATGATGAAAACTTTTTATCTAGAATATCTCCATATTGCCTTTATGAATTTGGAATTTCTATGACAATTCTAGAAAAAGTGTTAGATTCTAATTTAACAATGGATGAATTACTAGTAATGAATGTAACTAAATTGCAAACAAATATTGGTTTAGGAGAGAAGAAAAGTGGAGAGCTCAGAGAAGCTCTAAATCAAGTTTTCACAAGCGTTTATAACGAAATACTAGAAGTGGCAGATTTAATCGTTAGCTTATTAAATAAGAGCCAAGTGACGAACAAATCTGACCTCTTACATAAGATAAATAAAAATGAGGATATGA
This sequence comes from Faecalicoccus pleomorphus DSM 20574, assembly GCF_000420345.1. Lineage (GTDB taxonomy): Bacteria > Bacillota_I > Bacilli_A > Erysipelotrichales > Erysipelotrichaceae > Faecalicoccus > Faecalicoccus pleomorphus. Next base: position 10,388 of record NZ_ATUT01000024.1, on the reverse strand, counting down.
TTAATGATGCTTTATGTTTATTAGAGATATCAAAAAAAATTCGAGTATCTGAAAACAAAATCGACATCTATCAGCTTATGCTATTCGACTATATTAATGATATTAAAGTCGAAAAAACGAGAAATATAATTAAACGAAGATTAAACGGGGAAACTTTGGAAAAAATAGGGTCTATTTATGGTATTACTCGAGAGCGGGTAAGGCAAATCATATATAAAAAGATTCAAAATATGCCTCCAGTTTTTGAAGATAAATACTCTTCGATTTTTTTAGAATTTAATTTTAGTCTAAATGAGTTTTGCGAAGCATTTGAAGAAACTAAAACAACTTATAATTATTTGAAAATTAAATACAAAAAAGGATATACTTCTCCAACTCTAGATGATTTGGTAAAAATGGATTATATTTCTCCAAACTATATAAAAAAACTAACAAAGAAAAATATTATCTATTTAGAAGGAGAAAAATTAAAAAATAATGCAACTACCATTGTAGAGTATGTTGCAAAAAATATCATGAAAGAATATTTCTCGATGCATGATTTGAAAGCTTGCTTAGATATGTTACAGAGAAATAATCCAGAAATTGATTCTCGTATTCGGTTGGAAGAAACATATTTGGCTAATAATCACCATAAATTTAATATTATTAATGCATTCCAGAGGGGTTATAAATATTATCCAGTTGATAAAAATTTGATTCTTGAACTTATAGATGAATTAGAGTTTACAAAATATCATGATGTAATCATTTCAACTAGAAAGCTTTTTTTTGAAAACAAGGATTATCTAGAAGAAAAGAATATAACAGATGAATACGAATTACATAATGTATTAAAAATAGGATTACATTTTAAAAATTTCTGTCCTGATATCGATGTTTCTTTTTTACGAATGCCCAAAATCCAGTTCGGAAATGCTAATGAGTATGAACTCGTGAAAAGCTGTATATTAGCCTACTCTCCAGTTGAAGCTGATGATTTTTACGATTTCATGGAAATGGAATATGGCTATAGAAAAAACTCTTTTATTTCTTATTTTGGCACTTATTTTTCTGAATATTTACAAAATGGAATGATTAACGTAGCTGCTGAAAGGCCACCAGAATCTGAATATATTGAGTTACAGACATTACTAATCGAAGAATTCTACTTTATCGAAGATTTTGAAAACATTTTAAAAGAAAGAGAATTTTCACTTGATTGGTTAGCTAAAAATAACATTAAATATCTGGGTTATACTAAATTTTCTACTTACATGATTAAATCTATTTACCCAAGTGCAATAGATTTTTTTAAATCTAAATTAATAAACAAAAACAATGTTTTTGATTCCTCTAAAATTGATAAAAGATTTAAGTATTTGTCAAGTTTTACTTCTTACTTATATGATTTAATAACAAACTATGATTATTTACAGATTGATAAAAACATGTATATAAATCAAAATAGAATTCAAGAAGTTTTAGGAATGTCAAAAAATGATTTGATTGAATATGTGGAGTCAATAGAGGATATGGTAGGAAACGAATATTTTACAATCGATAATTTAATTTCAATTTATGGATTTGAAGATGTTTTTAGGGAATATGGATTAAACGATTATATATACACTTCATTATTTAGAAGGAATCAAAAAATCAAGTGTTTACTATTTCAAAATCATTGGATTTTTAAAAAAACTGAAAAGAGAATTACGCAAGTTTCTTTTATTGAGGAAGTAGTAGATATTAGTAATGAAAAAAACATTTATGAAATAATGGATTTTATTGAGGACAAATACGGACTTCGCTGTGATTTAAGCGATATAAAACAGCTGTTAAAAGAAAGTTCATTATATTATAACGACGACTTGGAAAAAGTATATTTAGATTATGATCAATATTTGGAGGAATTTAGGTAATATGAAACTATTAGATATGTTAGGAAACGGTGTAGAGATAACAAATGGAAAAAAGAAAATGGTTTTTAATAACGAAACTATTTTTATGCCAGTTTATAGAATCAATCTAGACTTACTTTATTATAATGATCAAAACGATCGAATTTCAACATGGTTGAATAAATTTGAGATTGAAGGAAATAAACTTCCAGAGCTTAAAAGTGATGAATACAATTCTATTATTGAAGAGTTTATCGAACAATCAAATCCTATAGCTTTAAATAAAACAAAAAAGAACATTGATCTCGTGGGACAAAACGAACCCGGTGTAGTCCTCAATGATGGAAGAATTATTGATGGAAATAGAAGATACACATGTTTACGTAAGTTACAAAAAGAGCATCCAAAAAAAACAAGATATTTCGAGTCCGTGATTCTAGAAAAAGATATCGAATCTAGTAGCAAAGAAATCAAATTATTAGAATTATTTTTACAGCATGGAAAAGAAGAAAGGGTGGATTATTCTCCAATCGATAAATTGGTAGGCTTATATAAAGATGTGATAAAAAACAAACTAATCACGATAGAAGAATATGCAAATACAACGAATTCCACAATCAATGAAATCAAAAAGAAAGTAAATGAAGCTATTTTAATGGTAGAGTTTTTAGAATACATAAATGCAGATGAAGAATTTTATATTGCCAGAGAACTAAATTTGGATGGTCCACTTCAAGAGTTACAAGGTATATTGCGTAATGTTCCTGAAGATAAAGAATACGATATTAAAACTGCAGTTTTCAATATTTTGGCGGTGGGATCAACAGGTGATACTACCCGAACAATTAGACGTATCAAAAATATAGCTAAATATCCGAAATATTTGGAACAATTCATTGAAGAGCAAAAGAATGTAGGAATAAAGATATTAGATACAATTGGTGAAGATTCAGGCAGAAAAGCTTTAGATAAAATCAGCATGCAATCCGAACTTGCATACGAAGTAAAAAAATCATTAAATAAAGCAGATGAATCAGCTAACTTAGAGAAAGCTAAAAATGTTCCATTATCATTGATTGAAAAAGTGGAAGAGTATCTAATGCAAATTGACCTTAATATTGTAAAACAATTAAGTGAAGAAAATCGCGCCGCCTTTTGTTTGGAGCTAAAAAAAGCTAAAGAAAACATGGATAGGATATGGAGTGAAATCGATGTTCAAAGATAAAGAATGGATTCCTGTATATAATTCATATACAAATGACATAGTCAAATCATTTTATATACCCATTTTTGAGGAAGCAATATCATGCAAACGGGCCAGTGGTTACTTTTCTGCAAAAGCTTTAGCAAGTTATGCAAAAGGACTCGAAAAATTTAAAAAGAATAAAGGAACTTATAAGCTGATAGTTTCTTATCAACTAAGTGAAGAGGACTATCAAGAAATATTGTTAGGACACACTCTAAAAGAAGCCATTGTCAACGAAATAATCAATTCATTAGATGAAACTACTATCAATGAAGACGAATTAAAAAATATTTCTAATCTCGCTTATTTAATTGCAATTGGAGTTATAGAAATCAAAATAGCTTTTACAAAAAAAGGAATTTTCCATGATAAATTTATGATATTTACAGATTCGAACGGTAATAAAATATACGCTCAAGGCTCAAACAATGAAACTTATGCTGCAATTGATGCTAACTATGAATCATTCAATATCACTTGTAGTTGGCTATCTTCAACATTTGATTATCAAAAAATTATTATACAAGAAAAAACTTTTGATGAAATCTGGAATAATAAGAAGAAAGGTATATATTCTTCATTTTTGCCAGATGCTGTAAGAAATAAGATACTCTCTTTTAATAATGGGAAAATCATTTATGACCCTATCTATTTGAAACGTAACACCTTGATATTTGATATGGTCAACGAAAAATATGTCATTGCAAACAATTTGAATGACAAGGCTTCTTTAGTAAAAAAAGCTTTATATAAAATACATCTTAAAAAATTTATTGCAAATTATTCTGAAGACTTCATCACTTTAAATAAAGATGATTCGATTGAATATGTAAAAAATGCATTTAACATTTTTAAAACCTATTCATCTCAATTAGATTTTAAAGTGATAATGTCTGATAGACTGAAAAAGTATCTGGAAGAAAAAGAGCTATTTATTCAAAACAGATATAGATTGGGCGCATCAATTAAACGTCATGACGAAATAGTTCAAGAACCATTTGAGAATTTTAAAAGCAGGATTACTCCACTTTTTTCAAGACAACTGAGAGAGAAACAATTATGGGATGCTTTTTTCATGTATTCTATGAAAAAAAGCAGCAACTTCTCTGTGCCTGGATCCGGAAAAACATCTTCTGTCTTGGGTGTATTTGCCTATCTTAATTTTGAGAAAATAGTTGACCGAATTTTAATGATAGGTCCGAAAAATTCTTTTATAAGTTGGAGGGATGAATTCAAAGCTTGCTTTGAAGATAATATTCCCTTGAAATGCTTATCAATCGATAATCCAGAACTATATTCCTCGCAAAAGAAAAAAGAAGCATTAAAAAAATCTTCTTCAAGAAAAGTAAATTTAATTCTGGTCAATTATGAAATTGTTCAAACTTTGCATGATGAATTAAAAGAAATAGCCTCATCAAAAACACTGCTTGTATTTGATGAGGTACATAAAATTAAAGGCATTGATGGAAAGTATGCAAACGCATGTCTTTCAATTTCCAAAGGTGCAAATTATGTAATAACACTAACTGGGACCCCAATTCCAAATAGTTATCTAGACATTTATAATAACCTAAATTTACTATTTCCTAATGATTACATGAATTTCTTTGGGTTTACACCTAAACAATTAAAAAATCCTGATTTATCATTGATTGAAGAAATTAATGATAAAATCAATCCTTTCTTTTGTAGAACAACGAAAGAACAATTAAGGGTGCCGCCGTGCAATAAAGATATTATTATCGAAATAGAAGGAACAAGTGCAGAAAGCCAAATTTTAGACATCCTCAAGGATAAATATCGCAAGAACCAGTTTGGCCTAGTAATTCGATTACTACAGTTAGAATCAAATCCCAAGATGCTATTAGACAAAATAGACCTCTCGGACTTTCAAGATATATTGAGCTTTGACGAAACAATTCAATCTTTCGACTATGTTGACTATTCAGAGGATATAAAAGAATTGATAGATTCCATAGATGAGACTTCCAAATTCAAAGCAACAGTTGATTTAGCTTCAGAGTTGGTTTCTCAAGGAAAAAGTGTGATTATTTGGTGTATTTTTAGAAATTCTATTTCTAGATTAAAATCCCATTTAGCAATATGTGGTATCAACGCAGAAGAAATCACAGGTAGCACTTCTAGTGAGGAAAGAGAAACAATAATTCAGAATTTTAAATCCAAAGATATTGATGTTTTGATTACTAATCCACATACACTTGCAGAATCGGTATCATTACATCAGAACTGTCATGATGCCATCTATTTTGAATACAGTTACAATTTAGTGCATTTGCTGCAATCGAAAGACAGAATCCATCGATTAGGGTTGAAGAAGGGGACATATACGCAATATTATTTTATGGAAACCATCTATGATAATTATTCATTAGACAAAAGAATTTATAGAAGACTTTTAGATAAAGAGGAAAACATGCTTGAAGCTATTGAAAGAAATGTCTTGGAGAATGTATATGCAACTAATGATGATGTAACATTTGTTCTGGGAGATTTATTAAATGATGACTGATTTGAAAAAAATATTAGAAAAATTCTATGAAGCATATGAAGTTAAAAACTACGCCACAAATTTCTAAACGCATGGCAAATGTAAAACTAAAACGCAACAAAGTAGAAACTGCATTGGCTAAAGCACTATGGCACAAGGGATATAGATATCGTTTGAATTATAAAAAACTTCCAGGATCACCAGATATCGCATTAACCAAATATAAGATTGCAATCTTCGTTGATGGAGAATTCTGGCATGGGAAAGATTTTGAAAATAAAAAACCAAAATTAATATCCAACAAAGAATTTTGGGTTGAAAAAATACAAGAAAACATCGGCAGAGACCAAAAAAATGATACTAAACTAAGACAGATGGGCTGGGTTCCTGTGCATTTATGGTCTGATGATGTTTCTAAAAATATCGATTATTGTATTTCCGAAATAGAAGAATATATCTACTTACAAATCATAGGAATGGATATCAACGAAAAATAACCGGAGGAATTGTATGGGATTAATTAAATTTGATTATTTGCTTGCTGAGGCTATTAAAGAAACAGAAACTATTATTGAATATCGATGTACGATGGACCAAAAATTTACTGCATCAAGCCACACCTTCACAATCAATAAAGATGCGTTTGAGGAAGTTTCTATGCATGAAGATGATTTAGCTGGATATGTTCTATCTTGCATGGAAAACAATCTAATCGAAATTCCCGGAATAAAGGTTAATAAAGATACTTTTTTAGGGGATATTGCTTTCGATCGTATTGCTGCAGCGAGATATGTATTTGCTTCGTATTTAAAAGAAGGAGAAATTCCAAAAAAAGTTGGAGCAATTTCCCCGGAATTTGAAAAGCGACTAGAAAAAATTGAAGCAAGTATGAGAAATTGATATACGCTTTATTATTTATGAACCTTTTGGTGATATAATTAATTTCTAACAAAATGCTTGCAAGATTTTTATCAAATTTAACGAGAATTCACTTAAATACAGAGAGTAATTTAATTTCACGTCAATGAAAGATAAATTATTTGAAAATCAATTTATATAAATGAGGTGTAATATGCGTCTACTATTCTGGAATACATACAAAAACCCAAAAATCAATGATTATATTGCTAGCATTGTTCAAGAAAAAAATATCGATATCCTTATCACGGCAGAATATTCTGCCGACGAAAATGAATTGAGTCAAAAACTAATTGAAATTGGCATTCCATTAACAAAAACATGTAATATAGGATGTAATAGAATAAGTATGTGGACTAACTTTATAAACGTAAGCCCTGCAACGCAAAATAACCATTATTCTATTCAAATAATAAATAACGAATTCATTATTTGTGGGCTCCATTTACCTACTGATTTACATGGTGATTATTCAAACGAAAGACATCTAGAAATGACATCCATCATTAACGATGTTAATAATCTGTCTTCTGAAATTAATTCAAAAAAAATAATATTAGTAGGGGACATGAATGAAATGCCATATAATCAGGGATGTCTAAACGCTGATGGTTTTCATGGATTGCCGGTGCTAAATGCACAAGACTCAAAATACCGTACCGTTAATGGTAAATGTTATAAAAAATATTACAACCCTATGTGGAATTTGTTCGGAAATTTTCACTATCCGCCTGGGACATACTACTACAATAACTCAAGATTACATAATCCAATGTGGTACATGTTTGATCAAGTTATTATCAGTCAAGAGCTCATACCCTTTTTTAACAATGAAAATTTAGAAATTATCACAGATTGTTATTTAGGGGATTTATTTGACAACAAGATGCATCCTAATAAAAACATCAGTGATCACTTTCCAATTTTTTGTGAAATACTTGAGGAGATATAAAAATGAAACAATCAGATTTTAATTTCAACTTATTAGATACAAAAAAACCGGAAGAAGTAATAAGAGATTTATTACAGCAAATTTCTATGGCAACTCAAAATCGTATTTTTGGAAAAATCGAGGAATACACTGGAGAAATCGAATCATACACAAAGAGCAGTCTAACTTCTATGGTGAGTATAGCATCTGGATTAAGTGGAACAAAGATAGATATACAATCTGAATTAGGAGAATTATTTCCACAAAGAAATAAATTCGAGGTATATTTATCAGTTTCTAACATGGAATATTATAAATATAGAATGATGTTCATTGAATATGGATCAACAGCTTATCCAGTCAAGATTGTTATGAACGAAGACATATATCACGAATGTTTTAAAAAGAATTTTACTCCGATATTAGCAAGTTCTATGAGTGAATTGGAAAATATTATACAAAATGCAATCGATTCTGAAACCATGCTTAAATTATTACAGAGTTTAATAAATGAATCATTACGTATTGAGACGAGCAAGAATAATTCTAATAATGGTTAAACTACTTTTCACCACAAACTCACCACATTTTTAGTCAGAACCATACCAATTTGTATCGGTTTGTGAGCACAAAGAAATTCAAAAAGTCCTTTTAAATAGCTATTATCGGCGTATATCAATCTGTTTTAAAATTTATCGTTCGTAATGTTTCTGACTCTTTTAAATTTTTCAATAAACTGAATCGGTTCTTCAATCACTTCTTTTAATGGATATATACCCGTCTTATAATATTCGGCATATTCATTGGGTGAAAGCTTGGCCAGTTCATATTGATACCGTTCCTTGTTGTAATAGTCCATGTAGTCGTCAATGATGGTCTTCAGCTCTTCAAAGCTTTCCACATTTTTGAAATCGCCCAATTCATCTTTCATGTGTCCGAAAAAGGATTCCTGCGGAGCATTGTCCCAGCAGTTTCCTTTTCTGGACATGGATTGACGGATTTCCTTTGATTTCAATAATTCTATAAACTTGTAGGATGTATAATGAGCACCCTGATCCGAATGAATCAGTGCATCTGTATGTATATCCATCTTATGATGGGCAAACAATAATTCAATCGTTTCAAGTACAAAGTCTTCTTCCAGAGACAGAGAGATTACATAGGACAGAATCTGCTTCGTAAAGGCATCCTTGACCACGGATAAATAGGCCTTGATTCTTCTTCTGGAAAAGAAAAGATACGTTATATCCGTTAATAATACATATCCAGGTCCATAGTCTTCAAAATTTCGTTCCAACAGGTTCTGAGCCACATTGCTGGTTTTCATGGCCTTCATCATTCGCCGGTAGGGATTGGCCTTTCGTATGGGACATAGAAGATGAAACTTATTCATCAGTCTTGAAATCTTCTTTTCGTTCATGATAATTCCCGTATGCAGAAGACGCATGCGAATTCCTCTGCGGCCTTTCTTATATCCTCTGTGGTTGTAGGCTTCCAGAATCAAATCAAAGTCTTTTTGATCCTGCAACTCTTTCTGGTTCAGATAGGAATCGGGATCATTTTTATTCCGTATGTAGGCATAATAACCGCTTCGGGAAACACCTGCACTTTCGCATAAATAAGTAACAGACAGTGTGTTTCGGGAAGATGCCAAGGTATTCTCAATCAAGACATATTTTTCTCTTACGGTTTGTTCTTTTGCATCTTTGAGAGTTGCCTTCTGTTGATAGATCTGACTCTTTTTAAAAAATCATTCTCCTGCCTGAGAACGTGATTTTGATGCTGAAGGCGTTCAATGATTTCGTCAGGAGTCATATCTTTTGTTTTTGAACGTCCACTGTTTTCTTTACGCATGTCCTTAAAGCCATCTAAACGTTGACTTTCCATTTTTATACGCTTGATAAAACTCTTTCTTCTTTCTTTGCCCAGTATATATGGGTCAAATCCATATTTTTTGAAGATGTTGATAGGAGTCATACCCGCATTATAATCCTTCAAAAACAATTCCTTAAAATCTTCGGAATAATTAACAGATTTAGTCGTTACACTGATAACGTAAGGATTTTTCTCCAGTTCCCTGACTTGTTCATCTGTAAAATAATTTTTACCCATAGTTATACCGTCCTTCCAAGAAAACAGTTTACCAAAAGAAAAGGACTCTGTAATACAGAATCCAGTTTTACCAACATCGGTGGTTTTTTCTGGTGTCCGTTTTACAGGGTCCATTTTATAGTGCTGAAGATGTCTTATGGAGACTCCATGATAATGTTTGATCATTTGTTTGAATTCCTGATGCAGCTGATTCACTTCACCCAGACTGTTTCCATTCTGACTTGCATAGTTTTTTTGGTTTGGTTTAGGCCGGATCGTATCTTTTTGAAATTGATTGTTGGAAGCAAACTCAAGAATGGCCTGTTTGCCATCAGAAACAATCGTACAGTCTTCATCAAAACGTTCAATGTATTTTTGATATTTTTCCGTGCTTTCTGCTCCGTTACCGGCTATCTCAAGCAACATGGTATCCCATTCATCTACGGCAGTCACAATACAAACCTTGTGACTGTTGATTCCCCGTTTATGTTTGTGGTTTGCATCTGTTTTCGATTTGCCCCGGACCTTACTTATCCGGGGCATATTCTTAGCTTTCATACCTTTCAGATTGATACCGGTAAATGTACTGTCCATCTTGACGATTCCTTTTAAAAGAGTATTCCGGATATGGGCTCCAATTGCTGCATAAAGTTTATGACGCATGTGAAAACAGGTCGTTTTACTTTTTCCTGTAGCCACAACCTCCTGTTCCAGTGTCATCTGATTGAGTTCGCAGGCAATAAAGGTGGTCCATGTATGATAATGGCTTCTTGTATGAGAAAAAATGGTATTTGTTGTATCACTGAATATTTT
>NZ_ATUT01000023.1 GCF_000420345.1 Faecalicoccus pleomorphus DSM 20574 | reverse complement strand
GACCGCAACGGAGGATATACACGTGTAATCAAGACACGTATCCGTAAAGGGGATGCGGCACCGATGGCAATCGTACAATTTGTGAAGTAGAGCAATCTACTTCCTTTTTCTTATGAAGAAACAAGATTTTTTTACACGTCCCGGAATTGTTTGTATAACGGCTGTTTTCTGTTGTGCCTTATGGGGTAGTGCTGTTCCTTTTATAAAAACCGGGTACCTTCTGTTTTCTATCGATGCGACGGATACAGCCAGTATTCTGGTCTTTGCTGGCTTACGCTTTACCCTGGCAGGAATCCTTGTTTTGATTGCTGGCAGTTTTCTGCAGAAACGAATTCTTTTGCCGACAAAAACAAGTTTGAAAGCTATTCCGATTTTAGCTTTGTTTCAAACGGCCGGCCAATATTTTTTGTATTATATCGGTTTAGCGCATACCAGCGGTGTTAACGGTTCGATCATTTCCGGAACCAGTGCTTTCTTTGCGTTACTGGTTGCCAGCTTGTTGTTTCGGTTTGAAAAGCTTTCTTTGACAAAAGTAATAGGATGTATCTTTGGCTTTTTTGGTATTTTGATCATGAATCTGCAAGGGGTTCAGCCATTTTCTCTGTTAGGAGATGGCTTTATGATCCTCTCACAGCTTTCCTCGGCCATCAGCGCTGCCTTTATCAAGCTTTTTACCCAAAAGGATGATGCCGTGATGTTAAGTGGATATCAATTCTTTTTGGGCGGTGTAGTCTTAATGGTAGTCGGTCTTTTGATGGGCGGACATTTAGAGTTAAATGATGTTTCCGGTCTTCTTGTATTGTTTCATTTGGCTTTTGTATCGGCTTGTGCCTATACTTTATGGGGGATCTTGCTATCTAAGAATCCCGTCAGCAAGGTCGGTATCTTTGGCTGTCTGATACCGGTAATGGGCGTATTGCTTAGTGCTTTGATGTTACAGGAGACAGGACAGGCCTTTTCATGGACAGGCTTATTGAGCTTGACCTTGATCGTGTGTGGTGTATGGATCGTGAATAAAGGAGAAAAAAGACAAGATGATTAACAGTGTGGGAATTGTTGGACGAGGTGCGATCGGTTCATTGTATGGTACCTTGTTGAAAGAGAATGGTTTGCGTTCACTTTGTTTTATCGTGGATGAGAAGCGGAAAGAAAGATATCAAAATACGCCGTTTTATATCAATGGTAAAAAAGCGGAGTTTCGCTATGTGACTGAGGCAGAACCATTGGATCTAATTTTGATTTGTACAAAATATGCCGGTTTGCAGGCAGCCTTAGATCAAATAAAGCCTTTTGTACACGAAAATACGATTGTGTTATCTTGTTTAAATGGCATCAGCAGTGAAGAAATCTGCCAAAAAGTCTATCCAAATAACCCAGTCATTCGCTGTATCGTACAGGGCATGGATTCAACATATCTCAATAATATTGTTGATTTTGCTCATGTTGGAGAAATTTTATTTGGTTCAGAATGTAAAGAACAGGAAAAGACAGTCAAGGAATTGGAATCTTTCTTTGCGTCGCATCAAATTCCGTATCGAGTTTGTGAGGATATCGTACGTGAGCAGTGGAATAAGCTGATGTTGAATTGCGGTATCAATCAAGTTTGTGCAGCATATCAGGGCGGTTATGGTATCTGTCAGGATGGAAAACGTCATCAGAAAGAATTTATTCAGGCTATGAAGGAAGTACAGGCTGTTGCCAGGGCAAAACACATTGCACTGACACAGGATGATATCGATGCGTGGGTACAACTGGTCAATTCACTTCGGCCAGAAGGTATGCCCAGCATGGCGCAGGATATCAAAGCCCATCGTAAAACAGAGCTGGCTCTATTTTCAGGAACGATCATACCGATAGCCAAGGAATTAGTTATTCCAACACCGGTTTTATCCGATTTGATGCATAAGATTCAATTACTAGAATGTGATTTTTAGGGTTCTTGTCAAAGAATCCTTTTTTTTAGGGTCGGATTCATGCATTCTTTTTGTATAATAGAATAAAGAGGGAGGGAGAATATGCGACCTTGTTTTCAAAAATCTAATTTTTTATTACCCAATTCTACAATCAATATGCATGCGTGGTCTGTGATTGCCTGTGATCAATACACCAGTCAACAAGATTACTGGCAAAATGTACAAGAAATCATTCAGGATAAACCATCAACGTATCATATGATCTATCCGGAGGTGTACTTACAGGAAAAAGATGATCGAATCTCTAAAATTCAACAGACGATGGAAAACTATGTTCACAACAATATATTGGAGGAAAAAGTAAAGAATGGATTTATATTGATTGAGCGTTCTACGTTTTCTGGCAACCGTATGGGTTTGTTGGGAGTCATTGATCTGGAGGCTTATGATTTTGAACCGGGCAATGTAAAGCCGATTCGGGCCACTGAAAAAACGATCGCATCCCGTATCCCGCCACGCGTTAAGATTCGTAAAGGGGCCCCATTGGAATTGAGTCATGTTTTAGTGTTGTTGGATGATCCAAAGGATGAACTGTTTTCTGGTTTAATGAAAGATAAAGATACATATCCTGTACTTTATGATTTTGATTTGATGATGAATGGTGGTCATATCAAAGGGTATGCAATCGAGAAGGAAAATGCAGATCAGCTTGAATCAAAGATTGCTCAGATGCAGCAGGAAAGAGATCTTTTCTTAAGTGTGGGTGATGGAAACCATTCTTTGGCTACCGCAAAGGCATGTTGGGAAGAAATTAAAAAAGGATTGAATCCACAGGGACAAGAAAATCATCCGGCACGTTATGCGATGGTGGAAATGGTCAACCTGCATAGTCCGGCTTTGATCTTTGAGCCGATTCATCGTGTATTGTTTCATGCGAATATGGAAGAGCTTTATGAGGGTCTGGAGGTTTTCTGTCAACAGGAAGAAGTTCAAATTCGACCGGGAAAGGAGATTGTCTTGTATCAGGATCATCGCGAAATCGGCATAGAGCTTATCAAACAGGATGATCGTTTACCCATTGATATCTTGCAGGCCTTTCTTGACGCTTATCGTTTAGAACATCCCAAGGTGGATATAGATTATATTCATGGACAGGATGCCATGTATTCTTTATTACAGACAAAGGAAAACTGTGGAATCTTCTTACAACACATTGAAAAGAGTGCATTGTTTCCGGCCATTGTTGCAGGTGGAGTCTTGCCAAGAAAAACATTCTCTATGGGAGAAGCGGATGAAAAACGCTTTTATTTGGAAGCGCGATGGATCAAAGAAAAGGAAGCGGATTAGTACGCTTCCTTTAATCTATCATAACAACGACCAACATTCTGCGGAACATGGGCATCGCTGGCCCATAGGATCGGTACTTCTTTTGCCAGGAGGATCTTGCGTAAGGTAGGATGAAGACCGATCTGCGGGTGGCGATATCGATAATATGCTCCGGTGTTGTCTTCCATGGCTACACCATGTGTTTTGGCAAGAGTGGCCAGTTCATGATAGGTGGGTGTTAAATCATATCCGGGATCGATCTGATAGAGCTTGATCACATCCGGATGTCCGATCTGGGTAAATAAATCTGATTCTATGCAGCTTTTAAGCTGTTGATAATACGCTGCATAGATATCTTTACTTTGGTATTGGTTCCATAGAAGTTCTTTACTAAAAGCGCTGATATCATAGAGTCGATCAAATACATCGTGTACACTGCCAACCATGAAATCAAATGGATAGACCTGCAGTGCTTTCTTTAAAAACGCTTCTCTTTCTTTTTTATAACAGACTTCCAGTCCCCATGTTACTTGAACCGGTAATGGCTCTTTTTTTACCTTTTCAATGAGGTCGATATATTCCTGGATTGAGTTTTTCTGTTTCTTTAAAAACCATTCTTTTTGTGCAGGAATCTGGCAAATGTCTTCATACATTTCTTTAAATTCAAAGAAACGATGCGTATGATCCAGAATCTGCAGATGGTCGATTCCTTTCTCTTGGGCACTTTTTATGAATTCAAATACATAATCTTTGCTCAGAGGTCCATTTTCCAAATGTACATGAGCATCGATCATAGCGTGTCCCCTTGATATGTCGTTACACGAATGACACCTTGAATCGATTGAATCTTTTCAATTGTTTGGGCGCTTGCTTTTTTGTCCAGATCCAAGATCGTATAAGCAATATCATTTTTTGATTTATTCATCAAATTTTCAATGTTGGCATTATCATCACTTAAACCATTTGTGATCTGAGAAATCATTTTAGGCACGTTATGATGGATCACACAAATACGGAACGGTGTATTAAAATCCATATGACATTCTGGCATATTGACCGAATTCTTGATGTTTCCATATTGTAGATAATGCATGGTTTCCTGCGCTGCCTTTACGGCACAGTTTTCTTCGCTTTCTGCGGTAGATGCACCTAAATGTGGGATTGCAATCACACCCGGATGATTGACCAGCTTCGGTGATGGAAAGTCGGTTACGTATGCACTTACTTTACCGGAATCCAAGGCTCCCAGGATGTCATCTTCGTTGACCAGACCACCACGGGCAAAATTTAAGATTTTAACACCATCTTTCATCAACGCAATCGTTTCTTTATTGATGGTATCTTTGGTTTTGTCGTTGAGCGGAATATGGATCGTGATAAAGTCACTGTTTTTATATAAGTCTTTGACATCGCTGTCATGTTTGACATAGCGAGATAAATTCCAGGCGGCTTCAATAGACATGTAAGGATCATAACCGCGAACCTTCATACCAAAACGTAAGGCTAAGTTTGCCACCTGCACACCGATAGCACCACATCCGATGACACCCAGGGTCTTACCGTTTAATTCGGTACCGGCATATTTTTTCTTTTGTTTTTCCATATCTTTGGCTAAATTTTCGTTGCTTTCCTGAGTTTTAGCCCAGGCAATTCCACCATAGATATCACGAGATGCCAACAACATACCGGCAAAGACGATTTCCTTGACGGCGTTGGAATTAGCACCCGGCGTATTAAAGACGACGATACCTTTTTCCGTACAGGTTTTAATATCGATATTGTTGGTACCGGCTCCGGCTCGGGCGATACACTTCAAATTTGGATTATAGTCCAAATCATGTAAATTGGCACTTCGTACCAGAATCGCATCTTCATTTTCTAAATCTTCTTTGACTTCATAATTTTCATTGAATGTATCTAACCCAACCTGGGCAATATTGTTGTAGAGCTTTACTTTATACATTAGGCAAGATTCTCCTTTTCAAACTTCTTCATAAAATCGATCAGGGCATAAACCCCTTCCATTGGCATCGCGTTGTAAAGGCTGGCGCGCATACCGCCTACGGTACGATGCCCCTTTAAGTTCACCAGTCCGGCTTCATTGGCTTCTTTGACAAACTTTTTATCTAATTCTGCATCACCGGTCACAAAAGGAATGTTCGTATAAGAACGATCTTCTTTAGCTACCGGATTGGAATACAGCTTTGACTGATCGATATAGTCATATAATAAGGAAGCACGTTTGCGTGTTAGTTTTTCCATTTCTTCTAAACCGCCGATTTCTTCTTCCAGCCACTGTAGAACAAGGCCTACCATATAGATCGCATAACATGGTGGCGTATTGTACATCGAATCGTTATCGGCATATGTTTTATAATCCAATAAGCTTGGAATGTTTTCTTTGGCGTGTCCGATCAAATCTTTTTTGATGATTACAACGGTAACACCGGCTGGTCCCATATTCTTTTGAGCGCCGGCGAAAATTAAGTCATATTTGGAAACATCGGTTCTCTCACTTAAAATACAACTGCTTAGATCGGCAACCAAAAGCTTTCCTTCATGCGGAGGTAACTCTTTATATTTGGTACCATAGATCGTATTGTTTTCGCAGATATAGACATAATCACTATCCGGTGTTAAATCCTCCTGCTTGATTTTAGGAATATGAGTAAAATTGTCTTCTGCACTGGAAGCGATTACCTGTGTCTTGCCTAACTTTTTATGTTCCATAATCGCTTTCTTTGTCCATTGTCCGGTATTGATGATATCGGCACTGTGCTTTAATAAGTTAAGGGGTACCATGGAAAACTGCATGGTTCCTCCACCTTGACAGAACAGAATTTCATAATCATCCGGTATGTTCATCAAGCGTCTTAAACGTGCTTTACATGTATCTAAAATTTCCTGAAACTCACTGGAACGGTGGGACATCTCCATAACGCTCATTCCACTTCCATGAGCATCCAGCATTTCTTCCTGTGCTTTTTTGAGTACCCATTCCGGTAAACAGGCAGGCCCTGCACTAAAGTTATACACTCTTGTCATTTTTTTCACCCTGGTGTCATCCACCATTTCCTTTCTGTAATATCCATAATTATACGAGAATAAAAAAGAAAATCAAGGAAAATGTTCAGAAAATAAAAACATATGTTTATAATATAAGTACATAATTTTTGAAAGCCTGTCGAAAAAAAGTGGAAATCTATCCCACTATAATGTGTGAAATGTGATAGAATAAGAGCCAAGGAGAACCTATGAGACGAAAACTAAAATTAAAACCAAAAGTGAAGCGGGCCGGTATCATTTTTCTAGCGGTAATCGTAGTTTTATCCGGCTTTTTGATCTATCGAGTATGGAATCATAATGCGACATTAGCGCAGGGCTTAGATTATATACAGGAGCAGGAGAATAAAAAAGTAAAGGAATTGTCTTCTTCTTTAAAGGATAAGAAGAATGCGGAAATGGAAAGTGCCATTGAATCTGGACAGGTAGATGTCTTTGCCTTGTTTGATGATGCGGTAATCTTTGGAGATTCTCGTGTTATGGGCTTTAGTGTGTATCATTTCTTTCCGGAAAGTCATGTGTTGGCCTCATCCGGGGCAACCATCAAAGATATTTCAAACTGGGTAAATCAGGCACAGTCCATGAATCCTTCGTTGATTTTCTTTTCTTATGGAGTCAACGATATGGGCTTAGGTTTAGATAGCGAGGGTGGCTATGATACTCTTTATCAATCGCAGATTGAACAAGTTGTAAAGGTTTGTCCGGATGCGACCATCGTGGTCAACTCCATTATCTCAGCCACACCGGCTGCCATTGAAAAATCACCGCGCTGGGATAAGGTGGATGAATATAATAAAAAGATTAAAGCCATGTGTGAAAAAAATGACTGGATCTATGTTGATAACAGTGAAATCTGCCAGAATGGAAACGCAGATATCTATCAGGCCGATGGAGTTCACTTTCTGCAGCCGTTCTATACGACATGGGCGGAAAATATGATCATGACAGTACGTAAACAATAGATAAATCTGACATTTCTGTAAAAATGGAAATGTCTTTTTTTTTGAAAGCTCAAATATTTTAGATGCTTAACTGTATTTTACATGGATTTAACATTTCTATACTTTAGCCTTAACAAACCTTTTGTATAGTATCAGTGTAAACAAAAGAAAAGAGGATAAAACATGAACAAATTTTTAAAGGGAATGTTAGCTTTAGGATTAAGCGCTACCGCTTTGGTCGGATGCTCCAGTGGAGGAGATGATGCACAGAGCGATGAAGGAACTGCATCAGGAGCAATTACTGTTGTAAGTCGTGAAGATGGTTCTGGTACACGTGGTGCCTTTACTGAATTGATGGGCATTGAAGAAGATGGAACAGATAACACAACCAGCTCTGCTCAAATCACAAACTCAACTTCAGTTATGATGACCACAGTTGAAGGAAATTCTTATGCGATCGGTTATATTTCATTAGGGTCTTTAAATGACACAGTAAAAGCTGTAACTGTAGATGGTGTAGAAGCTACTGTAGAAAATGTAGAAAGCGGAGAATATACCGTAAGTCGTCCGTTCTTAGTTTGTACAACGGAGGATATCAGCGAATTAGGTCAGGATTTCATGAATTTCATCATGTCGGATGAAGGACAGGCTATCGTTGAAGAAGAAGGATATATCCCAAGAGAAACAACAGGTGCCTTCACTTCCAATGGTGCTAGCGGTGATTTGACCGTAGGTGGTTCCAGCTCTGTAACACCAGTTATGGAAAAACTGGCAGAAGCTTACGAAGAGATCAATACAGGTGCTAATGTATCTGTACAGCAGAGTGATTCAACTTCCGGTGCTGAAAACACAATTTCCGGTGTATATGAAATCGGTATGTGCTCTCGTGATTTAACAGAAGAAGAACAGTCTAAAGGGCTTACACCAACAACGATTGCGTTAGATGGAATCGCTGTTATCGTTAATAAAGAAAATGCCGTAGATAATCTGACAACAGATCAGATCAAACAAATCTATACAGGCGAAATTACAGACTGGGCAGATATCTCTGAATAGTCGAATCAAAAGTGAATCGTTTTAAAAAGGGGCCAGAACCCCTTTTTGAGCGATTACAAGTAGAAAGGAATTGTGACATGCAGTTAAGAGAAAACGCAATGCGTATCGTATTTATGTTAGCTGCCTGCTTTAGTATCGTTGCGGTCTTTTTCATCTGTTTCTACCTGTTTATCAACGGACTTCCGGCGATTGCGGAAATCGGTCCTTTGAATTTTTTAGGAGGAATGGAATGGCGTCCAAACAATGATATATATGGTATCTTCCCGATGATCATCGGAAGTATTTATGTAACAGCAGGAGCAATCGTAGTGGGGGTGCCGATTGGTATCTTAACCGCTATTTATATGGCTTATTTCTGTCCGAAAAAGCTATATAAGATCATTAAACCGGCAGTTGAGCTTTTAGCCGGTATTCCAAGTATCGTGTATGGTTTTTTCGGCCTGGTCGTAATTGTACCATTGATTCAGGATGCGTTTCATACCAGTGGAAATACCGTTTTAGCCGCTTCGATCCTGTTAGGGATCATGATCTTACCTACGATCGTTTCTGTATCCGAGGCAAGTTTGCAGGCGGTGCCGGATTCTTATTATGAAGGAAGTCTTGCCTTGGGAGCCACCCATGAAAGAAGTGTCTTTTTTGTTTGTTTAAAAGCAGCTAAATCCGGTGTGTTAGCTGGTGTGATCTTAGGTGTAGGCCGTGCAATTGGTGAGACCATGGCCGTTATCATGGTTGCCGGAAACCAGGCCGTTATGCCGGGCAGCTTACTTTCCGGTGTGCGAACCATGACCGCCAATATCGTGTTGGAGATGTCATATGCGACCGGTCTTCACAGGGAAGCTTTAATTGCGACGGCTGTTGTGTTGTTTGTCTTTATTATGATCATCAACCTGAGTTTCTCTGCTTTAAAGAGAAAGGAGGCTAAATCATAATGAAAGCAAAAAAAGATGGCGTTTCGTTATTCTTGTCAATCGTAACGCATGCCGCTGCCATCATTACGATTTTATGTTTGTTGTTTATTATCGCGTATATTTTGATTCGTGGTATTCCAAATTTGACACCGTCTTTGTTTGAATGGGAATATACGACAGATAATGTCAGTATGATGCCTTCAATCATCAACACGATTATTGTTGTGATTTTAACATTGTTGATTGCCGGGCCAATTGGGATCTTTTCAGCCATCTATCTGGTGGAATATGCCAAACGTGGTTCCAAACTGGTGAAGGTAATCTTGTTGACAACAGAAACCTTATCCGGTATTCCCAGCATCGTCTATGGTCTGTTTGGATCATTGATGTTTGTGATTTCCATGGGTATGGGTCTAAGTGTATTTGCCGGTTCTTTGACTTTGGCGATCATGGTATTGCCAACGATTATGCGTACAACGCAGGAGGCGCTGGTTGCAGTACCGGATTCTTATCGTGAGGGAAGCTTTGGTTTAGGTGCCGGAAAACTTCGTACGATTTTCCGCATAATCTTACCGAGTGCCGTACCGGGAATCATGTCCGGTATTGTTTTGAGTATGGGACGAATCGTTGGAGAAACAGCGGCCTTGATCTATACTTCCGGAACGGTAGCGCAGGTTTGCACGAATATCTTTGCGCCGGGAAGTACGTTAGCTGTACACATGTATCGCTTGATGAGTGAAGGATTGTACACGGAGCAGGCTTGTGCGGTTGCCGTTGTCTTATTAGTATTTGTGATTATTATGAACAGCTTGTCTTCGTATCTGGGAAGAAAGCTTGCGAAAGGATAAAAGTATGAATGAAGTCAAACTGTCAATACAGGATGTAAACTTGTACTATGGAGATTTTCATGCGCTGCACGGAATCTCTATGGATATCAAAGCCAATGAGATCACCAGTTTTATCGGACCGAGTGGTTGTGGAAAAAGTACGCTTTTAAAATCAATCAATCGTATGAACGACCTGGTGGAAGGCTGTAAGATTACCGGTAAGTTTTTACTAGATGGTCAGGATGTCTATAAAGATATTGAAGTGAATACACTGCGAAAAAGAGTCGGTATGGTTTTCCAGAAACCGAATCCATTTCCTATGAGCGTGTATGACAATATTGCCTATGGACCAAGAACACATGGCGTAAAGCGTAAAGCCGATCTGGATCGAATCGTAGAAGAAGCTTTGCGAGATGCGGCCATCTGGGACGAATTGAAAGATCGTTTGGGAAAAAGTGCGCTGGGATTATCCGGAGGACAGCAGCAGCGTTTGTGCATTGCCCGTGCGCTGGCAGTTAAACCGGAAGTGCTTTTGATGGATGAGCCAACCAGTGCGTTAGACCCGATCTCGACTGGAAAAATCGAAGAGTTGACGTTAAAATTAAAGAAAGATTATACGATCGTCATTGTTACGCATAATATGCAGCAGGCTATGCGTATCAGTGATAAAACAGCCTTCTTCCTATTAGGAGATTTGATCGAATATGGAAGTACGGAAATGATGTTTTCTACGCCAAAGGAAAAGAAGACGGAAGATTATATTACAGGGAGGTTTGGATAATGGTTATTCAGACAAAATTTTTAAAGCAGTTGCAGCAGTTAGAGTTGAAGATGACCGAAATGGGACAAAGTTGTTTGAAGGGATTGTCTTTGTGCAAGCATTCTTTATATGATGGCGATAAGGTTCTGACACAGGAAGTGGATGAACTGCATGAAGAAGTATCGACATTGAGTCGTGATTGTGACCAAAACTGCATGCGTATCTTGTTGTTGCAGGCGCCGGTTGCCAAAGACTTACGTCGTATTACGGTAGCTACGAACACTGTGCGCGATTTAACACGTATCATGGATCAGGAAAAGGAAGTGGCTTCTTTAATTCGGGAAATGGATCACAGTGCCAACAGTGAGATTCATGATTCTATTGCCGAATTGTTCATGGTGGCCAAGGGCATGATTTCCAATGCGTTAAATGCCTATATGAGCCGAGATGAACAAGTTGCGCAGGATGTGATCAAAATGGATGATAAAGCCGATGCCGCTTATCTGGCAACCAAGAATTTTTATACAGATAAACTGGCTGCCAAGGTGGATGATCCGGGAAATCTTGTCAATTTGTTGTTGGTTGGAAAATATTTAGAGCGTATTTGCGACCATGCCGGAAATATTGCACGCTGGGTGTTGTATCAAAAATCTGGTATATTGGAATCAGAAGACTAAAAAATCAATTTGTTCATGTTTAAAGATGTCTGTTGCGGGCATCTTTTTTTGTATAGGAAAAAGGGGCTATGATATTAAAAAAGCCCCTTTTGATAAAAGATATAAAGTTTTTGCTTAAACGCTTTTTTCTTTTAAAGCTAATTCAATGAGATGATCTGTTTGACCAGCCATAAAAAGTGGAATGTTTAAAACATCGTCATCTAATTTAAGATTGTCTAATGAATATCGAATACGAAGTTTAACTTTATCCGGAAAAAGCTCTTTAAATTTCTTTAGGCTTTTACTGGTGGTATTGGATTCTGATTTCACTTCAATCGGAAAGATATCGTTATCTCGTTGAATCAAAAAATCAACTTCATAAGGAGGATTTGCTTGTGACCAATATCGAGGTGTTACTTCAAATTGCGTCATTAGAGTTTGCAGAACAAAGTTTTCCGTTAAAGCACCTTTAAATTCAGTAAACAAGCGATTTCCTTCGCCAAAGGCTGTGGGGGCCAGCTTGGCTAATCGACGAAGGAGTCCCACATCAACCAGATAAATCTTGAATGCGGATAAGTCATCATAGGCGCTTATCGGAAGACCGGGTGATGTACTACGATAGATTTTATGTACTAATCTTGCATCAATGAGCCACTGCAGTGCATCTTCGTACTCACGTGCCCTGGCTCCGGTTTTCACAACTTTATAAAGAAATTTCTTATTTTCCTTTGCCAATTGAGAAGGAATAGAATTCCAAATCATAGAAATTTTTGGAAATTCATTAACGTTGGGATGCTTGGCAAAATCACGCTCATAGGCCTCGATAATATTGGATAAAGTTTCCTGCATCACATTCACATCCCGTGCTTCCGTCCATATCCGTACTGGTTCAGGCATTCCACCTGTGACATAGTACATTTTTAACTTTTCATAAAGAGGGTTAAAAAAGGCATCTGGTATGGGTTCAATCGTATCGATCGTTTGTATGTATTCAGATAAATTGGAGTCACCATTTGCAATTAAAAACTCTTCGAAAGTCATAGGATCAACCTGCATGAAATTGACCTTGCCTACAGGAAAAGAAGAGGGTTTGGCTAATGCGATTCCTAATAAGGAACCGGCACAGGCAATGTGATACTCCGGTGCATTTTCGCAAAAATATTTCATGGAGTTAATCACATTGGGACAATCTTGGACTTCATCAAAAATAATCAATGTTTTTTTTGGTGATATTGTCTGAGAGCTGGCCATGGATAAATTCTGTAAGATGCGGTTTACATTTTTTGTAGTATCAAAGAATTGTTTATATTCTTCATTCTCATCAAAGTTAAAATAGGCAACATTATCATAATAAAGGCGACCAAATTCTTTTAAGATCCATGTTTTACCAACTTGACGAACCCCTTTTACAATCAGTGGCTTTCGATAGGGTGATGTTTTCCAAGCCAATAGTTTTTTTAAGAGAAAACGTTCCATAACTATCATCCTCACATTTTTATTAATAATTTTGTGATTACAATCACACTTTTATTATATTTTAAAGATAAATAATATTCAATCACGTAATTATATATATTTATGTGATTACAATCACATTTTTATAGATTTTTTATGAACAAAAAAAGAGGTGCTTATGCACCTGGAAACTTCTATTCGATTGGAATATATTTCTTTTCCTCGACTTGTTTTGGCGTATTACTTGGGAAAGTGATCTTTAATTCACCATTGTCAAAGTTAGCCTTGATGTCTTCTTCTTTAATGTTTTCACCAACATAGAAACTACGCGAACAAGAACCGGTAAAACGTTCCTGACGAATGATCTTTCCATCTTTGTCTTTTTCTTCATTGTTGGTGTTACGATTGGCGGTAATCTTCAAATAACCATCTTTTAACTCCAACTGAATATCTTCTTTTTTAATACCCGGAACTTCCATGCTTAATTCGTAATTGCCGTTCTTTTCGCAAATGTCTGTCTTCATCAATTGAGACGAAGTCGTTAAACCAAAATCATCATCAAAGAAATCATCAAACAAATCAAATGATCTAAAACCTGGATAGAATTTCATATACATCGCCTCCATTTTTTCCTATGCGGTTGTTTACGCAGCCGTTGTTCATGAAATTTCTTCCTCATCAGGTTCCTTACCCTGATTACACTTATTATTATAGTCAAAAATTTAGCACTGTAAATAGTAAAGTGCTAAAAATTTTAGTTTTTTTGTTTTTAATGTTGTTTTTGTTCAACATTATGATAAAATTTTCGCTTTTCGTATTGAATTTGTGTATATTCACTTAATCGACGCATATATAAGGCATCATAGACACCGGTTGCAGAACCAACTAAAGGGATTCCCTGTACAAACTTTAAGGCCAAAAGTGTATGTGACATCATGGAAGCAGTACACTTTATTTCCTCTTCTAACTTGAGGTGCTGTCGATGGTTGAGTTTATGATAAACGTTGAATAGCTCATCGCCGGAACAGAAGGTTCCCTGCAATAGAAGAAGAATAAAGATCTTTTCTTGAGAGGTTTCATAAGAAAAGCCATTTTGCAGGGCAATCTGATACAGATTGCGAAATAACAGTGCTGTATATAAAAAGATATCCGGTAAACCTATACCTAAAAGTCCAAGACCTACACCACTGATTCCGGCGCCCAGAATATGGTGCTTGGCAATTCTTTTTGTGTTTTTATGATTACGTTTCCATGTTGTTTGTTGAAACGTATCTTTATCGTATGTCTTTTCAATCCAGGACACGCCTTTGGAAAAGATCAGATCAAAGGCTTTGATAAAAGCGGACTGCAAAGTCGATTGTAGCTTTTTTGGAACTTTTTGAGCAAATTTCTGTTCGATCCAAGGCTCTTTTTTCTTGGCATACTTATGAAGATAACGCCTTTCTTTTCTTTCAATTTTATAAATTCGAAGCTTTTGTTTCCACATAATTGTATTGTAGGCAAAAGCTTTTCATTTTACAAATTGTTAATAATATATTGCACAGTTTTAACGTTGTCATGATTCGCATTTAATGCTTATCGTTTATTCTAAATACTGTCGGAATAAGGAGGAGAACAATGAACTCGAAGATTTTAAGAGGCTCTTTGTGTGCCGCTTTAGCTTGTTCTTTATTAGCTGGGTGTGCGGAAGAAGGGCAGACAGAAACAGTAGATTTAAATGCGATGAGCTTTGATGAAATTGCCGAAAAGGCAAAAGAAGATGGAGAAGTAAACTCTGTAGGTATGCCGGATACATGGGCAAACTGGGGAGAAACATGGACAGAAATTGAAGAAAAATATGGTATCAAACATACCGATACAGATATGTCCAGTGCGGAAGAAATTGCCTTGTTTGCCAATGAAGCAAACGATGCGACCAAAGAAATCGGTGATGTGGGACAGTCTTTTGGTCCGGTAGCCGAAGAACAGGGTGTCACTTTACCTTATAAAACATCTTATTGGGATTCTGTTCCGGATTGGGCTAAAGACGATGATGGTGACTGGATTATCGGTTATTATGGAACCATTACCTTTATCACTAATAAAAATCTTGTAGAAGAAGCTCCAACAAGCTGGCAGGATGTTTTGGAAGGTGATTATACATTAACAATTGGTGACGTTTCCGTAGCTACACAGGCACAGAGTGGTCTGCTAAGTGCAGCTATTGCGTTTGGTGGTGATGAAAGCAACATTCAACCAGGTCTTGATTTCTTTAAGACATTGGCCGAAGAAGGACGTTTGGACATGGGAGATACCAGTGTGGCACGTCTTGAAAAAGGGGAAATTGAAGTTGCTGTATTATGGGATTACAACTCTTTAGGATATCGTTCTCAGATCATGGAAAATAACCCGGATGCCAACTTTGAAGTATCTGTTCCAAGCGATGGAGCCATTCAGAGTGGATATTGTACGATCATCAACAAATATACAAAGCGTCCGTATGCTGCAGCGGTAGCGCGTGAATTTATCTTGTCCGACGAAGGACAGATCAATCTTGCTAAAGGATATGCCCGTCCGATTCGTGATGATGTTGAACTTCCAGAAGATGTAAAGGCCAACTTGTTGCCGGATGATCAATACACCAATGCTCGCTTTATTGAAGATCAGGAAGCTTGGGATAAAGCTGTTGCCGATCTGTCCAGCTCCTGGCAGGAAGAAGTAGTAGCTTATGCCCAATAAAGCAGTCTTTGTTTTATTGGATGGATTACAAAGTCAATATGCCAGAGAACATTTAGGGTATCTGGAACATTGTGTTGAAAAACAAAAAGCGGCGAAATATGAAGTGCTGGGAGAGCTTCCCAGCGCTTCTCGTCCGATGTATGAAACGATCTTTACCGGTGTCAGTGCTTTAGAGCATGGTATTACCAATAATGGGATCGTTCGTTTATCGAATCAGAAGCATTTGTTTCAAATGTTGAAAAATGCGCATAAAAAAAGCCTTGTGTTTGCGTATTACTGGATCAGTGAATTGTATCTTTCAGCGCCGTTTGATAAGGACAAAGATATGCTTCATGAAGATTCAAACTCTTGTATCGATAGAGGCTTTTTTTACTACGGAGATACATTTCCGGATTCTCACTTATATTCGATGGCTGCGCAGTTTATGAAGCAGGATACCTATGACTTTGTATTGATCCATCCGATGGGTATCGATGATGCCGGCCATAAGTTTGGCGCCGGTTCTAAAGAATATAGTCAGGCTGTGATTCAAAATGACAAGCTGTTATCCACATACATTCCGATGTGGTTAGATCAGGGCTATAGCGTTGTAGTAGCAGCTGATCATGGCATGAGTGAGCAGGGCTATCATGGTGGAAACAGCAACAGTCAAAGAAATACCGCATTGTATATTATAGACCCTCGTGTACAGCCCGGCTTTTCAAAGAAACAGCTGACGACCTTGGAAATGGCTCCATTATTATGTTTTGTATTAGGCATCGAAGCATCTGAAAAGATGAAAGAGTTGGAGGTGGATTTGTATGACAAAGACAAAAAAGAACAGTAAAGTCTATTTACTGGCTTTGGTTCCGTTTTTTGTGATCACATTCTTATTTGAGATTCTTCCTTTGATCAATATTGTCATTAAAAGCTTTACTCCAACCGGTGGCGGTGGCTTTACACTGGAGCATTTTGTGAAGATTTTTTCCACAAGACTTTACCAACAGTCCATTTGGAACAGTATTTGGATTTCTGTGGTATCGGCCTTGGCCGGTATCGTGATTGCGTTTTTGGCGGCAAAGGCAGCTAATGCGGCCAGCCCCAAGGTTCGCAATATTTTTACCAGTGTGTTAAACATCACCAGTAATTTTGCCGGTGTCCCTTTGGCTTTTGCGTTTATGATTCTTTTAGGGAATGTGGGAATCTTAACTTTGATTGGAAAAAATTATGGCATCGGTTTTCTGGCTGATTTTGATCTCTATACGATCAATGGTCTGCTTCTGACGTATATTTATTTTCAGATTCCTATGGCTACTTTATTGATGCTTCCGATTTTTGGCGGTTTGAAAAAAGAATGGAGAGAAGCGGTTGGACTCCTTGGAGGAAATAGTTTTCACTATTGGTTCAAGGTGGCCATTCCTTCTTTACTGCCAAGTATTTTAGGAACCTTCTCGGTGTTATTTGCCAATTCATTGGCTGCCTATGGTACGGCCTATGCTCT
This sequence comes from Faecalicoccus pleomorphus DSM 20574, assembly GCF_000420345.1. Lineage (GTDB taxonomy): Bacteria > Bacillota_I > Bacilli_A > Erysipelotrichales > Erysipelotrichaceae > Faecalicoccus > Faecalicoccus pleomorphus. The sequence goes on along the minus strand of NZ_ATUT01000023.1, from coordinate 13,947 downwards.
TTTAAGCAACAACATTGCGCTTTTACCGATTCGTATTTCGCAACAATATGTAGGGGAAGTCGTACAAAATCAAGAGTTTGGTTGTGCTTTGGCACTTGTCATGATGATCTTGATGGTCATTTCCATTTTAATCACCAATAAATTTCAGAAACGAGGTGCAAACGCATGAAGATAAAAACACATTTGTGGGATGGCTTGATCTTGTTTCTGGTTGCTGCCTTTTTGATCCTGCCACTGGCTTTGACGTTTTTCTATTCGGTCTTTACCGAATGGATGGATATATTGCCGACCGGATTTACCCTGAGCTTTTATGCCGGCATTTTTTCCGATGGCGCCTTTATCAATTCCTTACTTAGATCCATTGTGATTTCTATCGTGCCGGTTGTGATCTGTACGATTGCGATCTTATTAGTTTTGTATGTGATCACTTTGTATGTACCAAAGCTGGAAAAATATATTGAAATCCTTTGTAATATCCCGTATGCGATTCAGGGGGTCATCTTAGCGGCCGGTATCATTTCATTGTATTCGGGTAAACCGGGCTTTCTTTCGAACCGTATTTTCTTATTGGTGGGTGCTTACTGTATCATTATTTTGCCATATGTATTCCGTGGCTTGAAAAATATGATCGGTGCTTTGAATGTACGTTGTGTGATCGAAGCGGCACAGGTTTTGGGCTGCTCCAAACTGCATGCCTTTTTTACCATCGTGATTCCACAGATGAAGCGAGGCATTATATCTACGATGATGTTGGCATTTACGATGATCTTTGCGGATTTCGTTGTTGTCAACATGATTGCCGGCAGTGCCTTTAGAACCGCAGGAATCTATCTGTACCAGACAATGTCTAAATCAGGACAGACATCGAGTGCAATCATTGTGATCTTATTTATCACAACGTTGTTGATTTCTACATTGACATTGATGATTCAAAACAAAGCAATCAAATCAACGAAAGGGAGGAAAGCATAATGGCTTATATTGAGTTTCGAGGCATCTGTAAAAGCTATGATGGTGTTAACCAGGTGTTAAAAAGTATCGATCTGGATGTCGAAAAAGGAGAGCTTGTCACTTTATTGGGACCAAGCGGCTGTGGCAAATCAACCTTGCTTCGCTCTTTGGCAGGATTGGAAGATATCAGTTCCGGTCAGATCATTTTGGATGGGGAAGATATCACGAATACGCCGGTACAAAAACGAGGTATTGGAATGGTCTTTCAACAGTATTCTTTATTTCAGAATATGAATGTTGAAGATAATATTGCCTTTGGTTTAAAAATTGCCAAAATGGATAAAAACGAAATTGATAAAAAGGTCAAAGCGGCGATTGAAATGGTGGATTTGTATGGTAAGGAAAAAAGTTATCCCAGCCAATTATCCGGTGGCCAGCAGCAGCGTGTGGCGATTGCCCGTGCTATTGTGATGGAGCCTAAAGTTCTGCTGCTCGATGAACCGTTAAGCGCCATTGATGCCAAGCTAAGACGAGAGTTGCAGGAAAAGATCAAACGGGTACAAAAGGAATTAAAAATCACAACGATCTTTGTCACACACGATCAGGATGAGGCAATGATCATGTCGGATAAGATCCACCTGATGAATCAGGGGGTTATCGAACAAAGTGGCAAACCGGTACAGCTTTATACCCATCCGGTATCGAAGTTTGCGGCCGAATTCATCGGGCATTATAATATTTTGACACCGGTGGATTTGACGGCTTTCTTTCCGGAAAAACGCTATCCGGGCAATTACTATGCGATTCGACCGGAAACATTTATGTTGTCAAAAGAACCGATCGAAGATCCGGCTTATTTGACATTTGATGCCAAGGTCGTGGACTTCATTTCACGAGGCAATGTTCTACGCTATACCTTACAGTGTAAGGATGTAGTGTTTACATCAGAAGTTCTTTTTAGAAGTTTTGCCCTGTTTGAACCGGGAGCTACGGTCCATGTCGGTATCGAAGAACATAACTTATTACGTTTGAATGACTAGCGAAAGCTAGTTATTTTTTTGAAATGGGGGTGTATGTTAAAGATAGTTTCGTTATGTTAATATAATTGCATAAGTGAGGAATGCTATGGAATTACAAATTGAACATTTAAAAAAGAGCTTTGAAGAAAAAGAGGTTCTTAAAGACATCACGTTTACTTTTCAACCCGGTAAGATCTATGGCTTATTAGGAAGAAACGGGGCCGGAAAGACGACGTTGTTTAACTGCTTAAACCAGGATATTTCTGCGGATGCGGGAAGATTTTTCCTGCGGGATAAAGATTCAGAACAGCCTTTGGGGATGGAAGATATCGGCTATGTTTTATCGACACCACAGGTGCCGGAATTTTTGACCGCTCGGGAATTTTTAAAATTTTTTGTGGAGATCAATGTGGCATCCATTCCCAATACAATGGATCTGGATGCGTATTTTGATCTTGTGAATTTGGACAAAGAAGATCGAGATCGCCTGTTGAAGGATTTTTCACACGGTATGAAAAATAAGATGCAGATGTTGGTCAATATCATTGCTTCTCCCAAGGTTTTATTGTTGGATGAACCTTTGACCTCTTTAGATGTCGTTGTGGCGGAAGAGATGAAAAACATCCTTCGTGATTTGAAAAAGGATCGAATCTTAATTTTATCGACACATATTATGGAACTGGCTTTTGATCTGTGTGATGAGATTGTTTTGTTGAGTCATGGAAAGTTGGAAGAGATGCCGGAAAAAGAAAGTGAAGCTGAATTGAAAGCGGATATTTTGCGTATCCTGCAAGAGGAAGATCATGCGTAAGGTATTTTGGATCTCTTTTCGATTGCGAATGACGTATCGAATCAACTCCATCTTATATGCGATTCGACAGGTTCCGGGGTTAAAACGAATGTTATCGGTCAGTCTTTATGGAAAGACTGGTTTAAAGATGGTCTTCACGGTATTGGCATTATTGTGGGAAATCGTATCAATTTTCATCAACAAAGGATTGTATGTTGCCATCTGTATTTATTACCCGGTTGTCTTGATGGCATCAAAACAGCCGAGTTTAGCGATCATCCATATTTTTTTCTTTTTCAGCATCGCCGGAGCCATTTCAAACAATACGATGTTTGATCCGACAAAGGATAAATACTATGCGATGATTTCCTTACGGATGGATGCCAAAGCCTATACTTTGACCGATTATGCGTATTCAATGGTCAAGATTCTGGTGGGCATGGGAGTTTCTTTGTGGGTTGTCTGCCTGTGGTGTCCTATTCCATGGTACTATTGTCTGGTCGTTCCTTTTTACATCATCGCGGCTAAAACGATCAGTGCTGCCTGGTCTTTATATCGCTTTGAAACTAAAAAAATTCTTCGCAATGAGAATAGTCCGGTTAAACTGATTTGGACTTTAATTCTGACTTGTTGGGTTTTAGCTTATGGCACACTCTTTGCCGGTTTCTTTTTGCCGGTGATCGTATATCTTGTTTTGATGGTCATGGTGATCGTTATCGGTATCGGTGTCTGTCCTTATGTTTTGAGATTTCAAAGATTTAGAGAAATGTATCGTCTTTTATTACAAAAAGGGCCGGTTCAGATCAAGGCCAGCATGAAGGAAGTGCAGAACAAAAACTCCTGGGATATGATCAGTCAGGATCAAAAGATCACCAGTCAGAAAACAGGTTATGCGTATTTTAATGATTTATTCATCAAGCGGCATAAAAGGATTCTTTGGCGTTCGAGCAAGCGCATGACGTTAATTTGTCTGGGTATTGTAGTATTCACCGGGATATTGGAAGTTTTCTTGGCAGAGGCAAGAGAAGTGGTACAAGGCTTTGTGTTGAACTATCTTCCCTATTTTGTGTTCATCCTGTATTCGTTTAACTCCTCTAAATCCGTCGTGCAGGCGATGTTTCGCAATTGTGATCACAGTATGTTGACCTATTCCTTTTATCGCAGGCCGGATGTGATCTTATCTTTGTTCCGCTTGCGATTACGCTCTTTGATTGTGATCAATTTAATGCCGGCCTTGGTATTAGCCATTGGCCTACCGATCCTTTTGGCAATCAGTCAGGCCGATGAAAGCATTTGGGTTTATCCCATCGTATTTATTTGTATTGTATCGACGAGCATTTTCTTTTCCATTCATTATTTGACAAGTTATTATCTTTTACAGCCATATAATGAATTTACCGAAACCAAGAGCGCAACCTATGGTATCGTCATGTCATTGACCTACATTGTGTGCTTTGCGTTTATCTATATCCATATGAGCACCTATGTCTTTGGAACAATCATGTCACTTTTCTGCATACTCTATATTTTAATTGCGTATAAACTGGTTTATGCGAAAGCTCCGAAAACATTTCGCTTACGTCGATAAAAAAAACGGCAGGACTTGACGTCTTGTCGTTTTATGCTTCTACGACCTTGAACTGCACGGTTTTGATTTCATCCTTATAAGCAATGGAAACTTGATATGTACCACATTCTAAATAGTCTTTTCCTTTAGAAACAACGTTACAGTTTTCATCCAGTGTATATTTTTCACGATCTAATAAAGGTGAGTATAAAATCGCCTTTTTTAAGACTTCGGAAGATACGCTGGAGTCTAAAAAATTCTCTGCTTTCAGATTTACAATTTCCCCTTTTTGATAAACAATGTTCGAACGAACCGGCAAGATATCCGCATGTGAACATGCACTGATAAACAAGCCAAAAATAACAGCCGCCAATGACAGGAGGATAGAACCCCGGATTATGATTTGTTTCCCCTTCATGAATGTAAAACCCCTTAATGATAAATCCCCTTTCGTAGCTGTATTATAGCACAATACGATTGCTGAATTTTATAAAATTTTCTTAATTTTTTTGTGCGATTTAAGAATCAATAGAAAGCCTGTTTTATGTCCTCATGAAATCTTAATGTGCTTTTTCAAAGAATTAGGATATAATAAATTCATAATGGGGGAGGGGATAATTTTATGCATATATCTACTTCTTCGATTTTTATTACTTTATTAATGGCATTGGGGATGATTCTGCTTTTTTATGTTTTGATACAGAGAAAGAAGACACATCTTCTATTTCGGACGGATCTTTTGATATTGTTGGCGATGATCATATGGGGCCGTCTTTTTTTACCGGTAGAATTTCCTTTTACCATAACAATTGCGTTTAGTGCTTTGATGAACCCTTTACAGGCCCTTTTAAACATTGCGGTATTCGGCCATCGGTTTGGCGAAGTGATCATGATTCTATGGTGTGTGGGGATGATAGCTACCGCTCTTCATTCTTTATATATGTTAAAAAGGATGTTTGATCTACAAAAAATCATTCAAAAGAAAAGTGAAGTGTTTCATATTTCTGATTTTATGAAAGTGAATCCAAAAAATGATTATCCGGTTTGGAAGACGGATTTGATCGAAGTTCCTATGGTTTTAGGATGGCAAAAAGTGATCCTGTTACCAAATGCCTCTTATTCACAAAAGGAAATAGAGCACATTTTATCGCATGAGTTGCAGCATATTCTAAATCATGATATATGGATCAAACAGCTGATGAATCTTTTAACGATCGTATATTGGTGGTTTTTACCGGTGTACTGGCTGAAAAATCAAGTTCAGATCGTATTGGAGATGCGTGTAGATGAAAAAGTAACACGTTCTATGACACAGGAGAAAATGTTGGACTATGTTTCAACTTTAGTGGAAATGAACGAGAAGATAACTAAAAATGTGTTACAGAAAAAATTGCGATTTTCATCGAGCTTTTTCTTTGCGGAAAATAGAAATGTTCTATCGTATCGTGTTCAATATCTTTTAGAATCCAAACAGAAGAAAAAGACAAATAAGGGTATTTTACTGTTTTTGTTTATGCTTCCTGTTGTCACAAATCTTGTCATCTTTGAACCTTATCATGAAAATGCTCCCGGAACCGAAGGAACATGGAGCGAGCAAGAAATGCGGGAGCGAGGATATTTGATTCACCATCAAGATGGAACTTATACTTTTTGTATAGATGGGCAGCAGGCCACTATACAAAATATAAAAGACCCCGTTTTTGAAAACATAAAAGTGATAGAGGAAGAATAATGGGTTAAGAAAATGGTTCTGTGAAATCATGGAAGGCATCGTTTTTTGACAGATAGATACGACAATCCGTGTAAAATTTAAAAAAAGGCATTGCAAAAGGGGACAGGCTGTGCTATATTAATTGAGCACTGATTGTGTATGTGCGCCCATAGCTCAATTGGATAGAGCGTTTGACTACGGATCAAAAGGTTGTGGGTTCGACTCCTGCTGGGCGCGCCATTCTTTTGTTTTCGGGACGTAGCACAGCTTGGTAGTGCACTTGATTTGGGATCAAGGGGTCGCAGGTTCAAATCCTGTCGTCCCGACCACTTTCTAAATTTTTGGCTGGGTAGCTTAGTTGGCTAGAGCATCCGGTTCATACCCGGAAGGTCGTGAGTTCGAGTCTCACTCCAGCCACCAACGAGTTTAATGGACCCTTAGCTCAGTTGGTCAGAGCATCCGGCTCATAACCGGCGGGTCGTAGGTTCGAGTCCTACAGGGTCCACCAATTTCAATACAATTGGAGAAGTACCCAAGTGGCTGAAGGGTCCGGTCTTGAAAACCGGTAGGTCGTTAGCGCGGCGCCTGGGTTCGAATCCCAGCTTCTCCGCCATTCAAGTTAATATTTCACATCGCGGGGTAGAGCAGTCTGGTAGCTCGTCGGGCTCATAACCCGGAGGTCGTTGGTTCAAATCCTTCCCCCGCAACCAAATGGTCTCATAGCTCAGTTGGTAGAGCAAAGGACTGAAAATCCTTGTGTCGTTGGTTCGATTCCGACTGAGACCACCACTTGTTAAAATAAGTCTTTATCACATTCGATAAAGGCTTTTTTTGTTTTCAGAGTGTTCAATCGGGAATCTGTGTGAAAAGTATGATTTCTAGATTCAAATTAAGATGGATTTTTCCTTATTATTAAAAATAGATTTGCCCAACTTATTACTTCTTAATTTGGATTTTTTCGATGAAAAATCATTATGAAAATTTATGAAACAAAAATGAAAAAATATTTGATATATTTCTAGTATAAACGTATAATGAAAGCTGTTTTTAGGAGGGTATAATGGAGACAATAAGGGAAAAGAGAAATATTCTTTGCTTCATTATAAGTTATGTCATCAATAATCTGGCAAGTGGTGTTTTATATGATACTTATGTGAATTATTTACAGGAAGTACAAGTCTCGATTGCGACATCTTTCTGGGCTTTTTACGGGTATGCGACATTTATCAGTGCCTTGTTGTTATTGGCTGTACCTAAAATAGGCTATAAAAAACTACTGCTGTTTTGTTCGTTAGGAACATCGTTTGCGTTTTTTGGGGCCATCTTTTTACAATATGACTGGGTACTTTATGCTGCGACATTACTGGCTCTAACAGGTGTACAACTTCATTTTATTATGCTGAGTCCTTTTATCGCCTGTTATACTGAACATCTGGGCCTTAAAAAAATAAATTGGTACACAAGAACGTACTATATGGGATACATTGGTTATTTTATTGCCACTTATTTAGGGGGAGCCTTTGTGGTCAAAGCTTTTTCGGTCGTTTCCGGTATTACGTATTCCGCAGCACAGGAAGCAACGCGATATATTACGCAGTTATCCAATGCCATGTATGCGGATTATATGATGGGGAATGAAATCGTATTATTTCTATTTGGTTGTATTTCTTTGATTTCGTTAATTCCTGTATTGTTTATCAAAGAAAAGAAAGAAGACTTTGTGACGCATGAATTTCAAGATAAAATTTCATGGAAACAGAAAATAAGGGGGATTTCAGAGGTTTTATTAAATCGTTATTCCAGAGCTTATTTATTATATTGGGCTTTGATTTCTTTTGCGATGGGATTGTTTACATCGTATTATACCGTGTATTTGAATCGAAACCTGCATATTGATAAAGCTACATCTTCTTTGACCGTTTCGATTTCGTATATTGCCATTGTGTTATTTATGTTTTTTACACCTAAGTGTGTGAAGAAATTTGGTAAAGTAGGTACGATCTTTTTTACAGTGATGGCTTCTATACCATTTATGATCTTGATCGGATGTGGAAATTATCTGGGGGATTTTGTAGTTCCCGTTGTAGGTGGTGCTTTATTTATTCGAGCCGGTCTTGCCAACTTATCCAGTCCGGTCGATAGTTCCCTGTCGATGGATGTCATTCCTAAATCAATTCGTCCTATTTATACTTCGCTTGTGAATTTCATGGCGGGAATCGTTAGTATTTTAAGTGGTTACTTTACGGGCGGTTACTTATTTCTAGAACAATCTGGCTATCAGAAAGCTTATTTTATTGCCGCCGGACTTTATGCGGTTGCAGGTATAGTTCTTTATAAGGGATTACATTCCTTTAATCATAAAGAAGATCAAATTGTTAAACAGGAGGAGAGTTTATGAAAAACTTATTAGCAAAGCTCGGTTTTGGAGAGAAATTATCCAAAAATATTTGGGCGATTCTTATTGTTGCCTTTAGTGGAGCCATCATATACGGATTGCCATATTTTCGTTTTGATTATTATGATGCCTACTTGGCAACGTATCATTTAACCAATACACAGATGGGCGTTTTCGGTAGCATCTTAGGTGTATTTGGTATGATTTCTTACTTATTCGGAGGGGTTGTCGCCGATCGTTTCTCTACAAGGATGATTTTGACCGTTTCTTTGATTGGAACAGGCCTTGGCGGTTTTGTTCATTTGTTGCCACTTACTTATTACGAACTGGTCGCTTTATATGCTTTCTGGGGAATTTCAAGCTTATTTGCTTTTTGGCCGGCTTGTGTAAAAGCAGTGCGTATTTTGTCGGGATCAGATGATCAAGGAAAAGCGTATGGTTTCTTTGAAGGTGGACGAGGCATTGGCGCGGCTTTGATGGCTATGGGTGCTGTGGTTGCGTTCCGTATTGGGATTGGACAGATCAATGATGAAGTATTAGGCATGAAAACCGTCATCGTGTATTATTCCATTATTACGATTGCCATGGGTATTTTCTGCTTCTTTACGGTAAAAGATGGAAAAATGGAAAAGAGCGATCGTATTTCGTTTAAGGGAATTGGTCAAGTTTTAAAAATGCCTGCGGTTTGGATCATCGGATTTGTGACGTTTTGTAATTATGTATTTACTTTATCTTTGTATTACTTTACACCTTATGCGACATCGATCTTAGGGGCAACAGTTACTTTTGGGGCAACTTTGGCCGCTTTAAAGCGCTGGTTTTCTTTATTTGGAAATGTCGGAGGTGGATTTTTCTCCGATAAATTTGGAACAGGAAATGCGCTTTTGATTTCGTTTGTGATCATGATTTTGGGAACATTAGGCATTTTGATCTTGCCGACACAACCGGATTCAATTTTGATGTTCACGATTTTATTTGTTCTGATTTATATTTTCTACAATGTCAATTATGCGCAGACATGGGCTATGATGGATGAAGGTGGTATCCCTGAAAAATTCTCCGGAACGGCTGCAGGCATTATTTCTACGGTTGGTTATTTACCGGAAATCTTTGTTTCTGTATTAGCGGGTATTATGATCGACCAAAATCCGGGTGTAGATGGATATCGTCAATTTTTCGGTTTCTTGATTGCGATGTTGGCCCTGGGTGCCATCTTTGTTTTGATATGGAAGGCATATTTAAAAAAACATCCAAAAGAAACAAATAAATAGGAGTTTTATGAAAACAATTTTTGAAAAAGTATTTGTGGAAACGCCGGTGGATACTGATGAGGATGGAAAATACGATCTCATTGCGGTGTATATCAAACGACCGCTTTTAGATGAAAAAGTGCCGGCCGTATTCGTGGCGAATCCTTATATGTTACATTGTAATGAAGATTGGTATGAACTTTACGATGTCAATAAAAATATCAAGGCGTATCCGACGCAAAATATTACGGAAAGTGATATTTTGTTTGTTCCCAGAAAACAGCCAATGTATCCTAAAACGAAGTCGCAGGGGAAAGTAAAAACCAATCCGATTCCGGAACCGGATCCAAGTGAATACGAATGTATTTCGGATTTGTATGATCATTTGATTGAAAGAGGATATGCCGGTGTTTTTAGTGCCGGATTGGGAACAAGAGGATCGGATGGTTTGACGCGTACCGGTTCGCAGGAAGAAATTCTTGCGTTTAAATCGGTTATCGATTGGTTGAATGGAAGAGCTCGTGCTTTTGTCGATCGTACAAGACAAATGGAGATCAAAGCGCATTGGTGTACCGGTTCTGTTGCCATGTCAGCTCGTTCTTATTTAGGAACGATGTGTATCGGTGTTGCCACGACCGGCGTTGAAGGGCTGAAAACGATCATTCCGGAAGCCGGTATTTCCAACTGGTATGAATATTATCGGCATAATGGTTTAACATTACCGGCCATGGACTGGCAGGGAGATGACCTAGATATTTTGTCAAAATATTGTTTTTCAAGAGCTCTGGATTCTAAAGATTTTGAAACGATACGTCCTTTATTTGAAAAATCGCAAAAGGAGCTTCAAGAAGGAGAAGACCGGGAATCCGGAAACTACAATCGCTTCTGGGATGAAAGAAACTATCTCAAACATGTCGATCAAATCAAGGCTTCTGTTTTTGTGATACAAGGACTTAATGATTGGAACGTAAAACCGGATCAAGGCATCTTTTTGTTTGAAAAGCTACAGGAATTAGGAAAAGATCGAATGATGTTGTTGCATCAAGGACAACACATATACACATATCACTTAGAAGGCAGTCCGACTTTGTCTTTGATTGATCGATGGCTGGATTATTATTTAAAAGGTATGGCTACCGGCATACAAGATGAGGCAAAGATCTTTGTTGAGAGCAATGTAGATCAGACGGTTTGGATGAAGGAAGAACACTGGCCGCCTAGGCAAATGGAAGTGTATCAAATCAAGGATGCAGGAGTTCAAACGATCATAGATGATCTATCCCAAACAGTGTATGATCGAAAAAAGAAAAATACCAAAGAATGGCTGGATGAACTGGTATTAACACAAAATGCTCATTCGCTCTCTTTTGATTTGGAAACGTTTAAAAAGTCAGTTCGTTTTGCGGGTCGGGGAAAGGTACAGTTTCGTGCCCGTATCAATCAGCCAACCGCCATATTAAGTGCAATGTTGGTTGAAAAGGGAGAACAAAAACGATTAACGTGTCAGCTAGATGGTGATGAGAATCGTTCTTTTCGATTTAAGATGGAACAAAAACCATCCGCTTATTCCGTGATTACGCGAGGATGGATGAATGCACAAAATCGAAATAACAATTATTCAAAAGAAGAGATCGATCCACAGAGTTGGTACACCTATTCCTTTGAGTTTGTATCCAATGATTATACGATTGCACCAGGACATACGTTATCTTTGATCTTGTATGGTATGGATGTAGATCAAACACAGCTTCCATGGGTATCGACAACAATCGAAGTCGATACATCTTCTATCGTTGTAGAATGTCCTGTTAAGTAAGCAGGAAGAAAAAACTGGATATTCATAATTGATGAATGTCTGGAAAAAATAAATTGATGAAATGGAGAGATTCGAAAGTGGATTTCTCCATTTTTTTAAAAGAATTGTAGGAAGACAAGGATTCCCATTTTCTTTGCATGACAGTTGTTTTTTCATATTTTATTATAATGTTGAAAGGGGGCGTGGATCATGACATACCTCAAATCAAATTTACATTATTTACGTTTAAAGAATGGTTTATCACAAAAAGAACTGGCCTCAAAATTGTATATGGCCCATCAGACGATATCCAATCACGAACTAGGAAAATCCGAACCGGATTTAGATGGTATGCAAAAGTATGCGGATTTTTATCAGATTCCATTATCAGATTTGATCGATGTTGATCTTTCCAAAAAGCAGAAAAGTTTCATGGATTTAGGAAATGTGCTGATTAATACACATCGGAAAACCTTTCAAATCTTATCAGGAACGAAAGGAATCTATGTGATAAAGGATGTTTGTAAGTGTCAGATCGTATTTGAAGATGCCAAGTATCATGATGAAGAATATCCGTTTCCTGTGGATCGCAGAGTTTTGGTCACAAATTATAATTTCTGGTGGTTTAATCGAAAAGTATATATTGGTTTAGAAATTGAAATGAAAGATCATAGAAAATTATATGTATATGTTTCGAATGATGCAAAGGTTCAAAATTCGGATTCTTTTAAGAAATACAGGGAGCAGGCAAATCAGATCAAAAAGAAACTGATGAAATATCGTTCGTTTTAATACTTGTATAGATAGATTATGCTAAAGGTTTGTTGTCGAGAAGAGAAACGAATGTTTTTTAATTAGGATATTATTTTGAATATGGAATGGAAAAAACTGTAATACGATGTCTTATGGTTTTTATCAATTCGACAAATTCTGCGATTTAGTATGCCAAAGGCAGGATTAAAAGAAATGAATGATTGTCCAGTGATTCAAGGATAGATATTTTGCGTTCTATCTATGGCATTACTCTTCAGGTGATTATTTGAAAAGTAAATCAGAAAATAAATACAGTAAAAAGGCATTTGAAAATATTAGAGAATTTAGAAGAGCTAAAACTAAAAGAAATTAATGAGTAGATCCCTGAAACAGAATTATTAAAAGAATATCGTTCAAGGATATATTGATATATTAATGATATTAAAAGAGTATATTCTAAATTAAACGAGTAAAACCCCATGGAAGATGAGTGTTTCTATGGGGATTTGTATTAATGAAGATTTAAGCGTTTTAAAACTTTAGATTGCATTTCCTTTTGAACACGCAAGATAGAAAAGGCCTGTTGAATATCGGAAATGGTGCCACTTTCCGGTAAAAGAGAAATTTTTTGAACAAGGTGATCCAATTCACCGGATTTGAGGCCTTAGATGCGACCTTGTTTTCTTTTGATTGAAGGGACGAATATAAAAGATGAGTCTTAGAGATTCCACAAGATGTAGGATCAAACGTAGGTTACCCATCTTTTGATTTTCTAGTGTTACATACTCTAATAGACAATTATTTTTTATCTTTGGGTGATGTAAGCAGATCCAAAAAGAACGAACGGCTATATTATCGTTATAAAGAGATTTTTGAACCCCCGGGAGAATGATTTTTTGATCGGCAATCAATCTATATGCATATTATAGACTTCGACAAGGAAGAGTGTATTTATAGGATTCTTCACCTTGTGCTTCAATAGGAATCAACATAAATTTTGATAGATACAAAGAGTGTTGAACCATATAGATTGAATTATAGACAATTTTAGCTCCAGGAATACGAATATCTTCGAAATCCAGTGTAATAATTTTGGAACTGGAAGAACTTGGTTGAATGAGTGCAGAAATCTCTTCTAAAGAGAGAACTTTAAACTCCTAGACATTGTTGAAGTAGATATGCCTGGATGGGCTTAAAAGAAAGAATGATCTTTGAATATCCATCGATAAAACGTTTTTTGGATTGTACTATCGTTTGTAGTTCATTTAAATTTGTCATTGTTACCTCCACTAACTATATATATATACAAAAAAATTGGAAAAGCATGAAAAATATAAAGAAAAATTTTAATTAGTATACTGCAGGAGGCAAAACACATTCTTTAATAACTTGGATATGGTAGCGTCAAGAATTATGTGTAAAAGTATATCCTTGGTAAAGCAGATTAGCTCTTGAACCAATCTTCTCTAGTTGTTTGTCCAAAACCTCTATGTACGTGATTCATGTTTTTCTCGTTGTAACGATTGAATTGAATCACAAGGTATTTCTCTTCAGATTTTTCCGTTGGAAATTGTTCTTTCTTTTTGAAACTTCGTTTTAATTGTTTATTGTTTCCTTCAATCAGATTTGTTGAATAAATCGTATGCCTAACACTTTCTGGGTAATCATAGAATGTAAACAGATAGTCATTGTTGCTGAGACTTTTCACCATTGATG
>NZ_ATUT01000022.1 GCF_000420345.1 Faecalicoccus pleomorphus DSM 20574 | reverse complement strand
ACGAAAGTCCTCTGTGAAAAGAAATGCACCAACAAAGTTTTGAATACCTACAGTAAATACGATGCAGTCAATCATCTGAACAATGTCAATTCATTCCATTCCATGATCAAGGAGCAGTATCGGTATTACCGGGGAGTGTCCAGCAAATACATCAACCGATATAATGCACTGTTTACATTACAGAAGGAATATCAGGGAATGGACTCACAAGAATTCCTGTTACTGATTATGAAAAGATTGAGAGGACAAGCTAGTTACTTTTTTATTCGTCAAATACGAAAAGAAGATCTTTTTAAATTTGCGATTACTTAAAAGGCTATATCAACAAATTGGAGGTTAAGCGTTGCAAAAATAAATGTTCCTTTATTTTTGATGATCTCCGGAAGTCTTTTACTGACAAAAGAAGAAAGATATATAACGATCTTTCGTAAACGTATGATCAAGATCATCATTGCGATACTCGTGTTCAATTTTTTAGTTTACATGGCTGAACATGATTTTGTCGTAGATTTGACAGCTTATATTATTGGCGTTTTTGAAAACGGAATTGATCGTTCTTACTGGTACTTATATTCTTATTTGGGCTTTTTACTGATGCTTCCGTTATTGCATAGAATCTGTCGAAATATGAAGGCATCTGATTTCTGGATCATTCTCTTTATTCATTTTGTATTTTCGACCATTGAGCCTTTGATGCAGTTTTTTGTACAGACTTTTTTAGGACAGGATTTTGAATTTACATGGGCTTTTCGTATTCCGTTCAGTACAGTGAAAGAGATTTTTTATCCTTTGATGGGCTTTTATATTGATAGAATATTGTGTGTGCAGAAATTGCAGAAAAAATGGATCTTTACATTAGGTCTTGCGACTTTGTCTGGTATGATGATTTCCATTTGTTTTACGATCGTCGGTGGTAACTTATATGGATACAGTGATGCTTATTTTGAATTGTTTGATTACATAAGTGCCATATTTGCCTTTATCTTGATCAAAAGATTGTTTCTATCCTATAAAGATAAGATCAACATTTCTTTTCAAAATTTCATTGTGAAGCTGGGTGCTTTGACCTATGGAATTTATTTATGGGATCCATTTTTTAGAAAGATGATTTTTGATGAATTTGAAATGGCCTTGATTCCTTATTTTGGAGGTTTTATCACATCTGTTTTATGGTGTGTTTTCAGTTTTGTTCTTTGTGGATTCATCGTCTCTTTCCTAAAAAGAGTACCGCATATACAAAAATTGTTTTAAAGCGTGAGAAATACTGAAAAAGAAATTGAGATACAAAAATGGTTCAAAAAAACAAATTTATCGCTTGAGGCTCTTTTTTGAGCCTTTTAATTTGATTTTAGACAAATTCAAATACTGTAAAATTCAAGAAGTAGTAAATTTAACGTATTTATGGTATAATTTATAGGCGAAAAGAGGGATTTTGTATGTATTTTGATCTAAAAGGTGAATGCATTACATTACAACAATTATTGAAAGCATGCGATATCATTTCCAGCGGAGGTCAAGTTAAAGAATTTCTTCAGGAAACACCGGTTATGGTGAATGATCAAAGAGAAGATCGAAGAGGCCGGAAGCTTTATAAAGATGATGTCGTATCTTTTTATGATACAAGGATCATCATCCGATGAATATCTGCAGCTTAAAGCTTCGTAATTTTAGAAATTATGATATGGCAGAGTGTGTTTTTAGACCAAACAGTATTTGTATCTTGGAAGGAAAAAACGCACAGGGAAAGACGAACCTGATCGAATCGATTTATTATTTAAGTCATTTACGTTCTTTTCGTACACCATCCAGTTCTTCTTTGATTTTGGAAAATCAAGATTTTTTTATGATTCAGGCACAGATTGAATCCCATCAAAGAAAAGAAGAACTGAAAATCGTATCTATGGATCATGAGAAGCATTTATATCATTTTAATGATCCCATTCGAAGATATTCCGATTTTATAGGTATTGTCAATGCGGTTCTTTTTTGTCCGGACGATTTGATGTTGTTTCAACAAAGTCCGAAAATTCGAAGACGCTTCATTGATATGGAACTGATCAAGATTTCCAAGCGATATACCAGCACTTTAAATCATTATCAGAAAATGTTAAAGGAAAGAAACTCCATTTTAAAAAGAGAGAAAGTGGATCCTGTTCTTTTGGAAACGATGACGGAACAAATGATACAAGATCAAATCATTATATTGAAACAAAGAGTCTCTTTTTTAGAAGATCTGATGGAAAAAACACGGGCTTTTTATTCTTACTTTACTAAAGAAAAGGAAGAAGTGGGAGCTAGATATCAAACATTTATTTCTATGGATGATTTGGAAACGAATCTAAGAAATGCGTATAAAAAGAGTGAAATGCGCGATAAATTATACAAAAAAACACATATTGGTATTCATAAAGATGATATTGATTTTCATATGAATGGCATATCTGTTAAGGAAGTAGCCAGTCAGGGACAAAAACGCAGCTTTGTGCTTTCGATGAAGCTGGCACTCTGTCAGATCATCTACGAAAAACAAAAGGAATATCCAATTTTATTGTTGGATGATGTCTTTAGTGAACTGGATGATCATCGATGTCAAAAGCTGATATCGATTTTACCTCAAAAAATGCAGATTTTTATTACGACAACAGGCAATATAGAGCCTTCCTGGTTGAAAGATCATAAGGCTTATACGATACAAGTGGAAAACGGACATCTAAGGGAGGTCAAAAAATGAGTAATGAACAAGAACAGAAGATCATTGAATTTGAAGAGTTGGAAAGTGAGGCAACTCGTGTAGATCATTCTTATACCGCCAATGATATTCAGGTATTGGAAGGTTTGGAGGCCGTGCGTCTTCGTCCGGGAATGTATATTGGTTCAACCAGTGCCAGAGGTCTTCATCATCTGGTATGGGAAATTGTGGATAACGGTATTGATGAAGCGTTGGCTGGTTATGCCAGTCAAATCGATGTGGTTATTGAAAAGGACAATGTGGTCTCTGTACGAGATAATGGACGTGGTATGCCGGTAGGTATTCATGAAAAAACTGGAATCAGTGCGGTAGAAACGATCATGACCGTCCTACATGCCGGTGGTAAATTCGGTGGCGGCGCTTATAAGGTATCCGGTGGACTTCATGGTGTCGGTGCCAGTGTTGTAAACGCATTGAGCGAATGGCTGGAAGTTACGGTGTATCAAAATGGAAATATTTATTTTATTCGATTTGAAAACGGCGGAAATACGGTAGAACCTTTAAAAATCATTGGAAAGACGGAAGAAACGGGTACATTGGTTCGTTTTAAGGCTGATCCTGCCATTTTTAAAGAAACAACGACCTATGATTTTGATACGTTGAATGTTCGTTTACGTCAGCTTGCCTTTTTAAATAAGGATATTCGTTTAACCTTAAAGGATGAACGAAGTGAAGATGGACAAAGTGTAAACTATAAATATGAAGGCGGTATTATTGAATACGTACAATATTTAAATAAGGGTAAGAAAACTCTAGGTGATAATGTCATCTATGTCGATGGTATGCAGGATCAGATTTTGGCTGAAGTGGCCTTGCAGTATAATGATGGCTATCAAAGTAATATTTATTCGTTCTGTAACAACATTCATACGCATGAAGGTGGTTTCCATGAAGATGGATTCCGTATGGCACTGACGCGAGTAATCAATAATTATGCCAAAGAAAATAACTTATTGAAAAAGGAAGAAACCTTATCACAGGATGATGTCAAAGAAGGTTTGGTGGCAATCATTTCCATCAAGCATCCGGATCCGCAGTATGAAGGTCAGACAAAGACAAAGCTGGGAAACAGTGAAGTCCGTAAGATCGTATCGAATATTGCCGGTGAACAGATCAAACGTTTCTTTTTAGAAAACCCAAATGATGCCAAGGCTATCGTTGAAAAGGCCATCGTTGCCTCTAAAGCACGTTTGGCTGCCAAAAAAGCACGTGAATTGACACGAAGAAAAAGTGCTCTGGATGGCATCAGTTCACTACCGGGAAAATTAACAGACTGTTCTTCAAAAGATGCCAGTGAATGTGAAATTTTTATTGTTGAGGGTGATTCAGCCGGTGGAAGTGCCAAACAGGGACGTGATGCCAAAACGCAGGCTATCTTACCACTTCGAGGAAAGATATTAAACGTAGAAAAAGCACGTCAACATAGAATTTTTGAAAATCAGGAAATTCGCAGTATGATCACAGCTTTTGGCTGCGGTATTCAGGATGAAGTCAACTTAGATAATCTTCGTTATCATAAGATAGTTATCATGACAGATGCCGATGTCGATGGAAGTCATATTTGTACGTTGATGTTGACGTTCTTATATCGCTTTATGCGTCCGGTCATTGAAAATGGATATGTCTATATTGCCCAGCCACCTTTATATAAGTTACAAAAAGGAAAGAAAATTGCTTATGCTTATAAGGAACAGGAGATGGATAAGCTCCGTGAAGAATTTAAAGATGGATACAAAGTACAGCGTTATAAAGGTTTGGGAGAAATGGATGCAGAGCAGTTGTGGGAAACAACAATGGATCCGGCTCATCGTATCTTAAAGCGTGTTACGATTGATGATGCGGTCGAAGCGGATAATGTATTCTCTATGTTGATGGGAGAAGATGTCGATCCTCGTCGTGAATTTATACAGGAAAATGCGGTTTACGCAAATCTGGATTACTAGGAGGTTTCTATGGAAGAAAATAAACAATATGATTACATAGAAGATGTAGAAATATCCAAGGAGATGCGTGAATCCTTCCTGGATTACTCTATGTCAGTTATTGTACAACGTGCTTTACCTGATGTTCGTGACGGTATGAAACCGGTTCATCGTCGTATTTTACATGCGATGAATATGTTGGGTATCACCAGTGGTGTAGCTCATAAAAAAAGTGCTCGTATCGTTGGTGAAGTTATTGGAAAGTATCACCCTCATGGGGATACAGCGGTTTATGATGCCATGGTTCGTATGGCCCAGGATTTTTCCTATCGTTATCCTTTGGTCGATGGACATGGTAACTTTGGCTCTCTGGATGGAGATGGAGCAGCGGCCATGCGATATACGGAAGCGCGTATGTCAAAAATCTCTATGGAGATGATGCGTGATATCAATAAAGATACCGTAGATTTCGTACCAAACTATGATGGTGAAGAAAGTGAACCGGTTGTTTTACCAAGCCGTATTCCTAACCTTTTGATCAATGGTTCTGTTGGTATTGCTGTTGGTATGGCTACTAATATTCCACCACACAATTTAGGAGAAACGATTCAGGCTATTTTTAGAATTATGGATGATCCGGATGTCAGCGTACCGGAATTGATGGAAGTTATCAAGGGCCCAGATTTTCCAACCGGCGGTATGATCTTAGGACGAAAAGGAATTCGTCAGGCCTATGAAACGGGTCGTGGATCAATCATGATTCGCTCCAAATATCGTATTGAAGAATTGGATAATGGAAAGAAACGAATTATATTCTATGAAATACCATATCAGGTCAACAAATTGAATTTGATTAAAAAGATGGCGGATCTGATTCGTGATAAAGAAATTCAAGGTGTTACTTATCTGAATGATGAAAGTAACCGTGAAGGTATTCGTATTGTACTGGAACTAAAGAAAGATGTGCAGGAAGAAGTCATCTTAAATCAACTCTTCCGTTTGACTCCGTTACAGACAAGCTTTGGAATCAATATGCTGGCTTTGGAGAATGGAAGACCAAAACAGCTTTCTTTAAAAGAGATTTTGAATGATTATTTAAATCATCAGGTAGAAGTTATTGTTCGAAAAACGAAATTTGATTTAAAGAAGGCAAAAGACAGGGCGCATATTTTAGAAGGTCTTCGTATTGCGATGGATCATATTGATCAAGTCATTCATTTGATTCGTTCCAGTAAAAAAGAAGAAGCTGGATTGATTCAGGATCTATGTGAAACCTTTGGATTGTCTGAAACACAGGCTAAGGCTATCTTAGCCATGCAGTTAAGAAGATTATCTGGTTTGGAAAGAGATAAGATTGAAAAAGAATATCAGGAAATTTTAATGACAATTGCGGATTTGGAAGATATTCTGGCCAATCATGATCGTGTACTACAGATCATTCGTGAAGATCTGACAGAAATCAATGAAAAATATGGCGATGATCGTAAAACGGAAATCAGTGATGCTTCATTTGATATGGAAGATGAGGATTTGATTCCGGTAGAAGACAGTATCATTATGTTGACAGAATCAGGCTATATCAAACGTCAACCGGTTGATACTTATCATACACAAAATCGTGGTGGACGTGGTATTAAGTCATTGACATTAAATGAAGAAGATTCCATCGATACTTTGATTTCCATGTCAACACATGACTGGTTGTTGTTGTTTACGAATAAAGGACGCGTTTATCGTATGAAGGGATTTAATATTCCTATCGCATCCAGAACAGCTAAGGGACTTCCAATCATCAACCTTCTGACATTGGAAAAGGATGAAAAGGTAAAAGTGCTGCTTCCAATTCCTAAAGAACATGATCATATCAAAACTTTATTGTTTGTGACCAGAAACGGAATTGCCAAGCGAACCGCATTAAATGAATTTGACAATATCAATCGTAATGGAAAGATCGCAATCAGCTTAAAAGAAGAAGATGAACTTGCGTTTGTCAAGGCAACGACCGGTGATGATGAAGTAATGATTGCCGGATCCAATGGAAAAGCTGTACGCTTCAAAGAAAATCAAATTCGTATGATGGGAAGAAATGCAGCTGGTGTACTTGGATTTAATTGTGATGGCAGCTACGTTGTAGGTGTTTGTTTATCCAATGAAGGAAACACCGTATTATCAGTTTCTGAAAATGGATATGGTAAACGCAGTGATTTTGAAGAATATCGTTTGACTTCCCGTGGTAAAAAAGGTGTACGTACGATAAATATTACTGAGAAAACAGGAAATTTAGTCAGTGTAAAAGCTGTCAATGGGGATGAAGATGCAATGATCGTATCCAGTTCCGGTATCATGATTCGTATCTCACTGGCCAGTGTAGGTGTTTATGGACGTAATACGCAGGGGATTAAATTGATTCATCTGACAGAAGGTTCTAAAGTGACCAAGGTTACTTTAGTTGATCATGATGAGAACGAAGAAACACAGGAAGAATAAATCTGTAGATCCTTATTGTCTATCACAATAAGGATCTTTTTTAAGGAGATTGTATGGAAAAGTTAAATATCAAAAATAGTATATTAATAGGATTTACTCTGTTTTCAATGTTTTTTGGAGCTGGAAATTTGATCTTTCCTCCCTTATTAGGAGCACAATCCGGTTCTTCATTTTTACTTTCAATCCTTGGATTTTTATTGATGGCAGTTGTCGTTCCCAGTGTTACCGTTATTGTCGTTGCCAAGCATCAGGGATTAAAAAATCTGACAGATCAGATTCATCCTTATTTTACACTTGTGTTTGTGACACTAGTGTATTTGTTGATTGGACCCTGTGTTGCGATTCCCAGAACCGCTTCGACTTCATTTGAAATGGCATTGGCATCTTTGATTCAGGAAGACAATCGCATGTTGTTTCAAATTATATATTCCCTTCTCTTTTTCACATTGGCAGGATTTGTGGCATTAAAGCCAAATAAATTAAAAAATTTATTAGGAAAATTTATGACACCTATCTTATTGATCTTAATATTGATTGTATTTTTAGGTGCTGTTTTTTTGCTTCCTGTTCATATTGGGGATCCTTATACAAGATATGCATCATCACCGGTATTATCCGGAATCGTGGATGGCTATCAGACCATGGATATTTTGGCAGCATTAAATTTTGGAATTATTATCGCCATCAACATTCAAGATTTAGGAATTAAAAAGCCAAAAAGAGTTACGATTGAAATTATGAAGGCAGGACTGATTGCAGGAATGTTATTGGCAATTGTTTATTGTGCTACCGGTTATATAGGAATGCATAGCTCCGGTATGTTTGATCAAGTGACAAATGGTGCACAAGTTTTAGTCTATTCTATAGAAAATAGTTTTGGGTCATTTGCGCAAATCTTAGTAGGCATGATTTTCTTTATTGCCTGCTTTAATGTTTGTACCGGATTATTATCTTGTTGTGCCCAATATTTTCAGGAACTTGTTCCAAAGATTTCCTATAAAAAATGGTTATTACTTTTTGTGATTTTCAGTTTTATTATTTCAAGTTTAGGTTTAGATTTTATTTTAAATATGTCGTTACCTATTTTATCCATCATGTGTCCGATTGCAATTTTAATTGTAGTCTTTGGCATCTTTAAAAAGCCTAAACAGATCAAGGAATAGGAATGTCATATGATTATTCGTATTCTATAAAATTCTATTCGATTCAAACTTGCACTCTTATTGAAAGAATGATATAAAATATACTGAAAACAATGAAAAGGAAAAGTACATTTATTCTTTTTTTATAGAGACGATATGGCTGGTGAAAATATCGAGAAGATAAATGGAAAAGCCCCTTTGAGTGAAACAGGGAAAAAAGTATCTGTTTTCGGTACATACCGTTATCATGTCAAGAGATCTTATTTTTTAAGATAAGAAGGGTGGCAACGCGAGACATCGTCCCTTTGTGGTACATGTCTCTTTTTTAATGGACAAAAGGAGGATATAGAAATGTTAGATATTAAATTTGTCCGAGAAAATCCGGATTTGGTCAAAGAGAATATGAAGAAAAAATTCCAGGATGCGAAAATTCCTTTGGTCAATGAAGTTTTACAGGAAGATAAAGAGCTTCGTCAGACTCAGCAGCATGCAGATGATCTGCGAGGGCAGAGAAAAACAATTTCCAAACAAATCGGTGCTTTGATGGGACAAGGTAAAAAAGAGGAAGCAGAAGAAGTAAAACAGAAAGTAGCTTCGATTGCTCAGGAATTGGAAGCCTTGGAAGAAAAGGAAGATAAATTAAGAGAATCTGTCAAACAGAAAATGATGATGATTCCTAATATGATCGATGAAAGTGTTCCTATTGGAAAAGATGATTCAGAAAATGTGGAATTAGAAAAATTTGGAGAACCCGTTGTACCAGATTTTGAAATTCCATATCATACAGAAATCATGGAACGTTTAAATGGAATTGATTTGGACAGTGCTCGTAAAGTTGCCGGAAATGGATTCTATTATTTAATGGGTGATGTAGCTCGTTTACACTCTGCCATACTTTCCTATGCACGTGATTTTATGATCAATAAAGGATTTACTTATTGTATTCCACCGTATATGATTCGTTCTGCCGTTGTTGATGGTGTTATGAGCTTTGCGGAAATGGAAGGCATGATGTATAAAATTGAAGGCGAAGATCTGTATTTGATTGGAACCAGCGAACATTCTATGATTGGTAAATTTATTGATACGATCTTAGATGAAAAAGATCTTCCTTATACTTATACTTCTTTCTCTCCATGCTTCAGAAAGGAAAAAGGAGCGCATGGTATCGAGGAACGTGGTGTCTATCGAATTCATCAATTTGAAAAACAGGAAATGATCGTTGTATGTAAGCCGGAAGAAAGTATGGAATGGTTTAAAAAACTTTACATGAATACAGTAGAATTCTTCCGTTCATTAGATGTACCGGTAAGAACACTGGAATGTTGCTCCGGTGATTTGGCGGATTTAAAATGTAAATCCGTGGATGTAGAGGCCTGGTCTCCTAGACAGAAAAAATACTTTGAAGTTGGTAGCTGTTCTAATTTGACAGACGCACAGGCAAGACGTCTTCGCATTCGTGTAAAAGATGAAAAAGGAAATAAATATTTTGCCCATACTTTAAACAATACTTGTGTGGCTCCACCGCGTATGTTGATCGCATTCCTGGAAAACAACCTGCAGGAAGATGGAAGTGTATTGATTCCAGAAGCGTTACAGCCATATATGGGTGGTAAAAAGAAAATAGGATAACCTGTAAAAGATAATTGTGAATTCATATGAATTTATGATTATCTTTTTTTATAGTATGATGTGTGAAAAAGGAGGGTAATCATCATGATAGAGTTTAAATATGATACACAATTATTGATTGAAGGTAAAAATCTCGATGAAAATAAGATTCATGATTATTTTATAGAGAATTTTAAAGGAGATTGTTTATTGGCAGTAGGTGATGATGAATTGATCAAAATACATTTTCATACCAATGATCCCTGGAAAGTATTGGAATACTGTCCAGCTTAGGAGAAATTTATGATATTGTGATTGAAGATATGGATCGTCAATCTAGAGGATTAAAAGGATAAACTTGTTGAAAATGTAAATTCATATGATATAATGAGAAAGCTACTACAATGATGTCAAATGAATCAGGTCAGGTCGGGAACGAAGCAGCCTTAAGTTTGCTCCATCATGTGTAGTAGTTTTTTTATAGAAAGCTACGAATATGTTAAATGATGAAAAATGGATGAAACAAGCAATCAAACAAGCTAAAATGGCTGCGACAAAAGATGAAGTTCCTATTGGATGTGTTATTGTTAAAGATGATAAAATCATTGCTCGTGCTTACAATAAAAGAGAGATGAATCAACAATCAATTGCTCATGCAGAAATTTTGGCTATCCAGAAAGCATGTAAGAAATTAAAGACATGGCGATTGGAAGGATGCACGTTATATGTAACGTTAGAGCCTTGTCCGATGTGCGCCGGTGCTATCATACAATCTCGTATCGAACATGTTGTCTATGGTGCCTACGATCCAAAGGGAGGTTGTGTTGGTTCTTGTACCAATTTATTTGAAGCAAAAGGATTTAATCATTATCCAAGTTATACAAGTGGAATATTAGAAGAAGAGTGCTCAAGTCTTTTAAAGGAGTTTTTTAAACAGAAACGAAAGAAGGCTTGAGCCTTTATGCTATAATGAAGAGGTTAGAAAGTGAGGTCTGAATTTATGTATCAGGCATTATATAGAAAATATAGACCCCAGAGATTTGAGGATGTTGTTGGACAAAGACATATCATCCAAACATTAAAAAATGCAATTGATCAGAATCGTATAGGACATGCTTATTTATTTTGCGGACCTCGTGGAACCGGAAAAACAACGGTTGCCAAAATCTTTGCGAAGATGTTAAATTGCGAAAGTGAACATCATAAGCCATGTGAAAAATGTGTGAATTGTCAGATGGTTCAAAATGGAAATCATCCGGATATCATAGAAATCGATGCTGCATCCAACAATGGTGTAGATGAAGTTCGTAACTTGATTGAACGTGTAAAATATGCTCCAATGCAAGGAAAATATAAAGTATATATCATTGATGAGGTTCACATGATGACAACAGGTGCTTTTAATGCCCTTTTAAAAACCATTGAAGAACCTCCGGCCCATGTAGTATTTATTTTGGCAACAACAGAACCTAATAAAGTAATTCCAACCATCATTTCTCGTTGTCAAAGATTTGATTTTAATAAAGTATGCATGGAAGATCTGACAAAGCGAATAACAATCGTTTGTGAACATGAGAATATACAAATTGATCAAGAAGCTATTCGTTTAATTGCACAATTGAGTGATGGAGGAATGCGTGATGCGTTATCTATATTAGATCAATGCGTCGCATTTTGCACCTCCAAGATTACTGTCAATGATGTTCGTCAAATTTATGGTGTTGTCACTTTAGATGAACTAGGTGATTTATTTTATGCACTATACAAAAGAAATATAGAATTTGTTGTTCAGAAGCTTCAGGAAGCAGAAGAAGCAGGAATGGATTTAAAACGATTAACACAAGATTTAATTTCATTATTAAAAGACAGTATCATTTTAGATTATGCCGTAAACACAGATTTAGTTTCGAATTCAAATAAAAAGATTATTCATGAAAAGATATCTATGGCCCCTTCTCCATTTAGAGTCCGTGTCTTAGATGAATTGATGGATGTATATAGTAAATTTAATTATGCATCCAGTGTAATTGATTATTTAGAAACAGGTTTATTAAAATCAATTGCCGATTCATATGAAATATTTTCAAAAATAGAACCGGAAAAGAATGAAATCGATAATAGTTTTGATTCTGAAATCACTATGAGCAATAGTAAAAACTCATATGAAACGACATCTGAACAATCAGAAATAGAAGAAAAAAGTGCGAAAAATAGCGATTCTGAGGCAATTTCGGAAGGAAATGAAATATCTGATGTTTCACGTGAAACATTGAAGGATGTGAGAAAAGAAGATCGTAAAATCATATTAAGCGATGAATATGTACTACAATTGCTGGTAGGTGCTCAGAAGACACAAAGACAAATAGATTCCTTGAAACTAAAGGATAATGATATGTATTTATCTGATTTAGATGCGGCTAAATACGCATCAACACTACGTAATGTGAATTTAGTGGCAAGTGGAAACACGTATATGATTGTTAGTGTAAAATCAGAAATTCAGGCAAAAGAGATCAATGCCATGCAGTTGGAAGAAGGATATGAAAACTATACAGAACAATTGTTAGGAACACCTAAGGTAGTTTTCGCAGTTGATTCAGTGCAACATAATCGTGTAATTGATGAATTTAGGCAAAGAATGTTGACACATACCTTACCAGAAGCTGCTGAGGTAATTATTCAACCTAAACTTGAAAAAAGTGAAGTAAGGGAAGAAACGATTGAAGAAAAGATGAAAAACTATTTTCCAGGCATAACAATCATAGATGACTAATCATATGAATTAAAAAGGAAAATAAAAAGATGGAGGAATAGAATGTATCCGAATAAATTTGAAAATCTGATTCTGAAATTTCAAAATCTACCGGGAGTAGGTCGAAAGACAGCTGAGAGATATGCTTTTGAAACATTAAATTGGGAACAACAAAAAAAAGAAGAATTTGTAAATGCTTTACAAGTTTTAATCGATGGTGTAGATACATGTAAGGTGTGTGGTAATCTCAGTGATGGAGATATATGTTCTATCTGTTCAGATCAAAATAGAGATCATACATTATTATGTGTGGTACAAAGCCCTAAAGACATATTGGCCATTGAATCTATTCAAGAGTATAAGGGGGTTTACCATGTATTAAATGGAGTTATAAATACATCAAAAGGAATTCTTCCGGAAGACATAAATATCGATTCATTAGTTGATAGAATAAACAAAGATGAAATTAATGAAGTAATTCTTGCACTTGATCCAACAGTAGAGGGAGAAACTACATCGTTATATATTGAAAAACTTATAGGAAAGGATGTTTTGGTTACACGATTGGCATATGGTATTCCTATGGGTGGTCATTTGGATTATACAGATAGTTTAACCTTATTAAAGGCATTTCAGGGAAGGAAATAGTATATTTGGGACATATCATATGATTAATTTATGAATATTCCTACTGATATGAACTAAAAAACTGCCTATTTTTATTTTCACATGATATAATTCTCCAAAATCATACCAAAATTCATATATTTTCATATATGAAAGTTAAAAAATATGAATAATCATATATTCTAGGAGATAATCGAAATTCTATTTTATTAAAATATATGAAAATCATATTTAAAGATAAATTTATATGAAAAGAAATGTGAATTTAATATTACAAATAAAATTAATTCATATGAAAATAAAATAAAAAAAACGAAAGAGGATTTGTTGTTAAATTATATTCATATGAACGAAAATAATGAGAAGATAAATTCATATGATTTATACAATAAAACAATAAAAACTTAAAATAGGACTATGAAATATCATAGGAAGAAAATATGAAAAATCACAATGTAAAAATAATGTTAAAAAAATTATATGAATATCCTATGATGTTGTGGAAATGAATAAAGAAATATGCTAAGATAGTAAAGCACAATAATAATTTACTTAGGAAAATCATAGGAAAGGGGATCGTAATGGAAGATAAAAAGCCAATAGATGTCTTCTACGATATGGATATAGCGCAAATTTGTCAGCATTTTTCTAAATCAAGAAATACAGTTGATAAAGCAATTGCAAAATTAGTGAAAGATAATCCTGATAAAGATTGGAAATATAAAAATCCAGAAACACGACGGATCACGATCAAAGCAGAAGGTGTTGAACATCTTTCTAAGTATTTTCGTAAAGAAAAACATGAAATTTCTACAGTAGAAATGGAACTTCGATATGAAAATGAAAAATTAAAAGCCATAATAGAAGAAAAAGAAAAAGCACAGGAAAAAATTGAAGAATTATATAAAGAACGTTTAGCGTTGGAAATAGAAAAAAACAAACAAACATTCTTGTTGGAAAATCAGACAAAGGATGAGAAAATTCAAAAGCTTCAACATGAAAATGAAGTTCTTCGAGAAGAAGCTGAATCGGTTGAACAGATGCGACAAAAGATCGAAGATTATAAAAAGAAAGAAGAAGAATACAATTCAAAATCCTTCTTCTATCGATTAACTCATAAATTTTAAGACTTATTAAAAGCTCTGGCAATCTTGCTGGGGCAATTTTTTATATATTGAAGATGAATTGGTTTTAAAATCTGATTAAAATATGAAATCCCATCGTGTTCATATTTATATTCATATTCTAATTCATAATCAACATGATGATCATACTGGGTAATGTCGGCGCATAATGTTGCACGTTCCAAGTCTTTTTCATAACGTTTTGTGGTGAATGATACAATAGGGATTAATTCATGAAAAGGAATGTCATGTGTTTTTAACCAGGTTAGAATTTCTTCATCTTTTATTTTTAGTAAGTCTTTGGTATCTACTTCCTTTTCGTACTCAAAGTGTGTTATCGCATCTTTTCGGATTTTTAATGTAAAAATATATAGATCATCAATGATTCGTATTCTTACAGCACCATTTTTTTGTTTTACTTTTCCATCTAAAGTGTCGTAATAAATATTGGTTTGTATCTTATATTTATTTAAATCATATGATTTTATGATGAAATTCATATCCTCTTCTTTAATTAAAATTTTTAATTCTCTTTCTATAGGTTCTTTCATAAAGTAATCTCCTTTTAAAATATGGTACAATAGAAAACAATGAAAGGAAAGATGAATATGCGTTTTGCGACAATTGTTAGAACGGATGAATATTCGAAATCTATTTCAAAATATGTAATACAAAAGTGTAGTGAGTTTGGATGGGATTATGATACAAACAATCCTGAATTGATCATATCGATTGGTGGAGATGGTACACTTCTACGTGGTATTCATACTTATCTCTCTATTTTAGATCAGATCAGTTTTGTTGGTATCCATACTGGTACACTTGGATTTTTTACGGATTATACACAGGAAGAAATTGATCTTTTTTTAGATGATATTTTCCATAAAGTTCCTTGTTATGAAGAAATGCCTTTACTGGAAATGAAAACTTCTAGAAATTTTGATTCCATTTACGCATTAAATGAAATACGTATCGAATCTGTATCTAAAACATTGTCACTGGACGTGTATATAGATGGCGAATTCTTTGAACATTGTACAGGATCTGGCATCTGTATCAGTACACAGGCAGGATCCACAGCTATAAACAGGGCCTTACAGGGTGCAGTTATTGATGATGGCTTACGGGTTTTACAATTGTGTGAAATCATGCCGATTGCACATAAGAATCACCATTCGCTTCATAATCCTTATATTATGCGATCTGATCGACAAATTATGGTTCGAGGAAAATCATTATCTTTGGCCAGAGCTTGTTTTGATCATTTAGATAAATCGTTAGAAGAAGTGGAAGAACTTTATATTAAAACTTCTGAAAAAAAAGTGCGTTTTGCACGATATAGAAATTATTCGTACTTAAAACGCCTTAAAAATTTATATTAATGTGTTTTTTTGAAGGTCTTGATTAGAGATCTTCTTTTTAATGTGCTTACTTTTTTGGGTCTTTTCTTACCAACTACCCAAACTTTTTTAGAAACCGGAGATATGTTCATCACAATCGCAAAGGCAATAAAGTAAGATAAGATACTACTTCCTCCATAAGAAATCATCGGCAGTGTAATACCGGTGATGGGAACAAGTCCAACAATCATTCCCAAATTTTGAAATTGTTGATATACCAGCATAGCAATGACACCGATTACGACAAATCGATCTGTGCGATCTTTCGTATTGTATGCGATTTTAAACAGTACGATATCAAACGCAAAACAAATCGCGAGAATGAATGTAGTTCCTAACAAACCAAAACACTGTCCTACTGCCGCAAAGATGAAATCGGTATGTGCTTCTGGAATCGCAATGATATCCGCTTGTATTCCATGCCCGCTTAAACCGGCGCTTCCTAAAGATAATAATGCGGTATAGAGCTGATTGGAGCTTCCTTGTATATTTCCTTCTGGATCTAACCAGGCATCAATTCGAGCTAATCGATAATTTGAAAGAAGAACTTCCAACAAATCTCTTTGAAAGAAATAAAGAAAGAAAAATCCAGCGACCGCACATAAAATAAGAATGCCGATGATCCATACATACTGCTTTCGAATACCTGAACATAAAAGTAAAACTAAAGTATTTAATAAGATGATGATCATGACACCGGTATCTGGCTGCAGAAAAATAAGGATCAGAGGAGGTAAGAGAACTTTTCCAATTTTTATTAAAAGTTCTAAGTCATCTTTATTTGTCGGATTTGGATGTTCCTCCTGATGTGTTGCAATGATTTTGGATATCATCACGATCAGTACGATCTTTATAAATTCACTTGGCTGAAAGCTGGCAAAGGGTAAAGAAAACCAGGAAACCGCACCATTTATTTCATTCGCAAAAGGAAGATAAATACTTCCGGAACTGACAAGGATCAAAAGCCGTGAAATTAATAAATAGACTAAGCAGATCATCAAAAAGTTATAAGCTTTTTTCATTAGAGGATAGATGGCTTTATTTTGCATTGAACAAAGAAAGAACATAGCGGTAAAGCCAATGACATACCAAATGATTTGACGGAACATATATCCATATCCAGAACCATCACTGATCAGGTTGAACGCATTGTATAACGCAAAAAAACTTGTAAGTCCTAATAGGATCAACATGATCAGAAAACCTGTATCAATGCGAAATGTATGTTTTCCCAAAGTAATGGTTTGTTTCATCGTACAGCCCCCTTATCTGATTTGTATTAGTATATCATAGTTATGAATAAAACAAGGTCATAATTCAACGTAAAGTATTGTATTATAGTATTCATAATTAGTGTAAACTATGGCTAAACCATTAGACGAGAAAATTAAACTGATGGTCGGTTGAGTAAAAAATATGGGAAGTGATAGGATGCAGGTGAACAATCAAAGGAGTAAGGATACAATGAAAAAAACTTTTGGTACGATGATTGCGACTTTACGCAAAGAGAAAAATTTGACACAGGCGGAAGTAGCCGAAATGATGGGTGTAACTGATAAGGCTGTATCAAAATGGGAAAGAGATTTATCTTTTCCAGATATTAATAGCCTTCCGAAATTAGCGGAGTTATTTGATATGACAGTCGATGAACTGATGCAGGTAAAAGTGGATACGAAAAAAGAAGAAAATACAAAAATTGCTGAAATGATCAATCTGGTCTGTAAAGGAATCGCCTTGGCTATGGGAATAGCAGTCGTTGTCTTATCATTGTTAGAAGAATTGGAAACAGAAAATGCCCTTCGTATGTTGGGATTAGGATTAGCATGTTTGGCAATCTCACAGTTTTCTCAAAATAAAGAATAGAAATATAAGGATGTCTGGCTAGTCAATTCTTTAAAAGGCTTAGATGTCCTTATTTATTTCTTTTCAATACTATTATATTGTAAAGAAATAATGCAAACAGTAATATGTATAATAGATGGCTTCAAGATTTAAATGTATGACTTGTTTAAACATATAGTAAAATTCATTTTTTTCGACTCCGGGATAGAGATAATCTCTTTGAAGACAAAAGAAAAATGCCCATATTGGAGAAACGATGGAAAGAATAAACTGTAAAAAACCAGTAAGCTTATTTCTTTTAAAAAAGATCATGATACTAAATAAGAGACTCACAAAAAAATCCCCAGTAGAATAAACCATATATGAAAAAGTCAAGTCTGGGATACATAAAATCACCTGCCGTATTTATATTATACCAAAAAAGTAGGATATATACTTGTTCTTTATGACAAGGTAAAAATCGATTGATCGATTCGTTGAATTTTTGATTATTCTAAAGAAAGGTGTTGTAGATCTATAAGCAGAGTTTATGGCGCAGAAAAATTTAAAACTGCACTAAAAATTGTTATAATAGGTGCATGGCAGAAAAAAATATACACCGATGATGCAGCATTATATAAAACTAAAGGAAGAAAATCCGGAACCCATTCTATTTTATCGTTTGGGTGATTTTTATGAGATGTTCTTTGAAGATGCTAAATTGGCCAGTCAGGAACTTGATTTAGTTTTAACAGGAAGAAGTGCAGGGGTCGAAGAAAAAGTACCCATGTGCGGTATTCCCTATCATGCGGCGAATTCTTATATACAAAGATTGATCAAAAAAGGATATAAAGTAGCTATTTGTGAACAGCTTTCCGATCCGGGCACATCGAAGGGTTTAGTGGATCGCGGGATTATCAAGATTATTACACCGGGAACCTATATGGATGAAAATCAGGATGCAAAGGCTTCTAACTATATGGCCAGTGTAACGGTATCCAGCTTTGAAATCGTTATATTGTATGCAGAACTGAGCACCGGTGAATTAAAATATCAAACGTTAGAACGATCTTTGGTTTCCTTACAAAAAGCATTATTGGAACAGGAAGTCTGTGAAGTCATCTGTCCTTTGAACTTAGATAAACGCTGGAAACAAGCATTGGAAGAAATGGGAACGTGCACGATTTCTTATCAGAAAAAAACAGAGATAGATCCTAAAGATCTTGTCTTGCTTTCAGAGGATGCTTCGGATGTCCTAAAAATGACATTGGCACAGTTGATGGGCTATTTAAAAGAAACACAGAAGCAGCATATCGATCATTTTTTACCTGCAATCTGTATGAATAAAGAAGCTAATTTGATCATGGATTATGAAACCAAAAATCATTTGGAACTTGTAAACAGTCAATCTTCTAACGATAAAGGATGCAGTTTATGGGATTTTATGGATCGATGTCAAAGTGCGATGGGTTCTCGTCTTTTAAAGCGATGGATCGAAATGCCTTTGTTGGATGTAAATCAGATCAATCAAAGGCAACAGGCGGTATCAAAATTGATCCAGGATTTCATGCTCAGAGAAAATCTTAAAGAGCATTTAATGTATGTATATGATATGGAGAGATTGGCTTCTCGTATGGCTTATGGCAATGCCAGTCCGCGCGATGTACTGCAGTTGGTAGCTACTCTGGAGCATGCCAAGCCGATCTTAGAACTTGCTTCGGCCTTGGAAAGTTATCCGGAATTTATGAATACACCTTCCTGTCAGGATCTGTATCAGTTGATTCAAGGTGCAATCGTACCAGATCCCCCTTTAACAATGAAAGATGGCGGTGTTTTTCAACAAGGCTACAGTCAAGAATTGGATGAACTCCGTGAAATCAGTGAAAAAGGTAAGAATTTTATCTTGGAACTGGAAGCCAGAGAACGTGAAAGAACGGGTGTTAAATCCTTAAAAATCGGATATAACCGTGTTTTTGGGTACTATATCGAAGTCAGAAACGGAAATTTAAGTGCCATCAAAGAAGAATTTGGCTATCATGCCAAACAAACATTGGCCAATGCGACACGTTTTGTGACACAGGAACTTAAGGAAAGAGAAGAACAAATTCTTCATGCACAAGAAGAAAAAGTTAAACTGGAACAAACATTATTTAAAGAACTGTTGGATACGATCAAAGTTCGTCTTTTTGATCTGCATGCTTTGGCAAGTACCTTATCTACGATTGATGTTTTAGTTTCCTTGGCAATCCTGGCCTCTGAAAAAGGCTATGTTTGTCCGTCTTTTCATCCAGATCAAAGTGTATGTATCATAGAAGGAAAGCATCCTATATTAGATGCCCGTATGAAAAAGAAAAAATATGTATCCAATGACTGGATCATGCGAGATGAAGAATCGGTACAGTTGATTACCGGACCTAATATGGGTGGTAAATCTACGTATATGCGACAAAATGCTCTGTTGGTGATCATGGCACAAATGGGAAGCTTTATACCAGCCAAAAAGGCTGAATTGCCAATCTTTGATCGAATTTTTACACGTATTGGTGCCAGTGACGATATCTTGACCGGAAAATCGACATTTATGGTCGAAATGATGGAAGCAAATGTGGCATTGCGATATGCGACAAAGCGCTCGTTGATCTTGTTTGATGAAATCGGACGAGGAACAGCCACCTATGATGGTATGGCTTTAGCACAGGCAATGTTGGAATATATCAATGAAGCCATCCAGGCAAAGACTTTATTTTCGACACATTATCATGAGTTAACACAGTTGGATCAACAACATCCGGGAATTACGAATGTACATGTGGATGTAAAAGAACAAAAAGGAGAGATCGAATTCCGCTATCGAGTGGTTGAGGGAAAAGCCGATAAATCGTATGGTATCAATGTTGCACGATTGGCGCATTTGCCAAAAGTAGTGTTGGATCGTGCCAATCAGCTTTTACGGGATTTTGAAAGCCAGGGCGTATCGCAGGATTATCAGCCCAGTCTTTTTGTCATGGATCAGGTAGAACCAAAAAAATCAGAGATCATGGATCGCCTGCAAAATCTGGATGTTGATTCTATGACGCCAAGAGATGCACAGGATTTCTTATACGAACTGAAAAAACTGGCAGATGCCATTGAAGAATAAAAGGAGGACAAATGTCCAAAATTCAAGTATTAAGTGAACATTTAACGAATATGATCGCAGCCGGTGAAGTTGTAGAACGTCCGGCAGGCATTGTCAAAGAATGTGTGGAAAACAGTATTGATGCCGGTGCCAAGGTTATTGATATCGAAGTGTTTCAAGGCGGTATTGAAAAGCTGATCATTACTGATGATGGAAGCGGTATGGACTATGAAGATGCCCAAATGGCTTTTATGCGCCATGCGACCAGTAAGTTGCAGCAGGAAGAAGATCTATTCAATATCCACACTATGGGCTTTCGCGGAGAAGCATTGCCAAGTATCGCTTCTGTTGCCAAAGTAGAACTGCAGACCAATGATGGAAATCAGGGAACATTGATTCGATATCACTATGGAGAGCTTGTCACCAGGGAAAAGTGCAGCTGTCCGCTAGGAACAAGAATTGAAATCAGTTCGTTGTTTTTAAAGACACCGGCTCGATTTAAACATCTAAAAAGTATATCGTATGAATTTAGTATCATTGCCGATCTGGTCAATAAAATGGCTTTGTCTCATCCGGAAATTCGCTTTACTTTATCGCATGATGGACGTATCGTGTTTCAAACTTCCGGAAATGGAAATTTACAGGAAATTCTTTATCAGATGTATGGAAAAGAAGTGGCATCCAATGCGATTCCTTTTGAACAAAAAAGCGATGATTTTCAGATTTCAGGCTATGCCGTGCAGCCAAAGATCAACCGGGCTACAAAATATTTTATGTTTATTACGATGAATACACGTCTAATTCGTAGTATTCCGATTCAAAAAGCAATTTTAGATGCCTATTCCCATTATATGCCTTCCAATCGATTCCCCATCGTAATTTTGGATATCAAGACCGATGCACAGTTGGTGGATGTCAATGTCCATCCGAACAAATGGGAAATTCGTTTATCAAAACAGAGTGAATTGTTGGAATTGATCAAGAAAACATTGATGGAAGCAATCTCTTCTTCTTTACGGACTGTCAAAGTACAGCCAAAATCGACACCGGTCTTTGAACAACAACAGATCTCCTTTCCATATCCGGTAAGAAAAGAAGAAAAACAAGTTATCGAACAACCTAAAATACAACCGAAGATCAAAGAAGATCCTATCACAAAGGCTTTTGATACCTATCAAAAACCTATTGAAAACAAGGTGCAGGAACAAGAAGAAGTCTACGTGGCACCGATCGAAAAAGAAAAAGAGACGACAGTCGGTTATGATTTCTTTTGTCATCTTCGAGTCATAGGACAATTAAAAGAATCCTATATTTTATGTGAAAATGAAGAGGGTTTGGTCATTATCGATCAACATGCAGCACAAGAGCGATATCACTATGAACAGCTTGTAGAAAAACTCAGTCAGCCAACCACACAGACACAACCCCTTATGGTTCCGATACAGCTTCATGTTTCCAGTAATCTGGTAGCACAGGTGGAAAAGATCAATGAACAAGTCAGCTTTTTCGGGCTTTCTTTTGACGTTTTCGGAACGGATCAATTACTGGTTCGCGAGATTCCTTTATGGTTTCAGGATGTACATCAGGAAGATTTCTTTTATGATCTGTTAGATTATTTTGCGCAAAATCAGGAAGTCGATATGGAAATGCTTCGTAAACATGTGATTGCGACCATGGCCTGTCATTCTTCAATTCGTTTTCATAGAGCTTTAAATCGATCTGAAATGGAACAAGTCATCCTTGATCTGCAAAAGTGTAAACAACCGTATCATTGCCCGCATGGCAGACCTACGGTCATCACCATGAGTGATAAAGATCTTAGAAAGGAATTTGAACGTGGATAAAGTTTTGGTTATTGTCGGACCTACAGGTATTGGTAAGACTTCACTTTCCATTCAACTTGCCAAAGCATTTCATGGAGAGATCATATCCGGTGATTCCATGCAGGTATATGATCAAATGGATATTGGTACCGCAAAGATCACAAAAGAAGAAATGGAAGGAATTCCCCATTATCTGGTAGGCATACAAGCTTATGATAAACCTTACAATGTTAAGATTTTTCAGGAAAAGGCCAGGGAATCCATTCAAATAATCCTTCAAAAACAGAAGCTTCCGATCTTATGTGGAGGCACCGGTCTATATTTGAAGGCGGCCTTATATGATTATGTTTTTGAAGAAGAAACCTTTGATGAAGCTTATACGAAATATTTGGAAACACTAAACAATGATCAACTCTATGATTTGTTGAAAAGTAAAGATCCTTTATCCTGTGAAAAGATTCACCCGAACAATCGAAAAAGAGTGATTCGTGCTTTACAGATCGTCCATAAAGGTCCATCTAAAAGTCAAAGAGAAGCGCTTCAGGAACATAAACCTTTGTACGATATTTATTTTTTAGGTTTAGATATGGATAGAGGCTTATTATATGAAAGAATCAATCAACGCGTAGAAACCATGTTTGAACAAGGGCTTGTACAAGAATCGACAAGATTGTTTCAAGATTCAAAAACATGGAATTATACCAGCTTCCAGGGAATTGGTTATAAAGAATTTAGACCTTATTTTGAAGGAACGGAAACGTTGAATATGGTCAAAGAAAATATCAAGAAACACTCCAGACAATATGCCAAAAGACAATATACATGGTTCAAGCACCAAATGCCGGTGCATTGGTTTGACAAAGAGGACCCACAAATAATGACAAAAATCAGGGAATGGTATGATGGAAAATAAAAGAACAGAGGGACTTCTTGGAAAAGAAGCGGTCAATAAATTGGTAAAGCAAACCGTAATGGTTGTAGGATGTGGTGGTGTTGGTTCATTTTGTGTAGAAGCATTGGCAAGAACAGGCGTAGGAAATTTGATTCTGATCGATGCCGATGTATTTGAACTCAGCAATTTAAATCGACAGCTGCCGGCCACATTGGAAACACTGGGAAAATATAAAGTCGATGTTTTAAAAGAGCGTATTCAAACGATTAACCCGGAATGTTGTGTAAAAACATATGCCTTTTTTT
Organism: Faecalicoccus pleomorphus DSM 20574; assembly: GCF_000420345.1. Taxonomy (GTDB): domain Bacteria; phylum Bacillota_I; class Bacilli_A; order Erysipelotrichales; family Erysipelotrichaceae; genus Faecalicoccus; species Faecalicoccus pleomorphus. Next base: position 7,293 of record NZ_ATUT01000022.1, on the reverse strand, counting down.
ATGATTCAACAAAAGATGAAGAATTATTTTCAGCGTCGATAGATTTTGTGATTGACTGCATTGATTCCATTTCCAGTAAGCAGGATCTCTATAAAGCTTGTCTTCAAAGAAATATACCGTTTCTTTCCAGTATGGGGATGGCCCGAAAGAAAGATCCCACAGCGTTAAAAATTATGGAGATTGAAAAAACATCGTATGATCCAATGGCTAAACGGTTACGGATTTGGAAGCGTAAAAATAAGATCCGAGATAAAATATGGGTGGTATCCAGTGTAGAAGCACCGGTTAAACAAGAACCGAATCAACCACTTTACTCTATGATCTTTGTGCCGGCTACGGCTGGCTTGTTGTTGGCAAATGAATGTATTCAAAGACTTTTAAAGAAAGAAGGATAAGTTTATGAAGGATGTATTTATCATCAATCCCTATTCCGGAAAAAAAGAACAGTATGCTTTGATGCAGCAAATCAAAGAGAATTTTCAAGGGAAACGAATTATCATTGAAAAGACAAAAAATCCGGGACATGCACAGTTTATTGCGCAAAAATATGCCTTAAAGACAGAAGAAGAGGTTCACCTTTTTGTTTGCGGAGGCGATGGTACGCTTCATGAAGTAGTTAATGGAATGGCCGGCGCCAAGCATGTATATCTATCGGTATTGCCTACCGGAACAGGAAATGATTTTATTAAGAGTTTTCCGGCTCTTACTGCGCAAGATTTTTTAAATCTTTCCGAATATGAAAATCCGGTAGAAATGGAATGCGATTTATTAAAGGTGAATGGGGAGTATGTATTAAATACAGCTTCGATCGGCTTTGATGTTCATGTAGCTGATTATGCGAACAAATATAAAAAGTATATTCCGGCCGGAGGAATCATTCCTTACTATATGGGAATGTTGGCAAGTCTTAGAAAGCCATTAGGTCATACATATCGCATACAGATTGATGAAGATCATCTTCCGAAAGAAAAATATACTTTTCTTGTCTTTGCCAATGGGCAATACTATGGTGGTGGATACAGACCCTGTCCGAATGCTTTGTTAAATGATGGCATGATGGATATTTGTTTGATCAAAGATGTTAAGAGAACACAAATTGTATCGATGGCCAAGTTGTATGAAAAAGGAGAACATGTGCAATATCCAGAATTGGCAATGGTAAGCCAAGGTACAACTTGTCATGTAGATACTGAGAACAAAGAAATACTGATGAATCTGGATGGAGAAGTCAGACCGGTAAAAAATCCTACAATTGAAATTGTTCCTAAAGCGATACGATTGTTGTTGCCAAATAAAACAGAATAAACAAAAGGATAGATACAAGACTCTCTTTTGAGAACCATACTTGTTTCTATCCTTTTTTCTAATCAAGATTTTTGTCTTTTAAGATTTGATGGATATATGATTTTGCGATGGCTTTCGCAATGACTTTTTGGTTTTTGCTTTGTTGAAGATCGGTACACTCCTGATAATTGCTCATATAACCAGCTTCAAATAATAAAGAAGGAATGGTTTGTTCACTGACAACATACAAAGGATATTCTTCGACAAATAAGATACCACGATTGTATTCCCAGCCACTTTCATCTAATTCTTCAGCGATGTTTTCTGCGATTGCCTGAGAAGTCGCATCGTTTTGGCGTACATAGCTTTCGTAGCCAAAAGCACCCGGATCTTCATTGGAATTCATATGAATGCTCAGATAATAATCCGCTTTGTTCTCTTGTGCAAATTGAACGCGTGCTTTTAAATCCTCTTCTTCATTTTCGGGCCAGGTAATTTCATCACTGTCTCTTGTATAGATGATTTTTATTCTAGGTTCTTCCTTTTCTATCTCTTCTCCAACGGCTAACGCAATTTCTAAATTGATGTCTTTTTCATACGATCCATCGGCACCGATGGTTCCCGCATCATATCCTCCATGACCGGGATCAATACAAAGTGTGGCAACTGTTTCCACAGGCTCATCACTTTGCGTATCCTGATTTATATGGAGCCAGGAAAAAACACCAAGGATACAACACAGACATAAAATTACCAACAAACCGATTTTAACTTTTGGTTTTAATCTTCTTTTTTTAGACATGCGCTTAGTATATCACCTTTTTTTTACAGAAAGCAATTTTCACATGAAGTCACATTTTTTAATAAAACGTTATTCAAACAAAGCCGTTCCGATTCGAACCATGTTGCTTCCATGTTCGATCGCAATCTTATAATCATGACTCATTCCCATTGATAATGTATCGATCTGCGGATAAATAGCTTTCATTTCTGTATAGAGAGAGTGCATAGCTTCAAACTCTTTAGCTACCAGATCCATATCTTCTGTATGGGTAGCCACACACATAAAGCCTTTTACCTGGATATGCTTTAAAGTGCTGATCTTTTCTAAGAAAGAAGCGGCTTCTTCATAGGCAAGTCCTGTTTTTAAAGGATCATTGGATATTTTGATCTGCACAAGAACTTTCTGAACCAGATCTTGTTTTGAGGCTTGTTTTTCAATCTCCAAGGCTAACTTTTCAGAGTCTAAAGATTCGATCATATCAACTTTTCCTATAATATATTTGACTTTATTGGTCTGCAGATGGCCGATGATATGCCATGTGTAGGCAGGATCATACTTTTCAAGAAATTCCTGGACACGATTTTCACCAAATGTCGTAAGTCCGGTTTTAGCCATTTCATCGATCTGTTCTTTTGTTCTTTTTTTCGACACCGCAACAACCTGCAGATTTTTATAACTTTTAAGTTCTTCAATTAACCGTGTATTCATTGTACAACCTTCTTTCGAGTATCATTATAATTCTTCGTTTAGAAGAAAGATAGCTGTTTTTGTCTTTGCTTAGACTGCAGTAAAGGGGGAATACTTTGAAGGATGGAAATCAGGGCAGAAGAGTCTTGCAGCCAGGCGCGACATAGCTTTTTATCTAAGATCAACGGCATGCGATTGTGTATAGCATTGACCGACGGATTTGCTTTTGTCGTTAATATCACAAATTGATCGTTTTCATAAATTCCTGCCATATACAACATTTGATCAGCAAGATAATACGAGGCCTTTTCTTTTAATTTTGTCCATTCGTAATAACAAGTACAGGGAACAATACAACGATTTTTATAGATCGTATTTCGAAAAGAAGGCTTTTCCAATATCGTTTCACTGCGAGCATTGATCAATAAAGACTGTTTTTGCCATCCAAACCGCATGATCTTTCCCTGTATTCTTTGGTTGGATACGATCCAGGTAAAGGCAGGATCGGTTGGTCGAATCAAACCTTTTGGAATCGAAGGAAGAAGCGATTGTTTTTGTAGGGTTTTGGCATCTTTTTCATCCACATAAAATTGTCCACACATCGTATCACCTTTTTGATTAAACCTAACAGGAATTCATGAAATTTTCAAGACAAGTGCAGTGTTATATAAGTATTCATGAACTATAAAAGAATGAAAATTGAAAAGATGAATAGGAATAGTTTGGCAATTAGGTAAAGTGATGTGATAAACTAAAGGAGATTCTTGTCAAAAAAGAGTCAGTTTTAAGGAAACAGAAAGATTTACACTAGGTTGGTGACAATATGAAACAAGGTGTTTTTATTACATTGGAAGGAAATGATGGTGCCGGTAAAACGACGGTCTGTATGGGATTGAAAAAAGAATTAGAGGCAAGAGGGTACTCGGTTATTTATACAAGAGAACCGGGAGGATCCAAGATTGCGGAGGAAATACGAAATATTCTTTTGAGCGACGAAAATGAGAATATGGATCCCAGAACTGAAGCGTTGTTGTTTGCCGCAAGTCGTCGTCAGCACTTAGTGGATATCGTACTTCCGGCATTACAGGAAAAAAAGATCGTGCTTTGTGATCGGTTTGTTGACTCCAGCCTGGCTTATCAGGGATACGCAAGAGAAATAGGTATTCCGGAAATCTGGGATATCAATCAATTTGCGATTCATGATTGTATGCCTCAAAAAACTATCTTTTTAAAGGTGTCGATGGAAACCGGACAAAAACGAATGAACCAACGAGGAGAAAAAAATCGTCTGGATAATGAACAAAGTGATTTTCATCAAAAAGTGCGTCAAGGTTATGAAACATTGATTCAGATGTATCCAGATCGAATCTGTGTCATCGATGCAGAGCCGGAGCCTGAAGTAGTTCTTCAGTCCGTTTTACATGAAGTTTTGAAGGTGATTCAAAGCTATGAATAAGGAACAGTTAAAGAAAGAACAGCCGGTCGTATATCAAACCTTGTCAAACGCCTTAAAAAGAGATCATCTGGCCCATGCCTATCTATTTGTCGGACCTAAAGGTAGTCCTAAAAATGAGATGGCTGTGCTGTTGGCGCAAAGTTTGGTTTGTCATCATACGGACAGCGATGGTTTTGCCTGTCAGGAATGTGATGTCTGTCAACGAATTCGAAAAGAAGAAGCCATTGATTTCAAGTGGATACATGGTGATAAAAATCGAATCAAGAAAAAAGATATTTTAGATTTACAGTCTTTTTTTGAGGCTACCAGTGTGGAAATAGAAAATCGAAGGATCTATTTTTTGGAACAGTTTGATCAGGCAACACCGGATGCTTCCAATTCACTTTTAAAATTTTTGGAAGAACCTAGACCGGGAATTTTTGCGATCATCAGCGCCGATGAAAAATCAAATGTATTGCCGACGATTCAATCACGTTGTCAATGGATTCAGTTTAGACCAGCCTCTAAACAACGCTTTATAACAATGTTGGAAGAAATGACGGATACTGAAAGTGCGAAAATGTTGGCACAGTTTGGTTATACGATGGAGCAGGCTAAGGAAATCCTTGCCTGGCCGGACTTTGATCTGATCAAAGATTCTGCTAAGAAATATACGATGAACTGGGATGATCTTTCTATGATTCTTTCCATGCAAAGAGAAGTGTTTGTCGCAAAGTCCGAACACATGCAGAAAGAAAAGATTCGTTTTTGGTTGGAATGTGTATTGTATTACACAAAAGAAAACAAAAAGGGTATTTCATTATCCAAACAAATTCATATTCAGGAAATCCTTATTGAAGGAATGGATATGCTCCGCCGTCCGATTGAACTCGCGTTATTTTTAGATAAACTGTATAATCAGATAAGAAAGGTTGTGATATCTTGAAAAACAACGAGACTCAAAACGAAAATCGTAAATATAAATATATTGTTTATATCCAGTTTGAAGAATCTAAAAAAGCCTATACTTTTGGCTCCGATATACCTTATAAAGAACAAGATATGGTTGTTGTAGAAACGGTTCGTGGAAAAGAGTTGGGAAAAGTTTGTTCTGATTCCATCCTTTTCGATGCCAAAAAAGTAAAAGGAGCCTTAAAACCGGTTTTGCGTTTAGCTACGGAATATGATCTGATTCAAAAGAGCGAAAATGATGAAAAGGCTAAAAAAGCGATGAAGATCTGTCATCAGTGCATCGAAAACTTGGAATTGGATATGCATCTGATCAGTGGTGAATATACATTGGATCGTTCTAAAGTCATCTTTACTTATGTCAGTGATGATCGTGTGGATTTTCGCCAGTTGTTAAAAGACTTGGCTGGTCAGTTACACTGTCGCATTGAGCTTCGTCAGGTTGGACCTAGAAATAAAGCTAAAATGGTTGGTGGTTTGGGAAACTGTGGAATGGAAACTTGTTGTTCGCGATTCCTTACCGACTTTGAAGCAATTTCCATCAATATGGCTAAAAACCAGCTTTTGGCTTTAAATATTCAAAAGTTGAGTGGGCAGTGTGGAAAACTGATGTGCTGTCTGCGTTATGAAAATGATGAATATACAAAGCTGCGAGAAGGCTTGCCAAAAATCAATTCACAGATTACTTTTGAAGATACTCGTTACCGCATTACTTCAATGAATGTTCTTCAAAGACAGGCAAAGTTAGAAAATAAAGAAGAAGTTCGTTTTGTTTCTTTTGATGAGCTTTGGCCGGATAGGAAAAAGAAAAATGAAAAGGCAAAAAAGCTTCCAAAACAATAATTCAACTTTGTATTTAGTGCCAACACCGATTGGAAATCTGCAGGAAATGACACCAAGAGCATTAGATGTGTTAAAGCAGGTGGATGTGATTGCGGCAGAAGATACTCGCAATACAAAAAAGCTTTGTATGGCATATCAGATTCAAAAGCCTCTGATTTCTCATCATGAACACAATCAAGCTACCAGCATTCCGGAAATTCTGATTTTGTTAGAGCAGGGAAAACAGGTAGCTGTCGTCAGTGATGCGGGTTATCCGTTAGTTTCGGATCCGGGGCAGAGACTGGTAAAAGAAGCGATTGAAAACGATTTTAATGTAGTTTCTTTATCCGGTGCCAATGCGGCCACCAATGCACTGGTGGCCAGTGGTTTATCGACAGAGCATTATTTGTTCTATGGCTTTCTTGACAATAAGAGCAGTCGGCGAAAGAAACAACTGGATGAACTCAAGGATTTTCCATATACGATGATTTTCTATGAAGCGCCTCATCGAATTGAGGATATGTTACAGGATTGTTTGGAAGTATTAGGCAATCGAAATATCGTCTTAGCGCGTGAGCTGACGAAAGTGTATGAGGAATATATACGAGGAACGATAGAAGAGGTTTTAGAAATCGTATCTTCTTTAAAAGGTGAAATGGTGGTCTTAATCGAAGGAAAGAGACAAGAAACAAAAATCTTTGATATGAAAGCGGCACTCAAACAAGTACAAGCTTTAGTGGATGAAGGAATGAAAACCAAAGAAGCTATCAAACGGGTAGCACAGGAAATGAACGGTTCTAAAAATGAACTGTATGAAGCGTATCATAAACAATCTTGATCTTGCGAAAGCAGGATCTTTTTTTGTATAAGGGATGGAAAAATGCAATTTTTGAGGTCAAAATGGGGTGGAAAAATGCAAATTTTAGGGCTGAAATAGGGTGGAAAAATGCAAGAAGATTACAATTTTATTTCGAATTTATCAAAAATCCAACGCTAAATTCAACTAAAAAGTTGATGACCTAACATGAATAGCGTCAGATTCAGGGATATTCTTTGACATGTAAAGGAGATTCCCTATGATTAATGAAACATTCTTGAACCATCTAAAACCAGTAGAACTCGAATTCATTCAAGCCTTCATTTATAAACTGACAAGCGACAAAATAACTCTGGATACAACAAATTCAGAAAATATTGAATCTACTGTATCCCGTTGTCCGCACTGTGGATCTTTTCATTTTGTGAAAAATGGATTTAACAAAAAGCACAGGCAAAAGTATCTTTGCAGAGATTGCGGGAAAATATTCAGTGA
>NZ_ATUT01000021.1 GCF_000420345.1 Faecalicoccus pleomorphus DSM 20574 | reverse complement strand
CTAAACCGAACCAAAAAAACTATACAAGTCGGAATGGAAACAGTCTGGGCGAAGTGAATCAGCTGCATCAGGAATTCAAACAAATGATCAAGCATTATCATGGAGTCTCCATAAGACATCTTCAGCACTATTTGGATTGGCTTGTATTCCGTAAACAGATGAAATACCAAATCAGGGCGGAAGCCAGAAAAACAAAAGCTTATATGTTGGCTATGAAAGGATCTGTTTCCTTTGTGACAAAAGACATATGTTCTTTTGAGTTGCCAATTAATGTGCTTACGCTCTATCAAAATTAAAAACATCATTTTTAATTCTCTGCATCAACTTTTTAGTTGAACTTAGCGTTATTTATTGATGAAATAAAAAAATATCCGAATACGGTTACATCATTAATCCCTTATGCAAAAACTAAATAAGTAAGTAGAGTCATTTGCTGATTTCTATTTTGACCCGTAATCAATAAGTTTAAAAGTGGCTCATAAAAGTGTAACATTTCATTAAATCTCGCTTATTTTTTTGTACATACGATTGATCATTTAATACCGATTGAAGTAAAAGCCAGGAAAGGAACATCAAAACTTTTGCAAACCTTGATTCAAAGTAAACAATATCCTGATAGTCAAAAAGGAATAAAAATCGCATCGTAGAACATAGGGTTTTGAAAAATACCTTATTTTTGTGCATTCTTATTTAAACGAACTTTGAAGACCAGAACTTTTTAAAAAAGGAAGAACGTCATCATTAATAAAAGTTAAAAACCACAGGACAATGTTAATAATTCTTTAAGATTTGAATCTGTATTTTTTGTTATACTAGAAATATGGACATAAAAGATATTAAAGTAACCGATATGGATAAAGGCTTAAGTGCCAGTCAGGTCTTAAATGCGAAGTCGAATAAAATAGAAGATCAAAGCTCAAAATCATACAAAAAGATTTTACAGGCAAACATTTTTTCTTTGTTTAATGCGATCAATGTCTTCTTAGCTTTTTTGGTTGTTTTGACAGGTTCTTATCGCAACATGCTCTTTATGGGCGTTGTGGTTGGAAATGCTCTGATTGGAATCGTTCAAGAGGTTCGATCAAAGAAAAAGTTGGATGCGTTGGCATTGTTGAATCAACAAAAAGCACACGTTTTACGAGATGGAAAGGTCGATAAAATCCCAGTGGATGAAATTGTGGAAAGTGATTTGATTTTACTGCAGGCCGGTGACCAGATTTGTGTGGATGGCTTCCTTGTTTCTGGTGAAGTAGAATGCAATGAATCACTGTTGACAGGAGAAAGTGATGCGATCCATAAGAATCAAGGAGATACCTTGTATTCGGGAAGTTATGTGGAGGCAGGACATGCCAAGATGCAGGCTGTACATGTCGGGGAGGATACATATGTCCACTCTATTTTGAAACATGCGAAAAGAGAGAAGAAATACCCTTCACAGCTTCGTGATTCGATCAATTCGATCATTCGTTTTTGTACGATTATATTGTTTCCGGCAGGTATTTTGTTGTTTTTGAAGTCTTTTTTCATCTCGCAATATAGTTTGAATGCATCGATTTTAAGCACGGTTGCAGCTGTTGTAGGCATGATTCCGGAAGGGCTTGTCATATTGACAAGTATTGCACTTGCGATTGGGGCTTTGCGCCTGGCTAATCAGAAAGTGCTGGTGCAGGAGCTTTATTGTATTGAGACATTGGCAAGAGTGGACACACTATGTCTTGATAAAACCGGAACGATAACAGAAGGCAGTATGAAAGTGACCGGTATCGAATCATTATCAAATTATTCGCAAAATGAAATTCGAACGATTCTTTCCAGAATGTTTGGTGCTCTACAGGATGAAAATGCTACAGCGTTAGCTATTCGTGAATATTGCCCGGTTGAAGTGGTTCCGGTTAAACAGATCATACCTTTTTCCAGTTCTCGTAAGGCAAGTGCTGTATTGTTTGAAGAAGAAGGTTATATCATAGGGGCTTATCCTTTTATCGTGAAGCAGCCGGATGCATCGATTGTGGAAAAAATTGAACAATACGCCAAACGAGGTATTCGTGTTTTAGCGTTATGCAAGGCTAAAGAAAGTGTACAAGATTCTTTATTGGGGGATCATGAACCAATCGGTTTGATTTTGATCCAGGATGTTTTGCGAAAAGATATCCAGACGATCCTTTCTTATTTCTACAAGCAGGGGGTCGATATCAAGATCATTTCTGGAGATGATGCCAATACCGTGCAGGCGATTGCACAAAAAGCAGGGGTGCAAAGCTTGGCGGTTGATATGAATACCGTACAGAATATCGATTTGGCATTAAGAGAATATTCTGTATTTGGCCGTGTTACACCGGAACAGAAACGAGATATGATTCTGGAATTAAAGAAACAAGGGCATACGGTAGCCATGACCGGTGATGGTGTCAATGATGTTATGGCCCTAAAAGAAGCAGACTGCTCCATTGCGATGGGGTCTGGTTCCGAAGCTACAAAAAACATCGCATCTTTAGTATTGTTGGAGGATCAGTTTGCGGCCCTGCCTTCCATTTTGAATCAGGGACGTTGCGTTATCAATAATATTCAAAGAACGGCTTCTTTGTTCTTAGTTAAGACATTGCTTTCATTAGGATGTTCATTGCTGACATTATTTTTATTGGAAAGCTATCCATTTTTACCCATTCAATTGACGTTGATATCTTCATTGGCAACAGGACTTCCAAGCTTTGTACTGACACTGGAACCGAATACAACACGCGTGCAGGGGCACTTTTTAAGAACTGTTTTCTCCAAAGCTTTACCGGGTGCATTCTGTATTTTGCTGGCTATTATTGGTGTCTATTGTTTTGATGTTTTAGGACATCAAAATTTAACTTATACACAATTCTCTACGATGTGTACTTTACTTGCCGGATGTAATGCGCTATGTGTGTTAATTTCCGTATGTAAGCCGATGACAAAATTAAGAATGCTTTTAGTGATTTTAATGTGCTCGGCCTTTATCGTTTGTTGTATTGTGCCATCTTTGCAGGCCTGGTTTTGTATTGAATTAGGGGTGTTGACATGGATACAAAAGCTTTATGTGCTTATCAATATACCGATTATATTCGCAGTTGTTTTTGGATTAAGTCGGTTTGTAGATAAAAAACTAAAAGAATTTAAAACAAATTAATAAAGTTTTCCATTTTTTACGTATATATATAACAGAAAGGATGGGAAAATTTATGATAGAGACAAAAAAGATCAAATCCACAAAAGCGTTGGAAGATGTTATTTCTACCATTACGAATCTGGCAGCTGACATGGAAGATGATGTAGATATGATCCTTGCCTTATTTCGCATGGGGAACCAACGTATCATGCCAATCTTGCGTAATGATCTGAAACAAAGAGATATTGTTGCTTTGTTGTCGGCCATCATTGCACAGGAACAGCGAGATGAATTGGCTCCGATCAATTGGAACATGGTTCTTGAAGAAATGTGGTCTCAAATGACAGATGATCAAAAAGATAGTATGTTAGGAAAATCAAATCTAGGTTTGAACTAGGGGCATTGCACAGGCAATGCCTTTTTCGCATTATGTTTGCTTGAATAAGGTGTTGGGGAGTAGAGAAGGAGGTTACTAAATAAAAACCACAGACTAAATGAATTGAAGGGTTGTGCTAATAATAAGTTTAAACGATATGGGAAAGAGTTAAGGGATTTTAAGACGAATAAGGCATATCTTTGAAAAATAGAATTTGAAAGCCTGCAAACAAAAACAGCTGTCAAAACAAACAGCTGCTGTATCAATCTAAAATATATGCTTTTTTTATGTGAGCGATATACATGACATGAATATCCTGATTGCTTCCGGGAACCGAAGAATCTACATCTTGTGGGTAATAGCGCTTTTGAAGCTCTGCCGGTATTTTGTGGAGCTCCTGATTTTGGCTATACAAGACTTCACATTCTAAAGTCAGCGGCAGTTCTTTGATAGCTGGTACATTAACCGTTTCACCGGGAACCAAGGTTAGATTCATTTCTTTGATCTTATCGTGATCTTTTCCACTGCGAGTACCGCAATAACCGATGATGTTTTTGACATCTTGATCGGCAGGAACATTAATAGTAAATTCTTTGGATCGATCTAACATTTCTTTGGTGTATCGACTTGTACGCACAAAGGCTATAAAGATGGGTAAACCCCACTCGATGCCGATCGTACCCCAGCCAATCGTCATTGTATTGACCTTTTCTTTATATTTCGTGGTTAAAAGAACACCTTGATCTAACTTGGACAGGACTTTTTGCGATTCCTTTAAGATATCAATTTCCTTTTTCATGTTATTCCTCGATGAGTACGATAGACTGCATTTTTTGTTCAGTTAAAGGACGATCCTGGAAATTGGTTGGTGTATTGGCAATTTCATCAACCACGTCCATGCCATCTAAAACTTTTCCAAAGGCGGCATATTGTCCATCTAGATGTGGAGCATCCTGATGCATGATGAAAAACTGAGAGCTGGCGGAATTTGGGTCCATAGCCCTGGCCATAGAAAGAACACCACGTTCATGTTTTAAAGGATTGACAAATCCGTTAGATTGGAACTCCCCGGGAATGTTCTTTTTAGAACCGCCCATGCCAGTTCCTAATGGATCGCCACCTTGAATCATAAATCCGGGAATTACACGATGGAAAATCAAACCATCATAAAAGTGATCTTTGACTAGGTTCACAAAGTTTTCTACGGTCTTTGGGGCAATTTCCGGATAAAGCTCAGCTTTGATCTCTTTTCCATTTTCCATTGTTATGCAAATAGTTACTGTTTTCATAAACTAAACCTCCTCTATAAACTGCAAACATGTACATTTCATACCAGTGTGTACGGCAATGACACTACTGATAACTTCAAATTGAATGTTTTCTTCCGGCATACCGGCTTCTAACAGTGTCTTTTTCATCAAATCAACACCTTCCTGATATTCCGTATGAATCAAAAAAGCTTTTGTATGTTGAATATCCTTCATCTGTTGAATGGCTTGTTCAAGTGCAAACTGATAAGCTTTGGATTCGGTGCGTACTTTTGAAAAGACATCGATTTTTCCGTTTGTCTGTTGATTGATCTGTAAGATCGGGAAGATCTTTAACAGAGAAGCCAGTTTGGCAGCCATTGGGGTTAAACGACCGCCACGTTTTAAATGCTCTAAATCTTTTACCAGGATGATCGAATTCGCATTCTGTATTTTTGGCTGCAGACATTCCAAGATTTCTTTGGACGATTTGTGTGCATTCACCAATTTTTTAGCTTGAATGGCCACATATTTCTGTATCTGACAAGTGCTGAAACAATCTAATAATACAAAAGAAATGCCAATTTCCTGTGCTACACTCTGCATAGTAGCTGCTGTAGTGGAAAGACCGGACGTTAATGGAACTCCCAGGATTGTATCATATCCATCGGCCTGAAGCTTTTTAAATAAAGTTTCAATGCGTGAATAAACAGGCATGCTGGTTTTAGGAAGCTCCTTGTTCTTTAATCTTTGATAAATCTGTTCGGTCGTTATTTCTTCTAAATCTTGATAAGCGGTATGCCCGAAGGTGATCTGTAAAGGAAGTACATGAATTCCTAAACGTTCACCTTCTTCAAAGGACATATTGGAACCGGTATCTGTCACAACTGCGATTTTTTCCATGTTCATACCCTTTCTTTGTTTTCTGTCTTTAAGATGGTATCATTATACCATCTTAAAAAAGAGTGTAAAGGAGAGCACTATGCCTAGTAAGATTGGAATATGCCGTTTGTCAAATCCGGTTTATCCGGAATCGATTGAAAATGTATGTCAGGCTTTAGAAAAAGAAGGACATTTGGTTAAGATTACGTCCTATCTGAGTGAAGATGTCGATGGAAAGACAAGAGCCGCGCATTTAAATCAGTGGTTTCAGGAAGATTTTGATTTTATCTTTGATGTGAGTGGTGGTGATCTTGCCAATGAATGCATTCCATATATTGATCTTTTGGCGTATCAAAAGAGTCCATGTATATTTTGCGGATATAGTGATCTGACTTGTTTATTAAATGCTCTGGGGCTCAAAAAGAAGACATTGTTGTTTCAGGTTCGTCATCATGAGCCAATGCAGGAAGTATTGAATTTGGCGAATAAAGATTTTTCGATCGCATATACGGATCAAGCTTATATCGGTGGAAATATTCGTTGTTTTTTAAAGTTGGCCGGAACAGATTATTTTCCAAATTTGGAAGGATGTTCTCTTTTCTTAGAAAGCTATTCCGGCAATCGCTATCGGATTCGCTCATATCTGGCACAGCTGGAAATGATGCATGTTTTTTCTTCTATCGATTCTCTTCTTTTAGGTCAGTTTAGCGAGTTGGATAAAAATCAAGATCGAGAATGGCTGATCGATTGGGGCAAGCAATTCAATATACCGGTTTATCACACTTCCTTGATTGGTCATGCGCCGACTTCAAAGGCTTTGTGGATCGGCAAGGATTCTGTTACACTGTAAAACGGAGGCAATGATATGAAGCAGACTTTTACGAAAAGAAAACCTAGCTTTTCCTTTAAGAACATAATGGCTCCTATGGGGTGGGCCATCTTGTTGAGTTTTCTTTATAATTTATTTTATATTTACGGAACGATTTTTTTAGGCTCTTCTCTATTGTTGATCGTATATACGATTCTTTTGGGAATGGCCTCCGCGGTTGGTTTATACTGGATTTGTACCAAGGTTTGGAAAGTTAAATTTGAACGGACAAAAGAGGTTTTATTGCCGATATTGGTTGTGGAAGCCGCTTTATTGATCATAACATTAGGTGTTTTGTCGCCTTTACATAGTGTAGTCTATGCATTGGATCAATGGTATGTATCGATTCCTTATCAAGTATTATGTGCGCTGTTGATCGTGCTGGCACAGCCTTTGCAGCTATGTATGTACAGTGCTTTGGCACAAAACGTCACCGGCGCAAAAGAAATCAAAGATTATATCAAGGATAAGTTTCTACATTCCTTTAAATCTATCTGGAATCAATACTGTATGATCTTACTGTTGGTTTTATTTATTGATACGCTGACAAGAGGTATTTTTTCCATTGGGGAAGGCTTTGATGGCTATGCGATTCTTTCGAGCATCCTCGTTTTTGGAAATCCGATGTTCTCCTGGATGTTTGCCTTTGTGATGTGGGCTTCGGCCGGCTTGAATACGACAATGTTGATGAATCTTTTCGTTTTATTTTTGACCGGACTTTTTTATCTTGTAGTGGAATGTAATTTTTTATCAAAGGTGGGAGTGACATGGATTGATCATGGAACTAAAAAAACTAAAACTCACAAAAAGAAGAAGTGATTTTCTTCAAAAGATGAATGCGAAAACGGTGGAAGATGTACTTCGTATCTATCCTCTTCGTTATGACTCCAGACAGGCAGTGCCTTTTTCTTTGTGGAAAGTAAAGGATAATGTCTGTTTTGAAGGTTTGATTTGTTCAAAGGCAGTTGTGGTTCGCTTTGGCAAGAATCGCTCTATGACAAAGTTTAAAGTCATCAGCTGGAATGAAGAATTAACGATCACTTTATTTAATCGTCCATGGACAACGCAGTTTACCTATGGAAAAAAGATTACTTGTTTTGGGACGTATCAAGGACAGAATAATGTCACAGTAGCACAATACAATTTTAAACCAATCGAAAAGCAGTTAGGGATCATACCGGTGTATTCTTTAACCGAAGGAATGAAACAATCGGATATACAAGCCATTATCGATGCCGCTTTGCCTTATGCCGATACGATAGAATCTGTTGTACCGGAACGACTGGTTAAAAAATATCGCCTTTTGGATCTTTCAACCGTTCTTCATCAGATTCATAAACCACAGAGCCAAAAGGCTTTACAGGCAGCTATACGCACTTTGAAATATGAAGAGTTTTTGCGCTTTCAATGTGTTATGCAGGCTTTACATAAAGAAGAAGTACAAATCAGTAAGAAACCAAAGCATTTTTCGATGAAGAAAGTGGAAGAATTTGTACAGAGCTTTCCCTATGTATGCACGCCAGATCAAAGAAAAGCTATCGATGATGTATTGGAAGATTTATCCAGTACCAAGATCATGTTTCGTATCATACAGGGCGATGTCGGCTGTGGAAAAACCATGGTGGCCAGCACGGCTTTCTATGCCGCTTATCTTTCAGGTTGTCAGTCTTGTTTTTTGGCGCCTACAGAGATTTTGGCACGACAGCACTATGAAAACCTAAAAAAACAAGGATTACCGGTGCATCTTTACGTGTCCGGTTTAAGTACCAGAGAAAAAAAGACGGTTTTGGAATTGCTGGCTGATGGAAGTATCTTGTTGGTGGTAGGAACGCATGCCTTGTTTCAGGAAGCTGTCTCCTTTAAAAATCTAGGCTTTGTGATTGTGGATGAACAACAGCGTTTTGGCGTACGTCAGCGAAGATCTCTTTTGGAAAAGGGAAAAGCCGTCGATCTTTTGATGATGTCAGCAACCCCGATACCAAGAACGGCCGCTCATTTCCTGTTTGGCGATTTGGATGTATCCAATATCAAGACCATGCCGTCGGGAAGAAAACCGGTAAAGACCCAGTATGTACCCGGTTCCAGCATGAAACCCATCTTAAAAGAGTTGTTACAGGGAATCAAAGACGGATGGCAAGGGTATGTGGTGTGCCCATCTATTGAAGAAAATGAAGAAACTTCTTTGCACAGTGTGCAATCCATTTATGAGGGCATGAAGAAGACATTAAAGGATGTATCGATTGCCTTGTTACATGGAAAGATGAGCGCGGCTCAAAAAGAGGAAACCATGCAGCAGTTTGCCGAACACAAAATTGATATCCTTGTCAGCACCACGGTTATTGAAGTTGGAATAGATGTTCCCAATGCGACATGGATGGTGATTTATGATGCGCATCGTTTTGGTTTAAGTACGCTGCATCAGCTGCGAGGAAGAGTGGCGCGAGGTCCAAGGCAGGGGCACTGCTATTTGTTGAGTCCGACAAAAGAAGAAACAGCCATAGAGCGATTAAAAATGTTGGAGAAATACACGGATGGTTTTTCCATTACCGAATACGATTTAAAAACGCGCGGTCCCGGCGATGTGCTTGGCTTTCGTCAAAGTGGTGTTCCCGGTTTCTTGTTTGCCAACTTAAACACAGACCAGGCAATGATGGAATGTTGCGTGCAGGATGCCAAAGAAATTCTGGAACTGCAAAGCGATACGGCGATGTTGGAATATGTGGAGCAGGCACTGGAAAACGCATCGTATTTCGATTAGAATATCCATATGGAACAAGAAAAAATCAAAGATAAAGTCATCTATTTTATATCAATCATCACGATGGGAACTATTCTCATCAGTATGGCTTATTTCTTTTTCTTACGCACGGTTGAAATTGACATCACCGAAAACATTGAAGTTTCCTATACAGGAGAAAACGGTATGGCTACAGTAGAGGTCAATGCCAGAAAAGATGATTTGAATCAGAGAATGCAGGAATTTTTAGATACGGTGGATTTTGAAGCGAGTCCCAATCATGATTTATCCAATGGTGAAGTGGTTACGATTACGGCGACCTATGATGAGAATTTAGCACAGCGCTATCATTATCAGATTACCAATACGACGACAGAGTTGACAGTGGAGGGCTTACAAGACCGATATGTGAATGTATCACAAATAGATTCTTCATATTTAGAAGAGGTTTTAGAAGCCGGGCAGGATTATGTTCAAAATCACGCACAGGAAATTCTAGCGCTGAATGATTCTACCGATGAGGATGAAAATTGGAAATTAGAAAATTTACAGGTGACTTATGCGGCTTTTTTGAAATCCTACTCCTCGGAAGCAACCGATCGTATCATCCAGATTTGTCGATTAGATTTTACATGGAAGGACCAGACAAGAACGCTGTATTATCTGGTTTGTGTGCCGGAAATCAATGATGGAAATGAAGTGCAGACACAAGATATCTTTGGGGAACGTGCTTATATGAGTGAGCAGGAAATACAAAATCAAAGTTTTAGTGAATATGTACAGCGTGTTTTTGGTAAGCAGTACCAAATCGAACAGATTCTACAAACACAAGAAGCAGAAAACCCAGAGACTTCACAGGAAGAAACAGAAAATGAATAAAATGAAAGAGGCTTGATGCACAATGCAACAAGCCTCTTTAAAAATCTAATATCCTACTTTATCAGTATAACATATAAAAATAATATATTTAAGGCTTATAAAATTTTGCTTTTTTTCTTATAATGAAATTGTAAAAAGACAATCCAAATGAAAGCGGTGATAATCATGGGAACTCTTAATTCAAATCAGCAAAGGGAAGAATCTTTATCTTTTTATGGAGTTACAGATTTATGGGGTTATAGATCATAGAAAAATTATCAAAGCAAGAAATCGGAGAAATGTTATGAACGACATCAAAAAAAATTAATTTGTTTGGTTTGCAGTTCTGTACTCATTGGTGTTTTTAATATGAATGTACGAGCTGAGGAAAATGGATACGGATGTCCGGTTCGAACGCTAATTGATCATGGCACGGTTGAAAATCAAGAGTTTTTAAATGCAGTGATGAACAATGAGAATTTAGATTTTACCGATGAGAATATAATTATTGAATATTATGCAGATGGAACAGCGAGTATAACGCACATTATTGATCAGAATCTGGTAGAAGTTTTTACACCGCTGACAAAATCAGATGAGGAAGCCATTAAAAATATTTCAAATGCTAAGAATCAGGCAAGGTCTGCAGGATTGATACTTCTCTGGCAAGGAATTGTTGAGTTGGGTAAATTTGTTGGAACAGCAGGATCTATTGTGAGTTGGGCTTGTAAAGTTATTAGCATAACTGGATTAGGAAATCCTTGTGAGTATGTGACCAAAGCATTGGTGAATTCCATTGGTTCTGCACCCAAAGCAAGGTTTGAAATTACACAGTATATGCAAAAAGACGCATCTTGTCCATATCCACCAAACTCTTTACAATGTTCGCAACCTCCGTATGCTTATAAAAAGACAACTTATAGGAGAGTAGCATGAATTCAGAGTACGTGTTTCACGGTTTTATGCTGATGTTATTTGTAATCTGGTTTGCAGTGATAAAAAAAACGAAGAGTAGCAGTAAAAACGTCTATTTAATTGAAGCATCTGCACTAAGTGTGGGTAGAAATCATCTAAGCTTATAAGATAGTTTGATTTCATAGTATAACCGGGAACATACGATCATGATCATATCGATAAGATTCTGTATATTCCTGAATCCATATGACTTTCGTATCAACACTTTGATCTTGTTATTGATGGATTCTATACGCGCATTCGATAATCCATGTCTTACGGTCGCAATGATCGCGTCCTTATGTCGCCGTATCTTTTTGCTTAATTCTACAAATGGTTTCAGCTTGCTTCGACATGCCCATGACAACCAGGCTTTTAATTCTTTCTCTATTGTATCCTTCCTGCACTGAAACACTTTTCTTAGTCCTTCTTTTAACTGATCGGGCTCCATCAGCGGATGTCAGTTCAATAGATTCTCTTTGTTCCTGTGTTAAAAGGGCAAAGAAAGAACTTAACACTTCTTTCCCCGTGCCTTTGCCTACCCAGATCACTTGATTCGTATCATGATCTACGACAACCGTAATATATTTGTGGCCTTTGCGATAACTCGTTTCATCAATACCAATTCGTCTCAAGTTTTTGAATCGTATGGAACTGTCCGGTTCAAGACGATCCTTTGTACGTGAAAGAATCATACCTACAGTACGCCAATTGATACGCATCAGTTTCGATACTTCCGTGCGGTTGAGATGCAAAGCCAGATAAGCGACCTGCTGTTCAAATTCCCTGGTAAAACCGGAATGATGGTGAGCCCATGGAACCTGTTCGGTATGGATTCCATGGACAGGGCATTGAACACGATTCACATGGGAAAGAATATATACTCTACAGGGTCCAAAATCTAAAGCTCTCCAAGACCTGTATTCAGTAGTAGAATCATATCCGTTGCACTTTCTGCCACAGACTGAACAACGGGATCTTTGTCCTTTTGTGATTTCAACACGAATATATAGAGAAGATGAAACATGATCAAATTCTGCATTAATTATCTTGATACAATTGACATTGAGAATGGATTTTAGTAATTTTTTAAGTGCCATATGGTATTCCTTTCTTGGTTTGGTCGCTTAAGAAAAATACCATATGGTTTTCTTATATTCAAATATTCTTATTTTATACGATGAATAAAAGCGATATTCATTCTTTTGATAAAGATCTACCCACATTTAGTACAGAAGAGCCATTTAATTTTTGAAACAATATGTTTAACCATTTATAGTTTATATTTATTGATAACTGGTTTTGGATGGTATTTATGTTTTTACTCTACTTTAAACTGCTTTGTTTGGAGAGAATTGCGATAACATCTTATAGGGATATGAAATGTACGGTTCTTTATGTATATGTATCAAAAAGTACTTTGATGCATGTAAGATAATCTTAATTCGTAATATCGATCCAATATCTAGATAGTCATAACAAAAACAAGGAGTTATTCGGACTCCTTGTTTTTATCGTAGATGATTTTTAGTCCTTTGAAGATGAGGTTTGGATCGTAGACATCGACCAAAGGGATATGGGAACAAACCACACGACCTAAACCACCTGTTGCGATGACTTTGAAATCTTTTCCGATTTCTTTGCGGTATTGTTTAATGGTATATTCCACACCGCCTAGATATTGATAAAAGATTCCGCCCTGCATCTCGGCTTTCGTGTTTTTGGCTAAGATCGTAGTAGGTCTTTTGATTTCAATTTCAGGAAGCTGGGCTGTTTGTGTCCATAAGGCATTGGCACCGGTTTCAATACCGACACTGATTGAACCAGCTTTAAAACAACCATTTTCATCGACATAGTCATAAGTGGTCGCGGTTCCAAAGTCAATGACAAGGACAGGGCCTCCATACTCAAAGTAAGCTCCGGCGCAATCGGCAATTCGATCGGAACCCACACTTTTCGGGTTTTCCAGTTGTACGCTGATACCGCTTTTAATACCGGGACGTACGATCAAAGGTTCTATGCCTAAGAATTTGACGATTCCATTTTGAAATGAGTGCATGACTTTCGGAACAACGCTGGATACGATAACGTCTTCAATATCTTCTTTATAGACTTTGGAATTATCCAAAAATGTTTTCAACATAAATCCATATTCATCACTGGTACGACGAACTTTGGTCGTTAAGCGATAATTTCC
Organism: Faecalicoccus pleomorphus DSM 20574; assembly: GCF_000420345.1. Taxonomy (GTDB): domain Bacteria; phylum Bacillota_I; class Bacilli_A; order Erysipelotrichales; family Erysipelotrichaceae; genus Faecalicoccus; species Faecalicoccus pleomorphus. The sequence goes on along the minus strand of NZ_ATUT01000021.1, from coordinate 18,111 downwards.
AATCAAAGTATCTTGATCAAATATACCGATGGTGATGTTTGTATTTCCAATATCAATGGCAACTAACATAAAGATTTCCCTTCTTCAATTTCTTTCATGGTACGCAAGATCAAAAAGCCTAATTCTTCTTTTGTGCATTTTGGCAAATGCTTCAAGGTGTTTTTTGAAACGAGCGTCACGACATTCGTATCGGTCTGAAAACCGGCACCTTCTACTTTTAGATTGTTGGCGATCAACAGATCACAGTTTTTGCGAATGCATTTCTCTTGTGCGTTTTTATCTAAATCTTTGGTTTCCATCGCAAATCCACAGACAATCTGATTTTCTTGTTTGTGCTGGCCGATCCATGCCAGTATATCTGGATTAGGCACCATTTCGATTTGCGTTTCTTCCTTTGTCTTTTTGATTTTATCGGATGCGACTTTGGCAGGACGATAATCCGCTACGGCTGCAGCCATAACGATATAGTCTGCTTTCTGTGCTTCTTCCTTCATCACTTCAAACATATCCAGAGCAGTTGTCACAGGAATGGTATGAACACCATCGACCGGTGGTAAAGAAACCGGCCCGGATACTAAGGTGACATCCGCTCCTAATTCTTTGGCAGCCTTGGCAATCGCATAGCCTTGTTTGCCGCTGGAATGATTGGATATAAATCGCACCGGATCGATAGCTTCCTGTGTGGGTCCGGCCGTGATCAGCACCTTTTTGTTTGATAAGTTTTTTTCTTGTTGAAAGGAGCGCACGATCATGTCGCGTACAGTATAGATATCGGCTAATTTTCCTTTTCCGGTATCATCACATGCCAGATGACCAACAACCGGCTCAATGATTTGGTAGCCTAATTCTCTGGCAAGCTTTAAATTGTTTTGTGTGACTGGATTTTCATACATATGAACATTCATGGCCGGAGCTATCCATTTTGGACAGGTGCAGGCCAAAAATGTCGTTGTGACCAGATCATCACTAATGCCATGCACGACTTTAGCAAGCACGTTGGCCGTGCAGGGAATCAAAAGCACCAGATCGGCCCATTTCGCAAGACTGATATGGGCGATAGGGTCCGGATTGGATGGGTCAAAGAGGTCAACTTCGCATGGATGAGAGGATAAGGTCGTAAACGTCAAAGGAGAAACAAATTCTGCCGCGTGACTTGTCATCATGACGCGAACCTCCATATCTTGTTTTTTTAGTTGGCTGACCAGGTCGCAGGCTTTATAAGCGGCTATACCTCCGGTTACACCGATCAATATATGTTTTTTCATAAAGAATTCCTTTCGATTTTCAATATTCAGATTATATCACGTTTTAAAGACATGAAAATCTCCTTTTTGTGTTTTTTTTCACAAAAAGGGAAACAATATGTTGTTTTCATAAAAATGTAAATTATGAAAATAAGAAACAAAAAGGATTTGTTTTTTCATACATTCGATGTAAAGTATGTTAGAATGAATATATGAAATTTGTAGTTGCATGTGATTCCTTTAAAGGCTGCATGTCTTCGGTACAAGTTTGCAGATGTATTCGTTCCGGAATTCAAAGCGCAAATGAAAGTCATACTGTATATGAGTTTCCTATGTGCGATGGTGGAGAAGGAACCGCTGAGATTTTCCGTAATATTTACCATGGCGATACAAGCACAGCGCAAGTTTTGGATGCATATGGAAAGACGATTGAAGTCACTTATGGTATCGTACCTGAGCAGAATATGGCGATTATGGAGGTTGCCAGCTGTATTGGATTAAATATGGTGGAAAGAGAAAAGCGAAATCCAATGATTGCCAATAGCCGAGGCGTAGGACTTTTATTAAAAGATGCGGTAGCCAAAGGATATAAGAAGATCTTATTGGGAATAGGTGGTACCAGTACAACCGATGGCGGCATGGGCATGCTGCAAGAGTTAGGACTGCATTTTTTTGATGCCTCGCACCGACGGTTAAGAGCCGGTATTTATAGCTTGGGGCAGGTTGATTATATCGATAAGCGACACTTTGTGGATTGGAACGATGTCGAAATCCTAATTGCGGTCGATGTCAACAATCATCTGTTGGGCAAACAAGGCTCTGCTTATACTTTTGGAAAACAGAAAGGTTTATATCCGACACAGTTAGAAGCGGTCGATCAAGCCATGCGACATTACCGCGATAAGATCTATGAGTTTTTTCATGTAGATATCAATCAGTATGAAGGCTCCGGATCCTCCGGTGGTATTGGAGCGGTTTTGACAGGGCTTCTGCATGCCAAAATGGTTCCCGGCATTCAATTATGTATGCAGGAATATCATTTGGAAGATGTGATCGCCCAAAGTGATATCGTGATTACCGGTGAGGGGCAAAGTGATCATCAAACGCTTTATGGCAAAGTGCCATATGGTGTAGGTCAGCTGGCAAAAAGGCATGGAAAGCCGGTATTTTGTCTAAGCGGCGCACTTGGTATCGGATATATGGATTTGTATGATGCCGGCTTTGCCGGTGTATTCTCTAGTGCAGATCGAGCCATGGATTTTATGACGGCATTGAAGACAGGGCCGCAAAAACTGGAAAATTTAGCATATTCGATCACAAAAACGATCGATGCGATCGCAAAAATGAAATAAAAGGATAGGTGAAGAAATTTGAAGAAATTCCTTTCGTGTTTAAGTTTGTGTTGTCTGGTACTGTTGAGTGGATGTAGTTCGCAGGAAGCTTTTCAGGAAGTGGAAATCGATGCCAAAGAACTGCAGGAAAAGCTGGATGACAAAGAAGATTTTGTGGTAATCGTAGAGCGCGAAGGCTGCAGCTATTGTGAGGCATTGGATGCTTATATTGAAGAAACTAAACAGGAACATGCAGGCCTGGTGCTCTATAAGCTGGACAGTACTGATTTTGATCTAAAACGGGAAAAGGAAGAAGATATGACTTTGGTTACGACCAACGAAGATGGACAGATTCTTTTGAAAATGGCACCTTACTTTTTATATACACCAAGTCTTTATATCGTAGAGGATGGTAAGGCAATACAGGCTGGAATCGGCTATAATGATCTGACACATGAAGTTTCGTTGTGGGATGTGGATTCGACCATTGATTTTAATCAAGCAGAGCCGCAAGATTTTTGGTCATTTGTCGAAAACGGTCAGGCAAAGTAACAAGGAATAGATAAGAAGGAGAGCTTTAAAATGGAACAACTTGAAAACAATGCATATTTTTGGCAGAAGATGGATACACTGCTTTTAAGCAGTACCTGTAAGATCGATCATCCACAGGGAAGCAGTCATCCGGTCTATGCCAATTTGATTTATCCGGTCGACTATGGTTATCTGCAGGATACAGTGGGAACGGATACACAACCGATCCATGTGTTCAAAGGCAAAAAATCGGCGCACAATGTAGGCGCTATTGTCATTAGTGCCGATATCTTGAAAAAAGACTGTGAAGTGAAGCTTTTAGTAGGATGTGATGAAGAAGAAAAAGTAAAAATTTTAGAGTTTTTAAATCAGACACAGTTTCAAAAAGCAATCTTGGTGCAACGTGGGAATCAAACCCCAAATTGGGCGAATAATGATTGATTTGGTAGGCTTTCACTGATATACTTTGAATAGGTATAAGGAGGTTCTATTATGGAATTAAAAGGTTCAAAAACTGAACAAAATTTAATGGCGGCTTTTGCCGGAGAAAGTCAGGCAAGCATCAAATACCAATACTATGCTTCTCAGGCAAAAAAAGACGGGTATGTGAAAATTCAGAATATCTTTGAAGAAACTTCAAAAAATGAAAAAGAACATGCGAAGTTATGGTTTAAAGCGCTGCATGGTGGAAAAGTTCCTACAACTACAGTGAATTTGGAAGATGCAGCTGCCGGTGAAAACTATGAATGGACAGATATGTATAAAGAAATGGCTGCTACAGCAAGAGAAGAAGGATTCGATACGATTGCAGCACAGATGGAAGGCGTAGCAGCAATTGAAAAACATCATGAAGCACGTTATCGCGCAATGTTGAAGGAAGTAGAAGAAAATACTTTCTTTACAAGTCCAACAGAAACAGTATGGATCTGCCTGAACTGCGGTCATATCCATGTTGGAAAAGAAGCACCGGAAGTATGTCCTGTATGTGCACATCCTAGAGCTTACTTCCAGGTATTAAAAGAATACTATTTAGACTAAATCAAAAACGACTATCGCATGGATAGTCGTTTTTATATTTGGCTTTTATAATAATCGCCAAAAGCAGCCATTTGATCCAATAGAACCTGTAAATGCAAGCCTAGATCTGTAATGCCATATTCAACCTTTGGCGGGTTACATTGATAGTCTTTTCGATAGATAATGCCATCACTTTGAAGTTCTCTTAAACTGGTTGTCAGTACCTTTTGAGAAATGCCATCTAAGGATCGCATCAACTCATTAAATCGCCAGGGGCGTTTGATCAGATTTCGTAAAATCAACAGCTTCCATTTACTTCCAATCAGAGATACGGTTGTCGCAACCGGACATTCCGGTAATTTTTTCTTCGTTTTCATGAGCGTATTGTAGCACATATTCAATATAAATTGCGCAGTTACTTTTAAGTGCGTACTAGTATTTGGATGCATTGCGATTTATAGTAACTGTGTAAAAAGAAGGAGGAAAAGTTATGGCGAATTATACAAAAGTATCGAAAGAACAAGGAGCACGCATAGAGCTTCATGAAAAGCTAGGACTGACCGGTGCTGAGATCAGTATCAATACTTTACCGGCAGGAGAACATGTCCCTTTTGTCCATGCACATAAGCAAAATGAGGAAATTTATTACATTGAAAAAGGAAATGGTAAAGTCATTGTTGATAAGGAAGAAATCGTATTGTCACAGGGAGACTGGATCAAAATTAAGCCGGCAGGAAAAAGACAGTTCTTTGCGAATACGGATATGACTTATATTTGTATTCAGGTAAAAGAAAATTCATTGGAAAGCTTTACTGCAGAGGATGCGATTCTGGTATAAAGGTGTTGATGATCAACATCTTTTTTTGCGTAACAATTCTATGATACAATCAATTTATGGAAACGATCGAAAGCAGTAAAGAAGCATATTTATATTTAGAAAAAGGAGAAGTTCTTATTTCTTCGGGACAGCTGATCCTTTTTATGAAAGAGAAGCAAGTGTATCTAAAGGCACCACAATGGACGGCCAAAGTATCACAGGAAGATTTTTTGGAGTTATTTAAAACACATTCCTTTATTCTATATGAAAAAAAGGAAGAATCTGATTCTTCCTTAAAAGACGAGGAATACTACCAGTGGCGCAGTCACTATCTTTAATCGATCATGTGATTCCACATCGGTTTTTCTAAAGCCGTAAAGGCCTCTTTGGCATGATGGACATTCTTTCCGGACCAAATGGAGAAAAGCTTGTAATTGCTTAAACGAGCCAGGACAGTTCCCTGACTTCTTGGGATTTCCATAGGAAAAAGTTTTTCAAAGCGTTCGGCCTGGGAAACAATAAAGCTGACTGATTTACATCGGGTCGATAGATATGCCAACAAGTCGAATATAGAAGCAGAGTCCATATACATCAGGATTTCGATCTCAATATGATCTTGGATCACTTTATAGATCGCAAAGCCACATAAGGTATCCCCATCATACATGGTTACGATACGATGATTGCAGTTGATATAATAATGGATCTGTTCATCAAACTCGTTTTTGTTTAAAAGGATGCTGCCATCAAAATGTTTCATGAATTCTGTGTAAATCGAAAAAAGATTCATTTCCGGACGATAGGTTCGCACATTTTTTAGATCCCCCTGTGACCAGTTTTCCATTTCCAGCCAATAGTATTTTGTTTTAGAAACATTCTGAAAGCTTTTGGCCTCTAAGATCTTAGGGAAATTGGTATAACAAAGTGTAAGCATGTGATTACAGTTGGCATAGTTCATCGCGGCTTCCATCAGTTGTGAAAAATAATGCCTTTGGCGATAATCCGGTAAAGTGCAGGCTAAAGAAAGAATCAAAGCTTTACACTTCTTTCCTTCATAGTGCAGAGTTCGTTCTTTTGTCTGCAGACAGGCAACGATTTTTTGATCTTCTAAAATACAGAACATCCCATTGGGATCGTATTTGTATTTCATCCAAGTGCTGATCGTGACCGGATCCATATTCAACATCGATTTTGATAAAAGACGCCGAATCTCCTTATCTTTGCCATGCGAGTGATTAAGAATCATGTGAATCATCCTCTACATCGCTTTCCGTGTATTCTACGTCAATGGCATTATGCTTTGGTGGATTGGAAGAAGTTGTATCTTCATAAGGATCATCTTCCTGTTCATAAAAAGAAGTATAGGTCGTTCTTTTTTTTGGTATAAAAAGACGATAAATCGCATAAATGATCAAAAGTGGTAATAGGATCGGTGCCAACAACTGAAAAAATGCGATCAACAATAATATGATAATGAACAAGACAAATAAAGAATAATAATTCATAGATTTCACCGCCTTTAGTATATCATGATTCGATTATTTTTTCTTTGGGATACTCTTTGATATAAGTGCAGAATAAAGCGCCATTGGATAATGCCAAAATATCCTGAGTAATGTCTTCCTGCGTCAAATAATGATATGTGACTGTTTGTTCGTATTCTTTGGAGATGATTTCAATCTGATGATTTCGAAAATATCCGTCGAGCTTTCCGATCCATTCATAACCGAAAGTAATCTCATATTCTTTAAACATCGTCATTTCTGTCAAAGCTGCTTTTTCCAAAGCAATCTTCACGGAATCGGAATAGGCTTTTACAAGGCCTCCGGTTCCCAGCTTGGTGCCACCAAAATAACGAACGACAACAGCTAATATATCTTCCATTCCTTTTCCCTGGAGGACATCCAACATAGGATGACCGGCTGTACCGGAAGGCTCCCCATCATCATTGGAGCGAACGATCGATCCGATGATCATAGCGGTGCAATGATGATTGGCGCCGGGATGCTCTTTCTTGATCATTTTTAAAAAATCTTTGGCTTCTTCTTCCTGATTGGTCCGATGAAGATAAGTAAGAAAGCGACTTTTTTTGATTTCAATAGTAGAAATCACATCTTCTTTGATTCTAGGCATGATTTTATCGTAAGGGATTTTACTTTTGTATGCAAGAAAAATATAATGGACAGTATATAAAGGAGAGAGAGTATGTCAATTGAAAGAGTAAGAAGACAATTTAAAGAATTAGGAATCGAAGATCGGATCGTTGAACTGGACCAAAGCAGTGCTACCGTTGAACTGGCAGCCCATGCCCTGGGATGTCAACCTAGAGATATCGCCAAGACATTAGCTTTTGATGTTGATGGAGATGCGATTGTTATCGTAGCTGTTGGTGATGCCAGAATCGATAATGCGAAATATAAAAATACCTTTGGTAAGAAGGCAAAGATGCTTCATGGAGATCAAGTCGAAGCAAGAACGGGACATGCGATCGGTGGTGTATGTCCGTTTGGCTTAAAGGAAGGAGTCAAGGTTTATCTGGATCAAAGCTTAAAACAATTGGAATATGTCTATCCGGCCTGCGGCAGCAGCAATTCCTGTATTCGAATGCGTGTAGAAGAGCTGGAAAAAACGACGAATCCTATTGATTGGATTGATGTATGCAAGTAAAATAAAGAACATATTTGGAAAGGGAGAGAAGATGGAAAAAGAAAAAACATATTTTGAGAAAGAAGCACCGGTTGCCGAGGTATGTGAAGAGAACTTGTATCGTTTAAATGGTCGAGTCCCTTTACGCAAGGCAATTCCTTTCGGGCTTCAACATGTGCTTGCGATGTTTGTGGCCAACCTGGCACCGGTCATGATCGTTTGTGGAGCCGCCATCGTACAAGGTACCCAAAATCATCTGACGGCTGCGGAAATTACCCAGATTTTGCAGTGTGCCATGTTTGCGGCTGGAATCGGTACAACGATGCAGCTTTATTCTTTCTGGAAGATTGGTTCAAGACTGCCGATTGTAATGGGAGTCAGCTTTACTTTCTTGGGCAGCCTTTTGATCATCTGCACCAATCCGGCACTTGGTTATGAAGGTATGGTCGGCGCTGTCATTCTCGGTGGTATCTTCGAAGGTCTTGTCGGTTTGAGCGCAAAATACTGGCGACGTTTTTTAACTCCGGTCGTATCGGCCTGCGTTGTTATTGCGATTGGGTTGTCTTTGTTGTCGGTTGGCATGGACTCCTGGGGCGGCGGTAGCGGTGTTGAAGATTTCGGCGCCTGGTATCATTTATTTGTCGGAGCCTTTACACTGATTGTTTGCCTGGTTTCCCGCTACCTTTTAAAAGGGGTTTATAAAAATCTGAATATCTTAGTTGGACTTGTTTTTGGTTATATTTTGGCCACTGTCTTTACGGCCGCCGGGATTGCGCCGATGGTAGATCTGTCTGGTATTTCTGAAACAGTTTCACAGGTTGGATATTTTAGCTTGCCTAAGCTTGTCTTTTTGACAGAGCATAAGCCTATTTTTTGATGTAGGTGCCTTCTTTACAATCGCCATCGTGTTTTTGGTATCGGCAGCAGAAACGACAGGTGCAACAACCGCAGTTTGTACCGGAGCTTTAAATCGAGATATCAAGACCGAAGAACTACAAGGTTCGTTAGCAGTTGACGGTTTTTCCAGCGCAATTTCCGGCTGTTTTGGCTGTCTGCCACTAACATCTTTTTCACAAAACGTTGGTTTAGTAACAATGACCGGTGTGATCAATCGTTTTACGATCTTTATGGGTGCTATTATTTTGATCCTTGCATCTTTGTTTCCGCCATTAGGTGCCTTGTTTAACTCGATTCCGCAATCCGTGTTGGGTGGCTGCACTGTTATGATGTTTGGTTCAATCATGTATGAAGGAATCAAAATGTTGAAGGAATGCGTATTTGATGATCGTACTATGATCATTGTCTCTTTATCCTTCTGTATCGGTGTCGGCTTAACCCAGACTTCCGGAAACTTCTTCTCCTGCTTTCCACAGGCGGTAGGTGACATCTTTAACGGAAATGCGGTAGCCGGTGTCTTTGTGGTGTCATTATTGTTGAGTTTATTTTTGCCAAAAGACAAAAAAACCAAAGAATAGATCTTTACAGGAAATTCGCTTGAGTTTCCTGTTTCTTTTTGTATGCGGGATGATTTTTAGAAAGATTCATGTATAATAAGAAACATGAAAAGGGGGATCTTATGGCAAAAAAACACAGACATTACGGTAAACGCTTTACGATCCTGCTGGCAGTGCTTTTTGTGATTTCCTTTTTGGTCTTATGGTCTTTGTTTATCAGTGGACCAAACCGGATTTATGAAGAAACCACAAACAAAACAATAAATACGATAGAAAAAGAAGTCGAGAATATAGAAGGTTTGACATCGCATCAGTTTGATTATTTGACCTATCAGGGATATACGGAAGAAACGCTTTATTGGTTTGATGCGACAGGAAAAGAAATCACCACCCGAGATATCGGAACTTTGGATTATGATAAAGCTCGAAAAACGGCGCAGGATTCCTATGGAATAGAGGCCGATAGTGTGCAACTGGGGTATGGGTATGACAACCCTGTCTATGAGATACGAGGTTCCGGCAAGCTTTTATTGTTGGATTATGATACACTGGTTCGAGTCTATGAAAGAGAGGCACGATAATGGATTGGACATCTCCTTATGTGGATCACAAGGTATGGATCTTAGATCATCTGGAATCTTTACATCTGGAGCCTAAAGAGGCTTTGGTTTTATTGTTGATCGATTATTATAACGATATGCATAAAACGATACATCATGAAATGATTGCCCAAAAGCTGCATATTGATGTAGAAGAAGTGGAAAATCTTTTTGTGACTTTGGCTGACAAAGGTTATTTGAATATCACCTATCAACAAGGTGGTCTGCAATTTGATATTGAAGGTGTGTATTCACAGGAACAAAAGAAAGTACAGGGATCGCATCGTTCATTGATCGAAGAATTCGAAGCAGAGTTTAAACGTACGTTAAGCTCTATGGAAATGGAAAGAATCTTACAGCTGGCATCTTATTATGATGAGCGTATGGTCATTTGTGCATTAAATGAAGCGGCTGTATATGAAAAAAGAAATTTAAATTATATTGAAAGTATATTGGTATCCTGGAAAGAAAAGGGACTCAGTGTAGAAGATGTGGAGAGTGGTAAGCGATGAATGCCAATGAAATACTGGATGTGATCGAAGAAATTTTTCCCAATGCGAAGTGTGAACTGCATCATGAAAGCCCATTTCAGCTTTTAGTGGCCGTTGTATTAAGCGCACAAACAACCGATGAATCCGTCAATAAAGTCACACCAGCGCTTTTTAAAGCCTATCCGACCAGTAAAGAAATGGCCAGGGCGAGCATCAGCAATATTGAACCTTATATTCGTCGCATAGGACTTTACCGAAATAAAGCTCGTTCCATATCCGCTTTAAGCAAAGATCTGGAAGCTAAATTCAATGGCGTTGTGCCAAGCTCATATAAAGATTTAATGTCTTTGGCCGGGGTGGGAAGAAAGACGGCCAATGTAGTGCGCAGCGTGGCCTTTGATATCCCCAGTTTTGCGGTCGATACGCATGTTGATCGAGTGTCTAAGCGATTAGGGCTTGCCAAGCCTTATGATTCTGTGGAAAAAGTGGAAGAGAAGCTAAAAAGAAAAATTGATCGGGATCGCTGGAATCAGGGTCATCATGATTTTATCTTTTTTGGCCGTTATTTGTGTACGGCACGTCATCCACAGTGTCAAAAATGTCCATTTACCTCTTTTTGCAGGAAAGACAAATTAGAAGCGTATAAACAGAAAGCAGCTCAGAAATAATCTAAGCTGCTTTTACTTTGCCCAAACGATTTTATTGTCTTTCATTTCCTGAATACGGGCCAGTGAATAAATATCATAGCCTTTTTCTTCAATGAGCTGTCTTCCTTTCTGAAAGCTTTTTTCGATTACGATGCCGATTCCATTAATTTTGGCATTACATTGATGAACCAAATCTTCTGCTGAAATAAAGGCTTGTCCATTTGCCAGAAAATCGTCGATGAATAAAACAGAGTCTTCCGGGTTTAAACAGCTGCGTTCCATACAAAGCGTATATTTTCGATTTTTGGTAAAGGAGAAAGCTTCTGTATAAACCGGATCTTTCATCGTGCTGGGTTCACTCTTTTTCAAAAAGATGACAGGCAGGTTCATTTTCAAACCGGCAAATACAGCAGGAGCGATACCGCTGGATTCGATCGTAACGATCTTTGTGAAATGCTTATCTTTAAAGTAATTGGCAAATTCGATTCCGATTTGTTCCATTAAGGCACAATCGATTTGGTGATTCAAAAAAGAATCGACCTTTAAAATAGAATCATTAATAATTTCTCCACGTTTTTCAATCGCTTCCTGTAACAGTTTCATCCTTATTTTCCTCCTCATTTTGTATAACGTTGACAATGGTTTCCATCACTCTGTGATTTTTCATTTCTTTAACGGTGACATCCATATGATCAAAGTGAATATCAAATTGTTCACCATCATCCGGCACAGAACCATAACTGCTTAATAAGTAGCCGCCAAAGGTATCGTAATCTTGTACCGGCAATGGAATGTTTAACTCTTTTTGTACATCTTCCAGACTGGCGGAGCCATATATACGAAAAGAGTTCTGATCCAGCTTCTGAATTTCTTCTGGTTCTTCCTCGTCCTCTTCTTCGTACATTTCACCAAGAATGGTTTCCACAATATCATGAAGGGTCACAATCCCTGACATGCCTCCATATTCATCGATGACGATCGCAAAATAGTATTTGCGCTTTTTCATTTCCATAAAACAATCATCGGCTTTGGTGTTCTCTAATACAAACAAAGGCTTATCTACGGCATGAGCTAAAATATAATCTTGATTTTGTGCATCCATACGGAAGTAGTCTCTGGTATCTAAAACACCGACAACATCGTCTTCATCCTCCTGGCAGATCGGATAAAATGTGTGACGGTTATCGTGAATCACCTGTTTCCATTGATCCATGTCATCTTCCAAAAACAGACAGATCACTTCGCTTCGATGTGTGCAAATTTCTTCCACACTGGTATCATCGAATTCAAAGACATTGTCAAACAACTCTTTTTGTGGTTCTTCTATATGACCGGATTCCTGAGAGGTCTGAATCATCTCGCGAATGTCTTCTTCGGTAACTTCTTCACTTTCGTTTAATACCGGGATGCGGACAAAAAAAGTAAGAGGTGTACATAAGATTTGAAGTAGCATGGTCAATGGTTTTAAACGGCGTGCCAGCTGTTTTTCTTTTTTTACGCCAAAGCCTTTGCATGAACGATGCACTATGATAAAAGAATACGTACACCAGACTAACAGCACACCATACATTAAATAATCATTTGTGAAATAAGGCTGAAGCTTTGCTTGTAACAGAAGAGTGTATCCGCATAAAAGTAATCCAATTAAAAATTGTATGGTGACTAACTGCGGTACTTTTTTTCTCTTTTCGGAAACCTTGATCAAACTCAATGTACCTTGCCAAAGGGACAAAAAGCCTAACAAAAGAAGATAAATCAGTGTATAGATCAAGACTTTCATAGCTGACTTTCCTCATGATTTTGTATATAGCGGGGGTGCCCGTCATCAGATTTCATATTGATATCGCTCCTTTTGATTTGAAACCATCATACACTATTTTCAGACAAGTGAAAAGAGCACGTCGTGCTCTTAGTTGGTTGATTCTTCCTGTAGCCCCTGTTTTAAAAGCGGAAGCACTTTCTTTTGTGTTTTCATCAAATATTTTAATATATTGCTCCGAGTTACAATACCTATAAAAATATTACGATCATCTACAATAGGAACAAAGTTTTGTTTCAGGGATTGGGCAAACAATTCATCCAGGGTTGCATCGATCATCATCGGAGGCGTAAAGTCATTACGAATCAAATCTTTGATTGGTGTGTCACGTAACTCCTCATAGCTTGTATCTGGATGATCGATAAAATACCACAGGAAATCACCTTCATTGATCGTTCCCACGTATTCTCCATGGGTGTTAATGACCGGCATTGCGGTAAAGCCGTGCTTACGCATTAAACGCAAGCCTTCCTCCAGGCTTAAATGATCATAAAAGAAGATCACATCTTTTTTCATTGTGAGGAAAAAGAAGACATTTTCTTGCATATAATTCTAACCACCTTACGAATTCAATCCTAACAGAGAATTATAGAAAATCAATCAGTAAATAATGTGAAATTTCTGTGTTGACAAAGAAGGATGTGTTCTGTACTATTGTATTAGATAACTAGTACAATAGTACAAAGGAGGGTCTATGTGAGTATTTCGTTCTCAAATGAGCGTCCCATCTATTTGCAGATTGTGGATCAGATCAAAATAAAGATCATTACTGGTGAATATAAACCTGGTGATAAATTGCCGTCTGTTCGAGAAATGGCAATGGAAATGCAGGTCAACCCCAATACGATGCAGCGAGCATATAGTTATTTGGAGATGGAAGGTCTTGTGCATTCGCAAAGAACCAGTGGGCGTTATGTGGATCCGGATCCAGAAAAGGTTAGGCAGTTGAAAAAAGAACTGGCCAAAACACAGGTCCGGGATTTTCTTAAGTCTATGCAGCAATTAGGATTTGGCATGGATGAGATTATAGAAGTATTAGAAAGTATGAGGTAAAAAGATGAATATTATAGAGCTTCAGCGAGTCAGTAAGTCTTTTGGTCCGATCAAAGCCTTAGAGCAGATCAATTTATCTTTAGAGTCGGGACGAATTATCGGCTTGCTTGGAACGAATGGAAGTGGTAAGAGCACGATGATCAAGCTGATCAATGATTTGTTGGTACCGGATCAGGGAATTGTCAAAGTCAATGGACAAAAACCGGGTATTGAAACCAAGAAAATCGTATCGTATCTTCCGGAAAGATCGTATTTGGATCCGAATATGAAAGTAGTCGAAATTTTGCGATATTTTCAAGATTTTTATAAAGATTTTGATATACAAAAAGCACAAGATTTATTAAAGGAATTTACGATACCGGTTGATCGACGTATTAAAACTTTGTCAAAAGGAACAAGAGAAAAATTGCAGTTGATCTTAGTAATGTCCAGAAAGGCAAAACTATATATTTTGGATGAACCGATGGCAGGTGTCGATCCGGCTGCCAGAGATCATATATTGGATACCATTTTATCCGGCTATGACGAAGGTTCCACGATTTTAATTTCTACTCATCTGATTGCGGATGTCGAAAGAGTGTTGGATGAAGTTATCTTCCTGGATCACGGTCGTATTACTCGCCATGAACAGGCGGATCCGCTGCGGATGCGTGAAGGAAAATCGATTGATCAGATTTTCCGGGAGGATTTCAGATGTTAGGACTTTGTTTAAAATATGATTTAAAGGCTTTGTTTAGAGTCACATGGCCTGTCTATGTGGTGTCGATGGTATTGCCCATCGGAATTCGAATCTTCTATTGGATTCAAGATTGGCCGATCTTTGATACGATGATCTTTCAAATGTTTTCCGGCTTTTATACCATTATTTATATCATATCCTTATTTTGCCTGATTATTTGGCCAATCGTAGTATGTGTTCGTCATTTTTTCAACAGCATGTTAAAGGATGAAGGCTATTTGACAAATACTTTACCAGTATCCAGAAACACATTGATCATCAGTAAAGAAATGACTGGATTGGTCTTGTTTCTGATCTCTTTTGTGCTGTTTATACTTTCTATTTTGATTGTGATACCAACCTTTGACTTTATGGAATTTAAAGTGCTGTTGACAAGCTTTCACTGGACATTTAGAGACGTGATCTTACTTGTACTATTGACTTTTCTATCATTAGCTTCGGTTTATGGATCGATTACGATGTTTGTCTTGGCGATGATGTTAGGGCAGATGCATCGCAGCGCAAAAGGAATATTAAGTGTTGCCTACTATTTTTTGATCAGCTTTGGTCTGCAGGCTATAGCCTTTGTGTTTATGATGGCATTTGGCTTGGCGGCCGATACAGAAATCGGATGGCACCTGGGAAACTCTTTTGTGACATTTGCTACACGTCATGAATGGGAGACAGCGATGATCATCCTGATTGGTGTAACACTATACAATTTGGTCATTGGAATCATCTTCCATTCCATTAGTGTTTGGATTTCCAATCATAAATTGAATTTGGAATAAGAGCATGCGCCTGCATGCTTTTTTAAGCATCTTGCTTGGGTTATAAAGGCTAGTCATTTATACTGTAGTTAGCATTGTATAACTGAAGAGAGGTGTACTATATGAACTATAAACTTGTTTTGGTGCGTCATGGTGAAAGTGAATGGAATCAAAAGAATTTATTTACCGGATGGACGGACGTGGATCTATCGGAAAAAGGACACTTGGAAGCGATGCAAGGCGGAAAAGCGTTAAAAGAAGAAGGATTCAGTTTTGATGTGTGCTATACATCGGTTTTAAAAAGAGCCATTCATACGGCCAATCATGTGCTGGCACAACTGGATGAAGAATGGATTCCTGTGATTAAAAGTTATAAGCTGAATGAAAGACACTATGGTGCGTTACAGGGGTTGAACAAAGCGGAAACAGCGGCAAAATATGGCGAAGAACAAGTCAAAATCTGGAGGCGTTCTTTTGATGTACGACCACCGGCATTGATGCCGGATGATGATCGAAATCCTGCACTTCAGAAGATGTATGCGAATATTGATTCTACAGAATTGCCACTAACAGAAAGTTTGAAGGATACGATTGCACGAGTTATTCCGTATTTTGAACAAGTGATCAAGAAAGATATACTTGCGAATAAAAGCGTCTTGATTGTGGCACATGGTAATTCACTTCGTGCTTTGTTTAAATATTTAAATGATATTTCAGATGAAGCTATTATCAATGTGAATATTCCTACCGGTGTGCCGTTAGTTATGGAATTGAACGAGAATCTAAAAGCTGTATCGCATCGTTATTTGGGAGATCCAGAAGAAATTCAGGCTAAGATGGATGCGGCCAAGAATCAGGGGAAGAAGTAATTGCGTAGATAAAACTAAACAGATTGTACTGTTAAAGGTTGTAACAGATATCAAGAGAGGTATACTGAAAATCGGCGTTTAAAACATTGTGTAATTTGAATCAACACCATCGAAGTGATACAAGTTATGCATGTGAGTGATAATGAAGGATTGCCTACTAAGATACAATTACAGAAATTCCTTCAAAAAAATTTATGAAGATGTAGTAAAAAACCTTTGGTTATAAATCAGAGGTTTTTCTTTTTTTGAAATGTTTTCTATAGAGTCAGCTGTTTTCATACTTCATATCGAAGAACGTTTCTATTATAATGACTAATGAATAATATGAGTCAACAAAAGAACTTGATATTCGATTTATAAGGGGATGATATAAACTTTACTCACCGTGGTCTTACTAGTGATTGGTTGCATTAAATTGCGATTTGCTTATTTGTGATTAGGAGGATAATATGAAGAAAAAATTAATATCATTACTGGTGATTCCCATATTATGTTTATTTGCGGTATGTTCGTTTCATTTTGTAAAGGCAGATACTGCATTGGGGATGGTGCAGGTCAATTTGCATACGGATGGTCGACTTGAAAGTTCGGATGTTTTAAAGAATTTGCCGATTACATTGACATCGACAACCGATGCGAGTCAAACCTTCACACTGACATGTGAAGACAGCTCTAATGTCATTAAGACAAAAAAGACAATACCACTGGGAGACTATGTCGTTTCGTTTCAGCTACCTGAAAACTATGTGACATTAAGTGGAGTATATACTAATGGTCCACGTACGGATACTTATGTTCAAAATGGGAATGTAGTGACTTTAAACCAAAAGTTTGCTTACAACATGATTTACATCAATATAAAGGAAAGAGAAGAACCACAACCTGTTGAAAAATATGGAAAAGTAGAAGTCAATCTTCATACGGATGGAAAACTGGTTGAATCGGATGTATTGAAAAATATGCCGGTGACTTTAATTTCAAAGGAAGATCCAAGTAAAACATATACTTTGAACTGTCAAGATGATTCCAATCGTGCAAAATTAGAGAATGTTCCTTTTGGAGAGTATATGGTTCTGTTTGATATTTTGGACGGCTATGAAGATCTTGGCGGTACTTACGGAGTGTCTGGCACTTATATGCATAGCACAGATACGATTACTATCGATAATGAATATGCATATAAACAGCTGTATATCAATGTAACAAAGAAAGAAGCACCTCAGCCGGTCATCAAATATGGAAAAGTGGAAGTCAATCTTCATACGGATGGAAAGCTGGTTGAATCGGGTGTATTGAAAAATATGCCGGTGACTTTAATCTCAAAGGAAGATTCAAGTAAAACATATACTTTGAACTGTCAAGATGATTCCAATCGTGCAAAATTAGAGAATGTTCCTTTTGGAGAGTATATTGTATCTTTTGATATTCCTGAAAAATATGAAATTTTAGGTGGTAAAGTAGGCAGTGGTGTAATGGGAAACTATCTACAAAATGGAGATACTATTGCCGTTGATAGTGAATATGCATATAAACAATTCTATATTAATGTGAAAGAGAAAAAAGAAGCAACAACAGATAATGGATCACAGAATCATGAATCAAATGAAAATGCTTCTAGTTCAAATGATTCAAAAAAACAGGAAAGTAACGATCTAAATACAGATAAAAAGAAATCGAAAAGTGTAAAAACAGCAGTTTTTGTAAATAGTTTATTTTTTGTATCTTTAAGTTTATTTACGGGCATATTAACGATTTTATTCTATAAAAAGACAAAAAAGAGTTAATCTCGCAGGATGAAAAGTCCATATTAATTTAATTTTAAAATCTCCTTTTGTAGCCTTGAACGTATTAATAAGAGACCACAAAGGAGATTTTTTATTAGGTTCATAATAATATGGAATAACAGTAATCAATATCGATTCATTTTAATCACTTTGAAGTTTTTTTAACTTTTTTTGAACAAGTGATCAAGAAAGATATACTTGCGAATAAAAGCGTCTTGATTGTGGTACATGGTAATTCACTTCGTGCTTTGTTTAAATATTTAAATGATATTTCAGATGAAGCTATTATCAATGTGAATATTCCTACCGGTGTGCCGTTAG
>NZ_ATUT01000020.1 GCF_000420345.1 Faecalicoccus pleomorphus DSM 20574 | reverse complement strand
TTCTTGTATGAGAAAAAATGGTATTTGTTGTATCACTGAATATTTTTCCGCAATCTCTGCAAAGATACTTTTGCCTGTGCTTTTTGTTAAATCCATTTTTCACAAAATGAAAAGATCCGCAGTGAGGACAACGGGATACAGTAGATTCAATATTTTCTGAATTTGTTGTATCCAGAGTTATTTTGTCGCTTGTCAGTTTATAAATGAAGGCTTGAATGAATTCGAGTTCTACTGGTTTTAGATGGTTTAAGAATGTTTCGTTGATCATAGGAAATCTCCTTTACATGTCAAAGAATATCCCTGAATCTGACGCTATTCATGTTAAATCATCAACTTTTTAGTTGAATTTAGCGAAATATTATAAAAATATCACAAATCATTCTCCATTTAAGATACTTGACTCCTTTAATTTGTTGTCTAAATATAACAATGACGAATATATTGACCTCATTGATTGGAGTAAGCAACAACTATTTTACAATGGAATAACAATCGTTTTAAATGAATTATCTAAATTGGAAGAAAAATTTTTAGAGTATGGAAACCCCGAGTATTGGTAATAATCACTGGGTGCTCTAGTCAATGAAGATTAGCAAATCATTTTTGAGATACTCACTGATTTTTATTAAGGCTTTTTGTCAAACCCTCTAAGAATTTAAAGGATTAACAAAAAATGGTCTTTTCCTTTTCACTATTCTAAAAAATGCCATCTTGTCTGGATTATGAAAATGATGGCAAAGTTCATGTTTATACAAACGCAAGTTTTGAAGATACTGAGTTATCACATTTAATTGGAATTGAATAAAAAAGAATTTAATATGCTACCTTTGGGCTTTATGATTATTATTGTTTAGCCCGTTATTCAAAAAATTATTTATAAATTTAATGATTGAATTATATAAAAGTAACATTAATGATTCTCCATTTAAGATACCTGATTCCAACGGTTGAGAGCTAACAAAAAGAGAGTCAAAATTCTAAATCTCTTTAAACACGTTTGAATATGATTAGCGTATTTTTTAATCAGTTAAGACAAATAACTAATTAATAATAAATTGAATAAGATGCTAGATATGTGTATACTTTGAATTACAATATTAGGGTGAGAATATGCTATATATAATTGTATGTGATGATGAACAAAAGCAAAAAGATATGATTATGAATAAAATCAGTAAACTTACAATTAATCGAGAATATATAATAAAAGGCTTTGAGGATGCTGATGAAATGGTGGAAGAATGTTCAAAACTAAATGGGGAATTTATTTTTATAATTGATATAGTTTTGAAAAATCAGCAGGATGGGATTAAAACTGCAAAGATCATCAATGAAAAATTTAAACAATCTATACATATCTATATTACTTCATATTTAAATCGCGTAACTGATATATTTAATACCGATCCTTGTTATTTTATCTATAAGCCAGAATTAGATTTACGATTGCATCAAGCAATTAACAAAGCTGTTTATCTTTTAGATAGCAAAAAAAAGAAAATAGTTTTTCATAGTGGATCAGATGAAATAGTAATACTTGTTGACAAAATTTACTCGATCGAACGAATTAAAAGATACAGCCTTATTCATTGTGAAGATAAAACTTTTAAGGTTAAAGAAAATTTTCAGCAAATTTACGAACAATTACCACAGTGCTTTGAACAATGTCATCGCTGTTATATTGTAAATTTTCAGAAGGTAAAAATGCATACCAAAAATGATTTTATTTTGGCTAATAATAGTTTAATTCCTATTAGCCGAAATTATAAAAATCAAATAACTGAGAAATTTCAGATTTTTTTGAGTAAGGAAGTTTAAATATGACTTTTTCAAAGAAAATTGTTAATTTTTTAAGGAATGAAAAACAAGTGGTTTTATTTTTATGTATTGAGACTTGTTTTTTCATTGTTACTTTTTTGAGTAATTTTTTTAAAAATTTAGTTTGTCAATCAATTATCCTTGTCTTAGTTATATTTTTTTGCATATTTTCCTTGTATTTATTATTTAAAGCTCTTCATTATTTGGACACTTCATATGAGAAACAAATTAAGGAGACATTATTAGCTGAACAGATTAACTATCAAAATCAACATATACTATCAATAATGCAGTCTGAGAAAGATTTAATGAAAATAAGAAAAGAATTACAACTTGCTGTTCGGAATTATAATATAAAAACCGAGGATGAATCTAGAAAGTTAGCTGACTGTCTTTTAGAGGTCTATAAAGATCGAATATTAATTAGTTATTGTTCGAATAAGGTCATAGATGCAGTTCTTTATAATAAATCACTTTTGATGAAAAAACTACACATCAATTATGCTATCACAGCGTTAATTAATGAAAATATTGGTATAGAAGATTATGTACTAATGGCAGTTTTGGTTAACATGCTAGATAATGCAATTGGAGCTTGTGAACAAGTTACATTTGGGAAGAGGAAAGTTTTAATTGATCTCTATAAAAAATCAAATTATGTTATCTTTAAGGTAGAAAATTCGATAAGAACTAACAGTAATATTGAACTTACCTCAGGAAAGTCAACAAAGAAGAATAAAGAAAATCATGGAATTGGTCTTCAAGTCATTGAATCAATTTGCAAAAAATATCAAGGAAGTTATCACTTTAAGGTAAATACGAAAACAAAAATGATCACTTGTACAGCAATTCTGATGATTCCGGGAGAAAATACAAATGAATGAAGTAAATGGAATTGTGCTCAATATTGTGGCAAATGTTTTTTTTAACTTGAGCTTTGGTTATTTTTATTCTTATTTTTTGTACTGCAAACATCCTATTAGGAGTATTTTATCTTTTACCTTTTTTTTCAATGTGATATTTGCACCAATCTCTTTGATCCTCTCGGATAATTACGCGTTACGTGAAATTGTAATGTTTGCTCTAGTTTTAAGTTATTTGAAAATTTTCTACCCTGGGAACTCAAATGGAAGAATTTTATATGCTTTTTTTATTCATTTGATTGTAGTAGCTTTTACGGAGTTATTCTTGTGTATTTTAGTGTATTTGATTACTGGTACTATGTTTTCGTTTTCAACAAGATTTTCAGTTTCATTTTCTCTATATGTAATAGAAGCTATAATGCTTTTTATAGAATATACATTATGTATACGATTTTTAGCTAGAAAAGCGTTCGAAGCAAATAGATATTCTCTTTGCCAGGTATGCTTATTGATTAGTCAATCTATGCTTTTGTTTTATGCGATTAATAACATTTTCGACATTCGACACCATTCGATAACAGTTTATAACTTTTTAATCTTTTCAATCCTTGTTGCAATATATACAATTTTATTAATAACTCTGATTTATTTAAATAAAAGAAGAAAGAAAAATGAATCCATTGAGTTATTACAAAAAGAGTACAAAAAACAAATTAAAGAATATTTGAAATTGGCGGATAATGAAAACAGATATAGAATGCTTCGGCATGATTTAATGAACTACATATTGTCATTACAATATGATTTGAATGTTATTGAAAGAGAGCAAGAATAATTGCTCTTTTTTACATTTGAGGTCCTAAAGTGTGCATCTGAGGACAGGTTAATCTTTTTGTTTATAAGAACTGATATAATCAGTTAACAAGAGGGTAAAGGAGCAAAAAAGTGGTTCAAAAAAGAAGTGCACTAAATTTATTTAAAATTTTTTTTGTTGTGGTTTTAATAATTAGTTTGATTGCCTGCGGTCAACAAGAAAAAAGTTCAAAACCTAAGGCCTCAGAACCTAAGGTAAAATCAGAAATTATTATAAAAGATATTAACTGGAAAAATGAGTACTATATCCAAGGCGGTAAAGTTGACTTTGGTCAGTTAAAAGTAGTGATTGAAGATGAAAAGAAAGAAAAAGAGCTAGTACCTGAAGAGTACCAGGTATACATTAACAATGAAAAAATTCAATTAGAAGATAATATTTGGATGAATGCTACAGAGGGTACTTTTGAAACAAGAGTTACTTTTATAAATGAAGAACAAGAGTATTCATTTGAAAAAAATATAACTTTCAATAATCTTCGATTTAATGAACTATTTGAGGGAACAGCCCAATTTGATGAGATTCCTGTAAACATAAATGATTTGGGGTACCTAGTTAAGACAAACGGGTTATACGGTTTTTTAGATATTAATGGTGATTGGCTTATAGAACCAAAATATGCTAACTATACACAATTAGTAGGTTTATCAGGTATTGAACAAAAAGATGAACCAGATGGAACTGTATGTTTGAATCCAGTAGATCGACAAATAAGTCCAGTAGTAATCGATGGTAGTGTTGGTGGCGAGAATGGAGATTGTTCAGGCCTCGGAGGGCTTGCGGCTGGTGAGCTAGTGTATCGGCAAGACATTGGTAGTGTTGTTTATTATGAATATCAAAGCAATCAGTTTTTGGGTATAGATCAATCTATTTATGATGATGGAGAAAGTTATATTTTATTTGACTCACTTTCTAGAGAAAATGAACAACCAACTTACTATTATATATATACATCTAATAAAAACATATTTGGGCCTTATCCGGTTGATGAAACCGCTACTAGCGCAGCTATTCCATTGAAAAAAGATCAAAATGGAAATTATAATGGTCAAATTCGTTTATCTAGAAATATTCCAGTAGTAGGTCCATTTTATGTTACAGAGGGTATAGGATATAGAATTTATGATGCAACGGGAACTTTCTCTTACCCTGATTTAGTACAAGATGTAGAGGTATTATCAAGATCATCATTAGCAATTACAACAATGGATGGACAAAAAGGAATCCTTGATCAAAATTTGAATTTAGTAGTTTTAGGAAATTTTCAAGAGGTTGCCAAACCAATAGGAAATAAAACTTTAGCTAAAATAGATAATAAATGGCAATTAATTGAGATTTAAAAATAATCTATAAATAAAGATATTCTAATAATTTAGATCAATATTGTTTCATATTGGATGAATATTAATTACTTATAAACTTGATGAAAATAGAAACATAGGGAGCTAGAAAATGAATCGAAAAATTGATATAGATAGTTTAAAACGAATAGCAACAGATATAAATGATATTCATGCGTCAACACAAAATAATGTGAAAACGAAAGATTATACAAAATGGCTTTCAGTCGGTATTCCTGCTGCATTGGTTCTATTAGTAATTATTTTTGCCTATGCATATACTCAAAAAACGAATTTAGATTTTTTCTCATCCTGTGAAATTAGTTTTACAGGAGCTAATGGACAAGGTAGTGTGGTTGGCGTATGTGATGTTCCTTCTGGTGACTATTCAGTAAGATCTGAATTACTGGATAAGGCTTTTTTTACAACAGAGAATGATGGAATGCTATCTAATGATCAAACTGTAACCGTTCGTGTAAACTATGATCAAGTTTTAGCAGAATCAGAAGGAATTAAAGTTAAGTCTACCGAGAAGGAGTACACAGTTAGTGGATTGATTGATCAAGAAGATGATTACCAATCTTACTCAGAAATTGACCCAAGCGAAAGAGATTCGCTAGCAAATTGGGTAAGAGATAATATAGAATCCTGGATTGAAGAGGGAATCGGTGCAGATGTAATGAATGTGAAGGAAATAGGTTTTTATTATGTCAAGCCTTATATAAGTGGTGATGGGACCCCTCATTCAGGCGATATTTATATGATTTATCAAGCTGATCGAGATACAGGCAGAAATGGTTCTGGCGATATATATGAAACAGAATATTTTATTTACAGTGCTGAAGACTATTCTACAGAAGGAGAGTCAAATGCAAAACTATCTGTTATGTCTAATTTTATAAGTTCTTCATATGATTGCTATACTTCATCAAATACTATATTAAATTTGTTTGAAAATGAAGTTAAGTCTTATAATTGCGAGCTAGAAATCATAAATAAAGCTGGTACTGATGATGTAGGAATTTTAGAAGATAGAAATATGAATGAAACTTATTATGCTTCTACAGTAGTTAATATTCGAGATAATCCAAGTACATCAGCTAGTATTGTTGGACAACTTCAAGAAGATCAAGAAGTATCTATTGTTGCATCAAGAATACTAAGTAATGAT
This sequence comes from Faecalicoccus pleomorphus DSM 20574, assembly GCF_000420345.1. GTDB lineage: Bacteria > Bacillota_I > Bacilli_A > Erysipelotrichales > Erysipelotrichaceae > Faecalicoccus > Faecalicoccus pleomorphus. The sequence goes on along the minus strand of NZ_ATUT01000020.1, from coordinate 26,786 downwards.
GAAGAATGGGGACAATTAGATAATGGGAACTGGGTATGCATTTCACAAGGAAATGACTACTACATGATTTGGAGAATCTAGAAAGGAATTCACATAATGTCCAGAGAAAATTCATTTATCTATAGAGGAAAATACTATGAATATTGTGATGAAGAGTTATCCGCACAGATTAAGCATCCTGACCTGCCAAAAGAATTATTGAATTTGTTTGGTAGACGAACTCGTTGCATTAAGAATATGCCTTTAAAGGATATGGAAGGTTCAGCTCTTTTTGATCATTATTGGAAAGACTTAAAAGATACTGAAGAATCCATTGACAAAGTTCTAACTGAAAAAAAGATGGAGCTAAATTGGTATCATCCTTCAATTGGGATCGATGTTACATTAATTGAACCTTTAGAAAACCAAGAAGTTTTAATTTGCCCTGGATGTAAGAAAAAATTACCAATTAATTACAAATGGGAAGATATGTCCAAATTTAGAACTTGCCCTGATTGTGGAAAGTTAATGAATGTTAAGAACCCCTATATCCATGCTGCTGATAAACATAGGAAAAAGTATAATAAATTAAGTAATAATGAGAAAATAAATATTGGAATTTCACTATTAACAAAAGAAATTAATGAATTAAAAAAAGTAAATACATATTCAGAAACATGGTATTATCAGGCACAATTAGATTTACTAAAGGCCTATCAAAATTGTTTTTTAATATATCTTGAAAAATCAAATATAGAGCAAGCAAGCAAATATATAGATCTATCGATAAATCAAATTATGGTTTTGGAAAAAGCTGGCAAGGCATATTGGTACATGTATACAGACTTTGTAATCTGCTTATTGAATAAGATGAGAGTTGAAGTGAGATTATCCGATCGTCTAAATATTGTACTTGCTTTGAGAGAAAGAATTAATATGTATTTAAATGAATTGTTATTTGTTGAAGATTATTTAGATGGCTCAAATGATAATTTTTCTAAACAAGAATGTTTAGAATATTTAAGAGCAATTGATGATGTGCATCTAACGATATACTCTTTTATTGTTTGCTCATATGCAGAAAATGATCAATATGAAAAAGCTTTAGAAACCATGAGAGAATGGTATCAAGATATGGATTCTTGTAAATATACTACAGATGATCAAATAAAGAAGAGTTACTACAAATTTAAAAGAATAGCTAGCATGTTCCCTGAATTAGGATTAAATGCTTAGAAATCAGGAGGATTTTGAGATGGTTCAAGGTAGATTATATAATGTTGATAATAATGTAAAAATACCCAAGATACCCAAAATACCAAATGAATCAAATGAAACAAACAATTCAGAAAACGGTATAAATGCAGTGCCTACAGAAATAAACGACATGATTTATCTGCAGTGTACGAATGGATGGATTGCAGGATATATAAATAAAAATACAGTGATTCAAAGTCTTTATAGTAAAAAAGTTATTGGAGAGTTAGATAATGATTTAGTTTATTATTTTGATGAAGAAAAAAATAGACATCAAGTAGGGTATGTTCAAAGTAATAAATTTTTCATGGGAGAAAAAAATGAAGGGATATTATTAGGGCAAATAGAGGGGAATCAAGTTGTAGATAATCAAGACAAATTTTGTGGGTTATTATCTAAAAGCGAAAATATTTCCGTATGTGCAGCTGCATCCATGCTTTTGTTGTTTCAAAATGAGATACAAGAATATATATTTGGCAAAGATCCCTTACTAACTCCCATTGAATATGATAATTATTTACCAAAACAAGAGGAAATAAATCAATCAAGAAAAAAAACTTATAAAACAGAACGATTAGTTGATCCTAAGAAGACAGGGATTATTGGGAGCTTTATAGGTGTTTATCTTGCTAATGGATTTACAGGACTTGCTAAATATATATTGGCTTTAGTTTTATTAGGTGCTTTAGCAATAATAGCTATTCCTGCGTTTGTAACAACTGGATGGATTCAAATTTTTAATTCAGATAACAATGACGGAGGCGGATCAGTCATTAAAATTGTTTTACTTATTTCTTGTGCAGTTGGTTCCTATATTTATTATAAAAAATCTTTTGGAGCTGGATTCATGACAACGGTTGGAATAATGGGAGCATTTTCATTATTTTATGATCTAATTTATTTAGAAACTCCGTTAAGTTCCTGGATTATTAGCTTGTTGTTGATTTATCCTATTGCAGCACTTATGTTATGTGCAATACCATTCTTAATCATATATTTTATAAAGAAGTTTAGAGAGAAAAATAGATTGTAATATTTGATGAGAAAGATGGAATTTTTTAGGAATACATTATAGATAATATTTTCACTATATTTAAATTAAGTTAATCTTATTTTCCTTAAAAGAGAATGAATGATTTTTAGCGTAGTATATCATGAAAATAAGGAGAGAAAAGAGATGAAAAAAAGATGGTTAAAGATTGCTATGGTTATTATATTGGCGGGTTGTTCTTCTAACACAAATACGAATGAAAGTATTGCTTTGAATAATTTGGCTAAGCAATTTGAAGAAGATGCTAATACTGCACTTTATGACTTGCTTCTTGATACGGTAGAAGCTAATGAATATCAAATCTGTTCAAATATAGAGAAGTTTGGAACTTACATATACCCCACGGGGAATGTTAATGAAATTGATATAACACCACAGAATTGGGATGATAGCACAGTTACTGTTTATAATTGGTTAGAAGAATCCATACATTTTTATTATACTGAAGAAGCTGATGAAGAAACTGGTTTAAAAACTTTCTATTTATATACTGATGATGGATCAAATACGAAGGAGTATACAATAATCGGTACAAAAGATGATGATGATCCGAATCAAATAAGTATTTCCACGGCGACAAACAGTTTTGATAAAAACGAGTCTGAACCAATAACAAATCAAGAAACAATGAGGGACAATACTAAGAAGATGGTTTATGTTTATGTTCTTGAAAACATACTAGCTAATATTTATGGCGGAGAAGCAATAGATCCTGAAATGAAGGCAACGGTTCAGAAAAATGAAGAAGGCGAAAATACAATTTTGTTAGAACCTAATGATATGGATGTTTTCAATCAGCTTTATATGCAAGGAAACGAACACGGAACTCCATTGGATGTTAATGGCTCTGATAGTAATTTGAGGATAGATTCTTTAATGTACGATTTGTATCAAATTACACTAGTTCTGGATAAAAATAACTGTATTAGCCAAGTGATTATGCATGATCGTCAAACTGCCAAATACCAGGATCAGACCTCTTCCTCTGAGGGAAAAATAATAATAACAATTTCAAAAATGAATCAAGATGATATTGATATGGATATGATAAGATCCATTTATACAAAGGTAGACAATGGGGAAATTCCTGAAATGGATTTCTATTCATGATGTCTATTATAAAGGAATTGTTGGAAATATTTGACGTTATGTATTAATAAGTTTTTGTAGGATTATAATTTCTTTTCTTGCATAAAAAATCACTAAATTCTTAGTCGGATTTATGATATCTTGTATTGATTATTCTAAATAATAGACCCCTTAATCATAGTGGATATTAGTATGTAATGTTTTAAATTTTTTGTTCGTAATGTTCAGATATGTGCTCAATAATAGAATCAAAATAGAAAAACATTGTAAAAATAGTATTTTTTAGTTGAATGGGAGTATTAAAAATGTTAAAAAAATATTAATTCTTTGTATAAGTTTAGTAATAGTGATTTGCCTATCTTCTTGTTCAAATAAAAATTTAATTACAATTGATGTAAAAAAGGCCTGCCCTGTAGTAGAAGGTGGTATGTCTGGAGGCGGTAATATTTGGTTTGATTGCTCAACAGAGAATATTAATAAAAGTAATTTAAAAGATTACGAAATAACATACATAGAGTCTATTCTAAATGGTCTAGAGTTTGAAGTTTTACCAACGAATGATTATTTATCTATGGGAGATGAGTATGAAGTTAATGTAGTAAATGCAGAAGAGATTTATACTGATGAAAATCATGATATAGCAGTTCAGCTTGTTAATACTAGTTACTCAGGAATAATGGAAAGCATTATACATGACTATTTAAATGCAAGCGAAATACCAGCCGAAGATGTTGATGCATTAAGAGAAGATGCGTTAGAGAATGTTAAACCACGGATTGGAACTTATATTAGGGCTAAAAATGAGGACTATCTACTAAATGAAGTTACAGATATAGAGCCACTAGATGTATATTATGTTACCTCTAAAGATACAAATAAATTAAGATCGCTTAAATTATATGAATATGTTAATGAAAGTGGTTTAAATGAGAGAATGTTAGTTTATACTTATAAAGTTTCTTTTAAGGCGTGTTTAGAAGTTGGATGGTCAGGAAGACATCCTGTTTATTCTGATGAAACATATGATGATTATATATACCTCTATTGCGGATTTAGGGATTTCACTTCACGATTTACACAGAGAAAAAGTTATGATACTGATACTGGTAGTGTTTTCAGTGTTGAAGAAGCTAATACAGATCAAGAATTTGAAAATTTAATGTTAAATGGAAGTACTTATAATGGAGATTATGGTACCGATGACTTCTTTGTGGAAAAATGGGTAGAGAAGAAATGATTTATTAAACAACAAGACAAATGTTTAGTAAACAAAAGACGTTGATAAAATGTATTATTTAAAGAATTTATATTTGAGAGAATACACTGTCACATAAGTAGAAATTAGAATTCAATTAAGAGAATTAGGAAAATCTTTTTGTACAGCAAGAAGAGAAACTACTAGAGTATTTTTCCTGAGATTACTACCGATAAAATAGTTACAATTGATTAAAAATCTAATAAGCTTTAAAAAAGAAAGGGTGATGGTTTTGCGTCAGAAGTTCCTGATTTTATTATCTTTTCTAATAACATTATATGGTTGTTCAATATTTCATTCTAATCCGATAGAAGTTATCCGAAACGCATTAGAAATATCAAATAGTAAAGACAGTTTTATAGTAAGTGATAAAACTATTTGTAATGGATCTGTCGAGATAGGAAAGGGGTATAAGTATATTGATGAAACAAATGAATATTTGTATTCAACATTAAATATTGATGATACTGACTATGAAGTGCTTATACAGCAGAAAACACCTGAGTATGAGACAAGTATTAATGCTTATGCAAATACTTCCTTCACTAATATGGAAATTTATGGATATTACCAACTAGATATTATTAGTGAAGATTTTAATAAATATCATGAATTATTTAGTACAAGTATGTTATCTTTACTCATGTCCGGAAATGTACAGGATTATGCAGAGTTTAATATGATATCAGATTTAGATGACTTAAAAGAGATTGAAATTAATATAACAGATATTGAGAAATTTAACACTTCATATTTTTCTGCGTTAGATGATATTTATTCTCAATTAGAAGATGCAACTAATACTGTTCTTCATTATCTTTCTTTTAACATGAATGTTATGATTGATTCTTCTGGGTTGATAACAAATATTGAAACTAACATGGAGTACACCTATCATTTGGATAGATATACTAAAACGATAGAAAGTAGTTATCAATATCCAGATTATAAAGTAATAAATACAAAACCCTTTTTAAATTTAATTGAAAAAGCGAATAATAATCAGTTAGAACTAAACAGTAATATAATTATCCCTAATTTAGTAAATGAGTAATAAATTACCTGAGAATGAAGAAGTGAAGTCTCGTTTTTGTTGCACCTATACATTCCCAATGTTATGGATATATATTATAAAATCATATTAATAGATATAAGTTTATTATAATAGTAGCTATTTATCAAAATATCATTCTTTATTATTTTTGTGAGACGTACTTCTAGTTTTGAATTATTATATTTTTGACTATTTTTCAGGAATATATTCATGTTAAGAGAGCGGCGTTTCTTGAAAAGGACTAAAAGCTATTTTGAGTTCAACATTTATCAATCAAAAGAACTGAATGCTAGTTATTTAATAAAAGGTTTCTTATTGAGAGAGTTATTTGATTATAAATCAATTATATATTTTTGTTGATGAATACGAAAATATTATGCTTCACGAAAATTTATACTTAAGAAAAGTGAGTCAAGATAAAATATGTATTTTGACTATAAAATCTTATTTATATATTAGGAGGAAAATGATGTGCGCATAAAGAAAAAAAAGATATATGTAATTCTAATTGTTTTTGTAGTGATTTGTATTATAAGTGGATATTTTTTCTGGTCTTCTGCTCAAAGCAAAGACTTACTTGCAGATTCAGTCTATGAACAATTGGATTTAAGAACTGGTGAAGAGATAGAAAACCAAGCGAAAGAAGAAACCGGAATTGTTTTAAATGATAGTAATTTTATAAATGATTTTCAGATGGATTATGAAAAAAAGGTCCAAATTGAAGTAACAAAATATAATGAAGAACAAGCTAATCTTTCCATTACCGTACCGGATATGTATTCAATTTTGAAACATAGTGAAGATGAACAAAAAATTTTACAAATAATAAATTCTGAAAATTGCCCATTGATTACTAATAAAATAAAAATAAATTATGAAAAAAAGGATGGGAAGTATCAGGTTAAAGAAAATGAAGAACTAATTTATGCAATTTTTGGTGGAATGGATAAGTATTTTGAGGAAAAAGGGTTATGATATGAAGAAAATAATTTGCTATTTTTTAACAGTTTCTTTATTGTTTCAGTGTTGTACTTTATCAGTACATGCAATAGAGAGTGAGAAAAAAAGAATCGAGATTTATGATTATTATGAATCTGATAATAAAACTGTAATTCTGTACTTTCAAGATAATACTCCATATATTGAACCAAATGAGTTAGCTTTATTGACTGATTATGTATATGCTCTACAGGATGGAAAAATAGTATTTGAAAAGAAAAGCGGTTTACAAACAACTAAGCGAGTATCACTTAAAGATGGAAAGATTCAATATGGTTCTTATAAAGATACGATTAGAACAATTGATGTAGATGGTGTGACTTATATTGAATTAATACCCACGATAGATTATTTAGATTCTCGTTTAAAGATGTCTCCAGATGGCAGGTTAATTTTATTTTCTGCCGAGAAGACATTTAGCCAATTGGTAAACCAAGTAAATTATGACTTAGTGCATGGTGGAAATATTGAAAATAATGCTAATAATCTAGAAAGTGGAGCTGCTTGGCTATGGCTATTATTGAATGGAAAATTATTATCTTCTATGCCTGGGGAGAGAAGCAGACGATTAGCTTTTAGCCTTTTGACGGAAGAGGATAAAGATAATTTTATTTTAGAAAGTAACCGCGCTATTGTAGATTATGCTTCTACAGTTTCTAACGATGTATCTTTTATTTCTTCAGTTGGGGAAATGATGAATTTAGAAATCTTTGACAAATCGCTTAAAGTGTTTGGAGATAATATGAACATGGTTACAAACTCTGCAAATTTAGATTATGAAATGCTAAGCCGCATGGCTAATATACAGTTACAAATAGAACAATTGTATACTGAAAATATAAAGAATGTTGAAAAAACTTTATTAAATCCAGATATGCATATTTTAAGTAAAACTGATTCTTTATATAAAGATCTCAAGAAGATTACTAATGGATACAATAAAAATAGCGAAAGAATGTATCAAGATGCAATGATGGGGCTATATAAAGATGAAGGAATTTCTTTTATAAAAAATACTGGTGGCGATATTATAGCATCCACATTGATAAAAATAGTACCGGCATTAGATGTAGGGTTAAGTCTACTTAAAGTTTATGGAAATATTAGTGGTGTGACTGATGGAGCTGTTTCAGTAATTGAGCAGAAAGATTATACTGCTCTTCAATCTAAAATTGCTGTCGAGTTACAAAAATATCATAATCAAATAAAAAAAGGAGGAACGTTATCTGAAGAAAAAATTAGAGATTATGTAGAACTTGTCCGAATGTACTACCATGTGAAAACAGCATATTATCATATGTATAATGATTATGCTCCAGATCCTTTATTTGAGAATAATTATTTACAGTATTTAAATATAGAAAAAGAAATAGATAAGTATGGACACGATGTTTTTACTCTAGACATACCCAATGCAAATTCAACAGATATAAATACTTTGATCTTTCCGAAGATAGAAGAAATCCAATTAACACAAGAATTTGAGATGGAGGATTTTTCTTGCAGTATATATTTACCTCAGAATTCTATTTTAAGCGATTATAAGAAAAATGATGGGTCAACATTAAGCTATATTTGGAATTATAAAGTTCCATATATTGATAAATTAGAAAATAGAACAATTCAAATTATTATTATTGAGTCTTTTCAACCGTATGATGGAATTCAACGGAATATGGATGAATATAAAGATTTGAATAAAAATAGTTCAAATGGAGGAGAAGAGCAATATTTAGGAGATCAAACTAGATTCATACGTATCTGGTATCCATACGAGCTATTTGAAAACGGCGAAACTACTATTGCTACTATCGATTTCCAAAATATTGAGACAAAAGAATTAATTAATTATTATCTTTATATTTCTGTTGACGATTCACCGGAAAATATAGACAGCAATGATTTATTATTTATAAAAAATCTAGCATTTAAAATAGCAGAAAGTTGTACAATGTTATAGAACGGAGTTTTCACATATTTTAATTGATAGACAATTTTGCTATAAGCAACTATATTTTCTAAATCGATTAAAAAATACTGAATGATAATGTGGAAATTCAATGGCAAAGTAAAAACTCTACTCTTTTCATTTTCGCCAAAAATCCGCCAAATTTTTAACTATATTTATATCGATTAATAATGATTTATAACGATTATGTTAAATAAAATGGCCCTTATAATGGTGGATAATAGCCTTCAATAATCTTTAATTTCAGTATAATTCACAATGTTTCAGGCGCCATTGCATATAAACACTTTCTTGAAATGCTTTGAATAAAGGCAGATTGAGGAAGTGTTTTTATTTTTATACATATTTGCCACATTTTCGCCACAGAACTATTTGTTTCTGAGTGCTATTAGTAGCGATAATAATCTACATTTTTAAATCGGCACAATCATATTTAATAGAAGCAACGATATTGTAGTAGACTTTAAAAGTAGACTTTAAAATAGACTTAAGGTATACTTTAAATGAAATGAGGTGAACGTTATGAATCTCGGTATCGAGAATGAATATCAAGAATTTAAAGAAGGGTTAGGCCAGCTTGATAAAGGCTTGAAATCAATTGTAGCCATGCTTAATAAGCATGGTCAAGGCACTGTATATTATGGTGTAAAAGATGATGGAAATATATGTGGAATTTCTATAGGTAAAAATACTTTAATGGATATACGAAATAGAATAACTGATAAAATTGAACCTCGAATTTATGCAGACATTCTAGTATTGACGGATGAAAAAAGCAGGAAATATGTGAGGGTTGCTGCTAGAGGATATGATATTCCATATTCATTCGATGGAAGATACTATATCCGTAATGTTTCAGCTGATGAACATGCTTCAAATGAGATTTTGAGAAAAATGCTATCTACTTCTGATTCTGATATCTTGCGTCAGATGGAATCACCTAATCAAAACCCTACTTTTAATTCACTTTTCGCCATATTAGCAGGCAACGGAATCCATCCAAGTGCTACAAGAGAATTTTACTCAAATTACAGTTTGATAAACAGAAATGGTAAATTCAACATGAATGCCTACTTATTATCCGATAGGAATTCTATTTCTTTAAAAGTTATTACCTTTGAAGGAACTGATAAGAGCGTAATGTCTAAAAGAACTGAATACGGGGGAAAATGCTTGCTGGTTTCTATCTCAGAAGTTATGCAATATTTTGAAACCATAAATATAACGAAAGTGAATCTAAATAACGCAATAAGAGAGGAACTCCCCTTGTTTGACTTTCCTAGCTTTCGGGAAGCTTGGATAAATGCTTGTTTACACAATGATTGGAAAAGCGAAATAGCGCCTTCTATTTATATGTTTGATAATCGTATCGAAATAGTTTCATATGGCGGTCTTCCTTTTTCTTTATCAAAAGAAGGGTTCTATCAGGGAACCAGTGTACCGGTCAATAAAAGTTTATTAATGATTTTCATGGCTGCCAAATATGCTGAACAAAGCGGGCACGGTATCCCAACGATTGTTGAAAAGTATGGTAAAGAGGTATTTTCTTTTGATGATGGGATGTTAAAAGTAACGATTCCATTGGCTTTTGATAGACCTGATGTTGAAGCTAGAAAAAACTTATTATATAAAAGTGGATTAACTGAAAATCAGAAAAAAGTATATGATATTCTAAGTTATAATGGTAATTTATCGCTTCAGAATGTCGCAGATGAAATAGGAATCAGTCTTGGAGCAACTAAGAAAATTTGTGCTAAGCTTCAGAGTTTTGGAATTCTCGAAAGAGTCGGATCTCGAAAAAAAGGTCAATGGATAACAAAGTAGACTTTAAAAGTAGACTTTAAGTATACTTTAAATATACTTTTATGGAAGAAAAGGTTGATTAATATTTTCACCATATTTTTATACATATTCGGCAAAGGATGGTGTAATTCCATACTTGATCTAGTAATTTGATTTTTTATTGCCTTTAATCAAAGAGGGTTGTCCAATTTTTGGTTCGATAAGCCGCAAAACACATTTTGATTTGTTCCTCGTTATTCTTTTCAAGCGCAAGTGTAGGTAAATTATTTTCTGAAAAGTAGGAACAGTTCGTTGTTTCGATATTCTTTTTAAATTCTCCTTTAATCACAGAGCACTGAATAAATATTTTACAAACTCCATAAGCATATACCGGAAGATTATGCTTGGCTCTATCCTGAATCGCAATGATTTTCTCTGGTATAATATCAAATCCAGCTTCTTCTTTTACTACATTTTCGCCAACGGATATATTTACATCACACCATCCACCCGGCAATGACCATTTTCCATCATTTTCTTTCACAAGAAGGATTTTATCATCTCGAATGATTGATGCACGGTATCAATTTTAGGGGTTTGATAACCAATTTCGTTACAGAATAAACCAACAACTGTTTTATATGGAATATCGGAAAGATTGGAAATTATTTCAGCGGATATCTCACGAATGCGTTGATGTCGCTCTTGATCAAAAACATCTTTACCATATGTTAAACCAGCTTGTGCCAGGCTTTGTAGTTCTATGGCCCATTGTATCCATTGATTTTGTTTATCCATATATTTTCCTCACCTATAAAATTCTATTTTTCTTTAATGAAGCTTTGTAAATAAGGGATGACATCATTTAAAGTTTCATAAACATGAAGGGCTTTATCCAGATATTCTTTTGCCGGTTTTTTCATGTCAGGAATACAAATAACGGGAATATGCGCATTATAAGCTGCCATGATTCCATTTTCACTGTCTTCTAAGACAATGGCTTTTCCAGGTGAAACATGCAGTTTTTCACAAGCATTTAAAAATACCTCGGGATCAGGCTTGCTTGAATTCACATCTTCACTGAATACAAATTCATCAAAATAATGGAGGATATCATGTCTTTTTAAAATGGATATAGCTCTTTCTCTGGTACTCGATGTAGCTAAAGCTATTTTAAAATTGTTTTCCTTCAAAAATTGAAGAAGTGGTTTTACACCGGTTTTTAATTCTACGCCTTGTGCAATGAGTTTTTGTTCAACATCTAAAACTTTATTTAGGCATTCTTGGTGTGTTAATGATAAGTGATAGGTATTTATGAGTCGTTGAATATTTTCAACTTCAGTCTTTCCACTATAATGTTTTGAGTATTCTTCTTTACTGAATTGAAATCCATATTCAGATAATACTTCCTGATAGATTTTCAGAGATATAACCTCTGTATCAACCAATAATCCATCAAAGTCGAATAAAACAGCTTTGATCATAGAAAACACCTCTTTTCATGTAAAGATTCACATGTTTATACTATTACTCGTGTGTTATTGATTCAATTATACATGCGAATGGCAAAATCGAAATTATGTAAATTCAAAATAGGATCAATCTATAAAAATGGAAACAAAGAGAGTTTATGAAGATTAAATTAGAATTATATCCTATTTTATTGATGTATTTTATAAGAAAACAATTGAATCAAATACTATTATTTTGATAAGATATGCTTAACTGCGTTTTAAGGAGAACGATATGGCATTTCTTGTTTTAGCAATTTTATGCAGCACCGCAATTTCTGTTTTCTTACGGATGAGCAATAATAGAGAACATAGTCTATATGGCAAGCTTGTCTGTAATTATGTGACCTGTTCTTTATGTGCACTGCTTTTTTCACGTGTGTTTCGATGGAATGAAACGACCTTGGTATTAGGGACTGTCAATGGCTTACTTTTGGTGATGAGCTTATACTTAATGCAGCTGAGCATGAAACTCAATGGTATTGCTTTGACAGGTTTATATGGACGGTTAGGTGTTTGTGTACCCTTATTGTTTTCGGTTTTCTTGTTTCATGAAATACCAACCTGGCTTCAACTGATTGGTATGGCTCTATCCTTTTTATCGATTGTCTTATTTTTCTATCAATCAAAAATAAACTTTAAATTGGGGCTGACATTGCTTGTTTTTATGATCGTGAGCGGATTGATCGATACCATGAGCAAGATCTATCAGTTCTATGGAGAACCGTCTTTAGCCAGTCAATACTTCTTCCTTTCTTTTTTTATGGCTGCGATTTTAAGCTTTATTTTGATGGTGATCAAGAAACAAAGAATTTCTAAAAACGAAATCCTTTATGGATTTTTGATTGGTGTTCCTAATTACTTATCATCTTACTTTTTACTTATATCGTTAAATGAGTTGCCTTCTATTATTGTTTATCCCATGTATTCTATGCTGACGATCATGACGATCAGTCTATGTGGATACTCTTTCTTTAAAGAAAAGATCAATAAGGAAATGATGATGACATTTGGTTTGATCATGATCTCTATAGGCTTGTTGAATATCTGATATAGAAATAGGTTATCTGTGGGTTTTGTACTAAGGAATGATCAGTGATACAATAACAGGCGAGGTTGATAAATATGATCAAGGCAATTGTAATGGATATGGATGGAACTTTACTGGATTCCAACAATCAGATTCTTCCTAAAACAAAGCAGGCATTATTAGAACTGCAGGAAAAAGAAGTTCGTTTGATTTTGGCCAGTGGGCGCAGTTATACACGTTTGGTGCCATACGCAAAAGAGCTGCAGATGGACAGCCATCATGGTTATTTACTGGAGGTCGATGGTGTGGCCGTTTATGATATACATCATGACCAAAGGAAAATCTTACGGCGAATGACGATCGAAGAAGTACGTAAGGTGTTTTTAGAATTGATGACTTTAGATTGTGAAAGCATGGCTTGTTTTGATGATGGAGTCTATGATTATTTCCCGGATTCGATTCGAGCCATCAAAGAAAAACTGCGTAAAGAGCAGGGCTTGCCAAAAGATTATCCCTGGACAGCGGGGCCATGGAGCTGGCTGGCGGATATGCGAAAAGGATATCCGAAAATCACCTATTTAAAAGATATAGACCAGATTCAGCCGCCGATCAATAAGCTGCAGGTGATGCAGGAAGAAGAGAAGCTGGAATCTTTATATTTGTATCTGGTTGATCGTTTTCCGGAATTTAATGTATTCCGTACTGCACCAAGGCAATTAGAGATCTTACCAAAAGGTGTTTCCAAAGGAGAAACCTTAGGGAAGATCATGAAAGAAAACGGTTGGAGTGCCGATGAAGTCATCGCTTTTGGGGATGGAGAAAATGACGTAAGCTTATTTGATGTTGTGACATGCAGTTATGCGATGGGACAGGCTAGATCTTATGTTAAAGAGAAAGCGGCGCATATTACGCTTTCCAATAATGAGGAAGGAATATGGCACGCTTTAAAGAAACTTGGTTTGATTGAAGAATAGAGTTTTTCTGTTCTTCTTTTTATTTTCGAGTATAATACACATTATGTAAGGAGGGGGTAAATTGTTGTATTTCCTGCTTGTACTTTTCGCATCTATACTTGTCAAGACGGTATCATGGGCTTTTTCTTATTTTGGATTGTCATCTTTTGAACAGTTAGTATTTCATATAAAAGTGCCTTTGGAAGGGACCAATAAACGATTTTTGGTAGATTGGTTTCGATTGTGTTTTCTACGGGGTTTTGTAATCTCGATAATTGTGACTTTGCTTATCATTCATATTTTTGCGGCGCTCTGGCTTTGTTGGGTATGGCTGCTTATGTGTATCGTGTATTCGGCCTATAAAGTGGGATTGATTCAATATGGGATCCATCAGTTTCAAAAGTCGGATCTTTATGAACAGGACTATATCGAAGTCAGCGCTTCGACTTTACAGGCGCCAAAGAAAAAAATGAATTTGATTCATATTTATTTAGAATCCATGGAAACCACATATGCGCTGAAGAAAGATGGAGGCGATTCCCAGGAGAATCTACTTCCTTTTTTGACAAAACTGACAAAAGAGAACATCAGTTTTTCAAATACAGATCAAATAGGCGGTGCTAAAGTTGTGACAGGAACCGGATGGACAACCGGCGGCATGATTGCTTCTACGGCAGGGGTTCCCTTAAACTTTCCGATTTATCATCCATTTTGTACACCTAAACAAGCATTTATGAATGGTTTAGTTTCTTTAGGTGACATTTTAGAAAAAGATGGTTATTCCAACACCTTGATGATTGGTTCGGATGCGGCCTTTGGAGGGCGCAAATCATATTTTGATCAACATGGACATTATGATATTCAAGATATTAAAAAAATAAAAGAGGAAGGCTGGTTGGATGAAAAATATCATGTGTTCTGGGGTTATGAGGATGAAAAGCTCTTTGATTTTGCCAAACGAAAACTGAGCATGCTGGTAAAGGAGGATCGCCCGTTTAATTTTGAAATGTTGACAGTAGATACCCATCATCCTTATGGTTATCAGGAGAAGAAATGGGAGAAACCCTTTGACAAAGGTATCTCAAACTCCATTTATCATACTGATCGGCTTCTGGAAGATTTTATGACATGGTTAGAAAAACAGCCTTTCTACAAAGATACGCTCATCGTGATTCAAGGGGATCATACAAGCATGGCGGCACAATATATTCATTCAAATTTTGATCGAGACTTTGATCGAAGGGTGTGGAATTGCTTCATTCACAGTAAAAAGAATCCGATGCATATAAAGAAAAGAGAATTTACGACGATGGATCTGTTTCCGACGATTCTTTCGGGAATGGGCTATACGCTTTCTAAAAATGGATTGGCTTTAGGGCGTGATCTTTTTTCGGATGAAAAAACAGTCTTAGAAAAGAAAGGAGAAAAGGCTTTGAATCTGAAAATACAAAAGCAGTCTTCTTTCTATAAAAAGAAAATTTTAGGTTTAAAGCACTGAAAGGATTTTCAGCGACTTATTCGTTGACACTTCAACTAAATTCCGATATGATGAAATCACCTTATATGACTGACGGAATGAGTGGAATAGACCACGTGAAGTATAAGAGTATTGAGCCGACCGTCTGGGCAGAAAAAGAAGCCCGGAGGCCAGCTTTTTATATGGTTCAAGAATAGGAGGAAAGACATGTTTGAACAGTGGACCGGATTTAAAGGAAACAAATGGCAGGAGGAAGTCAATGTCAGAGACTTTATCCAGAATAACTATGAGCCTTATGATGGTGATGAAGCCTTTTTGGCGGATCCAACAGAAGCTACGAATACATTGTGGGATGCCTTACAGAAGCTTCAAAAGGAAGAACGCGCCAAAGGCGGTGTATTGGATATGGAAACGGAAGTGGTATCCAGCCTTACTTCCTATGGACCAGGATATATTGATGAAAATTTAAAAGATTTGGAACAAATCGTAGGTTTACAAACGGATAAGCCTTTAAAAAGAGCCTTTATGCCTTATGGTGGTATTCGTATGAGTATCGAAGCGTGTGAAACTTATGGATATACACCAAGTGATAAATTAAAAGAAATCTTCACAAAGTATCATAAAACACATAACGATGCGGTATTTGGAGCTTATACTCCGGAAATGCGTCTAGCTCGTAAAAATAAGATTATTACCGGATTACCGGACACCTATGGTCGTGGACGTATCGTTGGGGATTATCGTCGTGTAGCTTTGTATGGAATTGATTTTTTGATCGAGGAAAAACAAAAAGATTTTGATTTGTGTGGCGATGGAACGATGCTGGATCACATCATTCGTCAAAGAGAAGAGTTATCTGATCAGATCAAGGCATTAAAAGAGATGAAAGAGATGGCTGCTATTTATGGCTATGATATCTCAAAACCGGCCAAGAATGCCAAGGAAGCAGTACAGTGGCTTTATTTTGGTTATTTGGCAGCCATTAAAACACAGAATGGGGCAGCCATGTCCGTTGGGCGTATTTCCACCTTCTTAGATATCTATATGCAAAGAGATTTAAAGAACGGAACATTGACGGAAGAAAAGGCACAAGAGCTGATCGATCATATGGTCATGAAGTTTCGTATGGTTAAATTTGCCCGTATTCCTTCCTATAACCAGTTGTTCTCGGGTGATCCGGTCTGGGCCACTTTGGATGTAGCCGGTATCGGTATGGATGGCCGTCATATGGTCACCAAAACATGTTTTCGATTCCTGCATACATTAGAAAATATGGGACCAAGTCCGGAGCCCAATTTGACGGTATTGTATTCCAGTCATCTGCCAGAGCCCTTTAAAAAGTATGCGGCCAAGGTCAGTGTGGCGACATCTTCTCTGCAATATGAAAACGATGATGTGATGCGTCCGGAGTGGGGCGATGATTATGCGGTATGTTGTTGTGTCAGCGCCACACAGACGGGTAAGGAAATGCAGTTCTTTGGAGCCCGTGCCAATTTGGCAAAATGTCTGTTGTATGCCATCAACGGTGGTGTGGATGAAAGAACAAAAATGCAGGTAGGTCCAGAGTATAAGCCAATCACCAGCGATGTGCTTGATTTTGATGAAGTGATGCATAAATATGATTTGATGATGGACTGGTTGAGTGGACTCTATGTCAATACTTTAAACCTGATTCAATATATGCATGATAAATATTACTATGAAGCAGCCGAAATGGCTTTGATCGATACCGATGTAAGACGTACATTTGCCACGGGTATTGCCGGTTTCTCTCATGTTGTGGATAGCTTATGTGCCATCAAATATGCCAAGGTAACACCGATTCGTGATGAGGATGGTATCGTCGTTGACTACAAGGTAGAAGGCGATTTCCCACGTTATGGAAACGATGATGATAGAGCCGATGATATCGCAGTATGGTTGTTAAAGACATTTATGAATAAGATTCGTAAGCATCATACGTATCGTAACAGTGAGCCAACGACTTCAATTTTGACGATCACAAGTAATGTGGTTTATGGTAAGGCAACCGGAACTTTACCGGATGGACGTAAGGCCGGAGAACCTTTATCGCCGGGTGCCAATCCTTCTTACGGAGCCGAAAAGAATGGATTACTGGCTTCTTTGAATTCAGTTGCGAAGCTTCCTTATGAATATGCCTTAGATGGTATTTCCAATACACAGACTATCAATCCGGGTGCGCTGGGTCATAGTGATACAGAGCGCGCAGAGAATTTAGTGCATGTGATGGATGGTTATTTTGATCAGGGAGCTCATCATTTAAATGTCAATGTCTTTGGTGTTGAGAAGTTAAAAGATGCGATGGAACATCCAGAAAAAGAAGAGTATCAAAACTTTACGATTCGTGTCAGTGGCTATGCGGTCAAATTTATTGATTTAACGCGTGAACAACAGCTGGATGTGATTGCCAGAACCTGTCACGATCATTTATAGGATATGAAAGGAAGCATACATTCCATTGAAACATTCGGGTCGGTTGACGGCCCGGGTGTTCGTTACGTAATTTTTCTGCAGGGATGCCAGATGCGATGTCAGTTTTGCCATAATGCCGATACATGGCAAATCAAAGAACCGGACCAAGAGGCAGGCGATGTCCTTACCAAAGCTTTGCGATATCGCCCTTACTGGAAAGATAAAGGCGGCATAACGGTATCCGGAGGTGAACCATTATTACAGATTGATTTTATATTAGAATTGTTTCAATTGGCTAAAAAAGAAGGTGTTCATACCGTACTAGATACGTGCGGACAACCATTTTGTGAAACAAAAGAATTCATGGATAAAATCAATGCATTGATGGAAGTAACCGATTTGGTTTTATTGGATATCAAGCATATTGATCCTCAACAACATCGATTATTGACAGGTCATGACAATACAAATATACTGGCCTTTGCGAAGTATTTAGATTCGATTTCCAAACCGGTTTGGATTCGCCATGTTCTGGTGCCACAAAGAAATGATGAAGATATTTATTTAAGAAAGCTGGATACGTTTATTCAAAGCTTATCCAATGTCGAAAGAGTGGAAGTTTTACCCTACCATACATTGGGAGCCTATAAATGGGAAGCACTGGGTATGAAATATCCTTTAGAGGGAATTGATCCTCCATCAAAAGAACGTGTTGAAAACGCCAATCATTTACTACATACAAATGAATATCCAAAAGAAAAGGAATGAGGCGCTGCCTCATTCCTTTTATAATATTCTCTTTCGTGAATCCGGTAAGGTCAGTGAATCCAGTCGGAAGGTTTCCATACCTGTATTTCCGTTATTGCCGGTGTTCTGATAGATACAAGCTCCATTTTGCCATGTACCACCGGAATTAATACATTGTTGTTGAAGATCCTGCGTTGGATCACTAGGCTCCTCTGGTACAGTTGGTTCCGTTGGCGGCGTTGTTGGATCCTGCGTATTTTCTTCTTCTGTCGTTTCTTCTTCCTGTTCCTCTTCCTCAGTATCTTCTTCATCTTCAGACTTCGCATTTCCGCCGGTTACTTTTGAATCACCTTTAGAAAGGAACTCTGTTTTGATATAACCACCATTATAGTTGGATACACCGCTAGGCTTTTCAATATCGTTATAGTCATAGAACTGTTGGCAGTAATCTAATAAGTAATGCGTGATATGGAAGGCAGTTGCCTCAAATAGTAAAGAGTTTGTGAAGTAGTATCCTAATGCTTCATTTTCACCGCTGAAGCCGGTCCATGTTGCCACACTGATATCACTGGTATAACCGATGGACCATTCATCACGGGCTGCACCAATTGGTATTCCTTGTTCAACACCCAAATCAGACCAGTCGGATGTACCGGATTTACCATATGCCGTATAGTTTTGACTATATAAGATTTCGTTGAAGTTTTGATAATTTCCGGATACGACATTTTCCAACAGGTAGGATGTCATATAAGCGGCTTCTTCACTAATCAGTTCATATTCGGTCGTATCACCGGAGGTTTCTTTTCCATCCGAGCGACGTACAATTTTTCGAATTGTATGATCTTCTACACGTTTACCACCATTGGCCAACATACTGTAAGCGCTGGCTTGTTGGCGAGGGGATGCATACATCTCGGAACCACCGATCGCAAACTGTTCAACAAACTGTGTATATGTATCTTCACTGTATCCTAACTTCTTTAAGAAATCGATCCAGTAGTCATAACCGGTTTCATCCACCAGGGCAATCATCGCCTGAGCCGCCGGGGTATTCAAGGATAAACCAAGGGCTGTCTTTAAGTTGACAACGCCACGATATTGACGATCAGAGTTTTGAAGGTTACTTCCCGCATGGAAATAGTCTTCACCGTGGTCATTGATCTTATGTTCAGTGGACCAGCCTAATAGATCAAAGGTTGAACTGTAAGCCAACAATGGTTTCATCGAAGAACCAGGCTGCCTTTCTTCCATGGATAAATCTCGTTTGGTTGCATCTTGATAATATGTTCGACCGGCTCCTATGGCGATGACTTCACCGGTATGATTTTCAACTACGGCAAAGCCGGTATCAAGCTGCTCGATTGGGAAGTCAATTATATTACCGGCACAAATATCATAAGCTACCTTTTGTACATCCGGGTTCAGCGTTGTATAGATATCCATAGGAACAACAGCCGGATCTTGACCAGTCAACTGAATGACTTCTTGTTGAACTTGATAGATAAATGGAGCATTTGGATCCTGACTGGATACATTCGTATATTGCAGGGCAAACTCTAATTTTGAATTCCTTGCCAGATTGTATTCAGTTTCAGTAATATATCCGTGCTGCAACATCAAGGATAACGTCGTATTTCGACGACTTGTCGCATTGGCCAAATAGTCTTGATCCGTCTTGTATAAGTTGTTTAGCGGATTGTATGTATCCGGGGCATTGATAGCACCGGCCAAGAATGCCGATTCACTTAAATTTAGTTCCGATACATCCTTATTAAAGAAGTAATTGGCCGCTTTTTGAATGCCTCGTGTGTTATCACCTGATCCAAACCATATTCGGTTTAAATAATACTCAAAAATTTCTTCCTTATTTAGAGTTTGTTCGGCGATTAAAGATAAGTAAATCTCCTGTATTTTTAACTTGATTTTGGTAAATGCCGAAATGCTGCCTTGTTCATTTTCAATCTTTTTTTCCTGTTGTGAAGTAAACGTATTGTCGATCAGCTGCATGGTCAATGTTGAACCACCTTGGGCAAAGGAACCGGAGCGAAGGTTTGTCAAAGCACTGGCCAAAAAACGAGGTAAGTCAAACCCGTTGTGATCAAAATAACGAGAGTCTTCAATACTTAAAAACGCATCGATCACGTTCTGTGGAATCTGATCATACGTGACATCTTCACGAATCTCCTGTCCCAGCTCGGAAATCAGGTTTCCATTACGGTCATAAATACGTGAGTTGGAAAGTGTTGTCAGATCACCCTCGACAAACTGCATGCCATCCGGGTCATTGATGATGTTGACCAGAATAAAGAAAACAGAGATGCAGCCTACCAAAAAAATGGAAAGCACGCCGATTGCCAGCTTGTTCCAGATATCCAGCTTTCTACGCTTTTTTGTCTGCGGTTTCTGATTTGTATCTTGGCTCATGTCTTATCCTCCTTAAAATACAAAAGATCGACGATCTTGAGATAATCTAATCTAGGTATATAGCCTTCTTGAATCAAATGCCCATGTTCCTGAAACCAGGAATAGGGAATCGAACTTTTTGAGGAATGTTCAATTTTATCGATCAATAAAGGGGCATCTACCAGAAAAGTTTCATTTCGCAGGCTGAATCGAATCACAAAGAAACCGATACCGCCATGCTTGTGTACTTTTTTAAGATGCATGATCTGATGAGAATGAATGATCCCAATGGGAAACTGCGCCTTATTCTTTGTTTCTTTTGCCTCAAAATCGATATAACGACCTTTATAAATGCCATTATAATCCGTTGTAGAAGGTGTTTTGTAATATGCCTCCACAATCTTAGCCTTGTTTCTTGCCGGATAATCGACACGAACGACTTGTACCGGTGTAGGCTTTTTATAAATCAGCGCTTTATCACACTCTCTGTAATACTTGTTTGTATCGTTTAGATCGGCTTCCAGACGCATTCCGCGGTTGGTGTGTTGATCTTTTACACCGTGAAAATTCTGGTGGACAACCGCTGTTGGATATTTCACTATACTCATCGTTCTAATTATATATGAAATCATACTAACATTCAATTATGGTTGATTTTTTAGGGCAAAAACGTCATAATAATGAGTAGTGCTCAGGGGGAATCAAAATGACAAAAGAAATGAATCTGACTGCGCAGGAAATCTTTGAAAAAGAATTCCATGTGGATATTAAAGGGTATGCTCCGGCAGAAGTTGATGAATTCTTAGATTTGATCATTGAAGACTATCAGGTCTATGATGAAAAAATGGAAGAACTGGGGCAGGCATTAAGCCGTTATGAAGAAAAGATTAAAGAACTGCAGCAGGAAATTTATACATTGCAGAGCGAAAACCAGAATTTAAATGAAAAAGTGAGCGCTGACTACGTAAACGGAAATACAGATATGATCGATCTGTTAAAACGTATTGCACGTTTGGAACAAGCTGTATTCCATACGACAAATAGCGCACCGGTAAAACCGGAAGAATAATTGATTTCAATTTCGACAGTCGCTGGCGAAAGCTAGAGGAAAGTCCATGCTCGCACGATCTGCGATGATCGTAGTGTTTGTGCTGGATGAAGTCATAAATCCAGGCAGGTTGATCCTGACGGCTGTCGTATTTCCTAAGGGAAACTATGGAAATACGGCTTTAAAAGTGCCACAGAGACGAGCTATTCTGGAAACAGAATAGGTGGAACGGGTAAACCCCGCAAGTGAGAAACCCAAATTTGGTAGGGGAACTGATCAAGGGGAACTGAACCTAAGATCGGATAGGGAAACCTATAGATAAATGACTGTCTGATACAGAACATGGCTTATGAAATTGAAAGTAACGGGAGCAATCCCGTTTTTTTATTAAAATGTGTAAAAAGTTTGTTAAAGCCTTTTTATCCTTTTTCATTTTTGTGGTACAATACAAAGGCATGAAAGTAGGTGAAATTATGTCTCCGGACCCGTTAAGTCATGAGTGGAACAAAAAGCAAAATAAAGGATACGGAGGCATCGCAGTTTGTCTCCGTTAAAAAGGAGGGATTACTGTGCTTGAATTTTACAAGACTTTTGATGATGGTACCCGTCGTATTGATGCTCCGGAAAAAGGATGTTGGATTAATGCGATTGCTCCAACTGAAGAAGAAAGAAATTTTTTGATCGAACATATTGGTGTATTGCCGGAATTTGTCAAATCTTCTTTGGATGATGAAGAAAGTTCACATATCGACTATGATGATGACTTTGATCAGACGCTTGTGATTATCGACTATCCAGACTCTGATGAAAGTGATGTCAATAAGAATGAAGATTATACGACTTTGCAGTATAAAACGAACCCAATGGGTATCGTAATCTTAAAGGGCTATGTTGTAACGATCAGTTTGTATGAAAGCTGGTCTTTACAGGATATGGCGCAGGGGCGTATCCGCCAGATGGATACCCGTTTAAAAACACGCTTCTTGCTTTTGCTGGTATTGCGCATTTCGCAACAATATCTGGTGTATTTGCGTCAGATCGATCGTTTGTCCAGCCGTACCGAATCAAAGCTGCATCAGTCGATGGAAAACAAAGAATTGATTCAGATGTTGGGCTTGGAAAAATCACTGGTCTTCTTTTCGACTTCATTAAAAGCGGATGAGATCACATTGAATAAAATCATGCGTGGTAAAATGATCAAGCTTTATGAAGAAGATGAAGATTTACTGGAAGATGTGATGATCGAGATTCATCAGGCCATCGAGATGTGTAATATTTATTCCAACATTTTAAGTGGAACCATGGATGCCTTTGCTTCTGTTATTTCCAACAACTTAAATATTGTTATGAAGGTCTTAACGGTCATTACGATCGTTATGGCTATACCAAATATTATTTTCAGCTTTTATGGGATGAATGTTGATGGTCTTCCTGCACCACATGTTCTCTTTCCAACAGCTATTGCGGTTATCGCCTGTCTGGTAGCCATCTTGATTTTCAAAAAGAAGGATATGTTTCATTAAGAGAGGAAACTCTCTTTTTTTTGTTATAATGGGAGTGAATAAGGAGATATAAAATGTTTGGAAAAGAAAAGGTTTTTACGACGACAGACATAGAACAAAAAAACAAAATAGAAGATATTTTAAGTGAACATCATATCGAATATCGCATCCGCATGAAAGATGTCAATCAGCTGCACCCCTTTCATACGGCTTTGATGGGATCCATGTTGGCAGGCGATCATAAGCCTAGATATGCCTGGGATTTTTATGTTGATTTTCAAAATCAGGAATTGGCAAGACAAATTCTTTCATCCGAATAAAAAGCAGCCATAAGACATAAAGCATTCACATCACAAAGCTTGTGTGTTCCATTTTGTGCAGAAAGTTCTTTATGCCGGTTGTATGAGAGTCAGGCTGCTTTTTTGAAGGATCTTAACGATCCTTTTTAATAGATATCAATTTTTCCTTCCAGTTTTTTTCCATAGAAAACCTTTATATGCAAGTTTTTTGCATCGGGTTTGTATAGAGTTATTTCTTTTTGATTCCATATCTCTTTGATATCTTCCAGACTATGGATATGAGAGAACACATTATGATCCCCGTTCAGAGTCGAAAAAAACCAAATTCGAGAATGTACGGGCTCTCCTTCTTCTCCATATGCCAACTCTAGAAATTCTGGATATTCGATCTTCATTTGATCCTCTTTTAGGTTAGGATCCATTTGAAAGCTTTCCACTTCCAGTTGAATCTCTTCATATCTAAAATCTATGTAAGGATCCAATTCAAGTAGCACGGCACCTGTATGATTTTCTATTGTTATTGTTTCTGTTTTTGTTTCCACAGGAAGTGTTTTTGCACGAAACTGAATTTGTGAGAGCTCCATCGCAAAGACCAGGGCACCGCTGATTACTAAGATGACGGATACCACAAATGTGATGAGGATCTTACGCATGGGGAATCTCCTCCTTTTTTGGCCACAGGTGGATCAAGAACCATTGAACAGAAATGCTGCCGCCTAACAATCCAACACCTAATAAGATCAAGCCAATACTGTAAACGTGTTCGAAAACGCCTACAAAGAATAAGGCAATCAAAGCAATACTGAATCCGATGATGCAACAGATGGTCGGAAAGCTGATCAACGCTAAAATGATTTTTATCAGCAGGCTTCCGCTATCTGTATATTGTGCTTTTCTTTGATGATAGAGTGTTTTCTCCGGCTTTGTGCCGGGAATCGGTGGCAGGCCATCATCGTCTTTTAAGAAATCCTTGGCTTCTTTGTTGAAGGATTGTTTTAAGTCTTCCACTACATTGATGCGATAGTCATGTCGTTTGATTCGACGAATTCTTCTGGACATGACGGTAATAAAGAAGAGAATGCTTGCCGCCAGATAAATGAGCTTAAAGATCCAGATCATCAAATCTTCAAAGGCATATACGATACCGGCTCCATAAGTGATACCAAAGATCCAGTTAAATACATTCATCAGAATATTTAAACAAATATCAATGAGAAGAATCCTTCCGATATAAAGCAATACAAGAAGGACAAAGGCATCAAAAATCAGATGAAAAATATCATTAACACTGAAATTGCCGAACTTATTTAGAAAACTTTCGGTTTTCGAATAGGCGCGATCCAACGTTTTATCAGCTTTACTATCCATACTATCTGTATTGATCTTATAAGCTTCTAAGATTTCTTTGGCAAGCTCATCCAGATCACCAAAGCCCTGGATTGCCTCTTTTTCACTGGCACCATTGGCAATCTTATCATCAATATATGTGCCATATTCAATCAAAATGTCTTTTCGTTCCTGTTCGGAGATCAATAAAAGCTTTTGTTCCAACTGTTCTAAAAATTCACTTTTCGTCATGATAAGACACCTCCTTTAAAAATGCATTGACTTTACCGGAAAATTCATTCCATTCCTTTTCCAGATCCTGCAGTTTTTGTATCCCATTGGGGGTAATGTGATAGTACTTTCTGGGTGGTCCTTCCGAGGATTCTTTTAAATAAGATTCGAGTAGATGATCATTGGACAATCGTTTTAAAAGCGGATAGATCGTACCTTCATTAACATTGACGATCTCACTGATCTTTGTCACCAGCTGATATCCATAGAGATCTTTGTATTCTATTGTTTTTAAAACAATCAGCTCCAATACACCTTTTTTAAATTGTGTATTCAATCGAATCACCTCACACTATTATAGTATATTCAGTACTATGTAAAATCAAGTACTAAATAAATATTAATACTTGGCAAAGTTCACAAATCAGGAATCAAAAAAGTGACATGATACAGTTGAAGGGAATCCCGGGATATATAAACTTCATAGGGCAGGGAAAGTTTTGTTTCATCAAAACAAAAGGAAGAAAAAGTAAATTGGAGAAAACAACAATGAACCTTCTGTTGATTTTGAATTGTAATCGTTGTCTTTTCACAACATTGAAAAAGTACCTGCAGCATGGATTGATAGACAGATTGTAAGGCAGCATAACTGATTTGTATTTTTTCCTCATCCAACTGAGTTGTATCAAAGCGTAACTGTTGTTTCTGAATTCGTTTCTTTTCTTTTTCCAACAAGTTTTTTAAGACCGGACAGGTTCTATAGAGATTTTGGAAGTGACTAAACGTATGTTCTGCCAATTTTTTGATTTGTTTCTGTAAGAGATTATATTGTTTGAAACAGGAAAGTCTTTCCAGACAAAGACATTGATGTAATAGATCATGAATGTGATCAAAATAAGAGGAATAGGCTTGATACAAGAGCCGACAGCGACATTGTAGCTGTAGATTCGACTGTTGTAGCCGAGCGAGCTTTCGTTGATAAAGTGCTTGTTGCCAGAAAAAGAGACGGGCAACCAAAGATAGAACTGCCACTTGAATGAGATACAGAAAAACAAGGCAGGTGGCACGATCATAGAAAACGCCATAGTCCATATGAAAGATATAGAAGAAACATAACAAAATATAAGGAATATAGAATAAAGAATGAAAGCCCTTTAGCAAGATTTGTTTGTATTGATTTTTAAGATACACAAACACGAGCGAAAAGCTGAGATTTAAAACCTGGGTACATAGGATCATCACCAACAAGACTTCGATCGTGGGAGCAATCGTAGAAAAAGAAAGAAACTGTGTACGCTTAACCTCCAATTTGTTGATATAGCCTTTTAAGTAATCGCAAATTTAAAAAGATCTTCTTTTCGTATTTGACGAATAAAAAAGTAACTAGC
>NZ_ATUT01000019.1 GCF_000420345.1 Faecalicoccus pleomorphus DSM 20574 | reverse complement strand
GAAAGACATTTCAATATGGGGATCGCGGAAGGCAACATGATGGGCGTGGCAGCGGGACTGGCAGCCAGTCATAAGATTGTCTATGCATCGAGCTTTGCGATGTTTGCGGCAGGAAGAGCGTTTGAACAGATCCGCAACAGCATCTGTTATCCGAATTTGAACGTCAAGGTGTGTGCGACCCATGCGGGGATCAGTGTAGGCGAAGACGGCGCCAGCCATCAGAGTGTGGAGGATATTGCGATCATGCGAAGCATCCCGAACATGAAAGTGTTCCAGCCCTGCGATGCCAGGGAGACCGAACAGATCATCAAGGCCGTGGCCGATATCGAAGGACCGTGTTATGTACGTTTGGGACGATTGGGCGTAGAGGATGTGTATGATGACAGTTATACGTGGGAATACGGCAAGGGACAGGTACTCAAAAAAGGAAGCAAGATCGCCATCATTGCAACAGGACTTATGGTACAGGAATCCTTGAAAGCCATCGAACAGCTGGAAGGTATCGAACCGACACTGATCAACATTTCCACGATCAAGCCAATCGATAAGGATTTGATCTTAGAAACGGCCAAGACACATGATGTGATCGTAACGATCGAGGAGCACAATGTGATCGGCGGCCTGGGTGGAGCAGTAGCCGAAACCCTGGCACCATATGGACTACCATGTCGTCAGTACATGATGGGTATGCAGGACAGTTTTGGACGAAGCGGTAAACCAAAAGACTTATTAGCCCACTATCATTTGGATGCTTCAAGCATTGCCCAAAAGATCAAAGAAATCATGAAGTAACGAGAACTGCCATAGGGCAGTTCTTTTGACAATTTTGAAAAGTTTGTTATAATTCCTACTATAAAGATAGGCGTTGATAAAGGAGGCATACATATGACTATCTACAAAAATGTTACAGAGCTCATCGGAAATACACCGGTAGTGGAACTGTCCAATCTGGAAAAGGAACAAGGATTGAAGGTGCAGTTGTTGGCGAAAGTGGAATTCTTTAATCCAGCTGGCAGTGTAAAAGATCGTATTGCGAAAAGAATGATTGAAAAAGCGGAAGAACAGGGCTTATTGAAAAAAGGAGCGACGATCATTGAACCAACCAGTGGAAATACAGGAATCGGGTTAGCTTCTGTCTGTGCCTCCAAGGGATATAAAGCTATATTTACCATGCCGGAAACGATGAGTGTGGAAAGAAGAAATCTTTTAAAGGCTTATGGAGCCAAGATTGTCTTAACACCAGGCTCACAGGGAATGAAAGGTGCGATTGCCAAGGCAAAGGAACTGCAGGAAAGTACGCCAAATTCTTTGATTCCAAGTCAGTTTACTAATTTGGAAAACCCACAGGCACATTATGAAACCACCGGGCCGGAGCTTTGGGAACAAACGGATGGAGAGATTGATATCTTTGTGGCAGGTGTCGGAACGGGTGGAACAATCAGCGGTACCGGAAAATATTTGAAGGAAAAGAATCCGAATATAAAGATTGTTGCGGTGGAGCCGGAAGGATCACCGGTATTATCCCAGGGAAAAGCCGGTCCACATGGCATCCAGGGAATCGGCGCCGGATTTGTACCGGATACGTTAAATACACAGATCTATGATGAGATTGTTACCGTTACTAACGAAAATGCCTATAACACAGGCCGTGCCATTGCCCAAAAAGAAGGACTATTGGTGGGAATATCTTCCGGGGCCAGCGTATATGCAGCTATTCAATTGGCAAAGCGTCCGGAAAACGAAGGAAAACGTATCGTAGCCTTAATGCCAGATACCGGAGAGCGTTATCTTTCTACACCGATGTTTACACAAGAGTAAGTCAGAATTTATTTCTGGCTTTTTCTTTTGGTTAGATAAATGGCCAAAAGTCCACCTGTTAATTTAAATACGATAAAGAAAAAGGTTGTCTTTGTATCCGTCATTGCCGCAATAAAGCCCATTTGTCCTCCTAAGGCATACGCACCGCTAACGCAAAAGGCAGCGTTGATTCTTTTGCCTTCCGGACTCATTTTCGGATACAGTGACAAGATCGCAATGGAACTGCCTAAAGAAAGCAACAATCCAATTAAGGTCATTGTTTCGATACCGCAAAACCTTGTAAAGCTCTGTAGTGGCTTTTTGGCATAATGTAAAATGAGTTGACACAACACATGCGAGCCGGCAACAATCATTGTGATTTGAAAGACAAGCAATAATCCATCAAGTAAAGTATTCATAGATACAAAAGGTAGATGGAAGAAATAAGAGAGAAGTACGATTCCAAAACAAAGAAGACCGATGATTTCAATTCCCTTGGCAAAATACTGAAGAAGCCTCAGCAGCAAGCTTTTATTCTTCCATAATCCTAAAAATAAAAGTCCATAGATACAAAATAGTGGAATCAATAGGACAAAATCGATTTGTAAGGACAATAGAAGCAATATAGGAATGAGTCCTAATAAGCCATACGTAACACCTTCCATAAAAAGAGGGTGTTCTTTTGGCTTTAATTGACCTAAAAAGATAGGAAATTGAAAACTGATCAGACATCCTAACGTGCTTGTTAAAAAGACACCGGTTAGAAAAAAGGTGGCAGGATCATGAATATAGCTTTGAATTAGCGGCAGACCGCCTAGATCGGGTGACAATAAAGAGCCTATGATCACGCTGCTGGAAGGATGTAAGCGTAAAAAGGAAAGGTCTAACTGGTCGGATAAAGTGACAAACAGACAATAAAATCCTAATAAGGAAAGACAGAGACTGCCCATAGTATTTAAAGCCTGGTCGATACATCCGGCCAATCCCCATTTTCCATTTTGAAGTTTATCGAGTAAACCTACAATCGCAAAACCGATGAGAATGCATACAAATATATTCATGTGTATATTGTATATGCAAAATACATTATCGGCTATAGTAAACTGATATTGGAAGACGACTGAGATTGGTTTTATAATAAAACTGAAGATAAATAAAGGAGGGGATCATCTTGATTACACATGATTTTAAAGGAGTGAAATTATCCGGTTTAGGCTTAGGTGCAATGCGATTACCTACTGTAGAGGGAAAAGAGAATCAACCAGATCAAGACAAAGTCAATGAAATGGTAGCATATGCGATTGAACAGGGTATCAATTATTTTGATACCGCATGGGGCTATCATGGAGGTCAAAGCGAAATCGTTTTAGGCAATGCTTTAAAGAAATTTGATCGCTCGCAATATTATCTGGCTGACAAATTTCCCGGATATGATTTAGATAATATGCCACATGTTGAAGAAATCTTTACTAAACAACTACAAAAGTGTCAAACAGAATACTTTGATTTTTATTTATTTCATAATGTCTGTGAGAAAAATATCGATGCGTATCTCGATCCGCAATATCAAATTTTAGACTATCTTTTAAAACAAAAGGAACAGGGAAGAATCTGTCATTTAGGTTTTTCCTGTCATGGAGAAATGCCGGTATTAAAAAGATTTTTAAAGGAATACGGCGAATATATGGAGTTTTGTCAGCTGCAGATCAATTATGTGGATTGGAAATTTCAACATGCCAAGGAAAAGGTGGAGTTGTTGGATGAATACGGTATTGATGTTTGGGTCATGGAGCCTTTGCGTGGTGGCAAGCTGGCCCAGTTAAAGCCGGAATATGAAAGTCGATTACATGCGCTTCGCCCTACGGAAAGCATACCAGCCTGGGCTTTTCGATTCCTGCAGAGTATACCACAGGTAAAGATGGTACTTTCCGGGATGTCGAATATGCAACAGCTGCAGGAAAACATTGAAACGTGGTCAACGAAAAAAACTTTAAACGATACGGAAAAAGAAGTCCTGTTTTCCATTGTGGAAGAGATGATAAAGAAGATCGTCGTTCCTTGTACTTCCTGTCGTTATTGTACTTCTCGTTGTCCACAGGGACTGGATATTCCCAAATTATTATCCTTATACAATGAACATGCCTTTAGTCAGGGAGGATTTATTGCCCCTATGGTTGTTTCTACCTTGAAAGACAAAGGGCCTGGTGTCTGCGTACAATGTCATAGTTGTGAAAAGGTTTGTCCGCAACAAATTCATATTTCGGAAGTATTAAAAGATTTTACAGTTCGTTTACGATAAAGAAAACAAGAGAAAAATTAGACACTTTTCACAATTAGTCCATAGAAAAACAATTTATACTTGTGATATACTTCTTTCATGGAAACAAATAGACTACGTTTGGTTTTGTGTGATATTGACAGTACGCTGATCAATTCAAAGAGGGAATTAACCCCCCGTACGAAAGATATGATTGAAAAGCTGCATGCGCAAGGTGTGTATTTCGGTTTGGCTTCCGGAAGACCGGTGGATGAACTGCAGCGCTATGCGACAGGATGGGGGATTTCCTTTCCTTTCGAAGTTTTAATTGGTATGAACGGTAGTGAGCTATGGGATGAAATTCATCATAAGCAATACGATTACTATAAGTTGAAAAAAGAATGGATCCAGGAAATCCTGGAGGCCATGCATCCCTTTGAAGCCAATGCGTTCATTTATTTGGATGGCAAATTGGTGGCACAAAGAATCGATGAAGCGATGAAGCATTCGGCTGTGACCTCACAAAAACTGATCCACGTGATCGAAAGTGATGCCGAGTTATACGCTTATGATAATGCGAAGATCATGTTTCGTATGAGTGCTGAAGATACGTTGAAGGCCGAAAAGTATTTTAATGAACATCCCAATCCTTATTATAAGGCATTTAAGACACAGACAACGTTGTTGGAATTTGCCGATCGTCGTATATCAAAAGGCTATACCGTTAAAAAGCTGGCTGATCAGTATGATTTTGGATTGGAAAACATTTGGGCTTTTGGCGATACGACCAACGACAACACGATGTTGGAAGTAAGTGGCAGGGGCATTTGTATGTGTAACGGAAGCGATGATACCAAGGCCATAGCGGATGAAATCACAGAATTTGACAATGACCATGATGGCGTAGCCAACTATATCGAGAAACATTTTTTCAGACATCAAGGAGGTTAGACCATGAAGAAAGTTGCATTAATGATCGATTCAAGTGCGGATATTACCAAAGAAAAGGCAAAAGAACTAAACCTTCATGTTTTGCGTATGCCTGTTATCGTAGATGGAAAAGAATACATGGAAGCAGAAACGATTACCGATGAACAAGTGTTAGAGGCGTTGGAAGCACAAAAAAGTGTAAAAACGGCTCAGCCAATTGTCGGTGATATGATACGCATGTGGGATGATTTGTTGAAAACACACGATGAGGTGTTTTATCTTCCCTTAAGCAATGCCTTATCCGGCACCAACAAAACGGCAATCACACTGGCAAAGAACTATGAGGGGAAAGTAACGGTTGTACAAAGTGAATTTGTTTGTTATCCAACGGTGATCATGATGCAGATGGTCAAAGAGATGATTGAAAAAGGATATACTTGTGCGCAGATCAAGGAAAAAATTGAAACAGAAGGAGAATTGCTGGCGGTATTGATACCGGAAAAGCTGGATACATTAAAAGCAGGAGGTCGTATATCACCGGCTGTTGCCGCTATAGCAGGATTATTGAAGATCGTTCCTTTATTGAATATTCGTCATGGTGCCATTGATTTAGAAGACAAGGTTCGCACCTTGAAGAAAGCTTATCAAAAAGGAATTGAAGTCGTGACAAAGGATGTGAATCCGGAGGATTATATCTGGATGGTTATCGATGCCTTTGATCCAAAGAAAAGCGAAGACTGTAAAAAGATGTTGGAGGAGGCCATCGGTCAACCGGTACAGCAGCACTCTTTTAAAACGGTCATCTTATCACATGTAGGCAAAGGAACCATCGGTTTTGGACGCGTCAAAAAGATAGAATATTAGAAAGGCGGAGCATTCCGCTTTTTTTACACCATAATTTAACATATTCATTTTAAATTCATCTTACAGTTCATGCTTATACTGTCACCTATGAAAAATAGAAAAATACGGTTTTTGTTTTCTTTTCTGTTTGCGGTATGTTGTATGGGTTTGATGTTTATCATTTATACGTTGTCAAGTGAAGATGGATACGCCTCCGGACAACGCAGTGCCAATGTACAGGAAATCATTAAAGAAAACGTTCATGAATATATGGATTCAACAGAAATAGGACAGAACCTTCACTATGGACTTCAATCTTTGATTGAAGCGATTTCTCCGGATGGGGATAACTGGTATCAGACCATTCGTGATATTGCGCATTTCAGTTTGTATTTCTTTCTTGCGCTTTTATTGTACATTACTTTTTCCATTGCCGGAATTTCCCGACTTTGGAAGATCATCTTATCTTTATTGATTTGTTTAGGCTATGCACTATTTGATGAATTTCATCAAAGTATGGTCATCGGAAGAATCAGTACGATGGACGATGTTATAGTGGATATGTGCGGAACTTTAATGAGTTTAGGACTTTGTTGGGTCATATCTGCTTTCTGCGCCAGCCTTCGTTCAAAACCAAGGCAGAGATTGTAATTTAGTTAAAATAAGGTATAATTTGTTTAATCAAAATAAACTTTAAGGAGATGCGAACATGGAATGTAAACAATGTGGAAATAGTCTTCCGGAAAACGCTAAGTTTTGTCCGGAATGTGGTGCTCCTGTGCCGACCGATGATGTTGTCGAAGAAACACCATCCGCAAAAGAAAAAGTAGAAGTTGTAGAAGAAGTTATCGAAGAAGGCCAAACAACAGAAGCGGAAGAACCGGTACAAGATGTCGTGGAAGAAGTAGAGGAAACTGAAGAAGATACGATTATCCAGGAAGAACCGGTTGAATCGGAAGAAGAAAATGCGCGAGAGGAAGAATGGTATTATGTCAAGGAAAGTCAATCGGCTGGACCTTTTACGCTGGAGCAGATGATTGAACGAATTCGTGATGCGCAGATCAAAGAAGAAACTTTGGTATGGAAAGCCGGAATGGCTGACTGGCAGAAGTTAAAAGATACGGAATTAAAAGAATATCTTCCGACACCAGATGTAAAGCCGGAAGGAGATCAATGGTATTTTGTCGATGCCAACAATAAACAAAATGGTCCTTATACAGTGGAACAGATGAAAGGCTTGATTCAGGCCCATCAAATTTATGGAAATACGTTTGTATGGAAAACCGGGATGGCTGACTGGAAGCGTTTAAAGGATACAGAACTTGCTTCTTATGTGATGCCGGAAGCACCTAAACAGGAGAGTGCGCATCAAACTTTTACAAAAAAGCCGATCCATATTTCAGAAAGAAGCATTGGATTGTCCATTGTCTTAAGCATTGTGACATGCAGCATTTATTATTACTATTGGTTATATACCTTGGCAAGAGATGTCAATGAATGTTGTAGAGCACAAAATAAATCTGGACCTGGAGAGCCGGGAATTGTTGTTCTGTTGTCATTGATCACATGCGGTTTATACGGTATTTACTTTTACTGGAAAGCCGGAAAAGTGTTAAGTGAGCTAGAATTTGATAATGGATATAGAGTTTCCGATAACAGTATTATCATGTTAGTTCTTCCGTTCTTAGGCTTAGGAATCATTTCAATGGCCATTTGCCAAAGCACTTTAAACGATATTTGTCGTTATGGAAATGAGTAAAAAGATTATCAAGGTGACAGGAGTTGTTTTCGTATTGCTCCTGTTTCTTCTTTTTATCGGTGTATATTGTCCTATACAAAAAATCTTTGGGATTCCATGTCCCGGCTGTAATATGACGACCAGTTTATATTATCTGGTTCAGGGAAATCTAAAGGCTTCCATGTTTTATCATGCGATGTTAATTCCTACGATGGTCTTCGGCTTGTTGATCTTCTACTGCCATATCAAAAAAAAGAGGAAGTGGCAAGAGCGGTTACTATGGATGTGGGCCGGCTGTATGATTGTCTATTATATGTATCGTATGATTTTTATTTTTCCGGATATTCCGATGGTTTATGATACCAACAGTATTTTCGGACAGTTCTTCCATATTTCTTTATAGTGGTAAACGATAGGAAATCTATTGTTTATACGACTTAAAAGGACGTTCGTGCAGAAAAGGAAGTAAATAGGTTGACAACCCTTTCTAATCTGCCTATAATGAGCACATACAAGTAAATCAGTTGAAGATAGAGGTAGCGATGCATCAGAGTACTGCAGGGAGCCGGCGGGCTGTGAAATACAGGAAAGGTAATCATCGCCGAAGGGAATGATATGGCAATGTCATTTCTTGGGGCTTTGGGAAATACTCAATGCACTCCTTCGCAAGAAGAGGGGTTATCTTAAAGGCGAAAGAACCAAGGCCATATGGATAACACATATGGTCTTTTCTATTTTCAACCTAAATTAGGAGGAAAAGAGATATGAAAAAATTACTTGCAGCATTAGCCGTTGGAACACTGGCTTTGGCCGGTTGTTCGAGTGGTACAGACAGTGCCAATGATGACACGTTTACCGTAGGAATGGAATGCGGTTATCAGCCGTTTAACTGGCAAACATCCGATGCCCAAACCGACTCTGCCGTTGAGATCAGCGGCGGTGGAGGATATTGTGATGGATATGATGTAATGATGTCACAAGCCATTGCCGATGAATTAGGTCAAAAATTAGAAGTGAAGAAAATTTCATGGGATGGTCTGCAGCCTGCTTTGGATTCTGGAGAAATTGATGCGATCGTTGCCGGTATGACAGCCAGTGATGAGCGTGAAGAAGGAATCGACTTTACAACGCCTTACTACGAAAGTGAAGGAATGGTCATGATCGTTCGTGCGGACAGTGAAATGGCCGGTTATACAGATATCCAGGATTTCTCCGGTCATAAAGTAATCGGACAGAAAAACACCAACTATGATACCGTTATCGATCAAATCGAAGGTGTTGATCATCAGACACCACTTGCAACGTATCCGGAATTAGTAGCCGCTTTACAAAATGGAGTAGCCGATGGTATAACAGCGGAAATGCCGGTTGCCGAAGGTGTTGTAGCCGCCAATCCAGGACTTGCGATCGTACAGTTTGCAGAAGGACATGGATTTGATGTAGATACGACCGTATCAATCGGATTGAAAGAAGGAACACGCGATTCTGATTTCTTCAAGAGTGTACAGGACGCATTAGATTCCATCAGTCAAGATACAAGAAATGAATATATGAAAACTGCGGTTGAAAACGCACCAACCGAAGAATAGGAAGGTTTGATGATCCATGAGTATCGATTTTGGAAGGGCATATGAAATATTTATAGAGAATTGGAGCTTGTTTTCTTACGGTATCCAAAATACTCTCTTATTCGCAATCGTTGGTACGGTTGTCGGGCTGATCCTGGGATTGATAACCGGAGCCTTGCGTGCAATTCCGGAAGATCCCATGGATTCATTTCCTGTTAAGATTTTAAAGAAGCTTGCGAGATGGATCGTAGGCTTCTATGTCTGGTTTTTTAGGGGTACACCGATGATGGTACAGGCCTTGTTCTTTTTCTACTTGCTTCGTCCGATTTTAGGATGGACAGGTTTCTCGGCCGGTTTGATCATCATCTCAGTCAATACTGGTGCCTATATGGCGGAAATTATTCGTGGTGGTATTCAGTCTATCGATGCCGGACAAAGTGAAGCGGCAAAATCCCTGGGGATGACAACGTTTCAAACGATGGTTTCCATTATTTTTCCGCAAGCCATTAAAAACACCTTTCCGACGATTGGAAATCAGCTGATCGTCAACATCAAAGACAGCTGTATGTTAAATGCGATCCAGGTAACAGAGCTTTACTTCCAGTCTTCTTCGGTAGCCGGAAGTAACATGAAATTTGCCGAAGTTTACTTTTTGGAAATGGTGATGTACCTTGCCTTAACAACGATCGCAACATTGATCCTGAATGCTGTGGAAAGAAAAATCAACAAGACAAAGACAGTAACAATCAAGGAAAACTGTGCATAGGAGGTTTGTATGGAAACAGTCATTCAAGTACAACATTTGAAAAAACATTTTGGGGATCTTCAAGTTTTAAACGATATCGACTTTGAAATCAATAAAGGAGAAGTGGTTACGATTATCGGATCCTCCGGTTCGGGAAAAAGTACGCTTCTTCGCTGTATCAACTTGTTGGAGATTCCGGATGGCGGAAACATCTTATATAAAGGAACAGATATTTTAAGTGGCAAGCTTCCTTTGACAACCTATCGTTCCAAAGTGGGAATGGTTTTTCAAAGCTTTAATTTATTTGCGAATAAGACCGTTTTAGAAAATTGTATGATCGGCCAGATCAAAGTCTTAAAGCGTTCGAAAGAAGAAGCACAAAAAATTGCCATGCAGCACTTGGAAGAAGTCGGTATGCAGAATTTTGCCGATGCCAGTTCGACACGTTTATCCGGTGGACAAAAGCAACGTGTGGCGATTGCCCGTGCTTTATGTATGGATCCGGAAGTCTTACTGTTTGATGAACCAACATCTGCGTTAGACCCGGAAATGGTTGGCGATGTTTTAGAAGTTATGCAGACACTAGCCAAAGAAGGCTTGACAATGGCTATTGTGACCCATGAGATGCAGTTTGCCAAAGATGTCAGTGATCGTGTGATTTTTATGGACAAAGGTGTCATTGCCGAAGAAGGAACACCGCAGCAGATTTTTGAAAAACCGCAGCACCAGCGTACAAAACAATTCTTATCACGTTATTTTGACCGTTAAAAACGGTCTTTTTTTGTGGTTGGTCATTTTGAAAACAGTTACATTTTTCAATTCTGTTACAATCCAAATTTCATAGAAACTTAACAGTTTTTTTTCTTCTTTTTCGACGGGCATTGTGTTATATTTAAAGTGCTATAGAATGGTTAAAGATTGTTCTTAGGAGGAATACATATGGTTAGAAGAATCGGGATTTTAACCTCAGGAGGAGACTCGCCGGGGATGAATGCAGCCATACGAGCTGTCACAAAAGTCGGTTTGAACAGTGGCCTTGAAGTATTCGGTATCTATAATGGATACAAAGGAATGGTAGAGGGCTATATTGAACCGATGACTCGCGAAACGATTCGTGAGATTGTCAACCGAGGAGGAACGATTCTTGGATCGGCCCGTTTACCGGAGTTTAAAGATGAGGAAGTTCGCCGCAAGGCCATTCATCAGCTTTCCAAACGAGGCATTGAGGCCGTTGTTGTTATCGGAGGAGACGGTTCGTATCGTGGTGCCTTGTCGTTGACAGAAATGGGAATCAATTGTATCGGTTTGCCGGGTACGATCGATAACGATATCACCTGTACAGATTTCACGATTGGATTCCATACGGCATTGGAAACCGTTGTCGATGCAATCGATAAACTGCGTGATACATCAAATTCTCATCATCGCTGTTCTATTGTCGAAGTTATGGGAAACCGTTGTGGGGATCTGGCACTTTGGTCTGGAATCGCATCCGGAGCCGATATGATCGTGACCAGTGAAACCGGTTTTGATGAAAATGACGTTTTGGATCGCTTACGCGATTTGGATATTATACGAAAGAAAAAACATGCGATTGTCGTGATTTCCGAGAAGATCACCGATGTCGATCAGTTTGCCAAGAAAGTGACGTTAAATACAGGTTTTTCAGGAAGGGCAACTGTATTAGGTCACATTCAGCGTGGTGGTTCACCATGTCCATATGATCGTATGTTGGCATCTCAAATGGGAGAAAAAGCAGTAGATCTTTTAATGCAGGGCATTGGAGGACACTGTGTCTGCATTCGCGACAATAAGATCGTATCTTACCCGATCGAAAAGGCACTGAGCATGCCTGCTGAATCTCGTAAGCCATTACAAAACTTATTCGAACGATTAGTTTAGAAGGAAAAAAGGAAGGAATCGAAAAAAATTATGTGTATTAGTGACAAGAAGACAAAAATTATTTGTACGATTGGTCCGGCCAGTGAAGATAAGGAAACTTTGAAGAAGCTGGTTTTGGCCGGTATGAACATTGCCCGTTTGAACTTCTCTCATGGAAGTTATGAAGAACATGGCAATCGAATCAAATTGATTCGTGAAGTTTCTAAGGAGTTAAATAAACCAATCGGTATCTTATTGGATACAAAAGGTCCGGAAATCCGTTTAGGTGATTTTAAAGATGGTGGCTGCCAGTTTAATGAAGGTGACATTGTCAAGATCGTTAAAAAGGAAGTAGAAGGAACACATGAACAGTTTACACTGCGGTGTCCGGAGGTATTCCACGATGTAAAAGCCGGTGACTGTATCTTAATGGATGACGGAAAATTAAAAGTGACGATTCTGGAAGTAACAGAAGATGAGATTCAGGGACGTATTGAAAACCCTCACTTCTTAAAGAGCCGTAAAGGATGTAACTTGCCAGGTGTTGTATTAAGTATGCCTTTCATTTCGGAAAAGGATGAAGCTGATATTCGTTTTGGATGTAAACAAGATGTGGATTATATCGCAGCCAGCTTTACACGCCGTAAAGATGATGTATTGGCCATTCGTAAGATCTTGATTTCTGAAAGAAAAGACAACATTCAGATTTTCCCTAAGATCGAAAACCAGGAAGGTTTTGATAACCTGCGTGATATTTTGGAAGTCAGTGACGGTGTCATGGTTGCCCGTGGTGACTTAGGTGTTGATGTCAGCCTGGAAATGGTTCCGATTTATCAGAAACAGATCATCTCAATTGCCAACGAATTAGGTAAACCAGTTGTCACAGCTACACATATGTTGGAAAGTATGCAGGAAAACCCACGTCCAACACGTGCAGAAGCCAGTGACGTTGCCAATGCGATTATGGATGGTACAGACTGTATCATGTTGTCAGGAGAAAGTGCTGCCGGTCATTATCCGGTAGAATGTGTACAGACAATGCACCGTATCGCCGATGCGATCGAGCCTATGATTCCTTATCAACAACGTTTAAAACAAGGAATTCGTAC
The DNA here is from genome assembly GCF_000420345.1 of Faecalicoccus pleomorphus DSM 20574. Taxonomy (GTDB): domain Bacteria; phylum Bacillota_I; class Bacilli_A; order Erysipelotrichales; family Erysipelotrichaceae; genus Faecalicoccus; species Faecalicoccus pleomorphus. Next base: position 26,970 of record NZ_ATUT01000019.1, on the reverse strand, counting down.
TTCACGTAATTCTTTGAACGATGCCATTGGTGTCAGTGCTGCCGATACATCTATTGCGTTGGATATCAAATGCATCATTGCCTTTACACAGAGTGGTCTAACAGCTCGTCGTTTGGCACGTTTTAGACCAGAAGCTCCAATCATCGGTGTATGTTTTGACGAAGTTACGGAAAGAGCCATGCTTCCAATCTTTGGTGTAGAGCCATATTTCAGCGATATTCAGAACACACGCGAGAATGATGTGGATTTGGCAAAGAATATTGCCTTGATGAAGGGTTGCCATTACGGCGATTTCATCATTGTTGTTGCCGGTTATCCGGAAGGACACGGGGCAACAAATATGATGCGTATTGTCGAAATCACTGAAAACTAAGTAATCACAATCCGCTATGAATGAGTAGGAAACGAAAGTTCATAGCTTTTTTCTTGGGTCACTACCGGGAAGCGACAAATGAAAAGAGTAAGGTTTTTAGCCTTACTCTACTGCTTTTAAAGATTCAACCATTTGAATCTTTTTTAATTTAAAGGACATGAAGAAGTTAATGATCAATGTAAAGATCATGGTCATCGCAAAACTGATCAGATAAGATTGTGGAAGGATCGTTCGGCCAAACATCACATCATCCATTTCGGCTAAATTCATGATCAGATGATGAAGGCCGATACCGATAAATAATCCTAATAGGGCACCTATGATCGATAATAAGATCCCTTCTCGATTGACATATTGATTTACTTCTCGTTTTGTGAAACCTAAGACTTTGATCGTTGCGATTTCACGGACTCTTTCGCTGATATTGACATTACTTAAATTATACAATACCACAAAGGCTAATAAGGCGGCACTGATGACCAATACCACAACGATAAAGGAAATGCTGCTGATCATATCAGTAAAGTTTTTCTGTAAGGATGAATAGAAAGTAACACTTTCTACGCCATTAAGTTCCATCAATTGATTTCCTAATTCTTTTTCAAAGCTCTCACTTTGATCCTTTGTTTTGAGCATGTAGATCGTATTCACATCGATACTTTGATGGAATGTGTTGAAGTAATCTTTTGTCATGTAGATATGATGACCTACATAGTTTTCAAAGATGCCGCTGACCTTGATTTCCAGATTTTTATCATCACTGGTGATTTGGAAAGTATCGCCTATCTGCAAATTCAATTTATCAGCAAGCTTCTGAGAGATCAGTACGCCTTGATCGCTTAAAGATAAAGAATCATCTTTCATCGTTTTTAAAGTGGTAAACGCATCAAAATGTTCTAAATCCTCAATGATGTGTGAAGTGACTGTCTGATCCTCTCCTTCGATATTAACTGTACCGGAGAATTGTTGTTCTTCAAAGAGAGCATCCACACCTTTTAGATCTTGAATCTGGTCGGCTAACGATTCGCTTTCCTGAGTGACCGAGGTCGTGGCATTATAGTGATAGATGTTGCCATATTGTTGTTGGGCAATATCGCCAATACTGTCGTTGATTCCAAATCCGGCTACCAACAAGGCCGAACATCCGGCAATACCGATGACGGTCATAAAGAAACGCTTCTTGTAGCGGAAGATATTTCGGGCGGTGACTTTATGTAAAAAGGTAAGTCGGTTCCACAACGGTTTAATACGTTCCAGTAAAATTTTCTTTCCGGCTTTGGATGCTTTTGGACGCATTAGCTGGCTTGGAACTTCCATAAGTTCGGCATAAATCGAATAAATCGTAGCCAGTAAAGTAATTCCGGTTACAGAACCGGAGGCCAGTAAAATCAAACCTGGCTGTGATGCGAAATGAATGGTCTCTAAATTATATAACATATTCCATGCGGTAAAGATCACAGTTGGAAAGACAATCATACCCACTGCACATCCAATGGCAGAGCCTATAATGCTGGCAATCAGGGCATAGATTAAATATTTGCTGGCGATTTGTATCTTAGAATACCCCAAAGCCTTTAAAGTACCGATTTCATTTCTTTGTTCATCAACCATTCTTGTCATGGTTGTCATACAAACAAGGGCAGCCACCATAAAGAAGAAGACAGGGAATACCGCAGCAATTCCATCCATTCGATCGGCACAGGCGCCATAATCTCGGTATGAGTAATGGGAGTTACGATCCAGTACCATCCATTCGCCGTTCAATTCATCCACTTGTTTTTGGGCTTCATCGATTTCTTTTTGTGCTTCCTGTTTTTGAGAATCTAACTCCTGCTGCCCCTCTATCAACTCCTGGCGTCCGCTTTCTAAATCTTGTTTGGCACTTTCCAGTTGTGTTAAACCAGTTTCATATTGTTGTTGGGCTTGTACAAGCTGGTTATAAGCTGTCTCAAGCTGGCTTTGGGCAGCTAATAAGGCATCACGATTTGCCAACAGTTCCGGTTTTTGTTGAATCGCTTGTTGAATGTTTGCTTCCTGTGTTTGAAGTTGTGTATATTGTGTTTGTAAGGATTGTTCCTGATTTACTAAATATTCATAGCCCTGGATTGCTTGATCAATTTGTGCCAGCTGTTCTTCCAGGGTGGCCTTAGCTTGGTTCAATGGATCTAAAAGTTCAGAATCCGGTGGTAAAGCAGCAATTTGATCTTCCAGCTGTTTCAGCTGTTTTTCTAATTCCGGTTTTATTTGAAGCGCTTGATCATACGTTGGCTGTAGTTGTGTTTTTTGTGCCTGTATTTGTTCCAGACCACTTTGCAGTTGTGCCAGTCCTTCCTGTACAGCCGGAAGATTGGCTTCGGCCTGTTTGATCTGTTCCAGCGCCGCATTTAAAGTCGGCAGATTTTCTAATGCCCTTTGACCGGCATAGTATTCCTTCCATCCGGCATCCAGCTGTGCTTTGGAGTCTGCCAATGTTTGTTCACTCTGTTGCAGCTGTGCACTGCCATCTTCAATTTGTTGACTGGCTTCATCTAATTGATTCTGCGCATTTTGAATTTCACTGTTAAACTCTGCTTGGGCATCATCCACAGCGGCCTGACTTTCTTCTAAACGAATCTTGATTTGTCCATCGGCCATGTCTTCCAATCTTTTTACCACAGGATCGATGATATCAAAGTATTCTTCATCGTAGGAATTGTACGCTTTAGCACCTTTGACAAGTACATCGGCTTCTGTATAGTATTCGGATTTGATGTTTTCTTCCGGCACAAAAATAAACCCATTTAAGGTACCGGAACCGATCGAGCTGCTTCCTTTTTGATAACTCAAATACGTTGGTGTATAACAAGTACCGACGATCGTATAAGTATCCTGCTGCAGGGAATCACTGATTGGCGTATCAGTGCCACTGGTCAATGTGATCTTTTCACCGATCTCTAAATTTCCAAAGAGTGTATTGGTGGCACTGGCAGCCTCAATCAAGCATTCATTTTCATTTTCCGGCATGCGTCCATCCACCAAACGAATCGTATTGACTTCCTGCTGATCGGGAAGCGAGAAAAGCTTTAATACCAGTTGTGTATTTTCTTTTTTGGTCAGCACATCCATCGTATAGAGGCCCTGTACACGATCCACACCTTCTATTTTGGAAATCGCATCGATATCCTCTTTCGTTAACCCCAAGGTCGAATAGATTTGGATGTCCTGTAAATTTTGTTGGTCAAAATATTGATCGGCAGAATACTTCATGTCGGGAGCGGAGGCTTTTACGCCCGCAAAAAAGGCAACTCCAATTGCAACGATCGAAAGAATGGAAAAGAATCGTCCAAAAGAGCTTTTGATCTCGCAGAAGATATTTTTTAAAAACGTTCTAGGCATCAGTATTCAATCTGATCAATATCCATTGGAGAAGGATTGATTTCAATCGAGTCGATCTTTCCGCTCCTTACTTTGATGACTTTATCGCCCATCGGCGTTAAGGCAAGATTGTGTGTGATGACAACAACTGTCTTCTTTTGTTTGCGACAAGTATCCTGTAAGACTTTCAAGACTTGTTTTCCTGTTTTGTAGTCAAGAGCCCCTGTTGGTTCGTCACAAAGTAAAAGCTTTGGATTTTTGGCCAGTGCTCTGGCAATCGCAACACGTTGTTGTTCACCACCGGAAAGTTGACTCGGAAAGTTATCCATTCTTTCTTCCAATCCAACAGATCGTATGGTTTCTTCTATATCTAAAGGATTTTTACAAATTTGTGTGGCAAGTTCTACATTTTCTTTGAGCGTTAGATTTTGTACCAGGTTATAAAACTGAAAGACAAAACCGACATCATAGCGACGATACAGTGTCAGCTCTTTTTCGTTATAGGCACTGATCGTTTGATGATCGACGATGATCTTTCCTTCGGTGACAGTATCCATGCCGCCTAAAAGATTTAAGATCGTACTCTTACCGGCTCCACTGGCACCGGCGATAATGACAAACTCACCTTGATCAATGGAAAAAGATACGCCATCCAGCGCATGAATCTTGATTTCTCCCATTGTATATGTTTTTCTGACATCCTCAAATGTAATAAAACCGGCCATAAAAACACCTCTGTATTGTTACTACAATTATACCATGGCCCTGTCAAAATGACAGGGGGAATTTTGGGATTCCAAGGGGAGCACGATTGAGAAAAGCCAGATATCGTGATACCATATAGCCAAAGAATGGAGAGTCAAAATGAAAGTAAGAGTATTGACAGACAGTGGCTGTGGCTTGACCAAAGAAGAGGCAGCACAGTACCACTTAGATTATTTGCCTTTACAGGTCATTGTAGAAAATAAAACGTATTTAGACGGTATCGATCTAACGACAGAACAGTTATATGATTTGATCGATAAAGGCTATTTACCGCAAACCAGCATGCCACCTTTAGGCATGATCGAAGAGCTTTTTGATCAATATAAAAAAGAAGGCGTGACCGATGTTGTGGCAGTCACGTTATCCAGCGGTTTATCGGGGACCAATCAGGCTATACAGGCCAGTGCCAAATGGCATGAAATCAAGGTACATACACTTGATATTTATACGACATTAAGCGTGGAAAAATATTTGGCGATCAGTGCTGCCAAGTTAAATGATAAAGGTTATGTACCAGATGAAATCATTCATCGTTTACAGGCTGTCGTAGAGCATTCACAGGGCTTTTTGATTCCGGAAGACTTGAATCATTTAGCTCGTGGTGGACGTTTGACACCGATGGCTGCCAAACTGGCCGGCATGTTGAAAATTAAACCGATTCTTGAAGTCAGCAAGAATTCGGAAGGAAAAGTAGGGACCTGCGATAAGGTTCGTACCATGGCCAAAGCTATTTCCAAGGCGGCTAAGCTGACTGCCAAGGGTGCCAAAGAGGCAGGAGATTGCGTATATTTTGTCCTGGATTCCGCATCAGAAGAAAACGCAAAGCTATGCGTGGAAGAATTACAGGCTTTGATCGGAAAAGATGTCAAGATCGAAAGAGAATCGATCTGCAGTGTCATTGCCGCTCATACCGGACTTGGTTCGGTTGCTTTTCAGTATTGTAAAAAGGTGAAGGGGGCCGATTAAATGAAAATCGCATTTGTAACGGATACCGGTACCGGACATGATCCGGACTATTGGAAAGAACGGGGAATCTATTGTCTTCCTTTACAGATCGAATATAATGGTAATTCCTATGATGAGTATGTCACTATTCCCTATGCCAAGGTTATTGAAAATCTACATGAACAAATCTTGATGAAGACAAGTCTGCCAAAACCAGGTTTGATTGAAGATCTTTTTGAAGATTTAAAAAAGGAAGGCTATGATGCGGTATTCTGTGTACCTATCTGTAAAGGTTTATCCAGCACGTATGATACCTTGGAAATGATGGCCAAGGAAGCCAATTTACAGTTTTATGGCGTAGATTGTTATGTTACCGCGGTTGTACAGGGTAGAATGATCGAGATTGCCAAGGAGATGATTGAATCCGGTCATACGATTGAAGAGACTATTGCCCGTCTGGAGCGTATTGCCCAAAGCTGCGAAACCATTTTATTGTGTGATGATCTTCACCATATGAAACGAGGGGGAAGACTAACACCGACAGCGGCTGTTTTAGGCGGCCTGTTAAAAATCAAGCCGGTTTTGTATTTGGATAAAAAGACTAAGGGGCGTGTTGATGTATTGGCAAAAGTCAGAACCATGTCAAAAGCCCAGGATCGAGTGATTGAATTTATAAAGGAAAAAGGTGTTCTTTCGGATTTTACTTTTATCGTTGCTCATGTCGATGTATTGGATGCTGCTGTTGATTATGCGCAAAAAATACAAAAGTCATTTGATGGCGCTAAAGTAAAGATCATTGATTTGGTCAGTGCCGTAGGCATTCATACCGGTTTAGGCTGCCTGGCCTTACAAGTCTTTAATGAAAATGCATAATAGAAAGCCCTCTGTTTGATGGAGGGCTTTTGTCATACATAAAGATAAAACAAAAAAATAGAACTTGTGCAAGATTTTAGATCTTGGCAAGTTCTATCTTTTTTTATTCTAATTCGAAGGCACCGGTATATAACTGATAGTACGTTCCTTTTTGTTGGATCAAATCATCATGGCTTCCTCGCTCAATGATTCGACCATTTTCCAATACCATGATCGCATCACTGTTTTGAATGGTACTCAAACGGTGGGCTATGACAAATACTGTTCGTCCCTGCATCAGCTTATCCATACCATCCTGCACGATACGTTCCGTATGTGTGTCGATGGATGAAGTGGCTTCATCCAAAATCAATACCGGTGGATTGGCAACGGCAGCACGGGCAATGGACAATAACTGTTTCTGTCCCTGTGAAAGCGATGTGCCGGAGCCTGTGATCATCGTTTGATAGCCGTGATCTAAATGCTTGATGAATTCATGCGCATTGGCAAGTTTTGCTGCTTTGATACATTCATCATCGGTCGCATCCAGTTTACCATATCGAATGTTATCCATGATCGTTCCGGTAAATAAGTTTGTATCCTGCAATACGATACCTAAAGAACGTCTTAGATCATCTTTTTTGATCAGTTTGATATCGATACCATCGTAGGTGATCGATCCGTTTTGAATATCATAGAAACGGTTGATCAAATTGGTGATCGTTGTCTTACCGGCACCGGTTGCACCGACAAAGGCAATTTTTTCACCTGGTTTGGCAAATAGATTGATGTCGTGTAAAATCGTTTTCTTTTCATTGTAGCCAAAGATGACATCGTGGAAACGTACATCCCCTTTTAATGGAACCAGTTCAACACTGCCATCTTCTCTTGGGTGACGCCAGCACCAATGTCCGGTATTTTTATCTGTCTCGCTAAGCGAGCCATCTTCATGAATTTCCACATTGGTCAAAGTGACTTTTCCGTCATCGACCTCGCTTGGTGTATCGATCAGTTCAAAGATACGAGAAGCACCGGCAGCGGCCATGACAACGGAGTTGATCTGTTGCGAAATCTGACCAATCGGGTTATTGAAAGAACGGTTCAACTGTAAGAAAGCGGCAATTGTACCTAACGTTAAACCACCGATTCCATTAAGTGCCAGTAAGGATCCGATAATGGCAGTCAAAACATAGCTTAAATAGCCTAAGTTTCCGATGATCGGCATCAAAATATTGGCAAACATATTCGCATTGGCACTGGCTTTAAACAACTGATCGTTGACCACATTAAAGTCTTTTAAGCTTTGTTCTTCATGACAGAAGACTTTGATGACCTTGCTTCCTTCGACCATCTCTTCAATAAATCCGTTGACTTTTCCTAAATCATCCTGCTGGGCGCGGAAATATCGGCCGGAGCGGGAAGTGATAAAGCGAGATACGATGATCATGATAACGGCCATCACAATCGCAACGATTGTCAAAGGGATATCCAGAATCAACATGGAGATCAAAACGGAAATCATGGTCACGATACTTACGATCATCTGCGGTACAGCCATCGTCAACAGCTGACGAAGAGTGTCGGTATCGTTGGTATAGATCGACATGATATCGCCATGTGCATGGGTATCAAAATAGCCGATCGGCAAGGTTTCCATATGTTCAAACAAGTGGTCACGAGTATCACGTAAGGTACCTAAGGCAACATTCAACAGAATACGGTTGTATAAATAGGTACAAAGAATACCGGCCACATAAATACTCAACAATGTCAATAACGCTTGTACCAGCGGTTCAAAATCCGGTGTATCCTGACTTAACATCGGTACGATATACACGTCAATCAAATCTTTTAGGAAAGTGGATCCATATACATTGGCAAAACAGCTAATTAAAATAAAGATCAAGATAAAGAAGCAGGCCAGTTTATAATTTGAAATCGTGACTTTGATGATACGAGAAAGTCCGTTGTTTTTTGTCTTATTCACTTAAACTGCCTCCTTTCTGTTGTTCCTGGAAAGTTTCACGATAGAGCTTGTTGGTCTTCAACAATTCTTCGTGTGTTCCTAATCCGGAAATATGTCCCTCATCCAACACAAGGATCTGATCCGAGTCCTGAATGGAACTGACACGCTGTGAAATGATGATCCGTGTCGTATCCGGAATTTTTTCCATGAAAGCCTGACGAATCAAGGCATCGGTTTTAGTATCGACAGCGCTGGTCGAATCATCCAAAATCAAGATTTTTGGTTTTTTCAAGATCGCACGCGCGATACATAAACGCTGACGCTGTCCACCAGAAACGTTGGTTCCACCTTGTTCGATGTACGTATCGTATTTATCCGGCATTTTCTGAATAAATTCATCGGCCTGTGCTAATTTACAAGCTTCTTCGATTTCTTCATCGGTAGCATTTGGATCACCCCAGCGCATATTTTCTTTAATGGTTCCGGAAAACAATACGTTCTTTTGAAGAACCATGGCCACACTGTTTCTTAGACTTTCCAGATCGTAATCACGAACATCGATACCGGCTACTTTTACGCTTCCGCCAGTTACATCGTAAAGTCTTGGGATCAACTGTACCAATGATGATTTGGCCGATCCGGTAGCTCCCAAGATTCCTAAAGTCGAGCCACTTGGGATATGCAGATCGATATTGTCTAAGACATAATTGGCTTCATCTTGAATGTTGGTGTATTCAAAGTAAACATCTTCAAAATCGATTTGTCCGTTTTTGATTTCTTTGATGCCGTTTTCAGGAGAAACCAGATCACTTTTCTGATTGATAACCTGCGCAATACGCTCACCACTGGCAATGGACATAACGACCATGACAAAGACCATACTAAACATCATCAAAGACATTAAGATGTTGGCCGTATAAGTAAACAAAGACATCAATTCACCGGTTGTTAGTGAAGAACCAACGATCATATGCGCCCCAAACCAGGAAATCATCAAAATGGCACCATACATACTTAACTGCATCAAAGGCATGTTCCAAATCAGGATTTTTTCAGCTTTCATCTGAATGTGGTAAATATCGCCACTTTCTTTATGAAATTTTTGAGTTTCAAATTTACTGCGGACATACGCTTTGACAACACGAATGCCGCTGATATTTTCCTGTACAGAAGCATTTAAGGCATCGTATTTTCTAAACATCTTTTCAAAGATAGGGTGAACGACAAAGCTGACCGCAAATAAGGCAATCCCTAAAAAGATAATGACAACGACAAATACTAAAGATAGTTGAAAGTTGATAAAGAAGCACATGCCTAAAGCAGCAATCAACATAAATGGGGCTCGAACACAGACACGAATGATCATCTGAAAGGCCATCTGTACATTGGTGACATCAGTCATCATACGTGTGATTAACCCTCCGGTTGAATATTGGTCGATGTTGCTGAAGGCAAACTTTTGAATGTTTTCATATTCCGCTTTACGAAGATTTTTCGCAAAACCACTGCTGGCAATCGCGGCATGTTTTCCACTTTGTGCACCGGCCCACAGTCCGATAAAGGCACAGGCAACCATAGTACCGCCGATTTTCCAAACGATATCCATATTTCCTTGTTCGATACCTTGATCGACCAGAATAGACATCAGAAAGGGAATCAGGACTTCCATGATAACTTCAATGATGACATAAAGCGGAGACTTGATCGTATTGATCTTGTATTCTTTGATTTGAGCCATCAATGTTTTTAACATATTTACTCTTCCTCCTTTTCAATTACGTTATTGGTTACTTTCTCTAAAAGGATAAACAACATCTCTTTCTCATCGGGCTGTAAGCCTTCGACGAGTTTTGCTTCTATGAGTTTGACACTTCGCTGTACAGCTTTTTCCAACTCTAAGGCTTTTTCGGTGGACTCAATGTAATGAACGCGTTTATCGCTTTCACTGATCACACGGCGAATGTATCCCTTTTGTTCCAAGCGATTCAATATTCCTGTTACCGTTGGATTGGAGATGTGATAAAACTCTTCGATATCTTTCTGGGATACTTTTTCCAGCTTTGTCCATCGTAAAAACCGAAGCACCTTTTCTTGTGACATTGTCAAATCAAAATCCTTTAATGTTTCATTCATGTGTTTTTCAATTGATGATTGAATACACTTGAAATAGAAACCGTAACCATATTTTCTTCGGTTCATCCAACACCTCCTTAAAATATAGCTTGCTATATAAAAATATAGTTTGCTATATAATTATATGTCATTTGATAGGATTGTCAATAGACTTAAAAAAAGTTAAAATAACGCTATGAGAAAAAATGAGATTTATGAAGTTTTGTGTCTGAATGTGACCAACCAGGGCTATGGTGTAGTACGTATTGATGGGCAGGTTGTTTTTGTGCCAGGTCTTTTAAAAGAAGAAAAGGCAAGAATCAAAATCGTAAAAGTCTTAAAGAAATATGCGTTTGGAAAGATCGAAGAACTACAGATTGTTTCTAAGGATAGAGTAGAGCCAAAGTGCCCTAAGGCCAGCCAATGTGGCGGATGTTGTTTTCAACATCTTGCCTATACAAAACAACTGGATATAAAAACAGAGTATGTGCGCCAGCTCTTTATAAGAAATCATCTGGATTGCACGATCAAGGATACACTGGGTATGCAAGATCCTTTTTATTATCGAAATAAAGCACAGTTTCCAATACAAGTCATCAATGATACAGTCTATATGGGGTTTTATCGACCTCATTCCAATTCTATTGTGGATTGCGATTCTTGCGTGATTCAATCAAAAGAAATCAATGAGGTTTATCAGTTTATAAAGGCAAACATGAATGTCAAAAGTGCAAAGACATTACGTCACGTACTGATACGATCCAATGTGCAAGGACAAGTGCAGATCGTTTTTATCGGCAAAGAGAATCATGTGGATGCTTTGGTCAAGAAGATTACAGAAAGCTTTAAGAATGTAGTATCCATCCTTTTTAATAAAAATGATCGTGAAGATAATGTGATACTGGGGGATTCTTATCGTGTGCTCTATGGTTTAGAATCAATGCACCAGACATGTATGTCGCAAAAGATACAATTACATTTTAAATCTTTCTTTCAGGTTAATTCGAAACAGATGGAAGTTCTTTACTTACAGGCTATTCATTTGGCAAACTTGTCCAAGGAAGATCGTGTGATCGATCTATATTCCGGCGTAGGTACGATTGGTTGTGTCATTGCGCCGTATGTCAAGAAAGTAACAGGTGTGGAAATTGTACCGGAAGCCGTGGAAAACGCAAAAAAGAATGCGCAACTCAATCAATTATCCAACATTGATTTTGTATGTGAAGATGCCAGCATTTTTGTGCAAAAATATAAAGAAGAAACAGATGTTGTCTTTGTGGATCCACCAAGAAAAGGATTAAGCGAAGCAGGTATTTGTCATATTACCGGACTGCATCCAAAACGAGTCGTCTATATTTCCTGTAATCCAAATACACTGGTAAGAGATGTAAAGTTATTTGAAGAAACTGGATATCACTGTAAGGTGGTACAGCCGGTGGATATGTTCTGTCATACCAATGGTTTAGAATGTGTTTGTCTATTAGAAAAATAAAAACCAGTCTTGTTTAAAAAGACTGGTTGAATGCGATGGTGAGGCCGATGCGACTTGAACGCACACGAGCTAAGCTCACTACCCCCTCAAAGTAGCGTGTCTGCCGATTCCACCACGGCCTCATTTGCTTTCTTATTATAGCGAAGAATGATGCCTTTGACAAACAAAATCGGTATGACTTTTACGACAAGAGGCATTTATGGTAGAATAACTTTTGTATATCAAGTGAGGATATGAAAATGAAAAATAAAAAGATGTTACAAAAAGTATTGTATGGTTTATCATTGCTTGCATTAGTTTATACAGGGTATGTATTATTCTATACGTATGATTCGGTTACACAGTATTATACGACATATGGCTCTTCAGCTCCGGTTTCACAAATCGTTAACAACCTGATCAATAGTGCCTTTGCTCCTTTTATGTTTGCGGTCGTTCTTTATGTATTAGCGGTAATTTTGGGAATGGTCGATTCTTTAACACAAGAATTTGAGATCGTAGCCGAAGATCAACCAGATTCTGTTCCTGAACAAAAAGAGGTAAAGGAAGAGATAAAAGAGGAACCTAAAGAAGAGAAAAAAGAGGAAGAAAAGCCTACAGAAACGAAAGAAGAGTAAAAAAGTTCAGATTTTCTGAACTTTTTTTAATAGTTTTTTGATTCTTTTTCGTAATTAATAATAGGGTAATCAATTTTAAGGATGTGGAGGAGATAATGTTACAAAAGAAAATTAAAATAACAATTTGGTTGGTTTTCAGTTTTTGTATGCTGATGACACAAAGTTTATCTGTATTGGCACAAAGTCCGGCAATCGTTCATGTAGAAGCGCCAACAGGAGTGCATGTCGATCCTAATGATAAGTGGGCTGTTGGTACGACACGACCGACGGATTCCGGCTATAGTTCCAGTTATTATTCAAAATTAAGTATAAATGGACAAAAAGTGTATTGTCTTCAACCTTTGTCATCGATTGCCAATGGAAATGGAGGCTATACGGTCATGGATTTGGCCAGCTATTTTGGAAATGCTGCATTGACAAAGAAATTAGAATGGATTTCCAGCTTGGGCTATGGGTATATGAATGATAAAACCATGGAGATGGACTATGCCACACAGATTCGAATCTGGCAGGAGATTACACCGGGATTGATCACGAACATTCATCCGGAAATCCAAAGTAAGATCGATTTGATCAATCAACGTTTGCATGTCATGGAAACACCGGTTTCTTTTCAAGGTCAAAATATTGTCTTATATGGATATGGAGAAGAATTTGCACAGACATTAAACGATCAAAATCATGTTTTTGAAAACTATATTTTGGATCAGAGCACTTTAAAAATGGAACGAAATGGAAATCAGGTTCGTGTGTGGCTGGATGAAGAAGATGGTTTGCAGGGAAGTGCTTCTATGCATTGTTTTTATGTCCCTCAGGGAACCAGCATTGCCTATAAGAACCCTTATGGCTATCAGGAGGTTGGATATATTACCGGCGGTTCTTCGCAGACGCTTCGTTTGAATGCGCATGTGCGATTGGGAAGTATTCAGATCACAAAAGGGGATCAGGAAACTGGTACACGTGCACAGGGAGAAGCTACTTTGGTCGGGGCTCAATATTCGGTAATCGATGATAAAACCGGAAAACAGGTAGGAACACTGACCATTCAGAATGATCTACAGAGTAATATACTCGATCAACTTCCTTCGGATCGAACGTACTCGATCAAAGAAATCAAAGCACCAAAAGGATATCAGTTGAATACTAAAATCATTACAGCGGATGTAAAAGCGCAACAAGATGTTCGACTCTCGGTTGTGGATTCTGTTGTGACTGGAAGATTTCAGTTAAAAAAGATTATCACGGATGCGAGTACAACGGAGATTGTAAAACCGGAGGCCAACGCACAGTTTGGTGCTGTGCTTAAAAAGTATGTGGATCAATATGGAAGCGTACAGGAGGCTTTGAAGCATAAAGATACATTTACCAATCACGAATGGGATCTGTTGCATACCGATGAGAAAGGAAATGTCACCAGTCGAGAGCTTGCTTATGGAACGTATCTGATTCAACAGTTGACTAGGGAAAAGGAAACGGACATCTTAAAAGAACCATTCACTTTTACAGTAGATGAAAATGAAAGGGAACCGATGGAATATACAATTAATAATCGACCAAGCGATTATTATCTTCGACTAGTCAAAAAGGATAAGGATACCAAAAAAGAAATCGTATATTCTGGGGCAAAATTTCAGATCTTTGATCAAAATGATCAAAAAGTCACCATGAAGATTGGTCCGAAAATTTTCGATACTTTTGAAACAGCTTCCAATTCGACAAAGGAAGAACAAGGTATTTTTGTGGCCAAAGAGGAAAAGGGAAAGATGACGATACCTTTAAAACTAAAGGCGGGAAGATATCGTATCGAAGAAAAAGTTTCTCCTAAAGGCTATCTTTTACTTTCAAAGCCAGTATGGGTCGATATTGGAGAAGATTTTGTTTCTGAAAAGGATTCACAAGAGGATGCTTATGTCGAAGTCGTCATTGAAAATGAAAAGCCAACAGCTACGATCGAACTTCAAAAAGAGTTTGAAGAGCCACATCCGGTTGAAACATGTCAACAAGAGGTATTGTTTGTATTGCGTGCAAAAGAGGACATTCTGGATCCATCGGATGGCAGTGTGTTATATCATGCCAATGAAAAGATCAATGTGGGATCAGCCAAAGAGGGAATTTATGCACTAGGAAAAGATCAGGTGCTGTGTATCGAAAATCTGCCGATCGGATTGGGCAAAACGGTATATCAGTTAGAGGAAATACAGACTAAGGAAGGATATAAACTGGCTGACGAGCCCATTGCTTTTGTGTTTACCGCAAAAGATAACATGACAAAATCTTATAAGGTTTCTAAAACATTGAAGAATGAAAAGCTCACAATTGATACTTCGGTTCAACCGAATGGGAAACAGACAAAGATTTTTAATGGAAATCAGGATTTTATGATTCGCGACACTATCTTTTTTCAGGATTTGGATGCACAAAAGACATATCGATTAAAAGGTACGATTATTGATAGTACTACGCAAAAACCGGTGAAAGTCAATGAAAAAGAGCTGATTCATGAAATCAGCTTTGTGCCGGATCATCAAAAGGGATTCGTTGATAATTCTTTCTGGATTGAGAAACAAAGCCTGCCTAAAGGAAAGTATGTAGTATTTGAAGAACTGTATTGTGATAAAGGACATTTGTTGGCCGAACATAAAGATGGAAACGATGAAAACCAAAGCTTTGAAGTAGAATTTTTCTATGAAATAGAAGTGGAAAAGATCGATGCCAAAAGTGAGAAAACAATAACAAATCAAGATTTTGAATTTACCCTGTATGAAGATTCATCCTGTACAAAACAAGTGCAGGTAGGACAAACGGATCTGAAAAAAGGAATGTCTTTGTTTAAAGAAGTTACAGAAGGTGTATGGTATCTAAAGGAAACAAGAGCACCAAAGGGATATCAGCTGGAAAAGAATGTACAAAAGATCGAAATCAGAAATCACGAGGTTTGGATCGATGGTAAACAGGAGAAAATGGAAAAATCTTGTCTGCATATAAAAGTAAAAAATGAGAAACAGCCTTCTATTCCAACCGGTAAATCGATGCATTTTGTGTATGCGTTATGGTTTTTTCTGTCCGGATTTTTAGGCTGTATGATCGTATTTCTTCAATGGATGCGAAGAAAAAGGTAATGAGAAGTCATAAAGGGTGGTTTGATACTGCCCTTTTTAAGTGTCGGTAACTTGCAATTTTGCATAAAATAACATAAAATTCATTCATGAGTGAGTATGAAGGAAGATCTTTTTTTAAAGATGCTGCTTATAATATAAAAAGAACGATGGAACTAGATCCGGCGGCCCATTCGAAATGGGAGGTTTTCTGGTTGTATCCGCATATCAAAGCAATCGGATTGCATCGAATCGCTCGTTGGCTGTGGGATCATCACCGCACCTTTTTAGCTCGTTTTGTTTCCAATGTTGCCCGTAAATGGACAGGAATCGAGATTCATCCGGGAGCAACGATTGGAAGAGGGCTGATCATTGACCATGGAATGGGTGTTGTTATTGGTGAAACGGCAATTGTCGGAAATGATTGTCATCTTTATCATGGCGTCACCTTGGGAGGAACCGGAAAACAACATAAAAAAAGACATCCAACTTTAAAGGATGGAGTGTATGTTGGTTCCGGAGCCAAATGTCTGGGAAATATCGTTTTAGGCAATCACTGCAAGATCGGTGCCAATGCCGTGGTGCTGATCGATGTACCGGATGGCTGTACGGCTGTGGGAATGCCTGCCAGGATCATTGAAAGGAAGCAAAAGTAATGTGGAAATATCGATGTAAGACGCATTTGTTAGCACTTCTGGCATCGTTTGGGATCGGAGTGCTCTTTGGTCTGATTACATATTTTGTATATGGAGATACCTTGCAGGTGTATCTACAGGAGATTGCTCGTGAGGCGGGTCTATCTTCTGCAGAGTTTGCCGTGGTCCGGGATTTGATGGTCAATCCGGCTTTACAGGCAGGTATGACAGGCATTGTATTTGCGGGCCTTGTCAATATTGTTTTTTTAGCACAATATGTCGCTAGTAAAAGCAGCTATGCCCCATTGATCTTTATCGTTCTTCTACTGATGGCCTCGGTATATTTGCTTCTGGCAGGAATCGTATTATTGATACCGGCTATCGTCGTTTGCATCTATGGAATGGTCAGCTTAAAAAGTTCTTTATCGTTTCAAAGACAACAGCGTAATTTTTCCGATGATGATGAGATCGTGCGAATCTATAAGATCCATCACACATTGGATGAAAACGTCAAAAGAGTTGCCTTGGAGTGTAAGAAAAATGTCCGTAAGTTTACGGTCGTTTATACATTAGGTGTGATTGCCGCATTATGTGTACTGTTCTTTGTACAAAACTTTGTGGTGCTTGTTTTACTGTTAGTTTTCCTATTTATGTCCTTTAATTATCTGATGCGATTTTTTGCCAATTCTTTAATGCCGATCCGGTTGCTGCTGTATCAGAATTGTGATCCGGAGGCATGTGCCAGCGCTATCATTTATTATTCGACAAATCGTAATGGGAAAGTAAAGCTGAAAAACCGGATCCTGTTGGCACAGGCTTTGATTTATATGGACGATCCGCAACTGGCCATGGATGTGCTGATCGATTATTCGCGAAGAGATCAGGCAAGCTTGTTACAGTATTGGAGCTTGATGGCAACGATCAATTATATGTTAAAAGATGAAGATGCACTGGATCGCTGTAAAGAAGAAGCCGGTAAAGTACGTATGAACTATGGTGTACAGGGGGTCCTGGTACAAAGTGAAGAACTGGCATCTATTCAAAATAAGGTCGATTTGATGAATGGGCAGTTTAATACATGCAAAAAGTATTATTTGCAGGCTTTGCAGAAGGCAAGACTGCCGTTTCAACAAGTGGATGCGTGTTATTATATCGGCATGATTTCCTTTGTTGAACAAGATTATTCTCTGGCCAGTATGTACTTTGAAAAAGTCATCAGTCTGGGTAATAAAATGGCTTTTGTTCAGAAGGCCAAACACTTTCAGTCTAAGATCGATGCGATGGCTCCATCGCAGGATGCCGACGAGTTTTAGTTGAAAGTTATCAAGGGATTTTGTATAATCACAAGTGTTAAAGCGTTGAACAGGAGTAGTAGTCCATAGAATTCGATGGATAGAGAATCAGACTCATTGGCTGAAAGGTCTGAACAAAGAAGTTGGATGAATTCGCCTGGGAGCAAGAGTAAACCTCTTCCGTTTCATACGGTTATCATGGTAAATAAGTGCGTAAAGACGAAACAGGATGGTACCGCCGTAACTGGCTCCTGTGCTCGTCTTTTTTTGTTTTATAAAGAGAGGATGACGACAATGGAACAAATCGAACAGCTTCAAAAAGAGGCACTGGAAAAGATCCGTGATTGCCAACAGGGTAGTGCGCTTAATGAATTGCGTGTGTATTATCTGGGGAAAAAAGGTCCGGTTCAAGGCTTGATGAAGAATATGAAGAGTTTATCTTCGGAAGAAAAGCCGATTTTTGGTCAGAAAGTGAATCAGCTCAAACAAGAGCTTTCACAGGCCATTGAAGAAAAACGGCAGGAACTGGCTCAAAAAGAAATGTTGGCAAAGATTGAGAATGAAAAAATTGATATTACCTTACCAGGTAGAAAACCACACCTTGCCAATTTACATCCATTAAATCTTGTTACGCAGGAATTGGAAGATCTGTTTATCGGTTTAGGCTATCAGGTGATCGAAGGGGATGATATCGTCAGTGACGAATATTGCTTCGAAAGAGCGAACATTCCTAAGGATCATCCGGCAAGAGACATGCAGGATTCCTTGTATATCGATCCAAACTGGCTGCTTCGTACGCATACAACAGCTATCCAAATGAAGGTATTGGAAGAAAGTGCACCTTCATTGCCGATCAAGGTTGTTTGTCCGGGAAAAGTCTATCGTCGAGATGATGATGATGCGACTCATTCTCATCAGTTTATGCAGATGGAAGGTCTGGTTATCGGCGAGAATGTCACATTGTCCGATTTAAAAGGAACCTTGGAATTTATGGCACGTAAGCTGTTTGGACAAGATCGCGAGATTCGTTTCCGCCCCAGCTTCTTCCCATTTACCGAACCAAGCGTAGAAGTTGATGTATCTTGCCATATTTGCAACGGTAAGGGCTGTCCGACATGTAAAGGAACCGGCTGGATCGAAATCTTAGGTGCCGGAGAAGTGCATCCAAATGTTTTGAAGATGGCCGGCTATGATCCGGAAAAGTGTTCCGGTTTTGCCTTTGGTGTAGGTATAGAACGTGTTGCCATGTTGAAATATGGTATTGATGATATTCGTCATTTTTATACAAACGATATGCGCTTCATGGATGAATTTAAGCGTTTTGAATAGGGGGAAAGACAATGCGAATTTCTAGAAAATGGCTTTCACAATATATGGATATTTCTGATCTTTCGATCGAAGAAATCGCTCAAAAAATCACCGATGCAGGTTTAGAAGTGGAAGCGGTAGAACATCAATCGCAGGGAACCAATTTGGTGATTGGGGAAGTGTTAGAGTGTACCGACCATCCGGACAGTGATCATCTGCATTGTACAAAAGTCAATGTCGGCAATGAAGTTTTAAATATAGTCTGTGGAGCACCTAATGTGGCTGCCGGACAAAAAGTCATCGTTGCCTTACCGGGCGCTAAGTTGCCGGGTGGTGAAATCAAAAAAGGTGTGATTCGTGGGCAGGAGAGTAACGGAATGATCTGTTCCTTACTGGAACTGGGTGTGGATCCGCATCTTTTGACCGAAGAACAAAAAGCAGGTATTGAAATTTTAGATGCCAAGGCACCTGTGGGTAATACTGATCCTTTACAGTATTTGGGATGGGATGATGAGATCCTGGAAATCGGATTGACACCCAATCGTAACGATTGCCTGGCCAGCTTTAATATGGCTGTGGAAGCCGGTGCCATCTTACATCGTGAAGTAAAATTACCGGCTTATCAAAAGGCTTCTGAATGTGGTGGATTGACAAAGCTTCAAGTTTCATCCAAAACGAAAAAATGTCCTTTATTTTTGGGAAAGGTCATTGGCAATATCACAATCAAAGAAAGTCCGTTATGGATGAAGGAGCTTTTACGCGCTTCCGGTATGCATTCTATTAACAACGTCGTCGATATTTCCAATATTGTTATGCTGGAGACAGGACAACCGATGCATTTTTATGATAAAGATGCGATCAAAAATCAGGAAATTACAGTTGTTGATGGCATACAGGAAGATTATACGGCGTTGGATGGAGTTACTTATGCCTTACAACCGGAAGATATCGTAATCACCAATGATGGAAAACCAATCGGTATTGCCGGAATCATGGGTGGTGATGATTCCAAAATCTTGGATACGACAACTGGTTTGATCATCGAATGTGCGATCTTCAATCATGTATCGATTCGAAATACGGCCCGTCGTTTGAATTTGGCTACAGAATCCAGCGTTCGTTATCAAAAGGGCATTGAACCTCTGGCAGCTCAAAAAGCTGTGGATCGTGCTGTTCAGCTTTTGATCGAATATGCGGATGCCAAAGAAATTGAGGAAACTGTACAGTATGGGCAGACACCATACCAGCCAAAAACTTTATCCTGTCAATATATGGCCATCAACGATCGTTTGGGAACGGATTTTACCAAAGAAGAGATCTTAGAAGTGTTCAAACGTTTGCAGTGGAATCCGATAGATCATCAGGATCACTTTACGGTTGATATTCCAAGCTACCGAACCGATGTTGAAGGAATGGCTGATTTAAGTGAAGAAGTGATTCGTCTGATTGGGTATGACAGACTGCCTAGTACGCTTCCGATGATGGAAATGACAGAAGGAAAGTTGAATCCTTCACAGCGTCTTCGTCGTGAACTACGCCAGTACTTTACGGCGCAAGGCTTACAGGATTGTGTGACTTATACGTTAATCTCCACTAAAAAGATGGAAAAAGCGATCTTAAGTGCCGGGGAAGCGATTGAACTAGCCAGTCCCATGAGTGAGGAAAGACGATATATCCGCACTAGCATTTTACCGAGTCTTATAGATGTAGTCAGCTATAACCAGGCTCGCCATATTCCAAATATCAATGTTTTTGAATTAAGCGATGTAGCTGCCAAAGAAGGTGTGCAGACACACGGAGCTTTTGTGTTGAGCGAAGAACTGCAGCAGACTAAGTGGACAGGTTATTCCTTACCGGCTGATTTCTATACCGCCAAAGGATTGATGGAAGCTATCTTGGAAAAGGTGGGAATCAATGAAAAACGCATTCACTTTGTGGCCAATGAATTCGATACTCAGCATTTCCATCCATATCGTTCTGCCTGTATTCGAATCGATCAGGAAACGATCGGTATCGTAGGACAGATTCATCCACAATATGCCAAGGAAACAGATTGTAAGGATGTAATTCTTTGTGAATTTGACTATGGAAAGATTCTTGCCAGCAAGAAGGCAAAGATCAAGTATGTACCGATATCAAAATATCCAAGTGTACAGCGAGATCTAGCGTTTGTCATGGATCGCTCGATGCCGGTTTCACAGGTAGTTGATGTGATCAACAAGCATGGAAAGCTGGATAAAGAAATGATTGTAAAAAGCGTGGAAGTCTTCGATGTTTATCAGGGCGAACATGTAGCTGACAATGAAAAGAGTATTGCCTTACGCATCCTTTTCCAAAGCGATAAGAAAACATTGAATGAAGAAGAGATCAATACTTTGTTTAATGGAATCATTGATGCGATACAGAAGGAATGTAATGCGACATTACGAAATTAGTGCACGATGGTGCACTTTTCTTTTGCCCTGTTAAGAAAGCGCTTTCTGTGCTATGATGGGTGCAGGTGAGTAACATGAAAAAATATATCATTTCAATCGATCAAGGTACGACCAGTACACGCGCTATCTTATTTGATCAACAACAAAATATCGTGGCGGTTTCGCAGGAAGAGATTCATAATAGCTTTCCTCAACCGGGATGGGTTGAACAAGATGCCAATGAAATTTGGCTTTCTACACTATCCTGCTTATCGAGTTTATTTTTAAAATCCGGCGCACAACCTGATGAAGTTGCTTCGATCGGTATTACCAATCAAAGAGAAACAACGGTAGTATGGAACAAGAAAACAGGTATGCCGATCCATAATGCGATCGTATGGCAATCTAGGCAGACCGCTGCCATCGTTGAGCGCTATAAAAAAATGGGAGTAGAGCCGCTGATCAAAGAAAAAACAGGTCTTGTTTTAGATCCTTATTTTAGTGCTACGAAGATTCGCTGGATTTTGGAAGAAAAGAACATTCAAAATACAGAAGATCTTTTGTTTGGAACCATCGATACCTGGCTTGTCTGGAAGATGACCAATGGCAAGGTGCACGTGACCGATGTGACCAACGCTTCCCGGACACTATTGTTGAATATTCATACATTGGATTGGGATAAAGAATTATTGGAATTGTTTGATATTCCTCAAAACATGCTTCCTCAAGTCGTCGATACTTCCGGTATTGTCGGCTATATTGATCCGATTCATTTTTTCAATACTTCCTGTCCGATCGGAGCCATGGTCGGTGATCAACAAAGCGCTTTGTTTGGACAATCTTGTTTTCACAAAGGAGAAGTCAAAAACACTTACGGAACCGGCGGCTTTTTATTGATGAATACCGGGGATACACCAATTCATTCACAGAAAGGATTATTGTCGACGGTCGCATGGAAAATTCAGGATGAAGTGTGTTATGCACTGGAAGGAAGCATCTTTGTTTCCGGTTCTTTGATTCAGTGGTTAAGAGACGGATTGAAATTTTTTAAATCCGCCAAAGAAACAGAAGACATTGCGACCAGCGTGGATTCCTGCAATGGTGTCATGATTGTTCCAGCCTTTACCGGATTAGGAGCTCCGTATTGGAACGATGAGTGCCGAGGTGCCATTTTTGGATTGACCAGAGGAACAGACATTCGACATTTAGTACGCGCTTCTCTGGAAAGCATGGCCTATCAAAGCAAAGACTTGATTTTGGTCATGGAAGAAGATCTGCATCAAAAGATCACGCATTTAAAAGTAGATGGAGGTGCCAGTGCCAATTGTTTCTTAAACCAATTCCAGAGCGATATTCTTGAAATACCGGTCTATAAAAGTGTCATGACGGAAACAACCGCTTTAGGTGCTGCCAGACTGGCCGGACTTGCCTGTGGTTTCTATAAAAGAGAAGATTTTAAAGATGGAAAACTGGAGGAATTCTTACCACAAAGAGATCATGAAAGCATAGAAAAGCTTTATGAAAAGTGGAAGAAGGCCATTCAGGCAACACAGATGTATTAAAGATCAGAGATTTTCCTGATCTTTCTTTTTATGATAAAATATAGAAAATTCATAGGAAAGCTAGTCATAAAACAGAAAGAAATCAGAGAGAATTGGCTTTATACAATAGTTAGATGTATATATAAAGTATATTCTAAAGTTACTTGAATAAGAAAGAGACAGGAATTTGTTTATGAAAGACTATCAGTTTGATACAGAGGTTTCAAAAGAAGAATTTGATCACTTTGTCCAAAATCACCGATTCTGTAACCTGCTGCAAAGCTATGATTGGGCCAAGGTAAAATCCAATTGGGAGGCATTACATACCGGCGTATATCAAGATGGAAAGCTGCAGGCTGTCGGTTTAGTTTTGATCAAACAACTGCCACTTTCCTTTACCATGTTTTATATTCCCAAAGGTCCCATATTGGATTTTGAAGATGCTGAGATGGTGAAGTTTTATTTTCAGGCGCTCAAGAAAGTAGCCAGGAAAAGACACTGTATCTTTATTAAATTTGATCTCGGCATTGTGATCCGTGAATTTACATTATCTCAAAGAGATGCACCATTGTTTGGCTATACAGAAACGATCTTAGAAAATATGAAGAGGATTCATGCGCAGCATAAGGGCTTTACTACGTATATAGAAGAAACCGTACAACCTCGTTTTCAAATGGGATTGAAACCTTGTAATCTGGATGAACACTTGCCAAAATCGACAAAGCGCTCCATTAAAAAGGCAACCAAGAAAAATGTTGTAGTGGAAGAAGTTGGAATAAAAGGACTGCCTGAATTTGCCCAGATCATGCATATGACCGAAGAAAGAAAAAATGTGCATTTGCGTACCGAAGATTATTTTCGCCTTTTGTTGCAGACGTATCCAACGGCCCATTTATATCTGGCATATGTAGATCCTTTACAACGAAAAAATGAACTGTTACAAAAGAAAAAGGAATTAGAAGCCAGAATTGCACAAAAATCAAATAAGAAAGCTGAGCATGAATTACTTCAAAATCAAGAGGAATTAACCTCTATTCAAAAGGTTTGCGAGAAATCTCCACATAAAACAGCCATTGCCGGAGGCATGATGATCGGCTATGGTAAGGAATATGAAATGCTGTATGCCGGAAGTAACGATGATTTTGTGAATTTCAGACCGCAGTATCTTTTATATGCCAGACAGTTTCAAGATGCCTTCGCCAATCAGGCCGAGTTTGTCACAATGGGTGGTGTTGATGGTGATTTTCAAGATGGGCTATCTGAATTTAAATCAAACTTTGCCCCATATATTCGTGAATATATAGGTGAATTTGATTTGCCGGTACATCGTGTTTTATATGCTCTTGCTATAAAGGCCATGCCACTGGCCAAAAAGATGTTAAAGAGGAAAACATAAAAAAAGCCGATCATTCGGCTATTTTTTTGTTAATACGTAGTCGTGAAGAATGTGTCCAACCGCATTTTCGTTATGTGTGTAAGGACAGATATGATCAACTTGATCTTTAATCAATGGGTGCAAGTTCTTAACACCAATCGCTATACCGGCTGTTTTAAGCATCCCCAAATCATTGATGTTGTCTCCGATAGCCATAGAATCCTTTATGTCGATGTGTAGATGATCGCATAGAAATTTTAATCCGATTCCTTTATGCACTCCCTTTTTATTAAACTCAAAGTAGCGAGCACTGGAATAAGAAAGATCACAAGCTTGACGGATATTTGTCAAAAGTGATGCATCAATGGATTGAAGATAGTCAAAACTGGTATTTTCATAAAGAACTTTCATGATTGGGACATCCTTTAAAAAGGAAAGGTCCGTTTCATGAATTTCTTTTACCTGCATACGACCTTTTAAAAAGTCAAGTTCATCATCATTAAGATGATATGCATAAACGGTATCGATCGTATAAACTTGAACGCATACATCATATTGAAGACCGATCTTATAAATTTGTTCTGCCAAAGAATGATCCATCGGCTGCATATATAAGATTCGATTGTTTTTATTTTCGGTCACACAGGCGCCGTTTAAAGAAATGGTATAGGTGTTTTCTTTATCATACAGACCAATTTCTTTTAATGTATTTTGAATCGATATAAATGGTCTTCCAGTTGCACAAACAAATTGAATGCCATGGTCAGATACTTTTTTGATTTGTTCAATTGTATAAGCATCGACGTGTTTGTTTGTATTTAATAATGTTTCGTCTAAATCACTGGCAATAATTGAAATCATGATTTCCCTCTTTTCTGTGAACAATCTTATCAAATATGATATGATGATGCCATGAAAAACCCAATTTTTATAACGCCCGATGAAATTTCTGCAATCTTGGATGCGCTGCATATTCAAAAAGGAAGCTATGTCTGTGTGCAAGCCAGCGATCGATTCTGTAAACATATAATAGGAGAAGAACAGGCTATTTTGAATGTGTTGATGGATAGAATAGGAACAGAAGGCTGTCTTTTCATGCCGACTTTTTCTTTTTCAACGCTGGATCCGTCCTGCCTTGCGACCAATGTAGAGTATGAGGACTGGAAAAAGATACGCGAATGGCAGCTTGGTTATCATCCTATATTGACAAGTTGCGATCAAAACGGAGCGTTGGCCAATCAGTTTTTAAAAAATGAAAATGTAACCCGTACGACACATCCGGTTTACAGCTTTGCGTTTTGGGGAAATACTAAAGAAAAGGAGATCGATCAAAGATCAAATTTTCCTCTATCTTTTACTCATGCTCTTTCTTCCTTTGCCGATCAACAAGCCATTAATCTATTGTTTGATAAGGGGCCAGAAGAAAGTGTTCTTTTACCGGCCATTGCGAAGACTTTAAATAAAGGCGTTACGTCTTTACAGCGGGCCGTAATCAAAAAAGGAAAAAATAATGCGGTTAAAACATTCTTGGTTACAGAGATTGATGGAATGGAAGAAGAACTTTTGGGATATTGTTATAAAAAAGAAACGAGATTGGGAAAATTTCCTATATATAGAATATCGTTAGATGAGATACAAGAAACAGAAGCTGTTATGGATTAACAACTTCTGTTTTTAAGTAGATAGACTGATTTTCTTTGGAAACCAAAGATGAAATTTGATCGGCAAAAAATTGAAAGAATGAAATCTCTTCGATTCGAAAGCGATTTTTAATGTCAGAATCGACATCCAGAATCGCAAAAAGAGTATTGCCATTATAAATGGGAACGACAATTTCGGATTGTGATGTCGAATCACATGCGATATGTCCGGCAAAAGAATGAACATCATCGACAACGATCATCTTCTGCTGTTGGGCACAGGTTCCTACAACACCTTTTCCAACAGGGATGGTCGTACAGGCCACTTTGCCCTGAAAGGGACCTAAGGTGCAAGTTGCTTTGTCTTGTTGTACTAAGTATAAGCCGACCCAGTTTAAATGAGGGAGTTCATGATAGACCAGAGCAATCAAATTTGAAATGGATGAAATCGAAGGAATCTCTAGATCAATCAAACTTTTACATTGTTTATATATAAGTGTATTCATGAAGAGATTGTAACATAAGTAAAAAGAATCTGTCATCTTTGCCACATTTCAAACCAAAAAAGACACAAAGCTATATTTATAGAAAAAAGGTGATACGATAAGAGCACAAAATAAATGATTTGTTTGAAGGAGGAAATCACATCCAAAAATAAGGATTTATCTATCGGGGAATGGTAGAGATGAGTTGATTTTCTTTTGAGAAGAGTCATGAAAAACTAAAACATGACTCTTTTTTAAATCCATAAATGAAGGAGAATTGTATGTAAAATATCAACAAATATATCAGTTTCCAGTCACAGGCTGTCAATGAAACCGATTACAAAGGAGAAAGGAAGAAAAAGGAGAAAAAAACTAAAAAAAAGTAAAAAAAGATGTTGACGGGTGGCGGTGGATTTGGTAATATAACTGAGCACGGCGCGGGAAAGCGCTGAGCGAGATCTTTGAAAACTGAACAAGAACAAACCTGAAAGAAAAAGGAAACGTCAATTTCGGTAAAAGAGAAAACGATGTCAGAGGACATCTGAAAGAGCTAAATCAAATGGAGAGTTTGATCCTGGCTCAGGATGAACGCTGGCGGCATGCCTAATACATGCAAGTCGAACGGACGGAAGAGAAAAGCTTGCTTTTTTTGGAAGTCAGTGGCGAACGGGTGAGTAACACGTAGGTAACCTGCCCATGTGCCCGGGAT
>NZ_ATUT01000018.1 GCF_000420345.1 Faecalicoccus pleomorphus DSM 20574 | reverse complement strand
GCTTCTTCATACTGTTCCTTGTTTGGCGCACTTCCATGCCATGCATAGTTGTTTTCCATAAACGATACGCCCTTGCCCTTGATCGTATGGGCGATGATGGCTGTCGGCTGTCCCTTGGTTTCTCTGGCTTCCTGAAAGGCTGCCTCGATTTCCTTAAAGTTATGACCGTTGATCTCGATCGTATGGAAACCGAATGCTTCAAACTTGGATTTGAACGGTTCCGGTCCGATTACATCGTCGATGTTGCCATCGATCTGCAGATGGTTGTAGTCTAACATCACACAGAGGTTGTCCAGCTTGTAATGGGAGGCTGCCATACAGGCTTCCCATACCTGTCCTTCCTCGCTTTCTCCATCGCCCAGCAGGCAATAGATTCGGTGTTCGTTCTTGTCGATATGTTTATTGGCGATGGCCATACCTACCGCTGCCGAGATCCCCTGTCCCAGAGAACCGGTAGACATATCCACTCCGGACACATAGTTCATGTTGGGATGGCCCTGCAGTTTGGAATCCACCTGTCTGAATCCCTGCAGCTCTTCTTCCGGCAGAAATCCCTTTTCACACAGTACGGCATACAGCAGTGGGGAGGCATGTCCCTTGCTCAGTACGAAACGATCCCTTTCGATCGTATCCACATTATCTTTGTTGATATCCATTTCTCTGAAGTACAGATCCGTCAGCAGATCGGCCCCGGATAAAGAGCCGCCCGGATGCCCGCTTTGTGCCGCATACACCATCTTGATGATGTTCTGTCTTACATGCAGGGCATGTTTTTCTATATCTGTCATATGATTTCTTATAGCCTCCTTCTACAAAATTAAGTATAAGAAAAAGAAGGTTTGTTTACAAGCGATTTTCACCAAACCTTCTTACATTCTTTTCAACATTTAGGAAAAAATTGTAAGGGGATACAACTTTTATTTCCCCATTCCTCTTTCCGTATTTTCCGTATTTACTGTACCTGACTTTTTAAATAGGCAAAGATAAATTCATCTAAATCGCCATCCAAAACAGATTGTACCTGACTGGTTTCATAGCCGGTACGAACATCTTTGACTAAAGAATAAGGGTGCATGACATAACTGCGAATCTGAGATCCCCATTCATTGGCACTTTGTTCTCCTTTGATTTCTTTGAGTTTCTTTTCTTTTTCTTCAATTTCCAATTGATAAAGACGAGACTTCAAGATACGTAAAGCTTCTTCACGGTTTTCATGTTGACTGCGCCCATTTTGACACGTAGCAACGATACCGGTAGGCTTATGTACCATACGAACAGCACTGTCCGTTTTATTGATATGTTGCCCTCCGGCTCCGGATGCTCGTTTCGTTTCTACGATTAGATCTTCCGGTTTAATTTCGATTTCAATCTCATCATTAAACTGCGGCATGACCTCTAAAGAGGCAAAGCTGGTATGTCTTCTGGCACCAGAATCAAAAGGAGAGATACGAACTAAGCGATGCACGCCTTTTTCTCCTTTTAAATAACCATAGGCCTTATCCCCTTCTACCAGAAAGGTCACGCTTTTGATACCGGCTTCTTCTCCGGCCAGATAATCAAGCACTGTGACTTTCCAGCCTTTCTTTTCGGCATAGCGGGTGTACATACGATACAACATGCTGGCCCAGTCACACGATTCTGTTCCTCCGGCACCCGGATGCAGTTCAAGAATCGCATTGTTTTGATCGTATTCATGTGAAAGTAAGACTTGAATTTCAAAGGCTTCAAAGCTTTCACTGGCTCCCATATACTCATCAGAAGCCATCTCTAATAATTCTTCATCCAGATCATTTTTTAAGGCCTCCGCCGTTTCATCCAGTGATTCCAACTGCTCCAACAAGCTTTCATAGTGATCTACGATATCTTTTAAGGAATTCCGCATACGAATCACGGATTGTGCTTTCTTTTGATCCGACCAGAAGCCTTCTTCTAAAGTCTGTTTGTCATAGTCTTCAATCTGTTTCTTTTTCTGAGCTAAGTCAAAGTGACTCACCCAGAGAACGTAATTTCTCCAGGTGAGTGCTCACTCCTTGTTTTAATTCATATAGTTCCATTATGCTTTGGTCTCCCTACGAATGCGCACCTTGCACAAGAAGAAAGTAATTTCACGATCGATGCGACGATTCATCTCTTCAAACATGTCAAATCCTTCTTGTACATATTGTTGTAGTGGGTTGTTTTGCGCATAACTTCTTAAATAAATACCACTTCTTAATTTATCCATTCGGTCGATATGAGCAATCCAGTTTCTATCAATGTTACGTAAAACCACGGTTCTTTCAAATGGAAGGAACTGTTTTTTAACAGGCTGGATTTCTTTTTCATATTCACCCCAGATCTTATTTTTCGCATAATCTTCGATTTCTTTATACGACTTGCCTTCAATTTCATCCGGCTTGATCTGTTTTTCTTCCTGCATGCCCATGATATCAAACGATTTAGACAGGCTGACAGGATCTACTGTCTGTTTTTTGGCATCAACAATGTTTGCCTGCAACGTTTCTTCAATTGCCTTATCAAAGATCGTATGTACCATTTCATGGACTTCATCGCTTTCTAAGATACGATTACGCTGCGCATAGATGATCTCACGCTGACGACGTAATACATCATCATAATCCAGCAACTGTTTACGCATATCAAAGTTAAAGCCTTCCACACGTTTTTGGGCCATGGTAATTGAACGAGTTACCGCTTTGGACTGTACTTGTTCATCGCCCAGTTTCTCAAACATCTTCTGCAGCTTATCCCCGCCAAAACGCACCATCAAGTTATCTTCCAAAGATACGTAGAAACGAGAGAATCCCGGATCCCCCTGACGTCCGCTTCGCCCACGCAGCTGGTTATCGATACGACGTGATTCATGACGTTCCGAACCCAAAACGGCCAAACCACCTAATTCACGTGTTTCTTTTGTCAGTTTGATATCGGTACCACGACCGGCCATGTTGGTAGCAATTGTTACCGATTTTGGTCTTCCGGCCTTGGCGATGATTTCTGCTTCACGCGCATGGTTTTTGGCATTTAAAACTTCATGCGGAATGCCTTCCTTTTTCAGCATGTTGCTGATCAGTTCGCTGGTTTCTACCGCAATCGTACCCACTAAAACCGGCTGTCCCTTGGTATATAGACGTTTTACTTCTTCTACTAATGCCTTATATTTGCGATCTTTATGGGCATAGATTTCATCCGGCTGGTCTTCACGGATAACCGGACGGTTTGTTGGAATTACGACAACCTTCATGTTGTAGGTCGATAAGAATTCTTCCTCTTCTGTTTTTGCGGTACCGGTCATACCGGCCAGTTTTTCATACAAACGGAAGAAGTTCTGATATGTGATCGTAGCCAGAGTTGAAGTTTCTTCCTTGATCGGAACCCCTTCTTTGGCTTCGATGGCCTGATGTAAACCATCACTGTAGGCACGTCCCGGCATCAAACGACCGGTAAACTGGTCAACGATCACGATTTCCTGATCATCACTGACCACGTATTCGACTTCATTCGTAAAAATATAGTTTGCCTTTAGGGCCTGATTGATGTGATGTACCAGCTGTGTATGTTCAATATCGTATAAGTTTTTGATATGGAAATACTTTTCCGCTTTATGCACACCATCCTCGCTCAACATGACCTGACGTGTTTTTTCATCGATGTCATAGTCACCGGAAATCAAATGTTTTTCATGTGTAAAACGATCGGTTTCATATTCCGGAGCCACTAAAGTCTTGGCAAATTTATCCGCCTGAATATACAAGTTGGCTGTTTCTTTCTTTCCCCCGGAAATAATCAATGGTGTACGACTCTCATCGATCAATACGGAATCGACCTCATCGATAATGGCCATGTGCAAACCACGCATAACACGATCTTCTACACGCGTCACCATATTATCACGCAAATAGTCAAAACCTAATTCCGAGTTGGTCGTATAAGTAATATCACAAGCATAGGCCTCTCTTTTTTCTTTGGCCTTTAATTCTCGTTTATTGACACCAACGCTTAAACCTAAAAAACGATAGATTTCACCCATCCAGGCTGCATCACGTCCGGCCAGGTATTCGTTAACAGTAATGACATGGACACCTTGTCCTGTCAATGCGTTTAGATAGACAGCCATCGTAGCGGTCAAGGTTTTACCTTCACCGGTTTTCATTTCGGCAATATCACCTTTGTGCATGGCCACAGCCCCCATGACCTGCACACGATACGGTTTTTCATTGATGACACGATAGGCAGCTTCCCTAGCTGTTGCGAAAGCTTCCGGTAATAAATCATCTACTGTTTCACCTTCTGCCAATCGTTTCTTGTATTCTTCTGTTTTCTCCTTTAACTGATCATCGCTTAATACCGCCATTTCATTTTCATGCGACAACACTTGATCAGCAATCTTTTCCAGCGTACTGATTTCACGCTTCTCTTCCGAGAAAAGATTTGATAATAATCCCATAAAGTAGCCCTCCTGCTTACTGTTTATACAAATTTACACGCTATATCATTGTAGCATATTTTTCAAATGAAGACTAGAATTCCCACAGGAACTTACAAACTCTTTATATTTGATATAAAAACAATAAATTTTTAATGTTTATCATTAAATTTTTATTGATTTTAGTAAAATTAAATGATATAAAATAAGTAGACAACAAGGAGGATTCATCATGAAAGAAGATGCTGAACAAGTTTTAACGCGAAAGATGCGACGGATTCTGTTAATTTCACTACTATTTACCGGAGGTTGTTCTGTTTCATGTTTAGTAGAAATTGTCCAAGATACTTTACAAGGTGTTTGGAGTTATGTAGGATGGGCACAATATCTCTATACTATGGTATTCTGCAGTGTAATCATTCTATTTTTCTTTACAATCTTATTGCTTTACTGGACACACAGATCGTTTGCCGATATCTTTTCCAAAGGTACGCATTTGATCGGAGTCGTTTTGATCACTGCCGCTTTTGTGATACCGAGAATTCCGGATTATCGTCCGGGCATGATTACGATTTGCCATTTTGGAAATTTTGTACTGGCCGATGGACTATTTCTATTAATAGGCATCGTTTTCATCCTGTTAGCTTCGATTCTGGAAGTCGGCTTTAGTCTTCAAAATGAAGTCGATGCGACTATATAGGTGAATCCATGGCTATCATATTGCGATTAGATCGAGTCATGGCCGATCGAAAAATGTCTTTAAACGAGCTTTCTGAAAAGGTGGGCATTTCCAATGTGAATTTATCGAATTTAAAGACCGGTAAAGTCAAGGCCATTCGTTTTTCTACCTTGGATGCGATCTGCAAAGTGCTGGAATGTCAGCCCGGCGATATATTAGAATACCAAGACGACAAACAGACAGCCTAAGCTGCCTGCTTTATTTTAGGATCCACTGTGCCGCAAATATCGCAAAAATACCTAACAAGATACTACATAGCACATAGATTATGGCCATGGTATATTGCCCTGTCTGCATCAATTGTTGGGTTTCTAAAGAAAAGGTTGAAAAAGTCGTAAATCCACCACAAACTCCGGTTTTAAAAAATAAAACAAGACGAGGATCCATCTGTGTATTTTTTGTAGCTAAGGAAACGATTAAACCAATCAGAAAACATCCAATGACATTAATACCTAGAGTGTGAATGGGAAAGCCATTTGTTTCTACAGGAATCTTCCCGATCAGATATCGAAGGATGGAGCCAATGCATCCTCCTAAACCTACGGCTAAACAATCTATCATAATTCTTCCTTTCCTTGTGTAATTTTTTGAATGCTGGCACGATTCGCCCTTCTTAACATTTCATCGAATGGCATTTTCTGTGATAAACTATCCAGACAACTGGCTGCATGGGTATCGCCGGCTCCGGTTGCGTTTTTGGTGACAACGGCTTCTTCCACTTCGTGATACAACTTTTTTCCATCATAGGCATAAGAGCCGCGAGAAGCATCTGTTACGATGACAGGCTTTTGTGTCTTTTCAAATAAAGAAGCCATCCCTTCTTGAAAAGAACATTGACACCACGCTTCACATTCTTCTTTGTTCATGTGTAATACCGGTTTTAGATCCAACATCTGTTTTAATACGCCTGGAATCGCAGAGATTCTCGGACCCGGCGCAAAAAAGATTTTACTACTTGTTTTTGCACAATAATCGATCAAACATTGATTCTGTTTTTCTTCCAAATCAATTCCGGATATATAGATCCAATCTGCCTGCGGTAAATCAACAAGCATCTGCGGTGTATAAAAATATTCAGCGCCATGACTGGAAAGAAAAGTTCTTTGTCCATTGGGTTCAATCAAACAAATACAAACGCCATTTTCCTGTAAAACCGTAGGCATGATCGTCTCTATCTCTTCGGATAACAGCTTTTCTTTGACAAATTGGGCATACATACCGTTACCTATCGGACAAACTAAAATAGAATCCTGACAGGCTTTACTGACATGATAGCCACAACCGCCCAGCACCATTTGTCTGGATATAACTTTTACATCCTGTGCTGATGTTGGTAAATGATCCACATACAAATATAAATCGGCTGTACAGGAAGCTAAAACGAGCTTAGTCATACGATTTTTCTTTCAAACGGATCACTGGAAATTCCCTGCTTCAAAATTTCTTTAGCCCACTCTTTGGCACCTACCAGGCTATGATCTTTGTAGTTTCCACATTCTTTTTCCTGTGTTCCCGGCACTTGTTCCCATGTCGTATGCAAAATATCTTCCAATGCTTCTTTTAAGGCGATGGCCACATCCTTTGTATCATGTTCATTCCAACATAGTAAATGAAAGCCTGTACGACAACCAAACGGTGAACAATCGATATAGCCCTCAATTCTTGGACGAAGATAGAGAGCTAATAAGTGTTCTAACGTATGCATGGCACCGGTAGGAATTTCTTGTCGATTGGGCTGCGTTAAACGCACATCATAGTTAGAGATCCTGTCTCCTTTAGGACCTTGTTCTACGCTGATCAAGCGCACATAAGGTGCTAAGACTTTCGTATGATCTAACGTAAAACTCTCAATTACAACTTCTGACATATTTTATTCTCCTTTATATATCGTTCTGTCTGTTTTAAAAATGGTAAAAAAGCACTGGGAATGGAAAACTGTTCATGAATTTGATCGATCGTATAAAAATTCTCCGTCATAGAATCGACCTCACATAAATACCCTTTCATGATCCATTCCACATGTGAAAAGACATGAATGTGTTCTTTTAATTCCATCTGGTTCACAATATGCTCTGGCTTTTGTTCATCAAAACCATAAAGTCCGGATAAAAGTCCGGTTTTCGGTCGCTGTACTAAATGAATTCTATCTTTGCAAACCAATACATAATAGATTTTATCTTCTTTACGGCGTTCCTTTTTCTTAGGCTGCATCGGCAATTTCGATGGATCTCCTTCAAGATAAGCTTTGCAGTCTTTCTGAATCGGACAAGCAGCACATCGTGGATTTTTAGGAATGCAGACCAAAGCACCTAATTCCATCAAAGCCTGATTATAGCTGCTGACAGGATCGGCCAAGGAAGCTTCGACCAATTGTTCGATCTTCTTTTTTACTTTCGTTTGTTTTACATCCTCTGTGATGTTGTACAATCTGGAAAACACACGAATCACATTACCATCAACGGCACTGACTTTTTCATCGTAAGCAATCGAAGCAATCGCACCGGCCGTATAATCGCCAATGCCCGGCAATTTTTTAAGCTCTGCTTTCGTTTTTGGCAAGCTTCCCTGATAGCAATCCATACATTCGATTGCACATTTTTTCATATTGCGCACACGATTATAGTAGCCTAATCCCTGCCAAAGCTTTGTCAGATCATCGTCATCAGCCTGCGATAAGCTTTGGATATCCGGGTATTTTTCAATAAATCTTCTATAATAAGGTAACATGGCTTCAATGCGTGTCTGCTGGGCCATGATTTCAGAGATCCAGATGGAGTACGCTTCTTTTTTCTCTCGAAAGATCAGCGGTCTGGCGTTTTTGTCATACCACTTTAGTAAATCTTTTTGAAACATAAAGCAAAAAGCAGGATTAAACCCTGCTGAAGATCCACTGGCAATCTCCTGTTACTTTTACAGGACCGCTGCCGGCAGTCATAAATACGGTTTCCCCCTTGGTCAGTTCCAAGACCTCGCCATCGTTTTCAACCGTAGCATTTCCTTCTACCAAAACCATAGAGGCAAAGCTTTCCTCATCTACATCAATGATTGTACTGCCTCTTAATGTAGTTTCAAAGCTTGTGAAATAATCACATGTTGCCAACAACATCGTTGTCGCATTTTCATCACTGACCGGCTTGCCGGCTGGTTTGAAATCCGATTCGATTGGATTTAAATTGGAAACATCAATAGCTTTATCGATGTGCAATTCTCTTGGTTTTCCATCTTTTCCTACACGACCGAAATCATAAACACGATACGTTGAATTGGAATTCTGTTGAATCTCACACAAAGTAATTCCGGCTCCGATCGCATGAATCGTTCCTGCCTTGATAAAGAACACATCGCCTTTATGTACCGGTACTTCTTTTAGCACTTCAAGAATCGTGTTGTTTTCGATACGTTCTCTGAATTCTTCTTTAGTAATCGACTGGTTGACACCAAAGTACAAAGTCGCATCAGGCTGGCAATCTAAGATGTACCACATTTCTGTCTTTCCGTATTCCTTTTCTACACGAAGTGCATATTCATTATCCGGATGCACTTGAATTGAAAGAGGTTGTTTAGAGTCGATAAATTTGATCAACATCGGGAAAAACTCAAACTCTTTTCCTTTTGTTCCCAAGCAATCTTTTCCTAAGGCATCAATATATTCTGTCAGAGTCTTTCCTTGATAAGGTCCGGATACGACAGTACTTGGTCCATCCGGGTGAGTTGATACTTCCCAGCTTTCCGCTACGATATTTAAATCACATTTCTTTCCGTATTTTTCCTTTAAATTCGTTCCACCCCAAATATAATCTTTATAAGCAGGGGCTAATTTTACAATTGGCATACTTTCACTCCTATTCTTCTCAAATTTATTATAAATCATTTTCGTCTTTCATGGTATGATTTAGCCATGAAAATCGCTATGCTTCAAATACAAGTGCAAGAAGATGTGAAGGACAACCTCAACCAAGTGCAATCCTTGGCTAT
The DNA here is from genome assembly GCF_000420345.1 of Faecalicoccus pleomorphus DSM 20574. Classification (GTDB taxonomy): domain Bacteria; phylum Bacillota_I; class Bacilli_A; order Erysipelotrichales; family Erysipelotrichaceae; genus Faecalicoccus; species Faecalicoccus pleomorphus. Next base: position 30,878 of record NZ_ATUT01000018.1, on the reverse strand, counting down.
ACAAAGTCATAAAGAAGGCGCTGATATTCTGGTCTTACCGGAAATGTGGAATTGCCCCTATATCAATGAGCAGATCAAAAAAAGTGTTTCTTTCTATGATCTTTGTAAAGAGCTTCTTCAAACACTTTCAGACAAACTAAAATGCATGATCGTTGGCGGCACGATTGCCCATAAGATCGAAGATAAGATCTATAATGAGTGTCTTATTTTTGATCATGGAAAATTGATTGCTTCCTATGCGAAAACGCATTTGTTTGAAGTTCATACCAAAAAGGATTATCAGGAAAAAGATGTCTTTACACCCGGTGATCACCTCCAAACGTTTGATACTCGATGGGGTAAGATGGGCGTTTTGGTCTGTTATGATATCCGATTTCCGGAAGTGGCAAGACTTCTTGCGATAAAAGGCACGCGTATTATCTTTTGCCCGGCTGCCTTTAATAAAAGCGTGACCCTGCAACATTGGACACCTCTCTTTCAGGTACGGGCTATGGAAAATCAGGTGTTTATGGTGGGTGTCAATCCAGCGCATTATCAATATGATACATTTGAAAGCTATGGACATTCCATCATCACCGATCCTTTTGGAAAGATCTGTTATCAGATGAATGAAAACGAACCCTATTCGATAACCGATATCGATTTAGAACAAGTTGATATAATTCGTCAGCGTATGCCTTTTTGGAAAATACGACGAAATGATTTATATACACTAATGGAGGTAGATAAAAATGAAGGAAATTCTGATCAATGAACTAACCGATTTTAAGATCGGACATGCACAAGATGAAAAAGGCGGTACGGGCTGTACCGTGATCCTTTGTGAGAAAGGGGCTGTTGCCGGCGTGGATGTGCGCGGTGGTGGCCCTGCCACAAGAGAAACCGATCTTTTAAATCCTAAAAATATGGTCGAACAAATCCATGCGGTAACACTAGCCGGCGGCAGTGCTTTTGGCTTAGAGGCCAGCTGTGGTGTCATGGCATATTTAAGTGAGCATCAAATCGGCTTTGATATGAAAGGTATTTATATTCCTATCGTATCCGGCGCCTGTTTATTTGATTGCAGTGTAGCCGATCCAAAAGCATATCCGACTAAAAAAATGGGCTATCAGGCTTGTCAAAACGCCAGTCATGAACTTTCTAAACAAGGCTGCATCGGTGCCGGAACCGGAGCCAGCGTCGGTAAATTTTTAGGCTTTAATAAAGCTATGAAAACCGGATTAGGTCATGCTGCTTTTCAAGTGGGTGATGTCATGGTCGCAGCCATTGTAGCCGTTAATGCATGTGGGGATGTCTATTTTGAAAACAGTGAAAAGCCGATTGCCGGCATCTATGACTATCCAAATAAAAAACGACTTTCTACACTAGATATTATATTTGAAAACCAGCCAATTGAAGAAAGCTGCGGCATGAATACGACCATTGGTTGTATCCTCACCAATGCAAAACTTACCAAGGCACAAGCCAATAAGATTGCCAGCATGGCTCATAACGGCTATGCCCGAACCATTCGACCGGTCCACACGTCCAGTGATGGTGACACCATCTTTGCGATGGCCAGCCAACAAGTAGAAGCCCAGCCGGATGTTGTTGGTGCTTTAGCAGCCAAAGCAATGGCCAAAGCCATTGAAAATGCCTGCCTCTATGCCACACCGTTGTATGGTTTAACCACGTATTCTGAAATTTGTAAATAACCAATAAAAAGAGGTGCTAGACCGTAAATCGGTCAATTGGCACCTCTTTAAATCCTTCTGTTGTCAAAGTCATCATCGTTTTAAATCCACATTGTTTGATCAATTCCATGGATTCTTTGTAGTAACAATCTAAGTTAACTCGATTATGACAATCACTGTTTAATAAGATCTTTCCACCTTTTTCTTGAATATATGCAAGCAATGTTTGATGCGGGTATGGCTTGGTTCTATAGCCTCTGGAAATAGCTCCGGTATTGACTTCAAAAATCTTACCGGCTTTGATTAAAACATCAATGCAATCTTTGGCATATGACAAATATGTTGGATCGGTAAACGAAAGAAAACTTTCATCCTCATTGAATTTCATCAAAAGATCTAAATGCCCGACAATATCCACTTCCGGATAGTTTGCGATATTTTTTAGGTCTTCGTAATAATCTTTGGCATACTTTAGAAAATCACCATCATAGAGTTCTACAATTTCCTGGGCCATTTCTTTGGAGTAATCTACATTTTTGACCTGATTTTTGATAAACATGAAATGTTTGCTTCCAATCACAAAATCATAGGGTTCTTTTGAGGGAATACGCTGAGAAATATCTTCTTCGATTCCTAAAAATATCTGTATCTGATCTTTATATTTTTCTTTGGCTTCTAAAATGTCTTTTATGTAATTTGGCAGATCACTTTCCTTCATGGCCACCTCATCGACCAAACAGGGACCATGTCCGGAAAAACCAAGTACAGTAAATCCTTTTTCGATTGCGGTTTGCACCATTTCCTCAATACGATCTTTTCCATCGCAATAGGTACTGTGTGTATGTAAGTTTTGTTTAATCATGTAGAATCCTTTCCAGCCATTCTCTGCATCCTTTTTCAATATCCCGGTAGGCCGTTTCAAAATCATCGGTGTACCATGGATCAGCCACATCTTTATTCTGAAGCAAAGAATGTACTTTTTCTGCTTTATCATTATAAAAGATGCGCTTTAAATTTTGAAGGTTCCATCGATCCATTCCTAAGATATAATCCCATGTTTCATATTCATCAAAGCGTACCTGACGTGCATGCCGTTTTGAAAAAGGAATCCCTTTTTCGGTCAGCTTTCTTTTTGCGGGTGGATACATATCATGTCCGATCTCTTCAGTACTGGTGGCCGCCGATTCAATGATGAACTGATCCTCTATTCCATGATCTTTGACTAGTTTTTTCATAATGAATTCTGCCATGGGTGAACGGCAGATATTGCCGTGGCAGATGAAAAGTACCTTTATCATATATAGTCCTCCAACAAGTAATACTATTATATCCTAATGTCATCGTGTTAGACCATTATTGAAGCAAATATTTTTGCCTGCTGGAATGATACGAAAATTCAAAGTTTTTTAAATCATTATATCTACTCTATACAAGCTTTTCTACACACAATAGTAAAAACTCATAGAATAGCTAAATCATAGCTCTCTATGAGTTCTTGTATACGTAAAATAGTATAAAATTTATGATTCTCGATTACGGTTTTGTTCTTCAAACACAAGAATGGTTGTACTTAAATAATCTTTTTGTTCTTTTGTAAATCCTGGTAATCTAACTTGCAGTTCTTTGAGAAAGTGTTCTGATTCATCCAATTGACCTTCATGAAGAATATTATCCATAGAAAGATTTAATGCTTTAACAATGATACAGACAATATCAATGGAAGGATGTGTCTTTCCATTTTCAATTTTTGCCAAATAACGCTGAGAAACATGCGTGGCATCTGCTAACTGTTGTTGTGTCAAATGTCTTTCTTTCCGTGCTTTTTTAATAGCTTTACCGAAAGTGGATGAATAATCAATGAACATGCTCGTCACCTCGTAGCCATTGTAACTTTTATATTAATCGCATCACATTCCCTAGTAATTCGATAGAATATGAACTATAGTTCTTTATATGAAAATTATAACATATATTAGGGAGAGGGGATAATTATATGACAAAGATATTTTATGCCAATTGTCTCCTCTTAAATCATGTTATTTGCATCTTAAGAACCATCTTTTTTATCAGAGTTTAACCAAAAAGAAAAAAGGCAGAATTACACTGGATATTCTGCCTATCCGACAAAATAAAACGATTTTCGTAAAACCCCGTTTAAATTTAGAGCACCAATAAAACTATGATATTTGAATATATCTCTATAAAAACTTATTAAATACAGGAATTTTCTTAAGCATAAAAACAATTACATAAGAACATAATACGACTGTAATAACAAGGCATAAAAATGAAACTAAAGGAATGAAATTATAAGGATTAAACTCCAAATACTTTAGGATTAACCTAACAAAAATCATATGTAATAAGTAAATTCCGAATGAAGCAGAATCCAATGATTCTATTACTTTATTGCTTTTTCCTTTAAAATTTACAAATAGAGCAAATATTCCAACTGACTGTAATACTACTAGAATAGATGAGTAGTTCAATAGAACTTCTAAAAATGCATATCCAAACTTGTATTGATAAATATTCACTAAGACTAAACCAATACTTGATAAAATGATCAATAATAAAGATTGGTAATTCCTTAATTCGATGATCTTTTGATAATATGCATATCCAAAAAAAGCATAGAATGGATAAATAGTTGAAACTAAAATGTAAAAAGAAACATTAAGACCAAATATATTTAGAGTCGGCATTATCGATAAAAATATTAAATAAAGTATCAATATATATTTAATATCTCTACTTTTAGCATTTTTAGTAATGATTTTATATATTGGAATCATTAAGTAAAGTCCGATAATCAAATACAAATACCAAAGATGTGACCAACTTGTTCCCAAAAAGAAATCTTGAATTATTTCAACAATTATATGAAATGTAAATGTGTCTCCATGAACAATTAAATCAAATATTGAAAAAACTATACAACAAAATAATAGTGCAAAGATTATCCGCAAAATATATTTTTTAAATAATTTTACATATGAAATTTCTTTTTCAGGATTTAATAATAAAGCTCCAGTTACCATTACAAAACATGGAACACACCACAACAATAAATTCTTTACTGTCAGAGATATGATTTGTTCGTTAACACTAATAGTGCTACCGTATAACCCGATAGCACCATTTAATGTATGTAATAATACAATTCCAATACAAGCTATGACTCGTAAATTATAGAAACTGTAAATTGGTTTTTTTACCATGTTTCGACAGAATCTCCTAAACAGCCTTCATTTGCCGAAGGTGCTGTATTTTGTACTGGAGCTTGTTGTACAGGTTGCTGTTGAATTTGTTGAGCTTGCTGAGCTTGTTGCGCTTGAAGTGCTGCTTCTTGTTGCGCCTGTTCCTGAGCAGCTTGTTGTGCTGCAGCTTCAGCGGCCTGTTGAGCAGCTATTTGCTCTTGTTTAATTCTAATTTCTGCTTCCTCTGTAGAAACCTTTGTATCCTGCTCAATAGATGTATATTCAATATAAGCGATAGACTCTTCATTATTGAATTCGATTGATGCTTTCTCTACATCTGAAAATGGAAAAGAATGAAGTTCAATAGTAGAATCGTCGTCAAATGTTAGCTGTATAGTATAATCTGGAGATGTCTGCATTTCAGCATCTTTTTGAGCTTCTTCATTTTCTTCAATAGCGGTTGTAGCATCATAATAAAGAGTTCTCTTCTCTTTATTTGAAAATTCATCATCTTCGCCTAACATATTTTCACCAAAAGCATCCATTGTACCAGTTTTGATAGCAAATCCTTTAATAGATTTCCCAGTAGAATTTGTTAGTATTACTTTATAAACATTTTCTCCTTGAATTTCTTCACCAATTGTCTTCATTTCTTCTTTCTCTTCTTTGGGTGCTTCTTGCGCTGAACAGCCAGACAATATAAATGAAAAACAAGTAAAACTAAGTAAAAGTAATTTTAAAATTTTCTTCATATCTTATCTCCTTAATTCATTCTTGAATAACTGTGATACATTAATGTACCCGAAGTTCCATACGTAAACATGTATCCATTTCTGCCTAATTCTTTTTCAAAATCTGGGTCAAATACATAAATGGTTCCATTAATTACGATTTCAACCCAGGAATGTGGCGTATTGTAGCTTCCTTGATATCCACCTACTTGATGAGCATCATATCCAAGATCTTTAGCTAAGTAAGTAAACACAGCAGCCATTACATAACAATTCCCACGATGTGTTGCAAAACCATAAGCCGCATAGTTTTCACTTCCATAGCCATTATAGTCCGCTGGTTCATAGCGGGAGTAAGTAATACTCTTTGCATAATTGAAAGCTGCTCTTAAATCACGCCCTAAAGAGTTATTAATTTCATGTGCCTTTTGTAATGTAGGATTCAGGTAGTCTTTATAATAGTTCTCATTAGGCCCTACATACGTCCCTTTAAGAACTAAGCGAACTTCTAGTGCTTCCATATGATAACCTAACTTAGTGGTACCTGCTGCTTGGCCATTTTTAGCCCAGCCCATCCAACCTAAGTTTTCAACATGGGTTCGATAATACACATCACAATATTTTGCCAGTTCTCCAGTTAAACTTATTTTTATAGCCTCAATACCATTCCCATTAGAAACTGAATCTGTTCCATCTGCTGCAGTATTCGTCCATCCATCGTTAGAGAAATGTGCCTGATATTGTATGCTACCATCAAAACAATTTTCGCTATTATTTTCTATCGACATTCTTAACCCAGTTAACATCTTTGATTGACCAGTAGTTCCACTTATTTCACCACTTGTTTTATTTTCTTGCCACGAGTTTTCAACTTGGACACTGTAAGATAAAGTGCCTAAACGTTCTGGACCTAAATAACCGTCTGAACATTCTATGCTTTGATCTCCTTTTTCCAAAATTTTAATCTCTATCGATTGTATTGCAGTCTGCATGGATTCAGTTCCTGCTTTGTCTCCATTTTTGGCCCAGCCGAGTGTCCCATAGTTGGATACATGAACCCGATAATAGATATCATATTTTTCAGCCATCTCTCCAGTCAGCTCTATCTGTATCGCTTCCATCCGTAGATCCTGTCCCGTAGTACCAGCTACTTGTCCGCTGTTTACCCAATTCTGCCAACCTATGTTCTGTACATGGGCTTTATATCTTACAGATCCTTCCACTCCTTCCGGATTGTTCAGATATATCTTCATCGCTTCCATTCGTAAGGATCGGCCCTGCGTTCCTGCCATATTACCATCAGCTACACTGTCCTGCCAACCTATGTTCTCCACATGAGCCTGATAAGTTATCATTCCCTTATTGGTCGGTGTTAGGTAGGAGCCTCCTGTCTGTGGTGCACTGCTGTCTCCTTTTTCATACAACCGGATCTCAATGGACTGTGCTGCCTTCTTGTAATCCGTTGTTCCGGCTACCTCTCCATTTTTGGCCCAGCCCAATGTTCCATAATCGGACACATGCACTCGGTAATAAATATCATAGCGCTCTGCCATCGCACCGGTTAGTTCTATCTGTACCGCTTCGATTCTAAGATCCTGCCCCGTCGTTCCGGCTATCTCTCCATTTCCTACCCAGTCTTGCCAGCCTATATTTTCTACATGGGCCTTATATCTTACGGATCCTTCCACTCCTTCCGGATTATTTAAATAGATTCTTAATGCTTCCATTCGAAGAGATTTTTTTTGCGTTCCGGCAATGTCTCCATCAGCCACGCTTCCCTGCCAGCCAATATTCTGTACATGGGCCTGGTAAGTCAAGGTTCCTTTGTTCGTAGGTGATAAACTGGATCCTCCCGTTTGTGGCGCACTCACATCACCTTTTTCATACAAACAAATTTCAATGGACTGCATTGATGTATTCAGATCGGTTGTCCCAGCCGTCTGACCATTCTTTGCCCAGCCTAGCGTTCCATAATCGGACACATGCACTCGGTAATAAATATCATATTTCTGCGCCATCTCTCCGGTCAGTTTGATCTCGACTGCCTCCATGCGAAGATCCTGTCCCGTTGTTCCGGCCATTTGGCTACCGGTCACCCAGTTTTGCCATCCTAGATTCTGTACATGGCCACGATACTGGATCTCTTCTGAATCTAAATCGATTTTCAGAGCCTCCATTCTCAGATTTTGCCCTTGTGTTCCTGCGACTTCTCCATCATTGACTGCATCCATCCATCCTATGTTTTGTACATGGGCCTGATAGTGCAGGCCTTCTGTATCCTCTTCAAGGCTATTTACTGCAGCCTCTGGTGTTATCTCTGGCGATTCTTCCGGTTCCGTTTCTTCCATTACCGGTTTCTCTTCTTCCTCAACACTTGGTTCGGTTTCAATATTGTCTATTTCGTCCTCCGCAGGTTGTTCCTCTTCTTTTACTGGTACTTCCGTCTTCTCTGGAAGTCGAAGATTTTCCTGCACCTTGTCATTTAAATTCCATGAAACCACATCTGTTTCATACTGTTCATCAATAAAATCCCCTGTTACATTGAATTCACCTTTAAAAATTGAATAATCTACCGATTCTCCACTAAAGGTAATTATTGCTTCTCCATCTTCCACTTCCACAGTTCCCAGGACCATGTCAGTAATCTGATCTGTTTCCACTGTGTAGGCATAGACAGGTACTGGTTCCGTATTTTCAAACACCATATAGTTTTCCGGCAAAACTACGCTTGCATGTTCTCCCTGCACAGGCTGCTCCTGCATAAACCTGAAGTCAAAGGTTAATGTTCCTTCTTCCTGTTTTGAAAGTGATGGTACAAAACTTTCCTCATTCGTCCAGTCTCTGGTTTCCTGTGCATATACTGGTGTTGTCATGATGCTTAGACTCAATACAACACTCATTACACTCGTTATCTTTCGCATATATTATCTCCTTAATATAACTTTATCTATTTTTATTATATCTCAATATCATGCCTATAAAAAAAGATAAGCGCATAAATTCGCTTATCTTTTAAATCTATAAACTATTAATTCTATCTATTGCTTGTAAAAGTGTCTTAGCATATGTCGTGGAAGTTGCCCAAGTTCCTTGAAGTTTTTCAACTGTGGGTGCTTTTCCTCTTAAGGATTCACTCCAACGCTGATCAACTAACGGTTGATTCAATGGATCCATAGATGCATAACATTTTAGATGTTGAACTTGTGCTCTTATTCCTGTTCTAACATCTTTAAACGAATTCCCATGAACTCCATTTCCTGTTGCTCCCAGACCAGCAAAATTATATTGATTGGGTAAAACATCTCCACCATATCTTAAAAATCCTGTCTCTAACATGGATTGTGCAAAAGCTACTTCTGGTTTTACACCTTCAGCTAAACATTCTTCATAAAAAATCTTACAAAAATCTTCAATAGTAGCTGCACCACCTTTTGATAATACTCCATTATATTTTGAATTTGTTCCTAAATATGTGTCATAAACGGTACTTCCTTTATAGCGGTTAAAATATGAAACTAATTCCTTATCTGTAACATTTGAAGTACCCATAATCAAATAACCCGATGTAACTGCTTCTTGTTTTTTATAAAATGGATTTTCTGTACTTCCTGGTGCATTTTCTCCTTTGGGAATCATACGAATTTCTATGGCTTCTAGGCGATATGCATATCCCTCAGTTCCAGCATTGTCACCATTTTTCGCCCAATCTAACCAACCAAAATTTTGTGCATGAACTCTATAGTAAATATCATATTTAGAAGATAATGAACCTGTTAATTTAATTTTAATCGCTTCTAGCCTTTTCTTCTGTCCAGTTGTTCCACTTAGTTGTCCGTTTGAAACCCAATTTTGCCATCCAATATCCTGTATATGAGTACTATATTGTACACTTCCTTGTGTACTGAGACTAGGCAGTGTGATTTTTATAGATTCTAATCGTAATGATTCACCACTAGTTCCACTCGTTTCACCATCATATTTAAAATCTTGCCAGCCTATATTCTCAACATGTGTTTGGTATCTTATCAAGCGTTGAATAAAAGGTGTTTCAGTGCTTCCCGGTGCTGATAGACCTTTTTCAACGAGTTGTATCTGAATAGCCTCTAAACGATAACTATAACCTGCAGTTCCTGCTTCTTGACCATCTTTTGCCCAATCTAACCAACCAAACTCTTGTGCATGAACTCGATAATAAACGTCATAATAATCAGCAATTTCTCCAGTAAGACGAATCTTAATAGCTTCTAAGCGTTTATTTTGGCCTGTGGTTCCGCTTAAATCTCCATTTGCTTTCCAATTTTGCCAGCCAATATCTTGAATATGTGTTGCATATTCGATAGAACCCGTATGAGTCAAATTCGCTAAAGAAATCTTAATAGCCTCTAATCGTAAAGACTGACCACTTGTTCCACTAATTTCCCCATCATACTTTAAATCTTGCCAACCTATATTCTCAACATGTGTTTGATAGGACAGTTTTTTTATATTCGTTTCCTTTTGCTTAAAAGGTACCGAAGTATTTCCCGGAGCTTTTCCGCCTTTAGTTACTAACTGTATCTCTAAAGCTTCCAAGTGAAAATTATAACCTTGTGTACCTGCACTTTCACCGTTTTTTGCCCAGTCTAACCAGCCAAATTCCTGAGCATGAGCCCTATAATATACATCATATTTTTTTTCAGCATCACCAGAAAGTTTTATTCGAACAGCTTCCATCTGCAGATTTTTCCCAGTCGTACCTGACAATTGGCCGTTAGATACCCAGTCTTGCCAACCTATATTTTCAACATGAGCCTGGTATTCAATTCCTCCTGCAATATTCTCTGAAAGTTTTAAATTTATTGCTTCAATTCTCTTATTTTTACCTGTGGTCCCTGCAGTATCTCCATTTTGAACCCATGATTGCCAACCGGTATCTTGCACATGTGCTCTATATAAGATACTTGCAATATTTTGAGAATAAGATTTAAAATTCCATACTTGACTTGAATCATTTCCTAAAACCACTCTTTCAGAAGATACATTCAAGTAATTTTCAATATTAGAGGCTGATACAATTTTATATCCTGAACCACTTGGCTGAATAATCCACAAACTATCATATGACAAATTTGGATTCTTTTGGCAGATTGCGTTTTCAGCTCCGTTATTAATTGACAAAGCCTTTCCACTATACACATTTTGAATTGAAACATACCCGTTATCATTATTTATTATTCTCCAACCTTGATAATCCGAAGTAGCATTATTTTGCATAATGATGTTGGCATTATCCGATGTTGAAGCATCCTTTACAGATACTACTTTAGAATCTCCTTTTAATGAAAGTGAATATGTCCCATCTTTAATGGTATTTTTATATTGTAGTGCAAGTTGATTTAGATAGTTTCTATCTATCTTTTGTAATCCAAACGCTTTGGCAATTCCTGTCGCATCCGCAATACCTAAATTTTTAAGTTTCGCATCCGAACTCAAAAAATTATTAAAATCACTCCAATTATCTGACATTGCATGCTCAACAATGATTCCTGCAACACCTAATTCTTTGCTATAACGAATCACTCCATAATAATCCCCTACAGAACCATCCGGATAATCATAAGCCGGATCATTCGCTGGTTTTCCAGTTTCAGAGTCATATACATATTTAACTTTGATACCCAAGTTATTTAAACCTAAGCCAACCAGTTCATTCAAAATATTTTGAGCTAGATTTTTACCTGTCTCAGAAACGGAAGCATTGTAATTGGCGTGAGGGTAATATACCTCTGCCCCAGATACTTTATTTTGCGTCCCCCATCCAGTGGCATTAATGTGGATACTAACTAAAGCTTTAGCGCCAGCATTTGCTGCAATTCTTGCTCTATCTTGCAAGCTAACATAAACATCACTTGTTCTAGTCATTACAACCTTAACATTGTTATATTGTTCTAGTTCTTCTTTCAAATACATGGCAATCTTTAAATTCAAATTCTTCTCTAAAGAACCATCCACTACTACAGTACCGCTTTCACTACCCCCATGTCCTGGATCAATACAGATCACTAGAGGATTATTCTCTGAATAAGTTGTGATTGAACGCTTTTTTCTACTGTTGTTTTGAGGCGTTTGTGCATTTTCTTTTAAAACAGATTCTACCAAATCTTCTGTACTAGCCACATTAGAACCATTCAAGGATACAACCGATGATTCAATTTCCTGAGCCATAGAGTCATTGATTTCATCAGATTCTTCTACTTCATTCCCGTTTTCATCAATTGTATATCCTTCATTTTCTCCATATCCATCATACTCTTGATTTACACCAAAACGTACATCCATTTCTAAATCAGAAAAACTAATTGTATATTCTTGAGAATCAACAAAATAACTGAATCCGATGACTTTATAAGTCCCTTTATCCGATTCTGTAAAATCTTTCTTAAAAACATAAAGCTCTTCTGATTGCCTTGAGCTCTCTAACTCTATTAAATTTCCATTATCTTTCTGATACTTTAATACAATTCTAGAAATATTTTCTGTACCTGTACCAAAGGATAATACAAACTCTTGTGATGCCGGAGCTTGTAAATAAGGATACCCTACATAAAAATAGTTAACTAAAGAAGTATCCCCAGGAATTGGAGTTGATACTTCTTCCTTATCTTCTACAACCCCATTATCCTGAATTTGAGTATCATGAGTTATTTGATCCTTCTCAGGAATATTATTTTCATTTTCTTCAGGTAATGTTACATCCTCACTAGGAAAACCTTCTTCCATGTTATTTTCAGAATTTTCTATTTCTGTCATAGTTTCTCCACTGTTCACATTGTCTTCATGAGCATAAATAGGCGAAACCGAAAAACAGTTTATTACCATTGCCATAAACAGCATTAAAGCTGCTCCCTTTCTTATTATACTTTTCATTTATAACTCTCCTCTCCCCTAAAGCTTAACGAAATATTTAAGTAAATTCAATCATATAAAAAGCAAATCGCTATATTGTATAGAGATTTGCTATGAGTTAAGTGATAATAAAACAAAACGAAAGATTTTATCTAAATAATATCGAGAAGTAAAAACTAATTGAAATCCATGTTTTACAAAACTCAATAACTTCTTTTGTGAAATTTCTCGTAGCATGGAATTAAACAAGATATTAGCTTGTAGATATTTTTTTGATTGTTTTAAATCATTTTTATCTTCAACATATTTCTTGGCCTTTTCTATATCACTAATTTTACCTTGCTTATATTGTTTAGTAATATAAGTCATATACAGATACTGTTCAAATAAATTTTGCCGTGAAATACTATGATTAGTCATTCGATACTGTAATACTATTTTATTTAGATTTGAAATTCTATATCCACTTAATACCGCTCTTAAAGTAAAGTCATAATCTTCGCATAAAGGAATTTCCCGATATCCATTTAAAGTTTCAAAAACGACTTTCTTTCCAAACCATGTAGGATGCGCTATGCATTGCCCATACTTTAATATTTTTTTGATTTTATCATAGTTCGTGGGAACCTTTTGTATAGAATATATTAAATCTCCATTTTCATCGATCATTTGAGTAATACCACCAATTAAATCGTAATTCTTATCTTGGATATATTTTAATTGATTTTTAAATCGGTCTGGTAATGAAATATCATCTGCGTCCATTCGCGCGATAAACTCCCCATTTGCTAGTTGAATTCCCTTATTCAATGAATTTGCTAAGCCAATATTCATTTCATTTATATAAAATCTAACTCTCGGGCCCTTCTCTTTATATGATTCAATAATAGTCTTGTGCAATTGATTATCAGGACAATCTAAAATAATTATATATTCAAAGTCTTCATAAGTTTGATTTAGGATAGATTCTATAGATTGTCTTAACTGTAATTCGCTCTCTTTGTATGTAGACATTATTACGGAAATCATGTAAGTTTAACCAACTTTCCTTATGAATTTATTTCTTTCAAATATCTTGCCAATGCATCTTGCCACGTAGGTAAACGTTTAAATCCATTTTTATCTAGTTCTGTTTGATTCATTCTAGAGTTTTTAGGACGTATTGCCTTTGCAGGAAAGGCAGTGCTATCTACCGGAGTTACCTTTACATAATTCATTCCAGCTTGTCTAAATATTTCACAAGCAAAATCATACCAGCTGATAAAATCTCCAGAATTTGTTGCATGATATGTTCCATATTTATCGGTTTGTATCATATCTACTACAAGTTTAGCTAAGTCAAATGTATATGTTGGATTCCCTATCTGATCATTTACAACGCTTACGGCTCCTTTTTCTTTTCCTAATCGAAGCATTGTTTTAATAAAGTTATTTCCATTCTTACCAAATACCCAAGCAATACGAATAATGAAGTGTTTTGGATAAGTCTCAACAGCTAATTCACCTTCATATTTAGTTTGTCCATATACATTTAATGGATGTCTTTCATCATATTCATTCCATGGTACAGTACCTTGTCCATTAAATACATAATCTGTTGAAAAATACATAATTGGAATATTTAATTCTTTACATACATTCACTATATTTTGTGTTCCTGTTGCATTCACAGCTCTTACTTTGTCAAGCAATTCAGGCTCTTCAGCTTTATCAACAGCCGTCCATGCGGCACAATGTACAATTGCATCATAATTTCCTGCTTTAATAACATCATTTACTTGTTGAGCATTAGTAATATCCATCTCATCAATATCTACACCAACAGCTACTATTCCTCTTGATTTAGCCTCATTGACTACATCATATCCTAATTGCCCTTTATAACCTGTTACTAATAATTTCATACTTAACCTTCTTTCTATCCATTCATCCTCTGTGCTATTTTAACTAATAACGGAAACAGAATTGATGGTGTTAATTTCATTACAATTTCAAACCTAGCAATATCAGGAGCTAAATAACGATATCTCCACAGACCTAATATATCTTTGTTTTTTCTAGCATTATTAAAATACATTATTTCATCATTTCCTTTGTAATCTGGGTATTTTTTCAAAAATACCTCTATTGCTTTAGAAGTAGACAAAACTCTATTTTTATAATAATCCTCTTTCTTCTGAATCCCTTTTAGAGTTCCACTTACATTTTTTCCATGTCTTCTGTACTGAACTAAAGTATCGTTTATAAATGATACTTTGCCTTCAACAGAAGCGCATGATAAAATCCAATTATCATGGCCTGTATAGTCATTAAAAGGAATTATGCTTCTAGCAAATGTTCCATCTGCAACGATGCTCATTCCCACCGCAAATGTAATAAAAACATTGTATTTTGCAATATCATCCCCTGAATTCCAAGAGTCATAATTCTTATTTGACACATTTCTTACAGAGGAAATTACAACATTTCCATATTCATCAATTATTTGGCGATCCGAAGCAACAGCCAAAGATTTTTCAGTTTGTAAAACTTTTACACATTTTTCGATTTTTTCTGGCATCCATATGTCATCCTGATCACAATACGCTACATAATCACCATCAGAACTTGCTGTTAATTTTTCAAATGATTTATGATAGTTTAGATTTTTATCGCTATATGGTAATATTTTAAATTGCTTCTTTTTAAGATTATCTCTAAATATAGAAATATCGCACCGGTGTTCCAAACAATCATCATTAACTAATACTTCTATGTTAGAATAGGTTTGATTATCAATCGATTTTAATTGCTGTATTAAAAAGTCTTTATTCGGATTATATACGGAAAGTAAAACATTAACTTTTTTCAAGGCATTTCCCATCCCTTCTTCTAATAATAATTAAAGTTAAAAATAATATTGAAACAATACCTACTATAATCCAAACAATCAAATATAGTATAGATGCTCCTAAAACACCATATTGATCTACAAGTGTAGATGATCCGAATAGAACAAATAGTAAACCAAAAATGTAGACAACCAAAGCTATATTTTGAGCTCGAACTATTGTTAATAATAAAAGAAGTAAATTTGCTAAAGTAATTGCTCCACCACCTATTAATAGAATAATAAAAGAAGACATGTATTCTATAAGAGGATATCCAAAAATTATTTCTAACAATCTTAAACCTATAAAATATCCGAAACATGTTATCACAAAAGTTAAAACAATCGTAAAAATAAATTGAATAACAGTAATCTTTATAAAGGAATTAATTTTATTCTCATTCCAATAAATTGAGATTTTTGTAATTAAAGGTCTAAAAATCATATTACTAATTAAATTTATTGTAAAAACAGGCATAGACAATATTCCAAAATATCCTTGAAGTTCATCTGAATTTGGCAAATTATCCAAAGCGTATTTCGGAGAGTTACTAAGGTACATACTTATAAAACTAGCAATGCACAATGGAAGTGTTGCAATAAACAACTCCTTAATTTTTAACCAATCGACTCTTTTCTCACCTTTAAAAAAAATAGGAAGAGTTACTTTATTCAAACTTATAAATAAGATAAAAGATGCCAAAGTCATTAAAAATAAAGAGAGGATGATGCTTTTGGTTAAAATAAGTGTGATTACGAATAAAACCAACGAAGCTAATTGTCTAAGAGTGATATAAATCGAGCCAACATCTAATCTACTGTTTCTTTGATATTCTCCATGATATACATCTTCAATAGCATCAACACTTTTAAATAATCCAAATAAAAAAATTACGATTGCTTTTTCCAAAGTATATCCAGAGCAAAAAGAGTAATATATTAACAGCAAGTACATTAATACAGAAGTAATAATACGATGGTAAAAATAATCACTATACTGGTATTGATATTTAACATCTGATGATTGTAAATTTCTTACTCCAAATGATCCTAAGGTTAAACATTGATACCCGTACGCTGACGCAATATTGATTATTCCCGCAACTCCTACTCCATTTATTCTAGTAACAAAAAAAACAATAATTGCTGTTATAAATCCGGTTAAAGTGCTTGCTAACATATTCCAAAAAACACTTCTTTTTAATATATTTTTTTCGTCTGCATTTAACGCAAATTTCAAAACTTTTTGTAACATACTTATATATACACCTTTTTTCTCAATCAAATATCGCAAATATATTAATTAAAGCTTTTTTTACATATTGAAATATTACCTTTCAGTAAAAAGATTTTATCGAACATCTTTCAATACTTGATATATGACGTCCTTATCCTTATTCCAATCAAACTTTCTAGCAAACATGTAATTCCCATTCATAAAGTTAGGATAGTCTTCCATGGTTAGCGTTTTAGGGCTAGGATTCAACTTCTCAAAAACAACATATCGAAAATTATTCGATACTATACAATGCTTAAATTCTGAATTCATAGCCAGTATCTGAAAGAAATGCTCATCAGGGCAAGCAGTGTAACGAAATTGCTGCACATAATCCGTGCCTTCGACCACTTTAATTACATACGTTAAGAAATCTGAGGTAATACTAAACCAAGACGAACCTTTATATAGCTTATTGTTTTGAAGGTTATGCCTACGTATAAAAGGTAATTGAATAAGCCTTAAAAGAATATCTATTCCTCGATAAGTTAGTGTTCTATTTTTAGGATTCTCTCTAAAAAAATTAAAGCATTTCACTCTCCACTTGTAATTTCCAATATCTTCAATGTCTATAAATTCTTTTCCTTTTCCATGATTTTCAATAAAACTATCTAATTTTTTAGGAGACAACAAAAGTAAATCTTGGCCACTGATAAAATGAATATAATCATATTCCTTATGATTTTTCTTTACAGCTTTCAAAAGATTTAAAGTTGCTTCCACCTGACTAAAGCCTGACCAATTTACATTAACTCTATTCTCAATGATTTTGACATTACTTGAGTTTTTATACTCCATACATAGTTTATGATACAGTTCATCACTTTTTAAATCTACATGAAGGAAAACATCTCCGAATGACAGAGAACCAACAAGGAGTTTTATTTGCTCAAAATTTTTATGCACGCTAATAATAAAAGCATGTTTTAACATTCTACTTCTCTGCTCTTCCTTTTTCTACATACATCTTTTCAAAGTAATTCTGATATTCACCACTGATGATGTTTTCCCACCATTCTTTGTTATCAAGATACCATTGAATAGTCATTGGAATACCTGTATCGAATGTATATTTAGGTTCCCATCCTAATTCTGTTTCTAACTTTGTTGGATCAATCGCATAACGGCGATCATGCCCTTTTCGATCTTCAACAAAAGTAATTAAACTTTCTGGTTTGTTCAAAGCTTTTAATACTGTTTTAACAACTTGAAGGTTTGTTCTTTCATTATGTCCTCCGACATTATATACTTCCCCTTCACGGCCTTTACGAACAATTAAATCAATAGCTGTACAATGATCATATACATGCAGCCAGTCACGTACATTTTCACCTGTTCCATATACTGGAATCGTTTCATCATTTAACGCACGAGAAATAATCAATGGAATTAATTTCTCTGGGAAATGATAAGGCCCATAGTTATTAGAACAACGAGAAATTGTTACTGGAAGTCCATATGTTCTGTGATATGCAAGTACAAATAAATCAGCACTGGCTTTAGCACTGGAGTAAGGACTTGAAGTATGTAATGGTGTTTCTTCTGTAAAGAATAAATCAGGTCTATCTAATGGAAGATCTCCATAGACTTCATCTGTAGATACTTGATGATAACGTTTGATTCCATATTTTACACAAGCATCTAATAACGTAGTTGTTCCCATTACATTTGTCTTTACAAAGATTTCAGGATCTTCAATACTTCTATCTACATGGCTTTCTGCCGCAAAATTAACAACGACATCAAATTTCTCTTTTTCAAATAAATCAAAGATAAATTCTCTATCGGCAATATCTCCTTTTATAAACTTATAATTCGGTTTATCTTCAACTGGTTTACAAGTTTCCAAGTTCCCTGCATATGTTAATTTATCTAAGTTAACAATCATATCTTCCGGATATTTATTCACCATATAGTGAACAAAGTTTCCACCAATAAATCCAGCTCCTCCTGTGATTAAAAATTTCATGTTATTTATCCTCCTATTAATGATTTATCGCAAATCCACCATGTCCATAACAAGCATTTGCCCGACCTTTGGCATGTGGATCGGCATTTCCTACATTGGTTCCATCTACACAAAGATATCCCCCAATTGTATTCCCCGTGATTCCACCACTGTTTTGCGTTTGAGAATTTCTTGCAGCTGCTGCTTGTTGTTGCTGTTGTTGAATACGTGCAGCTTCTTCCTCTGCTGCTTTATCTCGGTCAATGCGAGCTTGTATATCTGAATTTGTTGTATTTAACTGCTCTTTAGCCGCATTGATTTCATCAGTAGATGCCCTATTTGCGATTAACTTTAATGCTTCTTGCTTTCTTGTATCAAATATCTGTTTTTCCTGTTCATTTGCACCATCTAGACAAGTAATCGCATTGATTTGAGATTTTAATTTATCTAATTCTTCTGTCTTTAATCGTTCTTGTTTCTGATTATTCGTATAATCCTGTAAATCCTTAATCTTGAATGATTCTATAAAATCATCAAATTTATAATCATTTTCATCCTCTTGATACGTATAAATTGCGGCCTTATATAACCCACTATGCGTTGGAATATAGAAAGCATCTACCTTTAAATTCGGACTTAATACATCTTCTGGTAATTCTTCATCATTCAACTGCACTGTATAAGTTGCTTCAAAGCACTCTATTCCTTCTAAATCCTCTGTATCAATAGAATATTCAGAAACTTCATCTTCACTATTCCAAAGTTGGTTTTCATTTCCTTTTATAGCAGATTCAAGAGTACTTTCTGACGATTCTGTAAAATCTGTCTCAGAATCCTTTAAATCAAAAGTTACAATCGGATACTTTGTATCTTCATCTACTGGATAGTAATAATCTGATTTTGCTTCTATATCCGAATTCACTTTAAATTCCAACCCATTGAATTCTTTATCTTTATTACCAGCTACTTCTTCATAAGATTCCAACTTTTCTTTAACTAGTGCTTCTGTACTTTTTCCACAACCAATTAAAGATAATGATAGTACCATTACAACAAATAAGCTTTTAAAAAGTTTATTATGTTTATTTTTCTTGTTCATTTTTTATCCTTCATATACAAACTGATTATTCGATTTTTCTAGTGTTGGACCTGTTTGATCTTTTACGCTTAATACAGGTTCGATACCATTTAATAATTGACCCCAGTCTACATTCACTGTTGGATCGTCATATCGCATCCCACCTTCAGATTCTTTGTTATAGACATTATCAACTTTATAACGGAATTCTACATCTGGTGTTAAAGTTAAGAATCCATGTGCAAATCCCTGTGGAATAAAGAATTGACGATGATTTTCTTCACTCAGTTCTACGCTGACCCATTGCCCATAGGTAGGACTACCTTTACGAATATCTACAGCTACATCAATAACTTTGCCCTTTGAACAAGACACCAGTTTTGATTGTGCATAAGGCGGATTTTGCCAGTGAAGTCCTCTTAATGTTCCTTGTTGTGCACTAAAAGACATATTGTCCTGTACAAAATCTACAGTCACCCCTAATTTTTCATATTTTGGTTTGGAATACGTTTCTGTAAAATATCCTCTATGATCTCCAAAAACATCTGTATCAATAATCAATACACCGGGAATTTTTGTTTCTGTTACTTTCATCCTACAAATTCCTCCTCACCTTTGATATACTTACGATCCATGATTTTCTTTAAATAAGCGCCATACTGGTTTTTCTTATAAATTTCATACGTTTCTTCTAACTGTTTTAACGTAATCCATCCATTGTCATAAGCAATTTCCTCTAAACAAGCAATCTTTCTATGTTGATGTTCTTCAATTGTTTTCACAAAATTAGTCGCATCTACTAAAGATTCATGCGTTCCCGTATCTAACCATGTAAATCCATCACCAAGCAATGTTACATTAAGTTCGTTGTTTTCAAGATAAATACGGTTTAAATCCGTAATCTCTAATTCCCCACGAGCACTTGGTTTTAAATTTTTAGCATATTCTACAACTTTATTATCATAGAAGTATAGACCAGTAACCGCATAATTTGATTTTGGATGAGCCGGTTTTTCTTCCAAAGAAACCGCTTTTCCATTTTCATCAAACTCAACAACACCAAAGCGTTCTGGATCTTCTACATAATAGCCAAATACAGTCGCACCGCTTTCTTTTCTGGCAGCTGCACGCAATCGTTTTGTCAAACCATGACCATGGAAAATATTATCCCCTAAAATCATGGCACACGAATCATTTCCAATAAATTCTTCGCCTAAAATAAAAGCTTGTGCCAATCCATCCGGACTTGGTTGTACTTTATAAGAAAGCTCAATACCAAATTGATGACCATCTCCTAATAGTTCTTTAAATCTCGGTGTATCATCTGGTGTAGAAATAATTAAAATTTCCCGAATACCAGCTTGCATTAAAATAGACATAGGATAATAAATCATCGGTTTGTCATAAATAGGTAATAACTGTTTACTGGTTACTTTTGTTAATGGATACAAACGTGTACCACTACCACCAGCCAAAATAATGCCTTTCATTAGATATCCTCCTATAATATTGTATCATAATAATAAACCCTTACGTAACGTAAGGGTCAAGGATTATTTTGAACAAATAAATAATCCAGTATGTTTTGAAATTTTAATACTATTTTTTTTCGAAATAATTGATTCTACATATTCCTTGAATTTAGATATTTTAGGACCTAATATCTCATTCTGATTTCCATGACAACTCATAATATAATCTACTAAAGGTTGAGCTTTATCAACTATTAAAGAATCTTCGTATGGAATAAACCGAACAGATTTAAAATAGTTTTTTAAAATTTTTTCGCCATTTTCTATTCCAAAAATATCAAATAATCTATTTTGTGATAACTCAACTTTAGAATCGAAATATTGTACAAGTTCAGTGATTTCTTTCATATGTTCCTTACCATAAGTACTACAATAGAAAATACCATTATCTTTTAAAACTCTACATATTTCAGATAAACCTTTTTCTAGATTTTGTATATAGAATAGAACATGATTTGCGATAACTGAATCAAAATAACCATCTTTAAAAGGAATCGCTTGGCAGTCCGCTACAATACAATTGTAATCTTTACCTAGTTTCTTTCTTACCTCATGAACCATACCTTCAGAAATATCTGATAAAAATATCTCACGATTCCTTAAATCAATGTTTCTCTTTTCCCAGAGTTTACCATTACCACAACCTATTTCTAATAAACGATTCACTTTTGAAAAATCTATCTGATTAAATAACCAATTAAACCATCCTGTCTTATTAGTTGAAAATTGATCATGTAAAGAAATTCTGACATTCAAATTATTAGAATTTTTATACTGCTCTACAATACTAGACTCAATATCAAACATCTGTAATAAAGAAATAATTTGATTCCAATCTATATTTTTTTCATCTACATTTTGTACGAAAGATTCCATAGAATCTCGAATCACTTGTAAATGTTTAATTTGACTATCCAATAGATCAACTTGCATGGAAAAAGATTCTTTAACATTTTGCTCCTTAGAAACCATAGGGTAAATTTCTTCTAATGAAAAGCCCATATGTTTTAAAGATAATATCTTTTGAAGCTTTAATAAATCAGACTTTGTATATTTTCTATATCCATTTTCCATAACAAAAGAGGGTTTTAACAACCCTATTTTGTCATAATATCGAATAGTACGTTCCGTCACATTTGCAAGTTTTGCAAATTGACCTGTGGAATAAGTAAAATGTTTTATCATAACTTAACTAAATAATATTTGTTAGTTGACTCTTTCGAATCGAATACTAAAGTACCTTGATTTTGAAGAAGTAGTTGAGTATTGTTTTCATCAAACAATAAAATGTAATCAATATCACATCTGTTCAAAGCATCTAAAACTACAGAAATATCACTCTCGGTACCTAATGCAAAATCATTCAGAATAGCATTATCATCACTTGTTAATTCTTCAAATCCACCACCTATATGAATTTGAATTCTATTTGACTCTGTAATCAATCCTGCAGAAAAGGTTTCATTTCCGTTATATATAAAACTTTGTGGAGCATATAGCCTATAATTACCATAATCTAAGTTATTAAAATATGAGCCTATGTCCGAAAAAATTTCTAATGACATTGTATTATCAAAATCTAAAATTCTCGAAAAATTCCAACCAGCTTTTGATATACCTGAACCAAGATATGAAAAATCAATAAAATAATCTATATGAGTTTGAAAGAAATACAACAAAGATAAAGAAAATACGAACGTTAGCAAACTTGCTAACCATCTATTATGAAATAATTTCTTGTAAATTAAGGCAATCACTATACCTATATTCAACATTACGATATATTGTACTGACGCAATAGTACGATTAATCACAAAGAAAAAATTAAAAGATGAAACAGCATATAATTCTAAAAAATACATAGTTCTAAACATCAAATATAAAACGACAAAAGAAAGAAAAAAACTCCTAAGATGAGCATTTTTAACAATAAATAGTAGAATTATACACGGAACGAAACCATATTTGATCAAAAAATCATTTTGATACCATACAGAAATATATGGTTGAAATCCTTCTATACATTCCCTAAACGATACATTATTTATGACAGGAATATGATCCAATAGTCTTGTTAAAAAAAGTAGGATAATAATCGTTATTAAACATATAGAATACAGTAGAGTAAATTTTTTATTCTTTTCTCTTATAGATACAAAAACCATAAAAGTAAATTTTGAAATTAATATGGCTACTAAAAACAATATAAAAATTTGTACAAAAATAGTTGAAAAACTTAGAAAAGAAAGGCATAACATTCCTAACAATATAACTTTCTTTAACTCTATTTTTTTTATCAAAGGGAAAGAAAAGAGAGCTAAAGTAGGTAATGATAACATTCTTACAACCGATCCTCCATAAAATGAAGCTGTTTGAAATTGCCATAAATCGTATGAAGCTATTCTTAACGATTCAATTGGAAAACCATTTTGTAAATATCCTAATGGAATTAAAAACAAAAAAAACGGAACTATTGCATATTGAGAAAGATATTTGTTCTTTAAAAATAATTCTGCTAACGACCTATAAATTAAAGTAAAGAAAAAATAATTATGCATCATCATTGTTATTCTGCAAAAAAAAGTTGCTTTGATGTGAAATACTGTTAAAAAATATCCATAACTTAATTCAAAGGTATTTATAACCCTGGTGATATCAAGAGTATCATTTGCAACTAATGCTCCATTATAATAATCTTCATTCAATAATTGATTCGTACCTATCAAATTAACAATTTTTCCAATGTAATAATAATCATCATAATTTTGTTGATATAATGGTAAATTATTTGAAATTGAGTAAAACGAAAACATTAGAATAAAAAGAATACACACCCAGTTACATTTTAAAATATCAATTAATTTATCTTTTTTTAATTTTAAGTTACCAATTTCAAATCGATGATTTGTTTTTAAATATAAAAAAATGATAATATCTACCAATAATAATGTTGAAGTAGCTAATATAAAGTAAATTATCCAACTAGTTCCTAATATTTGACATGGAAAGCCAACTAAAAACAATAAAAAATAAGTTGAAAAAAAACCAAAAATCAATTTACTTGAGAGCGTACTACGATAATTAGAAAAAGAGACACAAAAGGTTCCAAATAAATAATACTGAATAAACAAATAAAAATAGAATATCAAAGTTAATAACCAATTCATTTTTTACTATCCCTCTCGTTTTTTTCCTTTAAACTAAGTTTTTGTATTAACTCTTTCTGCTTTTCTTTTAATTTTGAGATTTGGATACTTTGAACAAATAATAAAATATATAAAAAGAAAATAAATATTGAAAAGATAAAATTACTAGTAGACATAAATCCAAGAATATCTGAGATATATGTTGGAATCTGTGGAAACAAGCTCAAAATCAATAACAGTATCCCCCAAATAATCCAGATTATAGAATCATCAATATTTAATCCATTTTTTCTGATTTTTAGAATTATAAAAATAAATGTAAAGAAACTAGTTATTAAAAAAACTATCGATAATTGCATATTTACACCTCTACCTCTTTCTAAAGGGTTGAATTAGAAATATTGATATAATCATTCTACTCATATATTTTATAGTATTAGCTAAATTTAAATAAGATTCTCCAAATTCTCTCTCATTCATACTTACTTGAATTTCTTCAATAATTCTTCCTTTCTTTAGCATATAAACTAAAGTATCCGGCTCTGGTGGGTTATTCATATCTAAAGCATAATCTAAAATACATTTTTTATTATATGCTCTAAAACCACTAGTTGGATCATTAATTGTTTTACCAGTCATACATTTTATACAAAAAGATATCAATCTACTTCCTAGCATGCGGGCACTCCAAGGTTTCTTCTTTGCTACAAATCTTGAACCTATGGCTATATCGTTTCCATTCTCAATAGATTTGATTAATTGATATATATATTTTGCGGAATGCTGCCCATCTCCATCAAATTGAATAGCAATATCGTATCCATGTTCTAGAGCATATTTAAAACCAGTCTGCACCGCACCAAATAATCCCTGGTTACAAATACTGTCAATATAGTTATATTTGTTTTTCTGTAATACTTCTAGAGTATTATCTTTAGATCCATCATTTACTATAATATATTCTATATTTGAAGCGTTTTTCTGAATGTCTCCAACTACTTTCTCTATATTTAACGCTTCATTATATGCAGGTATTATAACCAATGTCTTTAATTCCATATCATACTCTCCAATCAAAATAATACTATTAAAGTTAGATTTCTTTTTCAATATTTTTTTTCAATGTAAATCCATTTCCACATCTAGAAAAATTAACATTATAGTATGGATCACCATGCTTCAGTATTTGATTCCACTTAGCTTCAAAACCATCAATTTCATTTTGAAATCTTATAGCTTTGCTTCTAGTATTTTCAAAACCTCTTGACTTTGATTCATAATGATATAACTCGACATAAGGATTAAATACTACTAAATATCCTTTTTCTCTAAGCTTTAGGCAATAATCAATATCATTAAACGCAACTTTAAAAGTCTCATCTAGACCATGCACTTCCTCAAATATGCTCTTTTTTGTCATTAGACAAGCTGCCGTTACAGCACTTAAATCTTGTGAACAAATAAGTCTTCCAAAATAGCCATATTCATTTCTTCCAAGTCCACTAAAGCAATGGCCTGCTACTCCTCCTAGTCCAATAATAACGCCGGCATGCTGAATCGTATCATCTGGATAATACAATTTTGCTCCTACTGCACCTACATCTTTACGCATACAGAAACCAAGCAACTCTTCTATCCATACTGGATTAATAACTTCGGTATCATTATTCAACAACAAAATGTATTCACCCTTTGCAAAAGTAACCCCATAATTATTGATAGCCGAATAGTTAAATTCATCTTCCCAGTAAACAACCTTTATGTTAGCATTTGCTTCTTCTAATTGTTTGTAGTAGTCAAATGTATTCTTTTCTGTACTGTTATTTTCTACGATGATAATTTCATAATTTTTATATGTAGATTTGTTTGCAATAGATCGTAGACATCTATCTAAATCATCAATATGGTCTTTGTTAGGAATGATAATGGATACAAGAGGATAATTATCTAAAATGTATTTATTCCTATAAAATCCTAATGTAGGTCCATGAGATACTTTTACATGTAAGTTTTGCCTATCAAAATGCGCTTGACATGCTCTTACTCCAGCATCAAAAGCATACATTTTACTTTCTGGATTTCCTGCTGTTGAATTCTCATGTATTCTCCAATGATAAAGAACTTTAGGAATATGGTAAATTTGATTATTTTTTACTTTTTCCACACAACGAAGAACAAAATCATGATCTTGCGCACCGTCAAATTCACTTTTAAGATATCCAACCTGTTCCATTAATTCTTTCTTAACAAATAAAAGGTGACAAATATAGTTATTCGTACATAATAAATCCAAATTAAAATCAGATTTAAAATGCGGTTCAAATCTTCTTGTCCATTCTGAATCTATCTTATCTTCATCCGAGTAGATTACTTTTAAATCATTGTTCTGATTAATAGCTTTTACAAACTCAAACAACGCGTTTGGAGCTAACGCATCATCATGGTCATATAAGCCAATAAAATCTCCTGTTGCAATTTTAATAGCTTCATTCATATTGCCGGCAATACCATAATTTTTATCCAATTGAACCACTTTAATTCTCTTTTCATCTGAATATTTATTCTGAATATAATCTACAACTTCCTTATTCGTACTTCCGTCGGCAACACATAATTCCCAATTATAATAGGTTTGGTTAATTACAGTCTCGATCATTTGTTTCAAATAAGGAATCGGCGTATTAAAAGTTGCAACTACAAGACTCATTTTTGGACTAATACTGAATTTATGATTTCGCTGCCTTGCTAATTCTACTTCTGTAGCATCTCTTTTTTTTGCCCACTCATTATAGTCTATTGTAGATTGGGAAGAATCTCTTGATTGGAACACTCTCTTTATCAGTTTTCTTGAACCATACTTTTGCCAAAATTTATATGCTTTTTTCACGTTTTCAACATTCATCAACTGTAAATATTTAAGAATAGACTGCATTTCAGAATTTAATGGAATTATTTTTTCATCAGTCTCTGTTGAAAGCTTTAAACTATAATGTTCATTTTCAATACCAGAAAAGACTATTTGAAATCCACAAATAGCTTGGTCCTGTGAAATAAACTTTCTTGCTACTAAATCTTTACGAGCAGATAATTGCAAAGATGATTCAATAACTTTATTATTACAATCCAGAACTTCAAAAGAAATTTCCTGTTTATCCAACGCTATAGCCCAACCAGAAATTACATAACCATTCTTTCTATTATCCATTTTTTGATATAAATCTATAGAATACTCAAATATCGACTTATCATCCAAGCGATTCAGTTGGTCACGATTCAAACATGATAAGATCATTTTCTCTTGATGTACCTGAGCAACTAGTTTAATCTCATATACTGACCTAAAAATATCACTCACACGAACAATAAAGCCGATATCTTTTCCATCCGTCTCATTATATTTTTTTACAACATCTTTTCGATCAAATCTATGTATCTCTGCGTTTACCTTTTGATCATTTATATAAACTGCAAAATTAACTGGTTTTCCAGATAAATGAAAACACCAACCTGTAAAATAAATAAACTGAAATGGTTCTTTGCTTTTATAGCTTATTTTATCAATATAATATCTAAAACTTCCTTTAGACATACAACTCCTCCTACAGTTTCTCTGCAAATCCTTTTTCTAGTGTTTTGAATATACCATATCCGACAATAAGAATAACTAGAGACAATATCAATACCATGAATAAACTAGTAAAATCTGGCCACTGGTGATACATAAAAATATCTCTGTATCCTTCAATCAATACTGTAAAAGGATTTAAAGATATGATTCTTTGCAGTAAACCTGCTCCATCCAATACACTCATCTGATATAGAATAGGAGCAGCATAAAAGCCCATATTTAACAAAAAACTAACAACATATTCGATATCCTGTACATAGACTTCTAAGGCACTCAATATGAAAATTACGCCTAAGCTCAAAATCATCTCTATCACTGCAATAACCGGTAACAAAATCAAATGATAGGAAATTCCTGCTCCCGTACCAATGCAAAAGATAACAACAATAATGCATGAAATAAAAAAATTGATAATTCCACTCAAGGCCTGTGAGATCAACAAGATTTCCCTAGGAAAATATACCTTTTTAATAATACCGGCATTAGTAATCATAGATACAGTTCCCGCATTAACTACGGATGTAAAAAAGGTCCATGGAATAATTCCAGTTACTAGATAACATAAATAATTATCCGCTGTTCCTGCTCTTCCCATAATAAAAGGAAAAACAATCCAATACACAACTACCTGTAACAGAGGATTTAGAAAAGACCAAAGCACACCTAAAAAAGAGCCTTTATATTTTCCTCGAATATCTTTTTTTACATTTGTTTTCAACAGTTCACGATAACTGTATATATCTTTCCAAATTTGCATAATACCCTTCTACTCTTTATAAAATTCTATTTCCTTTGAAGTTACTTCTTTCTCATTTCGATCGAAACAACATGCTTTTAAGATGTGTTTCCCTTCTTTCAGGTCCTGCACCCGTAGTTCTGCTTTCCACCCCAATGTATCGGCATCCAGGTATCCTTCAAACTGCTCTAGGTACGCATCATAAACATCATTACGAGGCTCTCTTTGAATCTGTTCTACTTCTTCTCCATCCAAAATAACTTTTAACTTAGCTTCTTCATCATCTGTAACAAGCCATCCTCTTAACAAAAAAGATTCTCTTGTATTATTTATAATAGATAAATCTCTAGGAGAATCAATATTGATAATCGACTTACTTTTATAAATTCCTTTTTGTTTGGCTTTCTTAATCTCTTCTTTATGATCTATAGCACTCTGTTTTAAGTATTCATCAATAACATAGACAGGATCACCATCCAATCGTAATTCTCCTCTATAGATCCAAATAGCTCTGTGGCATAGTTCCTTAACTGTGCCTAAACTATGAGAAACAATAACAATCGTTTTTCCTGAGTCCCTTAACTCTTCTAATTTCGCATAACATTTATCCTGAAAATGCTGGTCACCTACTGCCAAAATCTCATCAATCAATAAGATATCCGCATCTACATTAATCGCAACTGAAAATGCTAATCGCATATACATACCGGAAGAATATGTCCGGATGGGATTATCAATAAATTCTCCCAGCTCAGAAAATTCAATAATTTTATCCAATCGCTGGTCTATTTCTTTACGAGTTAATCCAAAAATTGAAGCATTAAAGTATATGTTTTCTCTTCCTGTAAAATCTTGATGAAATCCCGCTCCTAATTCCAATAAAGAAGTGAGTTTCCCATTTGTTTCAATTGTTCCATCATTAGGAAAAATAATTTTAGTCATCAGTTTCAATAACGTAGATTTTCCTGAACCATTTGTACCAATCAACGCTACCGTTTCTCCTTTTTTTATATTTAGATTTATATTTTTTAAAACTTGATGAACTTCAACATTTCCCCTATTCCAGAAAAGAAGTTTGTCTTTTAATGTATTTGCTCGATCATATTCAATTTTGAAATACTTTGACATATTTCTAACTTCAATTGCATTCTGATTTTCCATGCGACCACCTCATTAGTCAAACAGTCTTATTTTAGCATAAATCATAGATTAAACAAATTAAGCATCCGTTATTCATTGTGAAAATATGCATAAAAACAAAATAATAACGAATAAACTACTTAATAAAGTCCCAATAAGATAATATTCTGAGAATTGTGGATCTTCTAAAATCTCTTTATATCGCGTAATCGATTTTGCGGTTAAGATTAAACCTAGTACTGCATTTTGATGTAAGCTAAGCATCAGCAAAATGAACAAGCGTTCCATTTTACCAATGAAAGAACCAGTAGAAGGAAAAGTATTTATATCCCCTTTATGAATGGCTTCATACTTCTTTAAAACAATTTAAATCATAGGACTACATGATTCTTGAATCAACAATAAACAAAGAACCCATTGTATAAAACTATTGGCATCTATATTAAGCTGTTCTGAAAATCCATACTAAGTTAGAATTTAACTCGCTACTTTTAAGACGTACTGTATGGAACAAAGAATAGCTCATTAAGAAACCAACATATAAAAAATGTTTTTTAATTACTGAGTTTAAATGACCGCCGATTTAACAGAATAATTTTTTCAGAAAATTGCATAGCCATCCAATAAAACAACGATATAATCATTACATCCAACCATTGTACTTGACCATAAAAGATAAATAAAATAATAGTTTACAGGGTAGCGTCAAGAATTATGTGTAAAAGTATATCCTTGGTAAAGCAGATTAGCTCTTGAACCAATCTTCTCTAGTTGTTTGTCCAAAACCTCTATGTACGTGATTCATGTTTTTCTCGTTGTAACGATTGAATTGAATCACAAGGTATTTCTCTTCAGATTTTTCCGTTGGAAATTGTTCTTTCTTTTTGAAACTTCGTTTTAATTGTTTATTGTTTCCTTCAATCAGATTTGTTGAATAAATCGTATGCCTAACACTTTCTGGATAATCATAGAATGTAAACAGATAGTCATTGTTGCTGAGACTTTTCACCATTGATGGATATTTGTGTTTCCACTT
>NZ_ATUT01000017.1 GCF_000420345.1 Faecalicoccus pleomorphus DSM 20574 | reverse complement strand
GCTAGTTACTTTTTTATTCGTCAAATACGAAAAGAAGATCTTTTTAAATTTGCGATTACTTAAAAGGCTATATCAACAAATTGGAGGTTAAGCGATTTGTTTAAAATCTTTTGTATCGGGATGTCCGGTGGCGATTTTTTGACTGAACGCATGTTCGCAGACAAGGGCAGCTGCTCCTTTGATACAAAAATGATTTTCGGACAAGAGAAAACAAAGTTCAGCCAATGCATGATCAAAGTTTCGATTTCCGAAGGTCACGATGGCAAGCACATTAGTTTGACTGCCATGTACATGCTCTCTAATAAAAGGCATGATTTTATTTGGAAGTTTCCCGGCATAAGTAGGCATGCCAAAAACAAGAAACGAAGTTGAAGAAATTTCAAAATCATTTTGTCGCTTGTTGAAAGAAGTCAAGTCTGTATCGATGACAGGAACCATGAATGAATGTGAAAGAAATTGGCAAATGTGATGCACAATTCTTCGAGTATGTCCGGTTGCACTCCAATACAGAGCGTGGATTTGTGTAATCTTCATAGTTTTAGTATAAAGAAAACCCGTGAGACTTTCACGGGAAAATTATTGAATTTCATCGAGTACAGCTTTTGAAGCACTGATTCCGATGCGTGTAGCGCCGGCTTCCAACATGGCTTTGCACGTATTCCAGTCACGAATACCACCGGCCGCTTTTACTTCTACCAGATCACCTACAGTTTCTTTCATCAGTCTGACATCTTCTACGGTAGCACCTCCAGTACCAAATCCAGTGCTTGTTTTGATAAAATCAGGCTTTACTTCTTTGGCAATCTCGCTGAGTTTTTTGATTTCTTCTTTCTCTAAATAACAGTTTTCAAAGATGACTTTGATTTTTGCCTCATGCTCATGACAAAGCTGAGTTAATTGATTCATTTCTTCCTGAAGGTATGCCCAGTTATGCATTTTGGCCTGCCCTACATCAATCACATAATCGATTTCATCGGCGCCTTGTTCAAGTGCATAGTTACATTCAAACATCTTTGTTTCCAATCCGCATTGTCCTAATGGAAAACCAATGACCGAGCATACTTTTACATCAGTATCTTTTAAATCTTCCTTACATGTAGACACCCAACACGCATTCACACATACACTGTATGTATGAAGGTCTTTAGCTTCCTGACATAATGTGTCAATTGTGTCTTTCGTTCCAAATGCCTTTAAGAAAGTGTGATCGAATTTTTTTGCGATTTCTGATTTTGTGTACATAAATCCTCCCTTAATCAATGTGTGTGGCAATATAATGGCTGATTTCCAATGGTGAATCTAGATCGACGATTTGATCGATACTTTTTTTCTTGGAGAAAATATCGAGTACATCATTCAAGATCCGGATGTGTTTTGTTTGATCTTCAGCCGCTAATACTAATATAATTCTAGCATATTTTCCATTCAGAAAACGAACCGGTTTTTTAAAGGTACATAGACTGACGTCCACATGATGAACACCGTTTTCAATGGCAGAATGAGCCAGTACCAGATCATCCGCTAAAAACATATAGAGTCCTTTGTATTTCTGATCGTTGATGATGGCATTGACATAGCTTTCTGAAATGGATCGATCTTCTAATAGAGGTTTACAGGAAATACGTAAGGCTTCTTCCCAATCGACTTCTTTGGAACAAACCTGAATATGTTTGGCAGACAGATAATAGGATAAAGTCTGACCAAAATTTCGGTGAGGAACTTTAGGAATCTGTATGCTTGAATAATATTCTTGTAAACTCTTTTGGAATTTAATTAGGTTTGTGGAATTCATATAGCTGCTGGCAATCTTTGTGATTTCATCAATCTGCATTTTCGCATGCGGATCGGTGTACATACAATTTCTTAGAATTGTTACTCGATCTTGATCGGTCAAAATAGGATGTACGACAACTAGCTTTTTCTCATTGGGAAGAATAACTGTGGATATGACAATATCATATCCATGGTTTTCGTTGTATAAACTCAAAGGTAAATTACAGATTTCTGTGGCCTGAGGAATCAAAGCAGTAATTTCATTACGCAGCATATTTCCGGTTCCAATGCCATTGGGGCAAATAATCAAGATTCGAAATTCTTTTTTATCATCTTGATTGATGGTCAAAAAAGCACCGAAATGAAGTGTTAAATAAGCAACTTCGGCATCACTGATCATCGTACCTATTTTCTTTTCTAAGACATGGCAGGCTCTTTTTGTCAGTTCAAACAATTCTTCATATTCTGTTTTTATATTGTTCAATAAAGGATTTCCCAATTGAATACCATATCGATAACGATACAGCGATGTTTTTAAATGGGCGTTGATCGCATTGATCAGTTCATCTTCTTGTTTAAAATAAGCATATGAAAGTCTTTCAAATTCAGAAACTAATAATTTAGACATCTCATAGGTTTCTCCTTGTTCTTTGGAAACGTTCACCGGAATCGTCTGTAATCGAGAACCTAAAAGATGAAGGGTTACATAAATTTTTTCACTTGTCTCTAAATTAGAAAAATATTTTTGTACTAGATTGTATTCTTTGGTTTGAACGATTTCTTCTTCATCCATATCTGCAAAATTTAAAGTATCGTGTTGATTAGGCAGGGTAGCCATAAATAAAGCTAAAGTTGGTAAAATTCCGCTGACGTATTCGGTATCCAGTTCTTCTTCAATGTGTCGAAGCTTTGAAAGAATGGAAATGACTTCATCTTCATATTCAGTGAGTATTTTTCTATTTTGATAATGATTTAATATTTGCGGAAACAACATGAAAAAGATGGCTCTTTTTTTGACAGCCTCTCTTATAATTTCATAACCGGATTTAATATCATAATGCAGTTCTATATTGTATTGTTTCAAAAAGCGGATCACAGCTTTTAAATCATTAATGATGGTATTACGGCTGACCTGACATAAGTCGATAAAATCTTCGATATACAATTTTCGGTTTTTACAGATCATCGTGCAGATTTCAATATATTGTCGGTCTTCCGGTGTGAAAACGGGAAGATTGCCCAGATCCTGCGCATCCATTTTTTTCTGAATCAAGGAGATGGCATCTGAAGGAACCAGTACCCCTTTTCCTCTTTCCTGAATCAGTAATGGAAGATCGTTGTCCGTCAACCATTCATTGATTTTTGTCAAGTCGTAATAAATACTTCTTTTGGAAATATGAAGCTCATCCGCCAGATCCTGTGCTTTGACATATCCTTTGGCATACATGAGAATCTTCAATATTTCCTGACATCTTTTATCCAATGTATAGATAATCGACATAGAATCTTCCTTTCTCTTTAACCGTGTGCGATAAGTTGTTTTGCCTTTCGGTAATAGGGCGTGTTTTTCAAATTATTTCTGGCTTTTCTGGCGTAACTTTCTTTTTTTGATGTATTTCCCTAATATCCATATTGCAGAGCCAGTAAATATTGGAGCAAGCCGATATTGAATGCATGATCTTCCTGGTCACTCTTTTTTACAACATCCTTTTCCTTATTGGCAAGCATTTTTTCGATCGTTTCTATATCTTTACTATCTTTTTCGATCATAATCCGATATAACATACAGTCGTATTCATATTCTTCGGGGTGGTTGGAATCTTTGATCTTTTCCAAAAGAAGTTTAGACCATTCTTTATTTTGCGCATCCAGAAAATAAAAGTATGTCTGACTTGCAATCTGATAAGTTTGTCTTTCGGAAAGTGGCTTTTGAAACATCAACTCTACTTGTGCGGCGATTTTCTTATAATCTCCAAGCGAGATATACACACGAAGAATATTCCAGTTTTGATCATATTCACTGAAAAGAAGCTTATAGCTTTTAGACCGTAAAATGGAAAGGGCTTTTTGTGCATCTCCTTTTTTCATCTGATTGATAAAACGTGACCAGACAATACTTCGCACGATAAAGGGAATGGCCAGTGCAATAAATAGCAGGGTCACGAAAACAGCCGCTTGCATGGTTGTCATAGAAATTTACACTCCTTTTAACATGTTTAATATTACCAACTCCAAAAAGGGAAAACGAGTACAGATTTTTTCGCATTTCCTAGATTTTTTGTGCAATCAAAATACGAAAATGTTTGCAGAAACAAGGTGCATATATAAGAAAAGCGTTTTATTTTGTAGATATTTGCAACTAATGCGTTGCACAAGTTTGGGAAAAAGTTTGGTCTTGTTTTCGCAAGAATCGACATTGATAATTTGGGTAGAAAACAACGACAAAGGTAGGAGAGAAAAGAATGATCACAGATTTGATTCAAGAAAAAAACTGTTTCATGATCGATAGCGTTTCCGATTGGAAAGAAGCTGTCAAAGTTGCCTGCCGGCCGATGATCGAGCAGGGATTCTGTACCGAAGAATATGAAAAAGCCGTGTTTGAGAGTACAGAAAAATTTGGTCCATATTATGTGCTGTGTGAAAATCTGGCGCTGATTCATGCCAGTCTGGCAGCCGGTGTCAACGAGACACAGATGGCGGTGACCGTATTAAAGAAGCCGGTAAAATTTTCGCCGGATGGTTATGATGTCAGAGTGCTTGTGACTTTGGTTGCCAAAGACAGAGTGAGCCATATGGAAGGAATTCAATCCGTAAGCAATATATTTTCAGATCCTGAAAAGGTTCAAAAAATTTTGGACGCACCAAGTACTAAAGAGATATATGACCTGTTTATCTCCAGTACTTGCGAAAATAAATAAGCGTTGAGTAAAGAGGAGGAAAAAAGAGATATATGTTAGATTTTGTCATTAACATATTGTCAACCCCGGCCATTTTAGTAGGTCTATTATCATTATTGGGGTTGGCGCTTCAGAGAAAACCCATTGAAGATATCGTTAAGGGAACAGTAAAAACGATCGTTGGGTTTTTAGTACTGAGTGCAGGTTCCAGCTTCCTGCAGACAGGTTCATTGAATGCATTTGGTGATATTTTCAACTATGCGTTCAATATGCAGGGCGTTGTGCCAAACAATGAAGCTATCGTTTCATTAGGATTGCAGGATTTCGCAACAGATACAGCGTATATCATGTGTATCGGTATGATCCCTAATATCGTGATCGCCCGATTCTCTAGATGGTATTACATCTTCTTAACAGGTCACCACACATTGTATATGGCATGTATGTTAGCGGTTATTCTGAATGTCGGTGGTTTAACAGGTGTTCAGTTGTGGATCGGTGGCGGTCTGCTTCTGGGATTTATCATGGCTTTCTCTCCGGCAATCTGTCAGCCTACCATGAAAAAGATCGTCAAAGTCGATGGTTTAGGTTTTGGACACTTTGGTGGAGCCGGTTATTGGTTTGCGGCACAGTGTGGAAAATTGTTTAAAGGCAGCAAATCCAGTGAAGATATCAACTTCCCACAGCGTTTGACATTCTTGCGCGATACAACTGTAGCCATTGGTCTGACCATGGTCGTATTCTTTTTGATCGTTACCGGTATTGCGGTAGGTAAAGGAATCTTGGCTGAAGATCCAGAAACCTTATTGGCAACTTATACAAACTTAGGCGGATTGTTGAATGTGGGAGCTGAAACACAGACACATTGGGCTGTATGGGCCATCACATCTGGTTTAAGCTTTGCCGGTGGTGTTTATATCATCTTAAGTGGTGTGCGTTTAATCGTCGGTGAAATCGTTCCTGCTTTCCGTGGTATTGCGGAAAAACTGGTTCCGGGAGCTATTCCGGCTATTGACTGTCCGGTTGTATTCCCTTATGCAGCCAATGCCGTTTTAATTGGATTCCTGGTATCTTTCTTAGGTGGAATCGTTGGATTGTTCATTCTGGTATTTATCAATAGCGCCTTTGTTCCGGTAGCATTGATTTTACCGGGAGTTATTCCACACTTCTTCTGTGGAGCCACAGCTGGCGTATTTGGCAATGCCGAAGGTGGATT
The DNA here is from genome assembly GCF_000420345.1 of Faecalicoccus pleomorphus DSM 20574. Taxonomy (GTDB): domain Bacteria; phylum Bacillota_I; class Bacilli_A; order Erysipelotrichales; family Erysipelotrichaceae; genus Faecalicoccus; species Faecalicoccus pleomorphus. The sequence goes on along the minus strand of NZ_ATUT01000017.1, from coordinate 35,252 downwards.
AAAGGGATGTGTATTCGGATCATTCATGCATGGATTGTTGATTACTTTCTTGCCGGCTATTTGTATGCCGGTTATGGGGGCACTGAACTTTGCCAACTGTACATTCTCCGATGCTGACTTCTCATGGATGGGAATCGTATTTGGAAACATTGCACAGTACGTGCAGGGATCTGCTTTGTTGATCGTATGTATCGTTGTATATCTGCTGCCAATTATCTATAACTATGTAGCACCAAAAAAGAAAGAGGCTACGGCAGCTGAATAAAAGAAAGAAGGATTGAATTTATGGAAATCAGAAAAATTATGTGCTGCTGCGGACAAGGACTGGGAAGCAGTATGATTGTTGGAATGAATGTTGAAAAAGTTCTTCAAAAATTAGGAATCAAAGGAGTAAGTGTGGAACATACTGCCATTGGGGAAATCACAGAAGGAAGCGCTGATTTGTTTGTAGTCGGTAAAGATTTGGAGCCACAGGTTACACATTTAAAAAATAAAATCATTTTAGACCAGCTGATGGATCTTAACGAAATGGAAACAAAGCTCAGAGAAAAATTTGGTCTTTAATCAATCGGAGGGGCTGAAAGCTCCTCCCTTATTCTAACTGCGGAGGATGACATATGAATCAAGAGCAAAAACATGATCTAGAATTGTTAGCTGCCAAGATACGATTGGACGTGCTTAAAATGCTTCAGCATAGAGGATATGGACATCTGGGAGGGTCTCTTTCTATTGTAGAGTTGATGAGTGTTTTATATGGTAAGCAGCTTCATATCGACCCTAAAAACCCCCAAATGCCAGATCGTGATCGAGTGGTCTTATCCAAGGGACATGCCGGTCCTGGATGGTACAGTGTATTGGCAGAAAAAGGATATTTTGATCCATCTTGGCTCTATACGCTAAATGAAGGTGGAACCAGGCTGCCCAGCCATCCGGATCGTTTGAAAACGCCTGGAGTCGATATGACAACCGGATCACTGGGACAAGGAACCAGTTCGGCTGCCGGAATCGCAACAGGATTAAAGTTAAAAGGTTCGAAAGCGTATGTATATTGTATTGTCGGTGATGGGGAACTCAATGAAGGACAGTGTTGGGAAACCTTTCAATATCTGGCGCATTATCGCATGAATCATTGTATCGTGATCATTGATGACAATAAAAAACAATTGGATGGTTATACCAAAGATATTATGAATCCATTTGATATTGCGGAAAAGATGAAAGCGTTTGGCTTCCACGTAGAAACCGCAAAAGGAAATAGCGTTGAAGCAATTGATGAAGCCATCGAAAAAGTCAAACAAGTGCAAGATCAGGCTGTATGTATTGTCTTAGATTCCATCAAGGGAGCTGGCGTGCCTTACTTTGAAAATATGATGGCAAATCACTCGGTTAAATTTAATACCGATGAAATCAATGCAGCTACCGATCAAGCTATTCAGGCGTTAGAAGCATATATTCAAAAGGAGGCAACTTCTCATGTATAAATTAACCGAAGATCGTACTAAAAAAGGAAAAGAATTACGTACGGTTTTTGTCGATACTTTGCTTAAACTGATGGCAACGGATGAAAATATAGTGGCTTTGGATGGGGATCTCGGCGGTGCCAGTAAGTTCACCGAGATTGCTAAAACCTATTCAGATCGTTTTATTCAATGCGGTATCAGTGAAGCCAATATGGTGGGAGTCAGTGCCGGAATGTCAACGGTTGGCTTTAAACCATTTATGCATACATTTGGACCTTTTGCGACAAGACGCGTATATGATCAGATTTATTTATCTGGAGCTTATGCCGGAAATACGATCAATATTTATGGCTCTGATCCGGGCTTTTGTGCAGGTCCCAATGGAGGCACCCATACGACATGGGAAGATGTGGCCTTGATGCGCGCTATTCCGAATGCCATCGTTTGTGATGCGGCCGATGCAGTGCAGCTGGCCTGGATCATTGAAGAGTTTGCGAAAAGAGAAGGTGTGCACTATATTCGAGCGAATCGTAAAGCTTGCCGTAATGTCTATCAAGAGGGTTCTACATTTGAATTGGGAAAAGGAATTCTTTTGAAAGAGGGATCGGATGTATTGATCATAACAGCGGGTCAGCTTGTCAGTGATGCTTTAGACTGTGCACAAAACCTGGAAAAACAAAATCTTTCGGTTTCTGTAATCGATATGTTTTGTATAAAGCCATTGGATGTTGATTTGATCATCAAAGAAGCAAAAGGCAAAAAAGCAGTCGTGACTTTTGAAAATCATTCCATTACAGGTGGGTTGGGAAGTGCTGTGGCCGAGGTACTTGCCGAAAATAATATTTCGGTACCTTTTAAACGCCATGGTGTCAACGAAAGATTTGGTCAGGTGGGAACTCCAGAGTTTCTTCAAAAAGAGTTCAAGCTGACGGCACAAGATTTAGAAGAAACCATCAAAACATTGTTAAAGTAAGATTGGATCAAAAATCCAATCTTTTTATTAGGGAATAAACATTATAATGTTATGATAATCATGAGGTGATATCATGAAAAATTCCATCATCAGTGATCAGGTGAGCCAAGATTTAGAAGAAGCTTTAAATATTATCGTAAAAGAAGGCTATGAATATGTGGAATTGCATAATGTATTTGGCCATTCTATTGAAACATGTACCCGAGAAGAAGTAGACGAGATTCAACGATTGTTGAAACGATATTCTGTAAAAGTATCCAATATCGCAAGTACCATATTCTTTTTATGCCCATTGTATCCAGAGGATGAGGTATCTTTATTTAATCCAAATTTTTATTCTATAGAAGGAAACTTGGAATATCATTTAAAAGTATTGGAAAATGCTTGTTGGATTGCCAATGCATTAGAGTGCCCAAAGATTCGCATTTTTCCCTTTCGCTGGCCGGACAATCGAAAAGGCCCCTATGGAACAAAACATGATTTTGAGAAGATCATCGAAAATATTAAAAAGGCTTTACATATTTCAAAAAAGCATCATGTGACATTAATGTTGGAGAATTGTCCATATTCGCATTTACCAAAAGGGAAAATGACATACCAGGTTATACAAGAAATAAATGATCCTTATTTAAAGCTTTTATGGGATCCGGCAAATTCTTATCGTGCCATTCGCGAAAATGTACCGGAAACGTATATGGATTGGAACTTGGAAGAAGAATTCATGCATCTACATCCTTATATAGGTCATATTCATTTGAAAAACTATCATTATGTTTCCGGTCTTGTAAAACCTTTTGTGCACGTTCCACTATTGAATGGGGATATTGCTTATGATAGTTTATTAAAGAAAATACAAGACAAATGTGATTGTTTTCTTTCTTTGGAACCGGAAGTTGATTTTACACAAACCATTCAAAGCATGAGACAACTTATTCAATCCTAAAAAGGGGACATCCGAAAAGATGTTCTTTTTCGATTTTATTTTTGGTATGATTAAGATATGAATCGAAAAAAACGTGTATATTTATATTTATTAGCTATCTTAGTTGTGCTGTCAGTGGAATCAAGCATTGTTTCCGGTGCTGTGTATTTTATGCGCCCTAAACAAGAGACTGTGAAGCAGGAAACCGAAACAAAGATTGAACCGAAAGAAGAAAAAGGCAGTTCATCTTTTACCTTTGCAGGTGTAGGCGATAATTTGATTCATCAGGCGATTTTCTCGCAATATGAAATGGGTGTCACCGATTATGATTTTAAGGAAGACTATGCCTTGATGAAGCCTTATATTGAACCAGCCGATCTTTCTTTTATCAATCAGGAAACCATTTGTGCCGGTGAAGAGTTTGGATTAAGTCATTATCCGCAGTTTAACGGCCCAACACAAATCTTGGATGCGGTTGCCAATACAGGATTTGACTGGTTAGCTGCCAGCAGTAATCACAGTTTAGATAAAGGCAGCGATGCCTTACTGGCGGAATTAAACTATCTTCATGAAAACTATCCGGATATTTCGGTGACAGGAGCTTATCGCAGTGAAGAAGAATCCAATCAATATATCGTTCGTGAAGTAAACGGTATCAAAGTGGGTCTTTTAGGATACACATATGGTTTGAATGGAATACCGCTGCCGGAAGATATGCCATGGCTGGTGGAATTAATCAACGAAGATCAAATTCAAAAAGACATGGAAGCATTATCGAAAATCAGCGATGTGCAGATCGTCTCTATGCATTGGGGAACGGAATATCATACAGAAATCGAAGCCGATCAACAAGCCTTGGCGCAAAAGATGAATGAGTGGGGTGTTGAAGTTATCATTGGAACACATCCGCATGTCATCAAACCGGCAGAAATCATCCAAGGCGAAAAACAGGATACTTTGTGTTATTATTCTTTAGGAAACTTTTTAAGTGCGCAAGATACCAACGAAGGTATGGTTGGCGGTATGGCCAGCTTTACCTTACAGTATGATTTTGATACACAGGAAACATCATTTAACGATGTGAAATTTACACCAACGGTGATGTATTATGATCCTGCTTTCACTACTTTTAAAGTGATGATGATCCATGATTACAACGATGATTATATTCCAACACATTATGTGGCTTCTTTAGGCTATGATATGTCTAAGGCTTGGATTCAAAATTATGTAAAAGAAATCATGGGATCACCGGAAGGAATCGAGGTGGTAGTTGAATAATGAACCAGAAATTAGTTGCGGAAAATCGTAAAGCACGTCATGAGTATGAGTTGTATGATCGATTTGAAGCTGGTCTTTGTTTAAAGGGAACGGAAATCAAAAGTATTCGAAAAGGAAAGGTACAGTTAAAAGACTCTTATATTAGTTTTTATGGTAACGAGGCTTATATCAAGGGAATGCATATTGCACCGTATGAGCATGGAAATATATTTAACCATGAGGAAACCAGGGATAGAAAACTTTTATTGCACAAAAAAGAGATTTTAAAGTTGGAGCAGTCGGCACGTATAAAAGGTTATACAGTAGTACCTACACGACTCTATTTAAGTAAAGGCTTGGCGAAATTAGAGATTGCTCTGGCTAAGGGTAAAAATCTGCATGATAAACGAGAAGCACAGAAGAAAAAGGATGCGCAAAAAGAAATACAGAAGGCCTTGAAGAACGATTATTAGTACGCTATAATGGCTTTCCTGGGGATGTTTATGGTATTCGATGAGTAAATGTCTGGATAGGACCACAGCCACGAAGGACACGTGTAAAAACCACTTAAAATTAATTGCTAAAACTAAACTTGCTAATGTTTTTGGTGTAAACCAGAGCATGGCTTTCGCTGCCTAATTTAATTGCCTACGTTTGGCTTGCAGCCCCAATAGTCTAGGTTCGCTTTCTTATTAGCTATTGCAGGACACATAAAGAAGATAAGATGAAGTAGCGGTCCGATACTTCATACGAAAATTTTAGGATCACATCTTAAGATCTTTGTTCTTATCCAAAGCTTAGGATTATTTTGATAAGAAAAGCTGTAAACGTTGTATCGTGGGACTTTGCTTAGACAGGAGTTCGACTCTCCTCATCTCCACCAATAGCTGATAACTCCTTTACATAAAGGAGTTTTTTTATATTTCATCAAAAACTGCGAAAAAATTGCGAAATTTGTGAATTTTATTCAATTTTACATGTTTCATCTAATATTTTTTCATGTCTTGTCTCATAGAATCATATATATATGTGCATATGTTTCTCTTAGCTTTGCACTGTATGTTCTAATCTTTCAGCAATCAAAGAATCGTCAATTTTGCTTTTGATCAAAAAGGAAGCGTGACTATGACGAAGACCGTGGGGTGTGATTCGTGAAACCCCTGATAACCGTATGAAATAATCCATTTTACGCGCCAAGTCAGATCGAGACACGGGTTTGATATCTCCAAATATAAAATAATCAAGCGTGAATCCGTCTTTATGTTTTTCTTTTTCTAAACGATTTTTAAATCGATCTAATAAAGTATTCTGCAAAATCAATAATCCTAATGGAGTTTTCATTCTTAGGTGTCGTTATTTTCCAGGGAGATACTTTTGTCTTATACGCAATAGACTTATTGATTCTCAAAGTGCATTTTTGAAAATCGATATCTCTCCATGACAAAGCAAACATTTCTGATTCACGTAATCCTGTAAAGAATAGAAATGTAAAAATATCGTTCCAGCGTTTTTCATGTACAGATGCTATAAATGTTTTAAACTCGTTGACTTCCCAGAATTTTATTTCTTGTCTTTCTTTAAGTTCTTCTCTATTTTGATAACTTGGTACATTATGACAAGGGTTATAAGATATGTAACCGAGCCTTACCGCATATGATAAGTATTTACTAATTACGCTTTTAGCATGATTTATTGTAGTGGCAGAATAATATTCATTTTTATTCTTTTTTCTTTCTGTTTTAGGCTTTTTGATCATATAGGATTTCCATAAATCAATCGCTTGCGAAGTAACTTGACTTATAATGGATATTTGCCTAATACTGGCTGAATATGCAATCTATAATGGCTTTTATCACCAATTAAAGTTGATTCTTTTACATTCTGTGTCCGATAGTTGGCACGATATAGATTTACTAATTCATCGAAGGTGATATCTTTTTGGTGTGTAGAAAAGTTATCTCTAAACAATTGTTCTGCTCTTTGAGCATCTTTCTTTTTAGAAAATCCCTTTTTGTAATAACTTTTATATTTTCCAGGTTCAAAAGGAACAGCAATCTTTCCTTTATAAGCCCATGAATTTCCATCTTTGAACACTGACAACAAGGTATGTACCTTCTATTGTGAAGAACACCTTAGTTAGTGTTTTTTTTGTTTACTCCTTTAATAAAGCAAAAAGCACTAACCCATTTCTGAACTAGTGCTTTGTTGAAACAAGAATGAGGTAGGGTGACGATTCCTACATCTCCTAACAATGGGTGGCGGCTGCCTGTTCCGCCCTCAGCATTCTTGTATTAACCTTGTTGCAGTAGTATATTAACATTTAATTGAAGAAAATTCAATATTTCAGCAGAGTTCCCTTTTGGATATAGTTATTGACTCTATTTGTATTAAGTACATACATGGTGCGTAGGTACCACGTATAGCCACCAGACATGCGAACAGCTACTTTTACGTATTCGGAGTTGTATCTAAACTCTTTAACATATTCAATGCTTCCGTCAGATGATTTTCTTACATAGTCCGGACTACTTAGTATTGAGGGAATCTGATCATGATAGGTATTAAAGTCATCAGGATGTTTGTTCTTCATATGTTCTATATTGCTTGGTCCCATAAATATTGGCGTGCCTGGAGCACACGTTAATCCCAACAGCTGAATTAACCTTAGACTAATTTCTCCAACCTTTACTAACATCTATTAATCCCTTTCTATGAACATCTATCAAAATAAACTTATTTTATTTCGCAGAGTACGTCTACCTGATGAGGAAAAGTTTGTTACGGAAGTTTTTTATGTAATGCAGATATTGGCATATCCGCTTTTCTGACATCCTCTCAGTTGGCGCTGAAAGGATTTTTATTTAAACAAATCAAAGATACTAAACGTTGTCTTTTTATAAACCTTGTTATACATTGCTTTTTTAGGATTCTTTATCCATCCCATACCTTTCTTCCCGTATCCGGGAATCAAAGCTCGTTTAATCTGCCTTTTTGCTTTCGCTGTTGTCCTGGCTTTCAATGATCTTTTCAGACTTGGCTTCCTTACTCCGATTTTCATGGATATCACTTTCTTTCTTTTTTGGAGTTGCAGGCAATTTAGGTTCCAATTCCTTTTCTTTTAAATTAATAAGTTTCAGTAGATATTGTGAATTGTTATAAGTATGCTCAATTAATTCACCGAAAGCGTAAATCAATGAACAAATTAAGATGACACTAAAAGCGTATGTGCAAAATTTTTCAGGTGAGAAAACAGCTTCATATATTGCATCTGAAAACGAGTATTTTGCAGAAATGTACTGCATTTCGTTTGATAATGGAATAGATCCAACTATACCGAGTCCACATAACACTAAACTACCAATTTTTAAAACTCTTGAAATGATACTTTGTTTCATAAGCTCTTTCCTCCTCAAAGTATGTTTATCTTTATGGCCAAATACGTTAATAAGTCTAAAAAAATCTAAAATTTAATCTCGGATACTATCATCGTACTTCATTATATTTTTAAGCAGTTGATGTACTTCTGTTTGTTATTGTTCCTTTTCACGTAGATCACATAAAGTAGGAATTTATTTTTTTATGACATCGATATAGCATAGGGAAATGAAATAAATATACGGTTTATTATGAAACAGAACCTTCTGGAATCAGTGCATGTTCTTCTATCATTGTTTCAAGTAAACCTTTGTCAATTTTATCGATTTCTTCAGCCAGATTAACCGCATGATCATTGATTCGATCATAATCCGTTAAGATTCTGGAGAAGGCAATTCCCAGTTCACTGGAAATGCTCTTGTCTTTTAAGCCCTGGATCTGAGCTGTTCTCCATTCTTGTGTGTTCTCATCAATCTGATTGTTGTAGCTGTTTGCTTTGTTAAGATCGAAGATAAAATCGTGCATTTTGAAAGTTCTTTTCTTCATCTTTCGCAAAATTGTTTTCTCTGCCTCATTGGTCGTTTCTTTTGCGATAATCAAAGCTTGCCGGTCCATATTGATCGCATAATCACTGATACGCTCAATATCCACCAACATCGTATAATAAGCGGTTAAAGCTTTGGTTGTTTCCTGATTTAAGTTACCATAAGCAAAGGCATCGGTAATGTATTTAGAAATAGCACTGTTTAAGAAGTTAACAGCTGCTTCCCGCTTCTGAATGGATTTGGAACGATCTTCCTTGTAGTTGATCAGTTGGTCAAAGGCATCCGATACATTGGTATAGGCAAGTTTCATCATGCGCATGACTTCATCATTGACCTGTTGTATATTGATAGCGGATAAACCGATGATTTTATTACTCTTAGGTAGAGGCTGCAAATACATTAATCCTTCTGAATCTACCGATAATTTTTCACTTGGAAGAACGTGCTGGGCAAAAGCTGCTAAATAAGTTCCAAACGGCAACAATAACAGGGTGGTGACCACATTAAACAACGTATGCATATTGGCAATCTGTTGAGCTGCATTATCCGGTGACCATCCGGCCACAACCGAAGTGAGAGGTGTCAATAAACATACCGTAGTAAAGATGATCGTACCGATGATATTAAAACTCAAGTGAATAATCGTTGTCTGCTTGGCTTCTCGACTTGTTCCAAAGGATGCCAAAATGGCCGTAATACACGTACCAATGTTTTGACCAAACAATACGAATACGGCTCCATCCAAACCAATCAAACCACTCCGGGCCAGTGCCTGCAAGATACCCAAGGAAGCCGAAGAGCTTTGAATGAGAGCTGTGAATAAAGCGCCTACCAGGATACCAATGGCAGGATTGGAGAAGTTTGTTAACAATGAAATGAACGCTTCGGATTCTCTAAGCGGACTCATGGACGAAGACATCATATCCATACCAATAAACAAAATACCCAGACCGGCAATGATCGACCCAAAATAATGAAGCTTTGGATTCTTCAAAAAAACAATCAATACGACACCGGCAAAGGCAATCAGCGGTGCAATCTCACTGACATTCAGGGCCACCAGCTGCCCGGTGATGGTCGTACCGATATTGGCACCCATGATGATCTAAACAGCCTGCTGCAGGCTCATTAAACGGGCGTTGACAAATCCGATGACCATAACGGTTGTAGCACTGCTGGACTGAATAGCTGCCGTAATTAAGGCTCCTACGATAACACCAAGAATACGATTGGATGTCAGCTTTTCCAGGATAGTCTTCAACCGGTCACCGGCTGCTTTTTCCAGACCATCGGACATCATCTGCATCCCATACAAAAACAGGGCTAGACCCCCAAGTAGCTTCAAAATTAAAGAAAGATCCATAGTTTTCTCCTTAACAAGTTATACTTCTACATAATAAAAGGAAAAATATATGATTTCAATAAAAATAATAAATATAGAGAGTAATATTTCTGACACAAAAGAATGAGCAGGAAAGTATTATCTTATCCAAGTTCTGTATGTTTATACGTAACCCTTTTCATGTTACAATATTAACAGCAGGGAGGTGTTCTTCATGATTCAAAAAGAACAAGTTTTTATAACACCTTTTTCAACTTATCGAACTTTGCACATTCATCTTCCGCAAGACTACAAAAACAGTACAGAACGATATCCTGTCATGTATATGTTTGACGGGCATAACCTATTTAATGATGCAGATGCGACCTATGGAACTTCTTGGAGCCTGGAAACATTTTTAAATTCTTATGACAAACCGTTTATCATTGTAGGATTGGAATGTAATCACGAGGGAAACCAACGATTGTCGGAATTTAGTCCTTATACGTTTTCAACACCGTATTTAGGCCATGTTTACGGTAAAGGCGATCAGCTGATGGATTGGATGGTCAATGAACTAAAGCCTTATATTGACTCTCGGTATCGTACGATGCCTTTACGTGAATGTACCGGCATTGGTGGAAGCAGTATGGGAGGTCTTATGGCTTTGTACGGAATTCTTCATTACAATTCGATTTTCTCAAAAGCCGCTTGTCTTTCCAGTGCTGTGTTTGGCTGTAAAGAAAAGATCCTTTCTGAATTTCAGAAAACCAGTCTTTCACCGGATACAAGAGTATATTTAAGCTGGGGAACAAAGGAACTAGCAAAAAGTGTATTTCAAGATCAAAGAATCAATGATATGAAGATGCTTGTCAATGAATTTACAGCGCGTAATGCATCTGCTATTTTTCGTCTGATCGAAAACGGTCAACATAATGAAACAACATGGGGCCAACAAAATAAAGCTGTCTTTGATTATTTGTGGCGCTCCTAAAACATCTCAAAAGAACGAACAAATTTTAATTTGATATTCAATTGATCAATAAAGGTTGGAAAGCTTCCGACAGGAGGCTTTTTTCCTTTCTTTTCATTCATCAAAGAATGAATAAGTTTATCTTGTAAAAAGTCATAAATCTTTTCTCTCTGTATGTCGTACTTGTGCTAAAATAAATGACAAAAGAGGAAATAGGTTATGAAGAGAAGAAACAGTGAAAAATACATAGATCATGTCATAAGAATTAAGGGGGAATTTTGATGAAGTATGGTTTATGGGCCGCCAAAGGTGTTGTGTTTCTTTTATTGATCATACTCATATTGAATGTCTTTAGCGGTCCAAAGATGAGTAAAGAGGATTTTGGTGTTGTGTTATCCAAAGTACAGGAGAATTTAGATTTAAGCGCTCTGTTACAGCAGGATAATCAGGCAATACGAAAAAATTTGGGATTAGATCCGGAAGCATATGAACGAATCGCATATTTTAAGATCGATGATGTCATGCAGGCCAATGAATATGTATTGGTGCAGTTTAAGGATCCGGATCAAAAAAATGCGTTTCAACAAGCCATTGAAAGTCGTATTGCCGAGCAGACAAACTTATATGACGGCTATGCGCCGGATCAGGTGCAGTTATTAAAGCAGGCTGTTGTGGATATACAGGCGAATTATGCATTGTATGTGGTCGATACGAATGCCAAAACAATGGATGAACAATTCTTGGAAAGCTTATAAGGGGGGTGCGTGTATGGTATTTAATTCTTTGATTTTTATATTTTGTTTCTTACCGATATCCGTGCTTCTTTATCGCTTCTTGCCGTCACAGTTTTTAAAAAATATTGTATTGTTTGTGCTTAGCTTGTTGTTCTATGCATGGAATGAGCCGTATTATGTTTTATTGTTGCTTTTGAGCATCGCATGGAATTATATCAGTGGTCTGCAGTTGATGCAGGAAGAAGATGAGCGGCAAAGAAAGATAAACTTTTGGTTATCCGTTGCCGTTAATCTTTTGATTTTGGGTGCTTTTAAATATACGAATTTTTTATTGGGCATAGTAGGGCTGGAAGGCTTTGATATCACATTGCCGGTAGGGCTCTCCTTCTTTACTTTTAGTGCTTTGTCTTATCTGGCTGATGTATATAAAGGTACCAGCCCGGCACAGAAAAATCCATTGTATTTAGGATTGTATATTGCCTTTTTTGGAAAGATCACCAGTGGTCCTATCGCCTTTTATCATGATATGGAACATCAGTTTTCCTACCATCCTTTCCAAAAAGAGATGTTTTATTCCGGCATCCTGTTATTTGTCAAAGGCTTGATCAAAAAAGCGCTTCTGGCAGATCAGTTTGCTCTTGTATTCTCCAGCCTGTCACAAAACACAAGTATGTTGGGAGCCTGGCTTTATGCCCTTAGCTATATGTTGGAAATCTATTTCGATTTTAGTGGTTATAGTGATATGGCCATTGGGATTTCACGTATGTTTGGATTTGATCTAAAACCAAACTTTGATCATCCGTATGTGGCAGTCAGCGTACAGGATTTCTGGCGAAGATGGCATATCAGCTTATCAAGATGGTTTCGTGATTATGTCTATATACCTTTAGGCGGCAATCGTCATGATTATGTGCGAAATATATTGATCGTATGGTTTTTGACCGGTTTATGGCATGGTGCTAATTGGACATTTATATTATGGGGACTTTATTACGGTGCCTTTCTCTTGTTGGAGAAATTTGTGCTTCGTCCTATTTTGGAGAAGCTGCCGCGCATTGTAGGTCATCTTTATACCTTGGTTGTCGTATTGATCGGTTGGGTATTTTTCTGCAGCCCAAGTATTATGGATGCGTTTGGAACGATCGGTCGCATGTTCCACTTCGCAGAGTTAGTCAACACGGAAGCCTTATTTGTGCTGACCGGGCATTTAGTCTTATTTATAATCGGTATCCTGCTTTCAGGTACACTGTTTGATCGTATCGAAGAAAGATTGATGCAGGTCAAAGGAAATCGAATGGTGTTAGCCTTTACGGTTTTATATCTGGTTTTCTTTGGTATCAGTATCGCTTTTGTAGTAGGCAGTACATATCAGAGCTTCTTGTATTTTGCGTTCTAAATAGGGGATGGGATGAATATGAAAGATAAAATGACAAAATTATCGAAAAAAATGAGTCCGATTCTTGCGGTTTGTGTCGTGATCGTATGCGTATTGAATTTGTTGTGGCCTGATGCCAAGACATCTTCGATGGAGAACCGGTCGCTGCAGCAGTTTCCGGCCATCAGCTTGTCTTCTATCAATGACGGTCAATTTTTTAAAGATGTCAATAACTGGTATTCGGATCAGTTTGTAGGACGAGATCAATGGATTCAGTTAAAGTATCTGATCAGTAAGATGACAGGTGTTAAAAAGATCGATGATGTATATTTGGGCAAAGGCGCATTGATTGAAGATACCAGCGCTGTCAACGAAGAACAAAAGGAAAGAAATATTCAGGCGATCAATCAGTTTTGCACAAGCTCCGGTAAAGCATCGTATTTTCTGTTAGCACCTAATGCGGTTAGTGTACAATCGGATAAGCTGCCTTCTTTTGCGACACCATTGGATCAGAATGCACAGATCGACGATTATCTATCCAAATTAGATGCATCAATTCAAAAGGTGGATGTTCGTGAATCCTTTAAAGAGCATAAAAACGAATATCTCTATTATAAGACCGATCATCACTGGACTTCTTTAGGAAGTTTTTATGCCTATCAGGTTTTAGCTTCCAGTATGGATCTGGGACAAACAGAAAGCTCTGATTATGATGTATATCCTGTTTCCACTGATTTTAAAGGGACTTTATCCGGTAAGGTCGGAAGCGCCTTTATGGAAGATCAAATTGATATTTATGTGCCAAAAGAAAACAGTGAATATATCATGACCGATGAAACAAGCGGGGACTCCTCACGTTCCATTTATTCTATGGATGCTTTGCATACCAAAGATCAATATACGGTCTTTTTGTCAGGGAACACCGGAAGAATTTCCCTGGAAATGGATAATGATAGTGATCGGCATCTGTTGTTGATCAAGGATTCGTATGCCAATTCTATGATTCAATTTTTAATCCCGCATTTTAGAACGATTGATGTCATCGATCCTCGTTACTACTTTGAAGATGTATCAAAGCTGTTGGACTCTCAATTGATTACCGATATCTTGTTTCTATATAATTCAAATACATTGATGCAGGATACATCCATTGCGGATTGTCTAAATGTTTCTGCAGAGGAATAAAAAGTCGTTTCGGCGGCTTTTTTTCTATACAATTTTGAAAAAACGAGTATAATACGGCCTGTGAAAGAAGGATGTTTATGAAGCACGCAAGACAAATGGATATGATACAAGGGCCGATCTTTTCCAAATTGATCGTCTTTTCTATACCAGTTATACTGTCCGGTGTCTTACAGCTTTTATTTAATGCGGCTGATGTCATTGTGGTAGGACGATTTACCGGCAGCAAGGCTTTGGCAGCGGTTGGCTCGACATCCAGTTTGATCAATTTACTGATCAATCTGTTTTTAGGAATTTCTATTGGAGCCAATGTATTGGTTGGACAATATATCGGTGCCAGAGATGAAGAGAATGCGCAAAAAGCTGTTCATACCGGCATTTTATTTGCCTTGTTTGGCGGATTGTTTATGGGTGTGTTTGGCTTTTTTGCGGCTGGGACTTTACTGAGCTGGATGGCGACGCCAGAAGATGTATTGCCCTTATCAACAATTTATATGCAGATCTATTTTATCGGTTTGCCTTCCTTGCTTGTTTATGACTTTGGGGCTGCCTTATTAAGAGCCGTCGGTGACACGAAAAGGCCGCTCTATTTTTTAATGATCTCAGGTATGGTCAATGTCGTCTTAAATTTGATCTTTGTCATTGTGTTTGACTGGGGTGTAGCCGGTGTAGCTACCGCAACGATCGTTGCCGAAACTATTAGTGCTATTTTAGTACTGCTTTGTCTGCATGCCCATGAAGGGCCTATTCGATTGCAGAGAAAAAGTCTTCATTTTTCTTTGGATAAAGGAATCAAGATGGTCAAGATCGGTGTTCCAGCCGGTGTACAAGGGATGTTATTTAGTATATCGAATGTATTGATTCAATCCAGTGTCAACAGCTTTGGCGCAATCGTCATGGCAGGAAATACCGCCAGTTTGAACATAGAAAACTTTGTGTATATTTCGATGAATGCGATCTATCAAACCAATTTAAGTTTTACCTCGCAAAATATGGGAGCCAAACAATTTAAAAGAATCGATAAAATTCTTCTGGAATGTTTGGGAATTGTGGTTTGTGTGGGCCTGATTCTAGGCTGGTGTGCTTATTTAGGCGGTGATTTTTTACTGCATATTTATTCAGCCGACCCTGAGGTCATCCGGATCGGTCTGATTCGATTGTCATTTATTTGTACCACGTATTTTTTGTGCGGTATCATGGACGTATTTGTGGGAAGTTTACGAGGAATGGGGTATTCGATTTTGCCTATGCTCGTATCTATGATGGGGGTCTGTGTATTTCGTATCTTTTGGATATTTACCATCTTTCAGGCACATCGAGAATTGTCAACGTTATACATATCCTATCCGATTTCCTGGATATTGACGATTGCCGTAGATATTGTTTGTTATATTTATATTCGAAGAACGATTGAAAGGAAGACAAAATGAAAACTGTAGATTTGCGTATAGAAGATGAAAACCGAAAGGCGGAAGGAAAAAGGACAAAATCGTTGTTGTTTGAATGGAATCAATGTGATCCATCCTCAACAAGATATCAAGAGATTGCAAAGGAACTGTTTGGTGATTTTGGGGAAGGTTCTAAGGTACATACGCCTTTTTACTGTAATTTAGCTAAAAACATCCATATTGGAAAGAATGTAACGATCATGCCATATTTTAAATGCATGAGTGCAGGGCAGGTCTATATGGAAGATGATGTTCGCATTGCCCTGGATGTAAAGGTAATCACCAACAATCATGATTTTTACGATCGAGATATCTTAACAGTGGAAGCTGTTCGGATTGGTAAAAATGCCTGGATCGGAGCCGGTGCCACGATTTTGCCGGGCGTGACGATTGGAGAAAATGCCATTGTCGGTGCCGGAAGTGTTGTGACTAAGGATGTGGAAGCCAATACGATCGTTGTAGGAAACCCGGCCAAACCCATCAAAAAACTAGATTCAAATCGGTTTTAGTATGTTATACTTTTTAAAAAAGTGAGGAATTGTATGGAGTATCAGGCAGTATTATTTGATTTAGACGGAACATTGCTTCCAATGGACCAGGAACAATTTGTGAAAACATATTTTGGATTATTGGTTCAAAAGGTCGCCCCTTTAGGGTATGATGCCAAACAATTGATCGATTCGATTTGGAAGGGGACCTATGCGATGATTCAAAACGATGGTTCGTGTATGAATTACGACCGTTTCTGGGAAGTGTTTGTTTCGATTTACGGGGAAGAAAAAATGAAGGATAAAGAGGTATTTGACTCTTTTTATGCTCATGAATTTCAAGCGGCCAAACAAGTCTGTGGGTTTAATCCATTATCGAAAAAGATCGTGGATGCCTGTAAGGAAAAGGGAAGAGTGGTACTGGCAACCAATCCTATCTTTCCACAGGTGGCTACACATTCAAGAATTCGCTGGGCAGGGTTAGAACCGGATGATTTTGAATACATCACAACGTATGAGAACTCTCGTTTCTGTAAGCCGAATCCATATTATTACCGGGAAATCCTGGAGCAGAGGAATCTGGATCCTAAGAAATGTTTAATGGTAGGCAATGATGTACAGGAAGATATGATTACCATGGAACTGGGAATGGATACGTATTTGATTACGGATTGTCTGATCAATTCTAAAAATAAAGATTTACATGCGTATAAAAAAGGGAGCATGGAAGATTTTCTACAGTTTATAGCGTCTTAAGGGCGCTTTTTTTCATGAAAAAAAGGATCGCGAAGATCCTAAAGTATTTGAATATTGTTTTTGTAACATTCTTCGATCATATCTTCCGGCCAGATACTTGCCTGTACTTCACCGATATGAGCTTTCTTCAACAATAACATGCACAATCGAGATTGGCCAATCCCGCCACCGATCGTATAAGGCAATCTTTGTTCTAAGATGGCTCTATGGAAAGGAAGCTGCAGTCGTTCTTCTTTTCCTTCTTTACGAAGTTGTTCCACCAGACTGTTTTCATCGACACGAATTCCCATACTGGAGATTTCTAAAGCACACTGTAAAGGTTCGTACCAGAATAAGATATCTCCGTTTAACTGCCAGTCATCATAGTCCGGTGCGCGTCCATCGTGCTTTTCACCATTAGATAACTTGTCGCCGATCTTCATGATAAAGACACAGCCAAGTTCTTTGGTGATGGCATTTTCGCGTTCTTTGGCCGTATAGGTCGGATATTTATCTAAAAGCTCCTGCGTTGTGATGAAGTGAATCTTATCCGGTAAATGGTTAACAGCTTCCGGATACTTATACCAGACTTCATGCTCCATATGTTTGATGACTTTAAAAATCGTGCGAACATGCTGTTTTAGAACATTTTCTGTTCTTTCTTCCTTTGTCAGTATTTTTTCCCAGTCCCATTGATCTACATAGGCAGAATGCAGGTTGTCTAATTCTTCATCCTTACGAATCGCATTCATGTTGGTATATAAGCCTTCATGCAGCTGAAAGCCATATTTCTTTAAAGCCATACGTTTCCATTTGGCTAAAGAATGTACGACTTCTATACGTTCGTCACCAATATCCTTCATCGTAAAATGAACTGGTTCTTCGATTCCGTTAAGATCATCGTTTAATCCGGAACGTTTTTCAACGAATAACGGGGCGGAAATACGAAGCAGATTCATCTCTTTTCCAAATTCGTGCTGAAAAGTATCGCGGATATATTTAATGGCTTCCTGTGTCTGACGAACGGATAGAACAGGATTGTAATGCTCTGGAATTGTTAATTTCATAGTCTTTCTCCTTAAAATATGAACTATTATATCATATCAAATGTAAAAATATATGAAAAGTTTCATCGTGTTACATTGACTTACATCTTTTGAAAGAATACAATGTAACCATAACTTATAAACGCGGAGGATGAGATTATGAAAAACTTATTAAAGTGTGGTCTTGCGCTGGCGGCGGCTTTCTCTTTGGCAGCTTGTTCAGGTGGATCCCAATCCGAAGACACAACGAAAATTGGAATCATTCAGCTGGCCGAGCATCCGGCTTTGGACCAGGCCTATGAAGGCTTTATGGATGGTTTAAAGGAAGCCGGATATACAGAAGAGAATACGACATTTGATTATCAAAACGCATCCAATGATTTATCCAACTGTGATACAATTGCGCAAAAGCTTGTCAATGATGGCGATGATTTGATTTATGCGATTGCGACACCGGCAGCACAAAGTGTAGCCAATCAGACAACGGAAATTCCAGTCATTGTCAGTGCGGTTACTGATCCTGCTGCTTCCGGATTATTGGAAGATAATGAAAAACCGGGCGGGAATGTAACCGGAGCCAGTGATTTGACACCGGTTGAAGAACAAATCGATCTTTTGCAGCAACTATTACCGGATGCCAAAAAAGTAGCGGTGATGTATTGCAGCAGTGAGGATAACTCCAAGATTCAGGCGGAAATGGCTGAAGAGGCTTTGGATGCTGCCGGCTTGGAATGGCAGGAAGCTACGGTAGCCGATTCTAGTTCTATTCAGCAGGTTACAGAGTCCTTGATCGGCAATGTGGATGCCATTTATATTCCAACAGATAACTTGTTAGCCGAGGGTATGTCTGCTGTAGCCCAGGTTTCGAATGCCAATGGAATCCCATGCATCGTAGGGGAAAGCGGTATGGTAGAAAACGGAGGTTTGGCTACCTATGGTATCGATTATTATGAATTAGGTAAATTGGCCGCTAAACAGGCTGTGGATATCTTAAATGGAGATACAACAGCAGCGGAAACACCAGTTGCGTATTTGGCAGCCGAAGATTGTGTATTAACGATCAATAAGAGCGTTGCGGATGAATTAGGCATCGAAATTCCGGAAGATCTGGCAAAAGATGCGGAAATGGTAGAAACGGCTTCTTAATATGGGAATCGTTTTAGCAATGCAGGGTGCTTTAAGTCAGGGAATCCTATGGGGATTGATGGCTTTAGGCGTCTATATCACATTTCGCTTATTAGATATCGCTGATTTGACAGTAGATGGTTCTTTTGCGACTGGGGGAGCTGTCTGTGCTGTCTGCTTGGTGAATGGTGTAAATCCGGTACTGGCTTTAATTTTAAGTACGATTGCCGGATTTATTGCCGGTTTTGTGACTGGCTTATTGCATACGAAATGTCAGATTCCGGCTATCTTGGCCGGAATTCTGACACAAATTGGTTTATATTCCATCAACTTGCGAATCATGGGCCGTTCCAATACACCTTTATTGCAGTATGATAATATTTTTGAAGGATTGGAAAATCTGACGGGTCTTTCTAATAACTGGATCGTTTTGATCATCGGCTTGATCGTTACCGTGTTGGTTATTTTGATTTTATATTGGTATTTTGGAACAGAGATTGGCTCCAGCATTCGTGCGACCGGAAATAATGAACAGATGGTACGTGCCTTAGGTGTTAATACCAATGTTACTAAAACTTTGGGCTTGATGATCTCCAATGGTTTGATTGCCTTATCCGGTGCTTTGGTCACACAACAACAAGGCTATGCGGATGTTCGTATGGGAATCGGTGCTATTGTTATCGGGCTGGCTTCTATCGTAATCGGTGAAGTAATTTTTGGTCATAAGGGTGCATTTGGAACGCGTCTAACTTCTATCGTTGTCGGTTCTGTAATCTATCGTATCATTGTAGCGGTTGTTTTACAGTTAGGATTAAATACGGATGATTTAAAGCTTTTGACGGCAATTTTAGTCGCAATAGCCCTGACTGTTCCAATCGTTATGAATAAACACAAACAGCTTTCTATGTATAAGAAGCTGACCGGAAAGGAGCGTTAACATGCTGAAGATCAATAAGGTATCGAAGACGTTCAATCCGGGAACCGTCAATGAAAAGAAGGCTTTGAATGCGATTGATTTAGTGGTAAATGAAGGTGATTTTATTACGATCATCGGTGGAAACGGCGCTGGAAAAAGTACGATGATGAATATGGTTGCCGGTGTGTACCCAATCGATTGTGGAACTATTTATTTGGATGGAAAAAATATTTCGCTTTTGGCAGAATACCAGAGAGCGCAAATGATCGGACGTGTTTTTCAAGACCCTATGTTGGGAACAGCTGCCGATATGGCCATTCAGGAAAATCTGGCAATGGCGAATCGTCGAGGCAAGAAAAGAGGCCTACGCTGGGGTATCACACCTAAGGAAAAGGAAAATTTCCATGAACAGCTAAAGCGCTTAGGATTAGGTTTGGAAGATCGTATGACATCAAAGGTGGGGTTGTTGTCCGGTGGACAAAGACAGGCTTTAACGTTATTGATGGCTACATTGATCAAACCAAAGCTGTTATTGTTGGATGAGCACACAGCAGCACTGGATCCAAGGACGGCGAAAAAAGTATTGGATTTGACACAGGAAATCGTCAGTGAACAAAACCTGACAACTTTGATGGTTACGCATAACATGCAGGATGCGATTCATATTGGTAATCGTTTGATTATGATGCATGAAGGGCAGATCATTTATGATGTTAGAGGAGAAGAAAAGAAGAAATTAAAAGTTTCGGATCTTTTAAGAAAATTTGAAGAAGCCAGTGGCGAAGAATTTGCCAATGACCGTATGATGTTAGGATAGGAGGAATCGAAATGAAAATTCGTTTTGAAGAAAGAAAAGATCTAAAAGAGAAACCAACCGGAAATCTGGGATTTGGCAAGTATCAGACCGACTATATGTTTGTCATGGATTATGAAGAAGGACAAGGTTGGCATGATGCGCGTATCGTACCTTATGGACCGATTGAATTTGATCCGGCCAGTATGGTCTTACATTATGCGCAGGAAACTTTTGAAGGAATGAAAGCGTACAAAGCCAAAGATGGGCGTATTCTGTTGTTTCGCCCGGAAATGAATGCACGACGCTTTATCAATTCCAATAAACGTTTAAGCATGCCGATCATTGAAGAAGATGATTTTGTACAGGCTGTAGAAGAAATCGTTCGTGTGGAAAAAGATTGGATTCCAACAGGAGAAGGCGAATCTCTGTATATCCGTCCATATATGTTTGCGACGGAAAAGGCTATCGGCGTACATCCTTCGCATTCTTACAAGTTTATCATTATTTGTTCACCGGTAGGTGCGTATTATCCGGAAGGTGTCAATCCGGTCAAGATTTATGTAGAAGACGAATTCGTTCGTGCGACGGTAGGGGGAACCGGGTTTACAAAATGTGGTGGAAACTATGCCGGTTCTTTAGCGGCACAGGTCAAAGCCGAAGCTTTAGGCTATACACAGGTATTATGGTTAGATGGTGTAGAACGTAAATATGTGGAAGAAGTAGGTTCTATGAACGTAATGTTTGAAATCAACGATACGATCATTACAGCACCGACCGAAGGAACGGTTTTACCAGGCGTTACACGTGATTCCATCTTACACATCTTGCGTGACTGGGGTTACAAAGTAGAAGAAAGACATTTGGCCATCGACGATCTGATGAAAGCAGGACATGATGGTACATTACAGGAAGCCTGGGGAACCGGAACAGCTGCTGTCATCAGTCCGATTGGTGAATTGTATTATAAAGGTGATGTCGTGCAGATCAACGACTTTAGGACTGGTGCTTTGACACAAAAGATTTATGATACATTAACTGGTATTCAGTGGGGTGATCTGGAAGATACCTACGGTTGGACACATGAAGTAAAATAGAAAGAAGAAGTTCTGTGCAGGCACGGAACTTTTTTCTACGGGAGAATGTATGGATTTAAAAAAGAGGATTCAAAGCAAAGACGGTTATGTCGCTCATTTTACGAAAACACCTTTTACCTTACAGGAAAAGACAAGAAATCTTTGTCAGCAACATAATCAAGATCCAGACAATAAAAACATCTTACAGGCTTTGTTTGGCACTTGTAACGATTATGTCAATATAGCACCGGGATTTCATTGCGATTATGGTTTTAATATTCATTTTGATGGATTTTGTGTTATCAATTATAATTGTGTGATATTAGATACATCACCGGTACGTATTGGAAATGGCGTTTTTATTGGGCCGAATGTCACAATAACTTGTGCCGGGCATGGAGTGTTTCCAGCACAGCGAAAAGAAGGCATGAATACTTCCAAACCCATTACCATTGGTGAAAATGTGTGGATTGGAGCCAATTGTGTCATTTGCCCTGGCGTGACGATTGGAAAGGATTCTATCATCGGTGCAGGAAGCATCGTGACTAAAGATATTCCAAACGGTGTCATTGCTTTTGGCAACCCGTGTAGAGTGCAACGTTTAATTACACAAGAAGATCGCCTGGAATACAGTGAGGGAATGGAAAAAGAATAAATTGAAAATTTCTTTCATAAAAATGTTGCGTTATTTTCATTTATGGAGTATCCTATAATAAACCAAGGCGGAAGAGATCAAACAGAAAGATGTGCGCCAAGCGAGTCAGGGGTGGTGAAAGCCTGATCGTAACGGTTCTGCAAATGGACTTCCAAGGGCAAGGTGAAAACGAGTGAGTAGCCAAGACGTGACTTGTACGTTACAACAAGAGAAATGTGATAGCATTTTATATGAGTGGGTATTTTTACCAATACAGGTGGTACCGCAGATCAAGAAACGATTTGTCCTGTGTCAAAGTATTTTGACATGGGACTTTTTTCTTTTATACCCGCGAATTGCTATCCAAACAATGATAAAGAAAAGGAGAAGACAAAATGAAAACTTTATCAAAATTGGCAGCTGCCGCATTGACTTGCAGCGTATTGTTTGGATGTTCCTCATCCGGTTCGGATATTCCGACAGTAGGTGTTTCTCAGTTAGTGAGCCATACTTCACTAAACACGATTCGCGATGCGTTTGTAGAACAGATGGAAACGCTGGGGTATAAAGACGGAGAGACGATAAAATATGATTTTACCGATGCTTCCGGACAGACAAGTAACTTGACTTCGATCATGTCACAATATCAGGATGAAAAGGTTGATGTGATCGTTGCCATTGCCACACCGACAGCGCAGGCAGCGGCTAATGTATCTGATGAGATTCCGGTCGTATTCAGTGCCGTCAGTGATCCGGTTGGGGCAGGATTAGTCAAAGATATGGATAAACCATCCGGCAATATTACAGGAACTAGCGATGAAGTACAGATTGATCAGATCTTAGACCTGGCTAAAGAAATCAATCCCGACGTTAAGACAGTTGGATTCTTGTACAATGCCAGTGAAGCCAATTCAAAGGCAAATTTAGAAAAAGCAAAGAAATACTGTGAAGAAAACGGATTGACCTTACAGGAAGGTACCGGCTCTAACTTAACCGAGCTGCAGAGTGCTGCCAGTGTTCTATGTGAACAAGTGGATATCTTATTAGCACCAAATGACAATACGGTTGCCAGTGGTATGGCAGCTTTATCACAGATTGCACTCGATGCCGGTGTTCCATTCTATACTGGTGCTGATTCCATGGTGCAGGACGGCGGTTTTGCGACGGTAGGTATTGATTATGAAAATTTAGGTAAAGAAACAGCCAATATGGTGGATGAAATTTTAAAAGGTAAAAGTCCTGCCGATATCCCGGTAAAGGTCTTTAAAGATGATTTGAATATTTATGTGAATCAAAAGGTATTAGATACCTTAGGAATTACCTTACCGGAAGATATTCAAAATAACGAACATTTAGTGATGATGTAAGATAGGAGTGAGCTTTGTGTCCTTGGCAATACTTGAAAGAGCGTTAGAGTTAGGATTGATTTTTTCCATCCTTTCTCTAGGCGTATATATTTCGTTTCGAATTTTAAATATTCCCGATCTGACAGTGGATGGAAGCTTTACAACCGGCGCGGCCACATGTGCGGTATGTACGGTACAGGGACATCCGATACTGGGACTTTTGTTGGGATTTCTGGCCGGCTGTGTGTGCGGCTTAATCACAGCTTTTTTACAGACAAAAATGAAAATTCATGCGTTATTGGCCGGAATCTTGACCATGACTGCACTTTATTCCATCAACTTAAGAATCATGTCCGGCTCTCCCAATATTGCCTTGTTGAATACGGATTCTGTGTTTACTATGATTCCGTTTACCTTGTTGGTTCTGGTGGTAATCAGTGTTTGTGTAGGGCTGCTCTTGTTTGTGTTCTTTAAGACCAATACCGGTTTGATGTTGCGAGCGACCGGCGATAATGAAACGATGGTCAAATCCAGTAGTATCAATGTAGATACCATGAAATTTTTAGGTATGTCTCTATCCAATGGGCTTGTTGCCTTATCTGGTTCTTTATTGGCCCAATATCAAAATTTTGCCGATGTGACCGGAGGAACCGGGATGATGGTATTAGGGTTGGCTGGTATCATTATCGGAGAAGCGATTCTGCGTAAAAAGACGATTGGTTTTGGATTGGCCAGTGCCATTGTAGGGGCCTGTATTTATAGAGTGCTTTATACGATTGCCTTGCAGTTTGGAATTCCGGCAACCGATATGAATATGATGTCTGCCATTCTGGTTGCCTTGACTATTTCCATTCCGTATCTAAAGAAAGTGAGGGAAAAAGAAAATGCTTAAATTAGAAAATATATCGGTCATTTTCAATAAAGGCACTTCTTTAGAAAAAGTCGCATTGGAGGATTTCAGCTCTACGATTCAGGATGGTGATTTTATCACGATGCTTGGCAGTAATGGGGCTGGTAAGAGTACATTGTTTAATGTGATTACAGGTGCGTTAAAACCGGCTAAAGGAAAGATTTTTCTGGATTCGGAAGATATTACACGACAGAAGGAGCATGTACGGGCTCGCTATATCGGCCGCTTGTTTCAAAACCCGGAACATGGAACAGCACCACATCTAACTGTGGAAGAAAATCTTGCTTTGGCGTATTCTTCCGGGAAATATGGAAAGTTTTCTCTGGCGGTGCATAAACAGGATCGTGCCTATTTTCAGGAAAAGCTGAAAACTTTGGACATGGGTTTGGAAGATCGTTTAAAGACACCAATCGGACTTTTATCCGGTGGGCAAAGACAGGCGGTTGCCTTGATGATGGCTGTGTTAAATCCACCAAAGATCTTATTGTTGGATGAGCATACAGCGGCTCTGGATCCTAAAAGTGCACAGAAGATTCTGGAAATTACCAATGAACTGATTCAAAAAGAGCATATGACTGCGTTAATGATCACGCATAATATTCAGGATGCTTTGGATAATGGAAATCGTCTGTTTATCTTAAATGAAGGGAAATTGATTCAGGATATGGATTTTGCCCAAAAAAGTAAGTTAAAGCCGGCAGATATTCTAAATTACTATGCGGTTTGACAAACGGCAAAAAACAGATTAGACTAAAAGCACGAGGTATATGAATATGAGTGCAATTGATGAATTGAAATCTATTTCTACGAAAAAACATGTTGTGACCAGTATTGAGTATGACTGTCCATCCCAGGAAAAGGAAGACGAGGTGTTTGATACGGTACAAGGTATCTTAAAACATCATTTGGATGAAGTCGCAAAAATCACATATGATCTGGAAACAGAAAACAAAGTAAAAGTTGAAGTGACACAAAACTTATAAAATTTTATTGAATTCGAGAACGATGACAATTCCTGAAAGGGAATTGTCATTTTTTTTAAGAAGATTTTTTATTTATCCGAGAGTAAATAACCGCGATGATCAATACAATAAATCCTGCCAGGACAGTCGGTGTCTTAATAAATACATAAAGTAGGAATAATAGAGCGGCTAAAAAATAGAGAAGCATCGCAATGATATTCTTATTCATACAGACCTCCGTTTCTTTTTACCCATTATAAACAAGAGTACTTTTTAGTACAAGCAATATATCGAAATGTTGATTATTCAAAATATTCCATATACAATTAATCTTAAGACGTCTGGAGGAGTATCATGGGAAAAGAAAACAATCTGCAGGGTCTTACTTCCAAGGAAGTAAAAGACAGGGTAGAAAAGGGATTGGTCAATACACAGGAAAAATCTGCGAGTCGAACGACCAAGGATATCTTAATTGAAAATATATTTACTTTATTTAACTTATTGAATCTTTTGATTGCCATTGCGCTGGCATTTGTGCATGCCTGGAGCAATCTTTTGTTTATGGCCATCATTATCATGAATGTGCTGATCGGTATTATTCAAGAATTAAAGGCAAAAAAGATGGTGGATGATTTATCGATTTTGGTTACACCAAAGGCAATGGTATTAAGAGATGGAAGGGTTCAGGAAATCATTGCGGATGAGATCGTTTTAGATGACATTATGGTCTTAAAACAAGGACAGCAGATATCTTGTGATGCCAGTTTGGTTGAAGGGAGTCTGGAAGTCAATGAAAGTCTTTTGACTGGTGAAAGCGACGCGATTCAAAAAGAAATTGGTGATGAAGTGCTTTCCGGAAGCTATGTCGTAGCCGGACAAGCCTATGTAAAGGTCAATCATGTTGGAAAAGACAACTATGCCAACAAGCTGGCTGATCAGGCAAGTACGTGGAAACCGGTAAATTCACAGTTGCTGAATTCAATGAAGAAGGTCACACGTTTTACTTGTTTTTTGATCATTCCGTTAGGAATTCTACTATTCATTGAAGCATTTTTAATGCGAGATGAGGGCTTATATCAAAGTGTTGTCAGCAGCTCTGCGGCTTTATTGGGGATGCTTCCTAAGGGATTGGTGCTTTTGATGAGTATTTCTTTGGCTGCCGGTATCGTTCGTTTGGGAAAAAAGAAAATCCTGGTGCAACGTTTGTATGCCTTGGAAACGTTATCTCATGTAGATGTGCTTTGTTTGGATAAAACCGGTACGCTGACAACAGGAAAAATGAAAGTGGATCATGTTGTAGAGTTGAATACAGTGTCTAAAGAGGATGCGGATCATATCGCATCGTATTTACATCACAGTACAGATTCCAATGCGACCTTTGAGGCAATGGCTCAATATTTTAAAGCAGAGGATATCTATACGCCAACTAAAAAGATTCCGTTTTCTTCAGAGAGAAAATGGAGTGCGATCAGCTTTGATGGTGTAACATATGTTGTAGGGGCGCCGGAGCGTTTATGTCAACGTGTTCCGGATCAGGCCCAACAGGAAATGAAAAAAGGAAATCGTGTCATTGTGATCGGAAAGACAACAGCGAAAGTAAGCGTTGATCAAAATCTTCCAAAGATCGATGCCTTATATCTGGTTGTGATTCAAGATGTGCTGCGTGAAAATTGTCAGGATACCATTCAGCGTTTTCATAAAGAAGGAGTACAGATCAAAATCATTTCCGGAGATCATGTGGATGCGGTCAGTGCCCTGGCCAAGCAGGCAGGGGTGATTGATGCACATAAAGTGGTCGATCTTTCGCAATATGATGATACGGCGGATTATGGAAAACTGGCAGAGGAAAATGTGGTCTTTGGGCGTGTTTCTCCACAACAGAAAAAATGGCTGGTCAAAGGCTTACAGTCAAGAAACCATCAGGTTGCGATGACAGGGGATGGTGTCAATGATATTTTGGCTTTAAGAGAAGCAGACTGTAGTATTGCGATTGCCCAGGGAAACGATGCGGTCAAACAGATTTCGGAAATTGTATTGTTGGATTCTTCTTTTAAAAACTTATCGGATGTTCTTTTTGAAGGAAGACGCGTCGTCAACAATATTACTCGTGTAGCGGGTGTATTCTTTATTAAAACGATTTATTCAGTATTGTTGTCGGTGATTTGTGTGCTTTCTATTTTTGGTGGAGCAGACTTTAGCTTTGGCTTTCCGTTTATACCGATTCAGATCACATTGATTGATGCGGCTATTGAAGCCTGGCCTTCGTTTGTAACGATGATGGAGCCAAATCATCATCCGGTTCCTAAGGATTTTTTACCGGTGGTTTTGAAAAAGGCACTTCCGTTTGCCCTGATGATCTTAGTCTATATTTGCGGTATTCATTTCTTTACCGAAGAAACGATAAATACACAGACCATCATGTATTATGGCATTGTTTATATCAGTATGCTGGCGGTTGTGAAATCGTGTATTCCGATGAATCCTTTGCGTTTGTTTGTGTCTTCTACTATGGTGATTGGATTCACCTTCGGTGTATTGATTTTCAAAAATTTATTCCATCTGGCTTTTACTGGCTGGTTTGTCATCGGTATGATGATCCTTTATCTTGTCATAATTTTACTTTTGGCAAAAGTTAAGACAAAGAGCAATTCCTAATTAACAGGAGTTGTTCTTTTTTATTGTAATGGGAAAGACCTTCTTTACCAATCATTCAGAAGTAATCGGTTTATGGTATAGTGGTTTAAACGAATCAACGAAAGGAATGTAGCGATGAAAAAGATACTGATTGTGGAAATCAATGTAAGCACATATGGAGCAATTGAAAAAACGACCGGTTTATGGTTGGGAGAACTTATTCATTTTTATGATGAAATGATAATACAAAAGAGTTGTTAAGTCGGAAAAGAAAACTGGTCCCTTTTTCTACGGAAGATGCTTTTAAAGAAAAGGAAGCATTTTATTCAAAGAAAAGATTTTTTACAAGCTATGTAATTGAAGATCAAAGACTGATTACCGGAACTGGAGGAAGTAGTATGAAACATGAAATAAAGATTGAAGTGCAAAAATGTATAGGATGCGGACAATGCATCAAAGATTGTCCGGAACAAAATATCAGACTGATACAAAACAAAGCACAAATTCAATCGCAGGACTGTATGAAATGTGGTCATTGCGTGGCAATTTGTCCACAAAATGCGGTATCAATGACAGGCTTTGATCAAGAACCCATTAAATGTGATCAAAAAGAAATGGATCCCAAAGAATTTTTATATACCATTCAAACAAATCGTTCTATACGTCAATTTCAGAAAAAAGAGATTCCAAATAATGTGATACAAGATCTCCTGGAAGCAGCTCGTTATATGCCTACAGCCAGAAATATGCGAGATGTAGAGCTGATCTTGTTGCAGAAAGAGCAGGAGCAGGCAGAAGAGATTGCCGTACACTTGTTTCGAAGACTTTTAAAAGGGCTGAATTTGTTTAGTAAAAGATATAGAGATTTTCTAATTGATGATCACTTCTTTTTCAAAAAAGCACCTTTGGTGGTCGTTGTTGTCGGTAAGGATAAAACGAATGCGGTATTGGCGGCCTCGGCCATGGCGCTTATGGCCAAAGCATATGGTCTTGGTATTTTATACAGTGGCTTTTTCACACTGGCGGCTCATACTTCTATAAAGTTGAGGCGGATGTTGAAAATTCCTAAAGGTAAAAGAGTGCAGACAACGCTTGTGATTGGCTATCCTTCTATAAAGTATGCACGTGGTGTACAAAGAGAGGCGCTTCATGTCCAAAGTCGATAATTCGTTGAATGAAGTGTGTCAAAAAAGGATCGAAGATCTTCGCAAGATTTTTTAAGCTTGCGTATAGTATTTTTAGCTTTGGGAGATGAAACTAGACAACTCATCCTTTTAACATTGTTGGAACAAGAGCCAAAGGAATTTCGTGTTAATGAGATTGCACAACATACCTATCTGTCAAGACCGGCTGTATCGCATCATTTACAAATCTTAAAGAATGCCGGGCTTCTTCAAATTTGAAAAGAAGGAACAAAGAATTACTATTCTATAAAGAAACAAACAATGATTTTTTATCAAATGAAAGAAATGTTCTCCAAAATTGAATGTGCTATCAAGGAGAAACAAAACCTAGATCAATAAAATTAGAGTTAATATATAGTTTTTATAGGCGTATTCGTGTACAATAGATAAAAATCAACAACAAGGAGAGTTTTAATGAACCAAAGAAAAATTGCCTTATTTACTCTATGTACAGGAATTATGATATGTGGTGTTGTTCTATGGATCTTGATCAATAAGCAACAGGAAACAAAGAGTGAGATTCCTAAAGGATGTGAGGAGCAGTCTGCCTGCAGCATTGATGAAGCGGATAATCAAAAAGACGATTGGTTTATAGGGTTAACGATGGAAGATGCGTTACAAAAACTAGAGAATCAGGAAGATGGCGTATATTATTTTGGCTATGAAGATTGTCCATGGTGCCAGGATGCTGCACCGGTTTTAAAAGAAGTGGCACAAGAACATCAGAAGAAGGTTTACTATATTAGGACCAGAGATGAAGATCATAATCTTTTGTATGATGATGAACAAAAGGAAAGAATCATCAATTATTTGGGTGAATATATGGAAACGAATGAAGATGGTCAACTCACTTTGTATGTACCGATGGTTGTAGAGATGAAAGATGGGAAAGTAAAGAACACTCATATTGGAACAGTAGATAGCTATGATCCTAATGAAAGAGAAATGACAGAAGAAGAAACACAGGAACTTAAAAAGATCTACGAAGAATTTTTTGAATGATAACAACAAATGGACTGTAACAAGTCATATACAGCCAAAGTTCTAAAAAAAGACCAAAATATTTGATTTCAACAAGTTAAATATCCTGGTCTTTTTTGTATAATTAGTTGTATTTAAATACTCTTGAAAAAGAGCTGTAACGAATAGATGATCTGTGCAAATCATCTATTCGTTACAGCTGCTTTGGTCTATATGGAAAGGGATTGGTGTTGGTAGACAAATAAAAAAGCCTTTAAACAAAGGCTTCGTGTACAATGGAGCAGGTGATGAGAATCGAACTCACGTAGTCAGCTTGGAAGGCTGAAGTTCTACCATTGAACTACACCTGCAAAGTGGTGACCCGTGGGCGATTCGAACGCCCGACCCTTTGATTAAAAGTCAAATGCTCTACCAGCTGAGCTAACGGGTCAAAAATAATGGTGCCGACTATAGGAATCGAACCCACAACCTACTGATTACAAGTCAGTTGCTCTACCAATTGAGCTAAGTCGGCACAAAATAATAATGGTGGAGGCTAACGGGCTCGAACCGCTGACCCTCTGCTTGTAAGGCAGATGCTCTCCCAACTGAGCTAAGCCTCCAATTGCCATACAATAATAGCAGATGTTTTTAGGGCAGTCAAGCATAAAATACACTGGAGCAGGTGAGGAGAATCGAACTCCCGTATACAGCATGGCAAGCTGTTGTTCTACCATTGAACTACACCTGCATTTAGTGGCTGGGGTAACTGGATTCGAACCAGTGAAATGCAGGAGTCAAAGTCCTGTGCCTTACCGCTTGGCTATACCCCAAGAAATGGTGGAGGAGGACAGATTCGAACTGCCGAACCCGAAGGAACAGATTTACAGTCTGCCGCGTTTAGCCACTTCGCTACTCCTCCATGTTAAATTGTTGGGGCTAAAAAATGGTGGAGGCTAACGGGCTCGAACCGCTGACCCTCTGCTTGTAAGGCAGATGCTCTCCCAACTGAGCTAAGCCTCCATTCATTTAGCGCTTTCTTATACTATCAAATTCTTTTTTGGATGTCAATTTTTTTCTGAAATTTTCCACAATTTTTTTATATTGGATATCCAATCCCTTTAAATAGGCCTCTCCGATAGCTTTATTGTGGGTACGAATCGACTTATAAACAAGCGTATCCTGATAAAAAAGATAAATCGCCGGATCTAAGATCGTATAAGTTTTTCCAAAAACAAATTTTTGACGAATACAGCCAAGTTGATCAAATAAATCTTCATTTGTACATCTTCCTACTTGAAGACTTGTGGCATACGTATCCAAAAAATTCTGTATGGTTGTGCTTTCATCTTGCGTTAGAATCCATATGGGCAGATGAATTTGGGTAAACAATTCTTCCCAATCCAGCCAATAATCCAGATATTGTTTTCCTTTTTCCGTTTCCAAATGCTCTATGATCGTCAAAAGTGTAAAGTCGGTTGGAATCTCCAATTTTTTATTCTCTGAAGAAATGATTTCTATTTTCATGATCTATACATGAATGCGCACTTATAGTATAACATAGAGTCTGGCTTTTAACTATGCTATACTTATATTATATACAGAATATTATATAGAGAAAGTGATGAAGATTATGATCCGAGTAGGTATTGATTTAGGAGCCGATAAAATTCGACTGGTTACGGAAAACGAAGGCTTGCTCTTTGATGAAGCCTGCATGGTCGCATTAGATCAAAAAGGCAACGTACTTGCCATCGGTGATGAGGCAAAGGAAATGAAAGAATCTTTAGATCAAAAAATCCGTGTCATTTCGCCTTTATCACAAAACAAGATTGACTTTGATGCCTTACATGCTTTGTTGGAACAGCTGATCTATGATTATAAAGTTTTTCGAATGTTTAAGAAAACGGTTCTACTGTTTAGTTATCCGATGGCGTTAAATCGTCAACAAAGGGAAGAATTGAAGCAGCACTTATTAGAGTTTGGTGCTTATCGTGTCTATTTTGAACAGGAAATCTGGGTAGCAGCCATCGGTGCGCAGTTAAATCTGTTTATTCCTGTTGCCAGCTGTGTATTAAACCTGGGTTCTTCTAATTGTGATATTGCTGTATTCAGTAACGGGCAGATGCAAAGAAGCAGTCAGTATAAAGTGGCGGGAAGGCATGTTAATTTGCTTATCCAAAAATGGCTGCGTCAAAGTTGTCATATGCAGATCAGTGATTCTACAGCGGAAAAGATCAAGATCAATATTGGACAAACACAAATACAAAAACAGCCAAAAACTATGTTGATACAGGGTGTGAATATACAGAGCCAGAAGTTGATGTCGCTTCAGTTGGATGAAAATATGCTGGTTCCAGTGTTGTATCCTTTGTGTGAACAATAGGCTAAATGGATCTATCAGTTTTTGGCAGACCTAAGTCCTGAACAACAGGAAGATGTACGCATGCGAGGAATCATTTGTTGCGGCGGGACCATGTTGTTAAAGGGATTGAAAGAAAACCTGCAGAGTTTAGTCAACTGCCCGTTCTATGTGACGGATGATCCACAAAGCACAGTGTCACAAGGTCTGGAAATCCTATTGGAACGTATGGGTGAAAATGATGCTGGAAGATGAGATCTTTAGAAAATACACCGTAGATTGGAACTTGCTTGTATCTTATGGCTTTATCAAAGAAGAAAAGGGATATCGTTATGTCACAAATCAGGTTCCTGGTTTTAAAATGATTGTATTTGTGTTTAAGGATGGTCATGTAAAGGGAACGATATGGGATACGGCCTTGGATGAAGAATATGTTAACTATCGAATCGAAAGTCAAAATGGAACTTTTGTTTCAGAAATTCGAGAAGCGTATATCGCATTGTTAAAGGATATACGCGTACACTGCTTTAAGGAAACGCCTTTTGTATCCAAACAAGCCAATCGAATTGCGCAAAAGATACTGGAGGGATACCAGGTTAGTCCGGAATTTTTATGGAAGAGAGATCCACTTAGTGGTGTATTTCGTCATCCTAAGAATGGGAAATGGTTTGGAATCATACAGCATATCAAAGCCGATAAATTAAAAAACAAAGCACAGGGCTTCATAGACATACTTAATGTAAAGTTGGATGAACAATGTGCTGCAAAGATAGTAGAGCCCGGATTTTATCCGGCCTATCATATGAATAAAAAGAGTTGGATTTCAGTTTGTCTGGATGATACGGTAAGTGATGAAGTGGTTATGGATGTTATACGACAAAGTTATATCATCAACAGTCCGGATCCGTACTGGTTGATTCCCGCCAATGCCAATTATTATGATATGATCCATATTTTTGATGATACGGATATCACGCTTTGGAAACAGTCGGTACCTATGTACGAAAATGATATTGTTTTCTTATATGTATCAAGTCCTTATTCCAGTATCTT
Organism: Faecalicoccus pleomorphus DSM 20574; assembly: GCF_000420345.1. Classification (GTDB taxonomy): domain Bacteria; phylum Bacillota_I; class Bacilli_A; order Erysipelotrichales; family Erysipelotrichaceae; genus Faecalicoccus; species Faecalicoccus pleomorphus. The sequence continues at coordinate 1,460 of NZ_ATUT01000017.1, read as the reverse complement.
CTATCAATGTGAGATCGTAGAAGCCAATCTGGATCATGTATTTGAGAATGAAAATATTCATATGCAGAAAGCTATGCGTTTAAAGTTGAAAAAGCGTTATGATATTTCAGAATTTGCTTTGGAACGCTTAAAAGAATATGGGATCAAATCGGTGCGAGGGCCTCGCCATGTGCCCAAAGCGCTGGTTAAATTGTTGGAAGAATAAAAAAGTCAGGAAAAAGTGCATGTTTTCTTGGCTTTTTTTGCTTTTGTTTGGTAGAATGATAGATGGCTATTTATGCCAAGTCATTTCATTATTCAGTAAGGAGGCGTTGTAGAATTCATGTCGAAGCAGGATATGATCGAGATCGATGGGATCGTTGTTGACACATTACCTAATGCTGCTTTTAAGGTGAAATTGGAAAACGGACACGAAATCATGGCTCACGTTTCTGGTAAAATCCGTATGCACCACATTCGCATTTTACCAGGTGATCGTGTAACTGTAGAAATTTCACCCTATGATTTAACACGTGGGCGTATAACATTTAGAAGAAAGTAGGAGGGATTAGACAAATGAAAGTAAGACCATCCGTAAAACCGATGTGCGACAAATGCCGAGTAATACGACGCAAGGGTCGCGTCATGGTAATTTGTGAAAACCCAAAACACAAACAAAGACAAGGAAACTAAGTAGGAGGAAACAATGGCACGAATTGCAGGAGTAGATATTCCAAACGACAAGCGTGTGGTGATCGCCTTAACCTATATCTATGGGATCGGGAAGAGCACGTCCGAGAAAGTATTGGAAGAGACAAAAATCGATGAGAACATCCGTGTAAAGGATCTAAGTGAAGAACAGATGAACGCGATCCGAAAGGCCATCGACAAGATCAAGGTCGAAGGGGATCTGCGAAGAGAAGTACAGTTGAACATCAAGCGACTGATGGAGATCGGATGCTACAGAGGGATCCGACACAGAAAGGGACTGCCGGTCAGAGGACAGAGAACGAAGACCAATGCGAGAACACGCAAAGGGAAAGCGAAGACGGTAGCCAACAAGAAGAAGTAGGAAGGAAGAGTAGAGTATGGCAAAGGTACAGAGAAGAGGAAAACGCCGCGTCAAGAAGAATATAGCACGCGGATGTGCACATATCCACTCGACTTTCAACAATACGATCGTAACGATCACAGATGAGAGTGGAAACGCGGTAGCATGGAGCAGTGCGGGGGCCTTAGGGTTCAAGGGAAGCCGAAAGAGCACACCGTATGCGGCACAGCTAGCCGGAGAAGCAGCGGGTAAGGCTGCAATGGATCATGGAATGAAGACGGTCAGCGTGGAAGTGAAAGGACCGGGGCCGGGACGTGAAGCAGCTGTCAGAGCCTTGCAGGTAGCCGGACTGAGCATCACGATGATCAATGATGTGACCCCAATTCCACACAATGGATGTCGTCCGCCAAAACGACCTCGTGGATAGAAA
>NZ_ATUT01000016.1 GCF_000420345.1 Faecalicoccus pleomorphus DSM 20574 | reverse complement strand
GAAGAAAAATCTCATAACATACTTGTTGAAGAACTGGGATTAAAAAATGAAGTATATTTATCTAATGAAATAAAACAGCTGAACGATAAAGAGAATCCATTATATCCAGTCAATCATCTCCATATGTTACTTAAAAAATTTATGAGAGCACATGGAGGTTATGAAAGAGAAAATCTGCAAGACTGGATGAATTTATTTTGGTTTATTATGAATGAGCCTAAAGACCGATATGATAAAGTTCTAAAGTTCATCAAAATGGCGATAATGTCACCAAAAAGGGTGAAATATCGAGATGCTTTATCAAAAAGACACGATAAATAAAGGATTGTTACCCTTTATGTGCAAAGGATGAGCCTTAAATATTTAAAAAGATGGAAAATGGAAATATATTAAAATCGAAAACAAATCAGAAAATAAAACAGCAGATAACTCTAAAATATTAAAAGCTTATAAAGATGAAGTTAATAAGTTTGCTCGAAAAATAGAAACAGACGAGATAAGTGTCGCAGAGTATTCTCTTTATGATATTGATCATGATGGGATAATAGAACTGATTATCAAAGGTGGAACATGTAAGGCCGATTATGCTTATACAATTAACATATAGCAATCAGTTAGTTGAAATTGGGAAAACAACTGCTTCTCATTCGGGTTTAGAAGTAGATCCAGATGGAATTGGTATATATAGAGATACTGCCCATATGGGGCTCAGCATATAGAACGTTTGATAATCGATGATTACGAAATTAAAGAAGAGAAGGTAATGAAATCTACATAATTTTCTTAAGGACAAGATTATATTAGCTATGAACCAATACCTTACTATAACTATGATGATGGTACTGGATTTGAAATGACAACTAAATCATATAAATTTTATCTGTAAAATATGTATAATTATGTTATAAAATTGTTATAGATTGATGAAACATTTAAGAGGAGAAAGTATATGAAAAGTTTAAGAAAGTATTTAACAAACAAGAATTTGTATATTGCGAATATCGTAAGTGGTGGTTTGATGATATTGATGGCACTGATTTGTTATTCCGGCGTGGGAAATTTATCCAACAGTGGATCTTCATGGTCGGATTATGCGTCAGCCTTATCGAATTCTTTAAGTGGTTTGAGCTTTGCCTGCATATTGTATTACATTGATTTACTGCTGGTGATTTTATTAGTCATTGGCTGGGGATTAAAGATTTTCTATTTCAAAGAGAAAAAGGAAATGACTGTGATTCCTTTTGTGATTAGTGTGGTAGCTTTATTGTTTGAGATCTATGGGGTTTCTACGGTCAGTGCTCTTTCCAGCGTCGCAAGAATGGATTTTGATGGTATGTTATCTTCTGCCTATAATCTTCAAAACATTGAGTCCATGAAAATTCCGTTTATTATTTTATTTCTTGCGCATATCTCGTATTTGATTGTTGCCATCCTCTTTATGCGTATGGATAAAAAAGGGGAAAGTGTGAATAGTACAAAATTTGAACAGGGAACAGAAAATTTAATTAAGAGGCTGCAGTCATTTGCCAAAGATCCAAAGGGTAAGAAAACATTGATTGTTATTGTATCTGTGTGTGTCGCTGTTTTAGTAGGATGTGTAGGCTTTGGTTTATACAACATGTTTAAAAAGACACCTCTTGATCTTGTTTCCGAAGTCCAGGTAACTTTCTCCGGCTATGATGGCGAGGGAAGTGCAACGGTAGAAGGGACTGCGGATTATGATCATACTAATGCGGATATTACTTCATTTATTTATGGTGTGACCTATGAAGTTGAAAATAATGGCGAATTATCAAATGGGGATGAAGTTACAATTACAGCCAATTATTCTAAGGAAACGGCCAATAGTTTAAAGTTGGATGTTACTAAAGCCTCGAAGACGATCGAAGTAGAAGGCTTAGAAGAGGTGTATCGCACCTGGGATGATCTTTCCAAAGAAGATCACAAAACGGTGTTAGACAGAACCTATGATAAAGTAATGAAAAAGGCAAAGGATACAACGTATCAATACTTTGGAAAAGAAACAATTACCGTAAATTCATTGAATCAAATCGCAGCTTACTATACATATGCAAAGGGAAGTGGAGAAGGCTCTTTGAAGCTGATTTATAAAGCAGATATTACTTCAACATATGATGGTGATACGGTTAATCATGTAGAGTATTATATGGCTACTGCATCGGGCTTAAAACCGACAAAAGATGGAATTGGAAAGATCAGCGTGGATGTATCTTATTTGTATTCACAGGATGATAGTGAGCAGGAAGCCATCGAGGATGCCGAAGACTATCGTGTAGATGCAGAAGATAAGATCGATATTGAGAAATAAAAAACTTGAAAAATCTTAATGAAATCTTTATACTGCATTTCGTGGAAAGTAAATAGGAGATGTGTATGGAGAATATTCTTGGAATTGAAAAGCCGTCAAAGCTGTTAAGAAGTTTTGCGATTCCCAGCATCATTTCAATGCTGGTAAGCTCATTATATAATATTGTCGATCAGATTTTTATCGGTCAGGGTGTTGGTTATTTAGGGAATGCGGCCACCAATGTTGCGTTCCCTTTAACTACGATTACACTGGCTATCTCGTTGTTGATTGGAATCGGATCGGCTTCTCGTTTTTCTTTATATCTGGGTGCTAAAGAAAATGATAGGGCAAGACACGTAATTGGAAACGGAATCATGGCTATGTTGATCAGCAGTGTGATCTATGTGATCCTTGTGTTCTTGTTTCTGACACCTTTGATGCGGGCATTTGGGGCTACAGATCGTATTTTGCCTTATGCGTTGCAATATACTTCGATCACGACATTAGGAGCACCGTTTTTGATCGGTACTAATGTTCTCAGTAATATGATTCGTGCCGATGGTAGTCCAAAATACTCTATGGCTTGTATGTTGGTCGGTGCTGTTATGAATACGATCCTGGATCCGATCTTTATCTTTATTTTCAGTATGGGTGTTGCCGGGGCTGCCTGGGCGACTGTGATCGGTCAGGTTGGTTCGTTTGTGGTTGGTGCGATTTACTTAAAAAACTTTAAACATGTTCAACTGGAACGAAAAGACTTCCGTTTTTCTCTTCATCAAACGCTGGAAACGGCGGCTATCGGTATCAGTGCATCGATCAATCAGTGTGCCATTCTTGTCGTGCAGATCGTTTTAAATAATTCACTGGTATATTATGGTCAGTTTTCCGTCTATGGACAGGATATTCCGTTGGCAGCCTGTGGAATCGTGATGAAGGTCAATTCGATCTTGATGGCCGTAATTATTGGTATTTCACAAGGAACACAGCCCATCGTTGGTTTTAACTATGGTGCTAAATCGTATGAAAGGGTACGTCAAACCTTGCGGCTTTCTTTAAGCTATGGTTTGGCTGTTTCGATTATTGGCTGGGCTTGTTTTCAGTTGTTTACGGCACCGATCCTTTCCGTGTTTGGAACCGGAGATCCATTATATTTTGAATTTGCCACACATTTCATGAAGATCTTTTTATCTTTAAGCTGTGTGATCAGTATTCAGATTATTTCCTCCGGCTATTTTTCAGCTGTTGGGAAACCATTAAAAGGTATGGTGCTATCTTTGACAAGACAGGTATTGTTCTTTATACCGCTGGTCTTGATCCTACCTCATTTTTTAGGTTTAGATGGAATTATGTATAGTGCGCCGGTTGCGGATGGCGTAGCCTTTGTCGTTTCCCTGATTTTTGTCTTACGGGAATGGAAGCATTTAAAACGTCTGGAAATAGAAGGATAAAGCAGCGAAACACAAAACGGTTTACATATTGTTTTGATAGGCTTATAATGATGTTGTGAAAATAAATAGGAAACCATTCGACCTATTGTTTGACTCGTATAATGGAAATTATACGAGTTTTTTCTTTGGGAAATACCCAATTTTTTTAGGGAGTGTGGTATCATAAAGATATGAAAAAGATGGATCAAGTTAAGGGCAAGCTGATTGTTTCCTGTCAGGCTTTGCCGGAAGAACCGCTGCATTCTTCCTTTATTATGGGCCGTATGGCCGTCGCAGCAAAACAGGGTGGCGCCAAAGGAATTCGTGCCAATAGTGTGAGTGATATCATTGAAATCAAAAAACAGGTAGATTTACCGGTCATTGGTATCATTAAGCGCAACTATGGCGATAATCCGGTTTACATCACACCGACAATGAAGGAGATTGATGAGTTAATGGAAGCCGGTCCGGAAGTAATCGCTTTAGATGCGACTTGTCATGTACGTCCGGATGGAAAGACTTTGGATGAATTCTATAAAGATATTCGTGCTAAATATCCGGAACAGCTTTTGATGGCGGATTGTTCAACCTTGGATGAAATGTTGCATGCCGCTGAATTAGGATTTGATTTTGTCGGTACTACTTTGGTAGGATATACCGAAGAATCAAAGGGATTGCATATTGAATCCAATGATTTTGAAATCATCCGTGAACTGGTTTCTAAGATCGATCGTCCTATCATTGCCGAAGGAAATATCGATACACCGGAAAAGGCAAGACGTGTTTTGGAGATCGGTTCTTACAGCGTAGTTGTGGGTTCCATCATTACGCGTCCTCAGGTCATCACAAAAAGATTTGTAGATGCGATTCAATAAAAGACCTTTTAGAGGTCTTTTTTGTTATAATGGGGATATTGGAGGTGCAGTATGTTAACCAAAGAACAATGTGAAGTGATTCTTTCGCGTTGTATGCAAAGTGAAGCGGATTTTGCAGAGCTTTTTGAAGAAGATACGATCAGTGAAGGAATCTCAATGTTAAATGGTGATGTCGAAGAGATGAACCGTGTGGTTCGTGCGGGCATTGGAATTCGTCTGTATAAAGGTGTACAGTCCGTTTATGGATATACAAATGAGTTGGATCAGAATACGATTTTTGCGCTGGTGGATGATTTAAAGAGCGCTTTGGGTACAAGTAATCGGGAAGTAACAATCCGTCTAACGGAATCGGTGATTGAAAATCATCATCCGATCGTCAAAAATCCGATCGAAGCCTCTTTAGAGGAAAAGGTAGCGTTGTTGAAAAGAGCGTATAAAGCTGCTAAAGAAGCGGATGATCGCATTGTAAAAGTGACCGGCTCTTTAAGCAGTGTGCGCCAGAAGGTACAGATTTCCACCAGTGAAGGAAAATTTGTCAAGGACACACGTACTCGTGTGCGTATGCCCATCACGGCTTTTGCGCAGGATGCTTCTTCCATGCAGTCCGGAAGCGATAGTCCGGGGGCTAGTCAGGGATTGGAATTCTTTGATCAGACCACACCAGAATCGATTGGAAAAGAGGCTGCGCGCACAGCATTGGTTTTATTAGAGGCAAAGGACTGTCCGTCAGGAAAAATGCCGGTAGTCATCGATAATGGCTTTGGTGGAGTTATTTTCCATGAAGCCTGTGGTCATTCTTTGGAGGCCACATCGGTTGCGAAAAACCAGAGTGTCTTTACCGGAAAGTTGAATGAAAAGATTGCCAGTGATTGTGTAACAGCTATTGATGATGGTACGATTCCGGGTGCCTGGGGCAGTGAAAATATAGATGATGAAGGAAATCCACAGGTTAAACGTGTCTTGATCAAGGATGGTGTTCTTCAAAGCTATATGATCGATCGATTAAATGCCAGACGCATGCATATGGAAAGTACCGGTTCCGGTCGTCGTCAGTCGTATAAATTTGAGCCGACATCTCGTATGTCGAATACGTATATTGCGCCGGGAAAGGATTCTTTTGAAGATCTGTTTGCCGGTATTCAAAAAGGGTTGTATGCCAAAAAGATGGGGGGCGGCAGTGTCAATCCACAAACCGGGGAGTTTAACTTTGCGGTTAATGAAGGCTATATGATCGAAAACGGAAAGATCACGTATCCGGTAAAGGGTGCATCGTTAATTGGAAACGGAAAAGATATTTTGATGAACATCGATAAAGTCAGCAACAATCTGGAAAGAGCACAGGGTATGTGTGGTTCGGCTTCCGGTAGTATTCCGGTCGATGTCGGACAGCCGGCTATTCGTGTTTCCAGTATTACAGTAGGAGGTACGGCAAATGAATAAGCAAAAATGGATCGATCGTGCCTTGGAATTGGGCTTGGAAAGTTTTGAAATCTATCAGTCTTTGACTTCGGAGCGCTCTGTCACATGGTATGAAGGCAAGCTGGATACATTTACCACAAGTAAGGTGTTGGGAACTTCCATTCGTGGAGTCTATCAAAAGAAAATGGCAAATATGGCCTTTGAAAAGATTGAAGATGATCAGATGGATGCTGTATTACAAGCTTTGATTGAACAGGCAAAAACGATTTCATCCAAGGAAGAAGACAAGATACGCACACCGCAACCTTTTGAAAGTGTACATAAACCTACAAAGTGGGTCGTTCCGGATGTTGAACAGGTCAAAGAAGTACTAAAACAACTGGAAAGTAAATTGAAAGCTTATGATCCACGCATTCTGCAGGTCAATGAACTGGGATATCAGGAAGCTTCCGGAAAGCGTATGATTACTAATTCGCTGGGATTGGATGTAGAAGATGAAGAGCGCATGCAGATTATCATGGCCTATGTCGTAGCCGGCGAAAATAACGATGTGCAGGTCAACTATGAAGTGGAAGTTGTCGAAGATCTATCGACACTGGATCTGGATGCGTTTGTGAAAAAAGTTTGTGATAAAGCCATCGAAAAGTTGAATGCGGCTTCAATGACAAGTCAGACCTTACCGGTGATTTTTGAAACCGAAGCGATGACTTCGTTGTTTTCGGCTTTTACCGGTTTATGGAATGGAGAACTTTTGTATAAAGGAATCTCTTGTTTAAAGGACAAATGGAATGAAAAGATCTTTTCTGAGAAAATCACGATTGAAGATGATCCGCGTAATGTCGAAGCTTTGACCATTGCCAACTTTGATGATGAAGGCTGCCCAACCAGAAAGAAAGTCTTAGTCAAAGACGGTGTATTTGTACAGGCATTACATTCGACAAAATCGGCAAGCTGTATGCAGACGGAAAGTACCGGAAATGGTTTTAAATCCGGCTATGCCTCGACGATAGGGGTATCACCGATGAACTGTTGTATCGTACCGGGAGAGAAATCACTGCAACAGCTGGAAGAAACGATGAAGAATGGCCTGGTCATTACTGATCTGCAGGGATTACATGCGGGAATTGATTTTGTGACGACCAACTTTTCTTTGCAGGCATCGGGCTATCTTGTCAAAGATGGAAAAAGAGATCGCAGCGTAACCTTAATCACGGTTGCCGGTAATTTCATGGACCTGATGAAAAAAGTAGAACAAGTGGGTAGCGATCTGGACTGGAGCTATCATCAAATAAAGAGTCCAAGCATCTATTTTAAAGAATGTGCAGTAAGCGGGGAGTAAAATTATGAATTTTGTGAATCGGGAAATGCAGGAAGCATTAAAAAATCTGCGGGAAACGGACACACCGCAGAATCGAAATAAGGTACTGGAGCTTTTAATCACAACACAGTTGTTTGTGCCGGCTACCTGGGATAAGAGTCCACAGCTGGATGACCATGGAAATATGACATTTCCACCGGATACACATTTTAGTATCTTGACCATTCAAACAACGGATAAACAGCGCTTTTTTCCTTTCTTTACTTCCAAAGAAGAAAGTGAAAAATGGGCCGGCTCTAAAAACGGTAAGATGTTGTTGTTGACATTTGATCAGTATATTCCAATTGTGGAAATGGCACAGAAGGATATTGCCGGTATCGTAGTCGATCCTTATGGTATCAACACACCGTTTCAAACACCGTTCTTGTTGGGATTAAAAGATCATCCTCGTCATACCGGTTTAAAGGAAACACAAATCTTAAAAGGAGAGAAGGTTTCCTTGCGTACACCAAAAAATGTGGATGATCTAAAAGAGACTTTGATCAAATACGGAAAAGAACATGCGAATGTACGTTCGATCTATTTTAAGGAACGAATCATGGTAGATAAACCGACACATTGGTTTATCATTGTGGATCTAGAAGAGGAAGATCCACGATACTTGCAGGAAATGGCGCATTATTGTGCTCGCTGCAGCCATGGAAAACAGTTTGAATTTATGTTTGCCAGCATGAAGCTTTCACAGGAAATCATGGAGAAAAACACACCGATTTATTTAAAAACGGATGCTTAGTCATCCGTTTTTAATATACGATCTTCAATAAAATGAGCAACTCCATCTTCGTTATTGTCATAGTCAGTTTGATACATGGCAACTGCCTTGATCGCATCACTGCCGTTTTTCATGGCGACAGAAAGTCCGATTTTGTATCCATCATCATGTTGATCGACTGGTGATTGGTGGTGGTGAAACTTCCGGTGCGGTATTGCATGTTTTAGGAATGACTACTTTTAAAGTGGAAAGCTCTATGGCCCCGGGAGTACCGGCTTTAGTACCGGTCTATGAAAAGAAACCTGTCTTTTTCTTGGAATCCGGAAATTTTGGACAAGAAGATTTCTTTGTAAGAGCTTTGAAGGATGTATATGTATGATGCTGTAAAGATGGATGAAGTTTTATGGGTAGCTGCATCTTTGTTTGCGCGAGGGTTTGTCCATGGCTGTACCGGCAATATCTTCTTTGTATCGGTGATAAAAGTCACTGGCTTTTTGGGGACCAATTTGATCATACCACCGCGAAGGATCACATTTCAGCCCAGCTTTCCTGTCCAACCTCTTTACCTGCTGTTCCTTCGATCTGCCAGACACTGGAGCTTGTCCCTGACATAAAATTTTTAGGGATTTTTATTTTCATCAATACCGCCTCCTTATTTCAATTTTAAAATGCAGAAATAGGCAATATAATAACAAGTACAGTAAAAACAGAATTTATAAAAACTAGAAAACATATTAAAAATAAGGTTTATTCTTTTGTTTCCTCTGCAAATGGAGTAAAATGAACATAGCGGGATGTAGCACAGCTTGGTAGTGCACTTGCATGGGGTGCAAGGGGTCGCAGGTTCAAATCCTGTCATCCCGACCAGATTATGACGTCGTCTATGGATATCGCATAGCGGCGAGGAATTATAGGACACCCCTGTAAATAACGGGGGTGTCCCACTTTTTTACGCTCTTTTTGATTATTTCAGGTTTCGCTTGGAGATCAGATTGCACCAATGGGGAAAATGAGAGGAAAAAGGCTGATTTTCATAATTGGTCTGCCACACCACTTCTGACGCAGAAGATTCTCTCCGCACCGCTTTTTCTTAGGGGTGACACGGATGTTTTTTGCACAATAGAAAAAGCACTGCGGAGCAACTTGAGGCGCTTATTGATACGCCATAAAGAAATCTCCCATTTTTCCCTCTGATACAACTGGTAAATCTTACCTCGGACAGCATAGTTGATTACGACCTTGCTATTGCCTTGCGGTAAACACAAATGGAAATGATCGCAGTAATCACCTCTGTGATCCAAAATGCATTCCAGACGCCAACCGCTCCGAAAAGCCTGCTGAGTAAAAACGCAGTCGGGATAATAACTACTACATACCGGCAAAGGGAAATCAGTAAGGACGGGGTGCCTTTTCCAAGTCCCTCCAATGCGCCGGAAGAGGTAACAGAAACCGTCGAGACGATAAAACCGGCACCGATGATACGCAGGGCCGTTTCCCCGGCCCGAATCGTCGCCTCTGTGTGGGTAAACAGCCCCATCAACTGGCCTGGGATCAGTAGGCATATTACTGTTTCAAACACCATAATAATACCACTCATGCACAAAACGATCTGATAAATCTGGCTGACCCTTTTGCTCTCGCCCGCACCGTAGTTATAGCCGATCAGGGGGCGCATCCCCTGCACAATGCCATTCGCCGGAAGATAGATGAATGTCTGCAATTTGTAATAGATTCCCAAAACCAGAATATACACTTCGGAATATGCCGCTAAAATCCCATTGAGTGCCGAAATCAAAAGAGACGGAAGCGCAAGATTCAAGGCTGCAGGGATGCCGATAGAGTACAGTTTTATTACCATCTTTTTGCCGGACAGAACGTACTGCCTGCGGATATGCACGCGAATGGGCCGCACAAAGTAGACGACCAGATAAATCGCCAGCGTCAGGGCCTGCCCGATGCCGGTTGCCAGCGCAGCGCCTTCGATCCCCATTTCCGGGAATGGGCCATAGCCAAAAATCAGAACGGGGTCTAAGATGATGTTTGTGATACACCCGTACATCAGGCTGATCATGGTTGTTTTCATGTTTCCTACTGCCTGGAACAGTTTCTCAAATGCCATGCTGACGGTAACGATGAGTGTAAAAGCAAACGCAACGACAGAATAGTGGACGCCAAGTTCAATGACCGTTTCGGATGAAGTGAACATTCGTAAAAAAAACCGGCATGATTGCGATACAGCAGACTGTCATAACAACGCCGTGGATCACGGCAAGCACAAGTCCCTGTGCGGCGGCCTGATCCGCTTTTCCATGATCCCCAGCGCCCAGATGGAAGGCGATCACTGCATTGATCCCAACGCCAAACCCAATGCCCACAGCATTGATAAAATTTTGAACCGGGTAAACCAGGGATAACGCTGTCATCGCTTCCTCGCTGATCTGCGCGACAAAAAAGCTGTCGACAATGTTGTAGAGAGAATTGACCAGCATGGATAACACCATAGGCAATGACATGGATAAAATCAGCGGCAATACCGGCTTCTCTTTCATGAAAGTATCATTCATTCGTGGCTACCTCCGGTATTCCTTTTCTTGTCATAAAACAGATTGAATCTTTTCGAAAACCGAAGGGCTCATAAAACCGTTCAGCCTCTTCTGTGATCAGCATGCCCAGCAAGGAACGGTAGGTATCTTCTGTTGTAATCGTTTTTAAGAGAGAAGTACCTACACCTCTGTGACGGAAATCCACATCCACAACAACATCGCAAATATAGTACTGGGTGGCATAGTCTGTTATAACTCTCGCAAATCCGATTTGTCTTCCGTCAGCGGTATAAGCTCCATAGCAGACAGAATGTTTCCATGACTCAATAATTGCTTCTTTCCTCCTGCTGCACGCCCATACAGTCTGTGATAGAAGGCGAAGTACTGTTTCTGTTTGTAGGGAATCAAGCCCCTTTTTAATCTGTATCTCCATATTGTCTCTCCTTCCTGATTTCTACTGTGTCTTTGCATCGCCACAAAGTGCTTCTTTTCTCTTGCCTGCCTGAAAAAGCAGGAATGCCAGAACAAATGTTGTCGCTTCGGCGACAGGAAAGGACAGCCAGATCCCGGTAATCTTCAGGAGCTTTTCCAAGCACCACATGAATGGAATGAGCAGGAGAAGTTGCCGCAACAGTTGAATCAACATACTGGGCATTAATTGTTCTGTAGCCTGAAAATAGGTGGAAATCATCGTAGAGAGGCCGCAAAACAGGTAGCTGGCCGCCATAATCCGCATAGCGGATATTCCAAAGGAGCGCATGGCTTCCGACGCCGTAAATAATTCCAAAATCTGCGCTGGAAAGAGGAGGATGGCCAACGTCCCCAGTATCATCATGCCAGTGACCAAAGCAGTTCCGTATCGGAAAGCGGCATGCAGCCTTTCACTGTTGCCCGCGCCATAGTTAAACCGCATGACAGGCAAACAGCCCTGGATCAAGCCGTTTACCGTCATAACGATCAACTGCTGCACCTTAAAATACGCGCCGAAGAAAGCGATTGCCGTATCGGAATACGCCACCAGAAACAGATTGACGAACGTCACCATAAACGAACTGAGGGCATTCATAATGAAAGACGGCAGTCCAAGGGCGAAAATGCGGCCGATCAGCCGCTTTTGCAAACGAAATCCTTTGATCTTTATCCGCACTTTCTGTTTTTTGCCCAGCAGCAAGACAAATGCCAAAATCATGGACAGCAAATAGCCTGCAACAGTAGCCACCGCAGAGCCACGGATTCCCATAGTGGGGAAAATGCCAACACCAAAAATCAGAATGGGATTGAGCGCAAAATTGACCACCACGCCCGCAATCTGGAACCACATGGGAGCGACCATATTTCCGGTGGCCTGTATCATCTTCTGGATGGCGATATGCACCATATTGGGAATTTGCATGAACGAACATACGCTCATATAGGCAATGCTCAACTGATAAATTTCTTCATTATTGGTGAATGCCCGAAAGTAGGGTTTCATAATCAGCAATGACAGAAGATTGAGCAAAGCCCCAATTCCAAAGGCCAGTAACAATCCGTGTGTAACGGTGATATTTGCTTCATCTTGCTTTCTCTCCCCAAGATACCCTGCAATCAATACATTCACACCGACACCGATCCAGATGGACGCTGCGTTCATCAGGGTTGTAATCGGGAATGACAGAGAAACAGCCGTCAACGCATTCTCACTCAGACGCGCTACAAACGCGCTGTCTATCAGATTATAGGAATATTGCAGAAACATGGAGATCAGCGGTGGCAGCGACATTTGCCAGATGAGCTTTCCGACAGGAGCAACCGCCATTTTGTTATTCGTCTGCATACTCTACCTCCTCGTCCACAAATTGTCCGGCGCAGGAAAACTGCGCCGGACAGCAGGACATTAAATCCGAACAATATAGTTTTGTTTGCGTGCTGCGGGTTGACCGGCTTCCTGGGCTGGATAACCCAATGCAATCGCACCGACGCCGCGCAAGGTTTCCGGCAGCTTCCACTCCCGCAGGAGAGCCTTGCCTTTTTCACTGTCAAAAATCTCACGTTCCCGATGCACCCATACGGTTCCCAGACCAAGGGCATGGGCAGCGAGCATCATATTTTCAAGAACGCAGCTTCCATCCTCGACAAAGGTGCTTGCGGAGCCATCTGCCAGAACCAAAATCACGACAGGCGCGCCATAATAGGGGTCTGCATTGCTTCCCATCACTTCTGCATTTAGTTTTGCAATCTCCTGTCTATATTTGGGGTCTGTAATTGCAATGATAGTGGGAGATTGATGTCCTCCGCCAGTAGGTGCGTAAGTCCCCGCTTCCAGTACAGCGTCCAGCGCCTCGGAAGGGACAGGCTCCGATTTATAAGCCCTTACACTGCGGCGCGTCTTGATCAGAGATAAGAAGTTGTTTTCCATAAAAAAATCATCCTCCATTCTGTCAACATTTCCGAGATACAGGCAACAAAAAAGCCACACAACTATTACAGAACAGTTGTGTGGCAAAAAGATGACCGAATCCGGAAAAGTCCACTCAAATTTTACGATTATCATTGTAGTGAAGTCTCAGGAGTCTGTCAAGCGTTAATTAATGTGATTACAGAATGGTAGCAGTGGCTATCTATTGTTTTTGATGTTATTTTACGGCGTATAAGCATTGTAAGCCGTGATGTAATCAATGCCTTTAGAGCGTAACCTTCACAACCCTGCCCTCCGTTAAGGTGAAGATCAGGTGGCCGCCCCGGCAGACCTTGACGGACTCCACCAACTCGTTCCATCTCTCATCGGTATAGACAGGATTGGGATCGTCACATTTTTGCAGCATTTTCTCAAAGGCCGCTTTGACTTCCTCATCCCGGAGTCTGGGAGAATCGCAGGTCTTGTCGCCGTCGTACTTGTGGTTACAGTACCAAACATTGTAATGCTCGCCTGTACTGCGCAGCCGCCAGACTTTGTGACCATAAAAGGAGCCGCAGTCGCCACAGATGAGCTTCCCGGCAAAAGGATGTCTGGTGCGTACTTTCGCCCGGCGCTTGGCGGATATCGCCAACATCGACTGCACCCGGTCAAACACTTCCGGCTCGATAATTGGTTCGTGAGAATTGCGTACCCGGACAGACGGCACCTCACCATTGTTTTTCCGACTTCTTTGGTGAGATAGTCTACAGTGAAGGTTTTCTGGAGTAAGGCCTCACCTTTGTATTTCTCGTTACTGAGAATACTGCGGACAGTGCTGATGCTCCATTTGGTTCTGCCTGCTGGCGTTAGGACGCCCATATTCGTCAGGATGGCGGCAATTTCATTGATGGTCTTGCCGGATAGAAATAAGTCATAGATTTTGCGGATAATAGCAGCTTCTTCCTCCACAATCTCCGGCCTGCCATCCGCGCCCTTTTTATAGCCGAGGAAACGTGAGTAGGCCAGGGACACTTTCCCGTCCCGCATACTTTTCTGCTTACCCCAACGGACGTTCTCACTGATGGAGCGGCTTTCTTCCTGAGCAAGAGAGCTCATGATCGTGAGCATCATCTCGCACTTGGGATCAAAAGTATGTAAGTTCTCTTTCTCAAAACGTACCTCGACGCCGACCGCCTTGAGTTCCCGTACGGTTTGAAGTGTATCCACTGTATTCCGGGCGAAGCGGGAAATGGATTTGGTCAGGATAATGTCGATGCCGCCCCTCAAAGCCAGATCGATCATCCGGTTGAAGTTTTCCCGGTTCTTGGTATTGGTGCCGGTAATACAGCGATCCGCAAACACTTCTACAAACTCCCAGTCAGGATTGCTTTTAATGTGACGGGTATAGAAATCCACCTGCGCCTCATAACTGGATTGCTGCTCGTCCTGTTCCGTAGAAACCCGAGCATAGGCGCAACCCGCTTTTTACGAGCTGCCACGGATAGCGGCTGCTGTTGCAGTGTTTTGGTCGCCGCGATGATCTCTATTTCTGGCATACTTATGATTTTTCCTCCTTCCTGTATCGCTTTAAGGTTTTTTGCCGTGCTGCCTCGCGCATCTCATCCGTCCAGCTCAGCCTGCGGGACTGATGTTTCCAGAATACGTCTACCGAGGAGCCGTTCTTTAGTTCGTAGATGAGATGGTTGTGTTCTGGAACCGTGATGCGGGAAATATGTTCCTGCACGATGGTTTGGTTTATCTCTGGTAGTCCTAAGACTTCTTTGACTTTCTCGATCAGTATGGTTTCTGGTATTTGTTGCGAGTGGCAGACGGATTTTTCGTATTTGGTATATTGGCCGCAGATCCAGATTGGCCGGTCACTATTCTTGATGTTGGTGTATTTTCTGACGTAAGCAGCGCCGCAGCAGCCGCACACAATCAGGCCAGAGAATAGCTTTTGACTATTGTCGTGGTTGGGATTTCTGTGCGCCATAATCTCTCTTTGACGAGCGCTGCGGCGGGCGATTTCTTGCTGGACAGTCTCAAATGTCTGCCTGTCGATAATTGCTTCATGGCTGTTCCTGACATATACCTTACGGAGCTCTCCGGTATTTTTTCGCTTCCTCTTGGTGCGGAAATCCTCACTGAAGGTCTTTTGCAGCAGCAGGTCACCGGCATATTTTTCGTTTAGCAAAATGTTTCTGACAGATGCGACAGACCAGGTGCTACCAAAGTAGGCTGGGATGTGCTGCTCAATTAGCGTTCTGGCGATTTTACTGTAGCCCATACCGGAAAGGTAGAGCCGAAAAATCTCTTTGACAATCTCTGCTTCTTCCGGCACGACCTCAAACTTCTCACCCATCAAACGATAGCCGAAAGTGTGGCCTCCGGCAGGTTTACCCTGATCGTATAGTTTCTGGATCCGCCACTTCTGATTCTCACTGGCTGACCGGGCTTCCTCCTCGGCGTACATTGCAAGAAGCGTCAGAAGCAGTTCTCCGTCTGGGCTGATACTGTGCATGTCTTCTTTCTCGAAGTAGCAGTCAACCCCCAGCTTCTTGAGCTCCCGGATCGTCTCCAGCAGGATGACTGTATTCCGGGCAAAACGGGTCACCGATTTGGTGATCACAAGATCAATCTTACCCTCCCGGCAGTCCTGCAGCATATGCTGGAACTCCGGGCGGTGGATGGTCGTGCCGGAGATTCCGTTATCTGAGTAGATGGCTACTAGCTCCCAGTTCGGGTGCGCCGCAATATAATTCTGGTAGTATTCCGTCTGGGCTTCCAGTGAGTGGAAGGCGGCATCCTTATCGGAAGAAACCCGGGCATAAGCTGCCACGCGGGTGATTTTGGGTTTCTTCGGACTAGCCGGTATTTCTTCAATACGCATAATCTTTACCTCCTGCCACCATTCATCACTCTCTTGCCCGGAGAAGTCAAGTCCTGATTGCCATAACTTTCCGGTTTTCCCGGTACCATTTGGTGCGGCAATAGTCTGAGCAAAAGAGCGCTCCTCGCCGCTTTGTTTCCGGCAATGGTTTATGGCAATAGCGACAGAGCGGGGCGTTCTGCTTTTCCGCCTTAGTCTTCCGCGCCCCACTGGCCGCAAACCCTTTGCGCTGACAGATGGACTTTACCGTATTGGGGGATAGTCCTAACTCCCGGCCAATAAAGCTGTAGGGGTAGTTTTCCCGCCGCAGTGCGGCAATCTGTTCTAACTGTTGTTCTGTCATGGTTCTCCTCATACTTGTGATTCTCCTTTCTTTTATCAGGGCGTTCGGAAAAGGCCACCCCTTAAAGTCGTCCCGGCGCGCTGGTTAGGGGTGGACTCCCTGGAAACAGGGAGAAAGTCGTTTTCCAAAGAACGTACGGTCGGCGCAGTTTGCGGCCTTTTCTTGGCTTTGTTCTCTTCTCGATGCGTCAGGCGGTAGGTCTCGGGCTTCTTGCTGCTTACCGCTCTTTTCTTCCTGCCAATAGGCGTGTTTATAAATCTGGCAGCTGCGCTGCTTATGCTGATATTGCTATTTTGTGCCATATGTACACACTCCTTTCTGTAATTAACCTGCCCTGATTAAAGCACAATTTACAGATATGGCAAGGACTTTTCTAGGCTGCATTTGGGGCAATCGGACACCTGGGCGAAAAGAATAACAGGGGCGGATAATTTGATATTTTGCAGGCGAGTGGGATGGAATAAACTTGAAAATATTTTATTTTAATGCTCGAATAATGGGTTGGGGATATTTTTCTCCCTACTAGATATAAGACAGAATGGAAGATTTTGAGTCTGGATCTGTTGGATATTTTCTCCAACTTCATAAAAAAGGACGCACCCGTAGGTGCGTCAGCATGACAGTATGTCTATTTATCACTACTGCCTAGCCACCAACAACTACCCAGCAGCCATGCAACGGACAGAGTAACCGCTGTAGCGGTACCCATTGCTGGCGCTGACGCCGCCCGAATAGAGACTCAAGTAATAAGCGTAGCTTGACGAATACGGAGTAGATGACCAATAATAACCGCCTGATCCTGCAGCGTAGAGCGAGCTATAGTCGAGGTAGCCGCCGCGCAGAAGGTAGTGATTAAGTAAGATGGTCACAATTATATAAATGGTGCAAAATTTGTCGTCCGTATCACCCACAATGAAAATTAGCGCAAATATGTCATAATATGATATACTTTAGTAAGTGGCGTTAGTGATATCCATAGACGACGTCACAACACATATCTGATGGGCCGGAAGGCTCTTTTTTTGTGGGGAAATATCGTATAAAATAAGAAGGAAAAGAGGTTTGTGATGGTACTTCCGGAAAATATTCTTGAAATTTTGAAGACTTTGAATCAGGCCGGTTATGAAGCCTATGTCGTGGGTGGCTGTGTGCGTGATTCCTTGTTGAAAAGAGATTGCGCCGATTATGATGTTTGTACCAGTGCTTTGCCGAATGTGGTACAAAGCTTATTTACGCATGCGATCCCAACAGGAATCAAACATGGTACGATTACGGTCTTGACACCGCAGCCGGTAGAAATCACCACCTTTCGAAGTGAAACGACCTATAAAGATCATCGTCATCCAGATCGTGTAGAGTTTGTATCTTCCATTATCGAAGATTTAAGACGAAGAGATTTTACGATCAATGCGATGGCTTATCATCCAAATACCGGATTGATTGATCCCTTTGGCGGAAAAAAAGATCTTTCTTTAAAGATCGTTCGTTGTGTCGGAGATGCGAACCAACGGTTTCAGGAAGATGCACTGCGCATGATCCGCGCACATCGCTTTTGTGCTAAGCTGGGCTTTACGATGGATAAAACGACACAGGAAGCCCTGCATCAAAACAGCAAGCTGATTCAATGGGTTGCCGTAGAGCGAATTGATAAAGAATTAAAAGAAATTTTGCGATATGATCCGTATGAAATTGAAAATATGACACAATTATTGTCAAAATGGATGCCAGAATTAGAGCTGTGTAAGAGCTGTGCACAAAATAGTCCATGGCACGATACAAACGTGCTCCATCATTCTTTACGTGCGATAACGTTTTTGCCCCCCTTTGATGAAACCTTAGCTCTTGCACTTTTATTTCATGATTTAGGCAAACCGGCGACAAAAACTACAAAGGATGGAATCGATCATTTCTATGGTCATTCTTTAGAAAGTGCCAAAATCGCTGATAGAATTTGTAAGGCTTTAAAATTAAGCACATATCAACGAAAGCTGATTTGTTCGCTTGTCAAACATCATGATGAAAAGCTGCCGCTTCGACTACGAACCATTTATCGCTTTCGCATTCAAATGGGGTTTGATGATGCCTGGATGCAGAATTTTTTTACGATTCGTATTTGTGATTTAAAGGCGCATTCTTTAAAAGGCCAACAAAGCGTACAGAGTGTTTTAGCTTTTATAGATTTTTATGAAAAGAACAAGAATCGACCGATGAGTTTTCACGATCTAAAGATCAATGGAAAAGATGTGTTGACGCATACATCTTTTACAGGAAAAGATGTTCGAAAGGTTCTTCAAAGGTGTTTGGATCTGGTATTTTATGATCCAGAACAGAATACAAGAGAGCATTTGATTGAAATGATACAAAGATGGCAGGTGATATAAATGGAAATGTTGATATTGATCTTGTTGGCGATATTGATCGTTTGTGTGTTGATCTTGATTGGCTTAGTCTATGCACAATCCAAAAAACAGAATGATCGTATCCTGATGACAAAAATACATCAGCAGGATCAAAAGACCAGGGAAGAGCTGTATCAAAAACAGATGCGGGAAACCTTTCAAAACTTAAATGGGCAAATCCAAATCTTGCGAAAAGAAAACGCATTAGGAGCCCAATCCATTCAAAAGATGCAGACAGATCTATCAAGCATGAACAAAGTCATGACCAATACGAAAATGCGTGGAAACTGGGGTGAATATCAGCTGCAGTCTTTATTGGAGATTTATGCAGGGCAAAATCCGGAAATCTTTTCTATGCAGTATGGATTAAAGAATGGAAAAGTGGCGGATGCGATCTTGCGGGTAGCCGGATCGGATAAAGTATTGTGTATCGATTCTAAGTTTCCTATGGAAAACTATCTGCGAATCGAAGAAGGAAAGAACCAGCAGGAGTTTATTCGTCTTTTTAAGATGAATATGAAAAAACATATCGATGACATCGCATCGAAATATATCAATGAACAAACCGTGGATCAGGCAATCTTATTTATTCCCAGCGAATCCATTTATCAGTTTGTATGCGGTAAGTGTACAGACACGTTGAATTACGCTTTGGAAAGGCATGTATTAATGACTTCCCCAACAACGCTGGTAGGGGTGATCTTTACGCTTTTGGCAAGCACCAGAGATTTTTATCGCAGTGCACATATCGAAGAGATCGAAAAAAACATCCTGTCTTTGCAGCAGGATGCCCATCGTTTGGAACAACGATCCCAAAAGGCAAAACAGTCTTTGGAAAGCCTGGTACAGCAGTTCCATTCTATATCGGTAAGTGCTTCTAAGATCACAAAACGAATGGATACGATCATCGAAGGAAGGGAGGATCCAGAATGATCACAACGTTAAAGGGTGATATTACAGGTCTTGATTTTGACATTATTGTCAATGCCGCCAACAATCATCTGCTTCCAGGTTCAGGTGTATGTGGCGCTATCTTTAAAAAGGCCGGTCATCAATTAGAAACTGCTTGTCAAAAGATAGGGTATTGTCAAACCGGTGATGCCGTTATGACAGAGGCTTATGATCTTCCCAGTAAAGCTATTATTCATACCGTTGGTCCGATCTATCATCAGGATTCAAATGCGGCATACAGTCTAAAGGCGTGTTACTGGAATTCGATGGTATTAGCTTTTGATTATATGCGATCACATCATTTAGATTCTGTTTCTATTGCGTTTCCCTGTATTGCCACCGGTATTTATGGCTATCCGCATCAGGAAGCTTGTTCGATCGCAGTCAATACGATCTATCAGCTGATGCATGAATATCCTGATGCCAAAAAGATCAACGTGGTCTTTGTTTGTTACCAACAGGAAGATTATCTTCTCTACAAGGAGGAACTAGCCAAATATGCGTTCTATGGTCGATGAAAGTCATTTGTTTTTAAAGCCAGCCTTACATCGTCATGCCGTTTGTGTGGATGCCACCTTAGGGCATGGTAAAGATACTGCGTTTTTCTTATCGGAAGGTGTACAGAAAGTTTTTGCCTTTGAGATTCAAGAAAACATTCTTCAAAACACGATGAAAAAATTAGAGGATCCTAAAGTACAAGCCTTTTGTCAGGGGCATGAAACGATGGATACGCTGATCTTTGAACCTATTGATGCGATGATCTTTAATTTTGGTTATTGTCCTCAAGAAGATCCATCCATTTGTACACAAGCCGATACAAGTGTTATGGCTATTCAAAAAGGTTTGAAATTATTAAAGCGAAAAGGTCGTATGGCTTTGGTTTTATATCCACATCCATCCGGAAAAGAAGAGGCAAAATGCATTGAAAAATATGTACAAAGTTTAAGCGCTTCCTTATATACAGTGGTACAATATAAACAGTTAAATAAAGAAGATTCACCCTACCTGATAGGTATAGAAAAGAAAGAAGGTTACCATGAGTAAAAAAGCATTGATTGTGTATTATTCACAAGGAAGCAGTGTAGCGCACTTAAAAGACTTGATCTTAAATGCCGTTGATGCCGATGTTTGCCGTATTGAAGCGTTAGAACCTTATCCTGAAGATTATGCGAGTTTAGTTAAAACTGTAAATGCACAGGTGCAAAAAGGGGTAGATCCTGCATATAAACCGGTATCGGTGGATATTTCATTCTATGATACGATCTTTGTGGGAACGCCAAACTGGTCAGGAACCTTGGCTCTGCCTTTACGTACATTTTTGAAGGAACATGATTTCGCAAATAAGAAAGTTTTGCCATTTCTTTCTCATGGTGGCGCCGGTATTGAAAATATTGAAGAGGATCTGCATGCTTTATGTCCGTCGGCGACGATTTGCGAACCGTTTATGATTCAGGGACAGACCGATGAGGAAACCGAGGCCGACTTAAATGTCTGGCTGTATGCCAATGCATCGGATTGTATAGAATAGAGAGGATGATGAACATGTTAAGTGAAAAGGTTGCGGGTTTGTTGAATACACAGGTGAATAAAGAATTATATTCGGCATATCTATATTTAGATTTTGCCAACTACTATAAAGAAAGAGGACTGGATGGCTTTGCCAACTGGTACAATGTTCAGGTACAGGAAGAAGTGGCTCATGCGCAGATCATGATGCAGTATCTGCAGGATAATGACTGTTCGGTTGTGTTAGAGGCCATTGATAAACCAATTATCAAAATTCAGGATTTCAAGACACCTCTGGTGGAATCATTGAATCATGAGCGTTATGTGACTGGCTTGATTCATACCTTATATGATGCCGCTTATCAGGACAAGGATTTCAGAACGATGAAATTCTTAGACTGGTTTGTCTCCGAGCAGGGGGAAGAAGAAAAGAACGCCAGTGATATGATTACCAAATTTGAGTTGTTTGGAAACGATGCGAAGGCATTATATGATTTGGATGCCGAATACAAAAGCAGAACTTATACCGCACCATCCATCATGAATGAATAAAGGAATCCCTAGGCGGATTCCTTTTTTACAAATTCTTCATAATATTCTGCTTTTTTTATATTGTTGAGGGAGCGATATTGTTTAGCCAATAAATAACCGACAATGGCTTTTTCCTGGGCGGTACACTGCGGAAACTGTTCTTCCATGATAGAAATATGATTGGATTTGTGATCGATTAAAATATCATACAACATATGTGCATGATCCTTTAATCCCTGGTTTTCTCCCTGATCGATCGTATCTAAAAGATTTTTGGATTGTTCTTTATCTTCTTCATAGACATAATGTTCAAAGGCCATGGAGATGATTTCGTATCGCTGCTTTTTATTGCGGGCGATTCGGATCAGCTTTTGAAACTGTTCTTTGATCATGGCTGTATCATCGGCCATGATATAGCGATTCAGCTTCATAAACTCAACCATATATAAAGGAAAGAATAATTTGGTGAAAGTGGATCGGATGTCTTTATCAAATGCTTCAAAGTCTAAAGACTGCAGCTCTTTTAATAATCTTTCCTGATGCACTTTTCGATACATACTGGAAAAGATGATGTATAAAAGGGCGAGTATGACAAAGACAAGGATCATCCGCATTGACCAATCCTGCATGTTATTGGAGTTTCTCCTTTAAGTCTTCAAAATCTACATTGGGTGTTTCATGGAAAGTAACGATTTCCTGATCGTCTTTGTAGCGAGGGATCAGGTGCACATGAAAATGATGAACACTTTGTCCGGCTGCTTCATGCATATTGGAAAGAAGATGAATTCCATCACAGTGTAAAGCGGTTTCCAGTTTTTTAGCTAATTGTTGAGCTACTTCAAATACGTGATCGCGTAAAGCTGGGGGACAATCCAGGAAAGAATCACAGCGTTCTTTAGGAATCACTAGTGTATGGCCAACGGCCGTAGGGTTAATATCAAGAAATGCCAGAACCTGATCATCTTCATAAATGGTATGGCTGGGAATTTCTTTTTTGGCGATAGAGCAGAAAATACACATAATAAGACCTCCTTGTATTTGTTCTTATTATACGCTAAAAAAAGTGAAAAGTCAGGCTAAGGGGGTGCCTGACTTTTCAAAAAAATTAAGGGGATAGAAAATTAGTATGAATATCAAAACGATTTCATACCGGCAAGGTCTTCTATTCCTTGCTTGCATAAAGTATAGCATAGGTAAAAACAAAAAATGTGTGATTATTATGGGAAAATATGTGAAATTAAACTAAAATGGTATTTAAGTGGGGAGAGTCATACAAAAACAAGTGGATTTTAAAGACGAAAGACCATAAAAAAATGAAAAATAAAGAAATTGTTTAAAAAAAGTAAAGACGGACCAAATCTGTCCTCAAAGACGGTTTGGAATATGCTATAATAAACTTCAAATGGGGGTCATATTTGTATGATAAACAAAACCATTCAGGAAGTTGCAGCGTATTTAAATGCACCTTGTATCCAGGATGAGAGCGATTTTAGGATCCATGGTGTTTGTATAGATTCAAGAGAAGTAAGACCGGAGAATCTTTATATTCCCATATTGGGGCAAAGAGTCGATGGTCATAGCTTTGTGGATAGTGTTCGCAAAGCTGGATGCAAAGCCAGTCTTTGGCAAAAGGATCATAAGCCATATCCTGAAGATATGGCATTGGTTCTGGTAGAAGATACAACACAGGCTTTACAACAATTGGCCAAAGCCTATTTACAGTCTTTATCGTGTAAGGTGATTGCCGTGACCGGATCGAACGGGAAGACAAGCTGTAAAGATATGTTGTATTCTATTTTTTCACAGGAGAAGAAAACACAGAAGACCCAGGGAAATCGAAACAATGAGATCGGTTTGCCTTTAACGGTTCTGGATTTTGATGCGGATATTGAAGTGGCCATTTTGGAAATGGGTATGGAAAATAAAGGAGAAATCGAGTTTTTATGTTCGATTGCTCCACCGGATATTTCAGTGATCACGACGATTGGCAGTGCTCATATGGAAAATCTGGGCGGGAAAAAACAAATTGCCCAGGCAAAGCTGGAAATTCTGGAGAATTTAAAGCCAAACGGTTTGTTTTTATATGATAAGACAAGTCCGGAAATCGATGAATGCTTACAGGAAATGCAGATCGATCCTTCCAAGAAAATCGTTTCTTTTGGATGTGGCGGTGATGTGATCCTGACATCAGATATTGAAACTAAGGAAGATCACATTGAATTTACCTGCTCTTGTTTGGATCAGAAAGTGATTCTTCATTCATTAGGTGCGATTCAGGCTTCTAATGCGTTACCGTGTATTTATATTGGACTGTATTGTGGTTTGAAACAAGAGTCGATCTTATATGGTCTTCAACATTTAACAATGACAAAGATGCGTATGCAGCTTGTTAAGGCCAATGGCTATATGATACTGGATGATTCGTATAAATCTAATCCGGAGAGTGCCAAAGCCGCAATCGATGCACTAGAGAGTCTGCCGGTGTCTTTTCGCATTGCCTGTCTGGCGGATATGCTGGATTTAGGACCGACCGAAAAAGATCTCCATCTGCAAATTGGCGAATATGCCTCGATTAAGAATATAGATGTGCTGTATGGATATGGACCGTTAACGAAATTTACGGTAGAAGGCTTCCGGGGCAAAGAAAAAGCCTGGTTTGAAACCAAGGAAGAAATGATAGAAGCATTACGGAAATATAAAGATCAAGATTGTGCGATTTTAATCAAGGGCTCAAGAGCTATGGCTATGGACGAAGTTGTCAGTGCCTTGAAAGGGGAATAGAAATGAATAAATTAAATCTTGCGGTTTTATTTGGAGGACAGAGTTCGGAATATTCTGTTTCTTTACATTCGGCAGGTTCTTTTTTGCGTCAGATTCGTCAGGAGAACTATAATTTGATTTTGATTGGGATCGATTCCGATGGAATCTTTTATTTATATGATGGAAGCATTGAAGATATAGAACATGATACATGGAAAAAGGAAGGTTCTTGTACACCTTGTGCTTTTATCCATAAGGGTGTGATCAGCCTGGAAAAGCCGGAGCAGAAAATAGATATCGATGTAGCCTTTCCGATCCTGCATGGAAAAAACGGAGAAGATGGCTGTATGCAGGGCTTGCTGGAGCTGATGAACATTCATTATGTTGGCTGCGATGTGATGAGCTCAGCTATCAGCATGGATAAAGAAATCATGCACATTTTGTGTAAGGAAGCCAACATTCCTTGTGCAGACTATGTCTGTTTGAAAAAATGGGGCGATAATCCCAGCTTTGAAGAAATCGAAGCAAAGATTCCATTACCTTGGATCATCAAACCATGTAATGCGGGAAGCAGCTACGGTGTGCATAAAGTAGAGAAAAAAGAAGACTTTGAAGATGCTTGTCAGGATGCGTTTTACTATGATGGCAGAGGAAAGATCCTGGTGGAAAAAGCCATTGAAGGCTTTGAAATCGGTTGTGCTGTCATGGGAAATGAAACAGTTTTTTGCGGCAGTGTCGATGAGATACAGATTGCCGGAAGCATCTTTGATTTTGAAGGTAAGTACGAAGATAAAGGCGCCGATATCATCTGTCCGGCAAGGATCGATGAAAAACAGTTTAAGGAAGCACAGGCGCTTGCGTATCGTACCTATCGTGCGATGAATTGTACCGGTCTGGCTCGTGTCGATATGTTTTTGACAACCGAAGGTGAAGTCATCTTAAACGAACTGAATACGATTCCGGGCTTTACGGCAACCAGTCGTTATCCTTCCATGATGAAAGAAGCCGGACTTGCATTTCCGGATCTGATTGACCGTTTGATTGAACTGGCCATGCAAAGGAAGGTCGGCGTATGTTAGAAAGCTACAGCCGGTGCTGGACAGAAATTGATTATGCTGCGATTGCACACAATGTCGAAGAAATTCAAAAGCTTGTGGGCGATACAAAGATCATGGGCATCGTCAAAGCCAATGCGTATGGACATGGTGATGTGGAATGTGCTAAGGCTCTACAAAAGGTCGGTGTTGATTTTTTCGGGGTAAGCAGTGTGGATGAAGCGCTTCATTTACGTCAAAACGGGATTCATGATTCTATCTTGATCCTTGGCTATACACCGCCGGAGCATTTTCATTACCTTATAGAAGAAAACATCATTCAGTCGTTAGTATCGTATGACTATGCACAAAAGCTGGATGCCTATGCCAAAGAGGCCGGAACAAAGATCCGCTGTCATTGTAAGGTGGATACCGGTATGTGTCGAACGGGTGTGATTTATCAGGTACAGGAAAAGAATATGGATCAGATTCTTGCCGAATATCGAATGGAGCACCTTATAGTCGAAGGAATTTTCTCGCATTTTCCGGTCAGTGATGATCTGGGACAGGAAAGTGCCGCATTTACCAAGAAACAGATCGAACTGTTTGAAGAAGTGTGCGACAATTTAAGAAAAGAAGGAATCAATCCGGGAATCCGTCATATCCAGAATAGCTATGGGATATTGAATTATGGGGACCTAAAGATGGATTATTGTCGTCCGGGGTTGTTGTATATGGGCGTTACAAGTGATGATGCGATTCCGATTGCCTCTAAACCGGATTTTATTCCGATTCTTAGCTGGTATGCCAATGTCAGCTTGGTCAAGTGGATCCAAAAAGGGCAGAGTGTCAGCTATGGGCGACATTTTATCGCCACGAAACCAACGAAGGTTGCTACGGTTTCTGTCGGCTATGCCGATGGACTGCATCGTTTAGTATCGAATTGTGGTTTAGAAGTTTTGATTCATGGACAGAAATGTCCGATTATCGGCAATGTATGCATGGATCAGTGTATGGTCGATGTGACACAGGTCGATGACGTGAAAGAGGGGGATGTTGTCGTACTTGTGGGTAGGCAAGGTGATCATCGAGTTACGATTGATGAGATTTCAAGAAAATCGCATTCTATCAACAATGAAACTTTGTCAGATATTGCCGGAAGAGTTCCCCGATTAAGAAGGAGAGAAAAATAAAATGGTGAAGAAGCAGTACGCTGCTGTTGATATCGCAAAGTATGTCAGTGCTTTATTAGTTGTTTGTATCCATACGTTTCCTTTCATTGATATCAATGAAATGTTGAATACGTATTTTATCCAGACGATCTGTCGTCTGGCCGTTCCTTTCTTCTTTATGATCAGTGGATATTTTCTATTTCGTAAGATTCATAATGAGGAAGAAGATAAGGATGTTTTAAAAAAGTATTTATTTCGCTTATTAAAAATTTATTTGATCTGGACCGTAATCTATTTGCCTTATACGATCTACAATTATGTACAGGCGCAATCGGGCTGGATGGGAATCTTTTCGTATTTACGTGATTTTCTTTTAAACGGTTCGTATTATCATTTATGGTTTTTACCGGCCTTAATGACAGGAACGTTGATCGTGTATTACCTGTATCATAAAAAGGGTATGTTGTTTACCTTGAAGATTGCGTTATTATTGTATGGAATCGGCTATCTTTTAAATATTTATGCGCCTTTGTGGGAACAGATTCCGTTTATCAGTTTTTTATTCAGTTTTTTCACAAAGACCATGACGACCGCAAGAAACGGTTTCTTCTTCGCGCCGATCTTTATCGGCATTGGGATGTTGTTGGCCAAGACAAGGCGAATTCCATGCCGTGTGGCACAGTTGGCATTTGTGATTAGCTTTGCGTTGTTGGTGATCGAAGTGACCCTTTATATCTTGACCGGTATGATGCATGATTTGGCCTGCATGTATTTAAGCTTGATCCCGGCTACCTTCTTTTTGGGAAATTGCCTGTTGACATCCAAGATCGCCTATAAGCCATCGTATCGAAGCTTGCGGGAAGATTCCTTGTTGATCTATACTGTGCATATTTTATTTGCCCAGCCGTTGTTGTCGCTTTTACCAAATGCACATATCGTTGTCTATTTTCTGACGATTGCCTGCTCGCAGATCTTTGCGACTTTAGTGATCCGATATAAAGAAAGGGTGCCGCTGTTAGAGCATTTAGTATGATACGAATTACTCAAATCAAGTGTCTGAATGAAAATGAGATTGAGACACAGATCTTAAAAAAACTTCATATTTCAAAAAAAGATCTTTTATCGTGGCAGATTCATCGAAGAAGCATCGATGCTCGTCATCAAAAGATCCTTTTTTCGTATATTGTCGATGCCTGTGTGCGAAAAGAAGAGCGCTTTTTAAAGCTGAGGGATGTAAGTGTGACACCGGATGAAACGTATGTCAATGTTCCTTGCGGAACCATGCCTTTAAAACATCGTCCCGTAGTGGTCGGCTTTGGTCCATCCGGAATGTTTGCGGCTTTACTGTTGGCAAGACAAGGCTATAAGCCAATCGTCCTGGAGCGAGGCAGTCAGATCGATCGCAGGCAAAAAGTCGTACAGGCATTTTGGAATGGCGATGATCTTGATCCGGAGTGCAATGTACAGTTTGGTCAGGGAGGCGCCGGAGCTTTTAGTGACGGAAAACTGACAACAAGGTCAAAAGATGCCAGAGCTAGAAAGGTGCTGGAAGAACTGGTTGAAATGGGTGCTGATCCGGATATTTTGATCGATGCACATCCACATATAGGAACTGATGGCTTCGTACCAGTATTAAAGAAGCTGCAAGAGACGATCGAAACTTTGGGTGGTACTTTCTATTATGATACTGCTTTACAAGATTTGATCTTAGAAGATGGAAAACTGCATGCGATAGAAACATCAAAAGGAAGAATTCTCTGTGAACAGCTGATCTTATGTATAGGCCATAGTGCCACAGATACGGTACGTATGTGTGCCAAAAGAGGAATGATCATCGAAAATAAACCGTTTGCCGTCGGTGTGCGTATCGAGCATAAACAATCCTTTGTTGATCGGTCTATCTTACGTGAAATGGCCGAAGATGATCGTTTTCGGCCAGCTCGTTATCAGCTTTCTATGACGGCACAAAATCAAAAAGGTGTTTATTCCTTCTGTATGTGTCCGGGCGGTTATGTGATCCCAAGTTCTTCATCGATCGGACAATTAGTGATCAATGGCATGAGCTATGCTGATCGAAGTGGTGAAAATGCCAACAGTGCATTGTTGGTTCAAGTCAATGCATCCGATTATGGAACGCATCTGTTTGCCGGCCTGGAATATCAGGAGCAATTAGAGAAAAAAGCCTTTGCGATGGCCAAGGACTATCGAGCCTGTGTGCAGCTCAGCAAGGATTATCTGGCTAATCGAATTTCCACCGGTTTTGGAAATGTGCTTCCGACCTATCAAAGAAAGACGACTTTTGTGGATCTGAATCAGCTGTTTAGTCCGGCTGTCAATGCCGCTTTACATGAGGGATTATTATATTTTGAAAAACGAATGCCGGGCTTCAGCCTGCAGGATGCCGTTTTAAGTGCTGTCGAATCCAGAAGCAGCTCCAGTGTAAGACTTGTCAGGGATGCCTCTTTGCAGTCTAATATTCAAGGTATCTATCCTTGTGGAGAAGGATCGGGCTATGCCGGAGGAATCATGACCAGTGCCATTGATGGAATCAAATGTGCGGAAAAGATGATTGAATCTTTTGCGAAACCACTATAAAATAGGTAAGAAAAAAGGAGGCGCTATGTCATTATTTAAACCGGATTACTATATTTCTAGCTTTCAGGCAATGGATATAGATCGATTGAAAAGAGCAGGGATCCGATTGTTGTTATGCGATATTGATAATACGCTGATGGCCTATAATGAAGCAGTGCCGAATGCCAAAGTGGTGGCGTTTATCGATCGCATCAAGGCACATGGCATTGAAGTCGCATTGTATTCCAATGCTTCTAAAAAAAGAGCGTTTCGCTTTGCCAGGGATCTTCATGTTTCACAAGTCTATTATTTGTCTTTAAAGCCGTTGCCTTTTAAATTCTGGAAGGTCATTAAGGCACATGGCTATACCAAAAAAGAAGTCGCGATTTTAGGTGATCAGCTGTTTACCGATATGTTAGGCGGCCATTTGGCCGGAATTTATACGATCTTGACAGCGCCAATCTCTAAAATCGATCGATCTTCGACCAAATTCACACGTAAATTTGAAAATTTAGTTTTTAAGCATTTAGAAAAAAGTGGTTTCCGGAAAGGAGAATTTGATGGCTAAATACTGTAAAGGATGCGGTATAGCACTGCAGAATGAGGATCCAAACGGGTTGGGATATGTTCCGACATTAGACGCCAATTTTTGTCAACGTTGTTATAAAATTCGCCATTATGGAGAAGTCACGATCAATATGCAGCAGGGAATCGAATCCAATCAGACCTTGGAAAAGATCAATAAGATTGAGGGAACGGTTTTCTGGATCGTGGATTTGTTTACCTTTGAAGCCAGTATGATCTCTCGATTAAATCAAAAGCTTCCTGGCAAGGATATCATCATGATCTTGACCAAAAGAGATGTATTGCCAAGTACGCTCAGTGATGAAAAAATCCTGGCTTTTGTACAGGAGCGTTTGAAAGAAGAAGGCATTCAGGTCAAGGAGATACTGATCTGTGGTTATCTTTTAAAACATGATGAGGAAAGTACACGAAATCTTTCTCGTATCGTAACCGCCATTCAAAAGTACAGGCGTGGAAAAGATGTAATTTTTATGGGTGTGGCCAATGCCGGAAAATCAACCATCTTAAATCGATTAATGGCTTCAAAAGATCTAACGATTTCCAGAAATCCGGGGACGACACTGGATCTGGTTCCGCTGGTACAGGAAGATTATACGATCTATGATTCACCGGGTATTGAAAATAAACACAGTATTTTGACTATATTACAGCCAAAAGACTTAAAATCCGTGATACCGGTCAAACCGATTCGTCCTTTGGTGTCGCAGATCTTTGAAGATCAAAGCTATGCGGTAGGCGGCCTGGCTAGATTGGATGTTGTGGTCAAAGGAAAGGCAACGGTGGTCGGCTATTTTTCCAGAAGTCTGCCGATTCATCGAGGAAAGCTTTCCAACGCCGATGCCTTATGGCAGAAACATTTAAATGAAATGCTTGTACCTTGTGTGGATACCTCACTTTTGACCATGCATACTTTTCATTCACCGATGAAAGAGGACGGAAAAATGGATGTGGTGATTCATGGTTTAGGCTGGTTTTGTGTCAGTGGTGCCATACAAGATGTGTATGTACGTGTTCATAAAGGAATTCAAGTAACATTTAGAAAGGCGATGATTTAATGATCAGTGCACAAAATAAAAAAACACTTCGTAAATTAAGTATGTCGTATCGTCCACTTTTTCAAATTGGGAAGGATGGACTTAGCTATAATATGATCAAATCCCTGAATGATTCTCTGGAGGCGCATGAGCTTGTCAAATGCTCTTTGTTGAAGACAAGTCCAATCGATGTTCGAGAGGCAGCAATTGAATGTTCTTCGCAAACACACAGTGAGATCATTCATATCGTAGGGCGTACTTTTGTTCTGTATCGCAGAAGCAAAGAAAATAAGTTAGGTTTAAAGAAATGAAAATCGCATTATTAGGCGGTAGCTTTGACCCGGTTCACTATGGACATCTGCAAATGGCAAAAGAGGCCGTGCAGGTCTTAAAGGTGGATGAAGTTTGGTTTATTCCTGCCAAGAAAACGCCGCTAAAGGATCGTATTTTGACATCGGATACGGATCGTCTTGCGATGTTAAAGATCGCATTAGCCGATTTTCCACAATTTAAAGTCAATCCGATCGAGATGCAAAGAGAAGGAACCAGCTATACGATCGATACGCTGGAAGCTTTGCACAAGCAGTATCCATCTTATACATTTTACTGGCTGATTGGTAATGACCAGTTGGAACAGTTTGATCTTTGGAAGGATCCGGATCGTTTAGTACAGCTGGCACACTTTGTCTGCTTTGATCGTGATGGAAAGCTTGTCCAAACAAAATATCCGATTCAACAGTTTCATATGGAGCCGATGCCGGTTTCCAGCAGTGAAATACGAAGAGGAAATAAATTAAATTACCTGGATGAAGAAGTCTTGCGATATATTTATCAACATCGTTTGTATGTCAAAGACTTTATTAAGGAAAGAGTGAGTCCAAAACGATTCTCGCACAGTGTTTCTGTTGCTCATCTCTGTGAGGAGTTTGCCAAAGCCCATGGTCTGGATACACAAAAGGCATACTATATCGGCCTGTTTCATGATGTGGCCAAAAATCTTTCCAAAGAGGTCATGGAGCCATGGATGGATTGTATCTGTCAGGAAAACAAAAAATATCCGGTTGCGGTATGGCATGGGTTTGTTGGGAGTGAGATCATTAAACGTGTTTTCTACATACACGATGATCAAATCAGTCATGCAATCTACCATCATGTCTTAGGCACGAGTCATGATCCCTATGCGATGATCATATTTTGTGCAGATAAGCTTGATCCTTTACGAGGCTATCCGGTCAAAGATTCTATTGCCTGTGTCAAACAGGATCTGGCAAAAGGATTTGAAATGGTTCAGGAAGAAAACCGAAAATATTTGAAGGGAAAGGGAAACTAACTTGGAAATCAGAGAAGTTATTTTAAAGGCAATCAGTGAGAAAAAAGGATATGATATCAAAGACTATGATACAACCAGTCTTACTCCTTTTATGGATCATATGATCATTGCCTCCACCAACAATACACGTCAGAATTATTCGATTTGTCAAAATATCAAAGATCGTTTAAGAGAAAATGGATATAAACTGGATTTTAAAGTCGAGGGTGATGCCGATTCCCGCTGGCTTTTGATCGACCTGAAGGATATCGTTGTTCATTTGTTTGTTCGTGAAGAAAGGCAGGTGTATCAGATGGATCGCCTGTATGCCGATGTTCCGGTTGAAACTTATGATCTATGATACTTTAGCATCGTACTATGATGCTCTGGTCAAAGATGAAGAAGCGACTTTATCATGGGTACATTGGATCGAATCCTTTCAAAAGCCATGTTCCATGTTGGAGTTAGCCTGCGGCAGTGCCGAGATCACACAGGTTTTATCCCATCACGGATTTCAGATGACGGCCCTGGATCTCAGTCAGGGAATGATCGATCAGGCAAAACGTAAAGACAAGGAGCAAAAGATTCAGTTTTTATGTCAGGATATGCGAAATTTATCAAATTTGACAAGCTTTGAATCAATTGCGTGCCTATGTGACAGCTTTAACTATATTTTAGAAAAAGAGGAAATAGTTTCCTTTTTTAAAGAAGTTCATGACCATTTACAACCAGAGGGCATCTTTTTCTTTGATAGCCATTCGTTAGATCGATTGGATGAGTTTTCTGAAGAATTCAATGAAACCGGTCATATCGAAGATGTGGATTACCAATGGTCGATTACCAGTGAAGAAGAGATAATCTATCAGGATTTTGCCTTCTATAAAGAAAATGGGGAAGTTATACAGGAGCATCATATGCAAAGAGTATATGATCCTGAATGGCTAAAGGAAGCTTTACATCCCTACTTTTACATTGAATCGATCAAGACTGATTTTGATTTAGAAGGCATACAACCGGGAGAAAAGTATTTTTTTGTATGCAGGAGGAAATAAAATGATTGGTATTGTGGCAGCGATGGATGTAGAAGTACAGGCTATCATGGAGCTATGTGAGATCACCCAGGAAAAAACGATTGGCAATGTAGCTTTTCATTATGGAAAGCTAGCTTCTAAGGATGTTGTGATATGTAAAAGTGGAGTGGGAAAAGTAGGAGCTGCCATGGTGACTACGATTCTTTGTCTGCATCATTCGTTGGATGCCCTTATCAATATTGGAACCGCCGGCGGTCTAAAGGAACAGCAAAAAGTGTTGGATATCGTCATCAGCAAGGATGTCCTCCAGGCAGATTTTGATACCAGTGCTTTGGATGGACCGGAAGGTTTGGGGCTTCGTTTTCATGCAGATGATCATTTATTGGTCAAAGCGCAGGAAGCTGCGAAGGAAAACAACATTTGTTATCACATAGGAACGATCGCATCGCAGGATTTATTCATGTCTCGAAAAGAGGACTTTGATAAGTTGATGTCTAATTTCCCGGATTCCATCTGTTCGGAAATGGAGGCAGGGGCCTTGGCGCAGGTTGCGACTTCTTTTCAAGTTCCATTTGTGATCGTACGCTCTTTAAGCGATGTTGCGCTGCATCATGATAATTCCATGGAGTTTTCTACGTATGTAAAACATGCCAGCAGGCAATCGAGTCTGATGGTACGCTCATTTGTGCAAAAAATTTAACACTTCTAAGGAAGTGTTTATTTTTTTTGCACTTTTTGTTGAGGTTTTCGATTTTTTCATTTAATTTATAATAAGATAAATAAAAAATAGTTTGAAAAGAGGGAAATTATGGTTGTAGAAAAAGAATTAAAAGTCAGTGCGGAGGCATTTTTTAATGAGATTACGAAGTCGATCTTAGGAGATATTCGCCGACAAACGGGTAAAAAAGTACATGCCAGTCAATTAAAGCCAGGAACCAATTATAAAAAGAAAATACCAGGCCGTCCATCTTCAAATGCTGAGGTAAGAGTAAAAATTTTGGCATGCGAACCTAATATTTTGTATAGCTCCAGCTTTACCAGTTCTATCGATGAGACGATTACAACATATGAAATTTCTTCTTTAGATACAGATCGTATTCTAGTACGTTATACAGAAGAATATCGATTGTTACGCAAAACATCTAGATTGTTTGATGAAAGCCGATATATGGAAAAACGTTCTCAGAAACGAGGATTAAAGCTTCTCAAAAAGATAGAAGATACTATACTTAATGATCAACAGGAGTCTGTATGATCAATATTGATGAAAAACAGAAGCGAATCTTGCAGTTGTTATGTCAAAATGATGAATATGTGTCTTTAGAATGGTTGCAAGAAACTTTATCGGTTAGTAAAAGAACCGTTTATTATCTGATCAATAAGATTAATGATACTTTAGCCGTATATCAAATTGCCCCAATTCAGAATAAGCGTGGAGCCGGTTATTATATTGAAAATGAACAAAAGAAACAAATTCAATCGCTTTTTACAGAATCATTAGTTGAATCTTCTTTGAAAGCAGAAGATCGTATTCAATTTTTGATTTGTTGGTTACTCTATCCGGACAAAGTTATTCATGTTGAAACTATTATGGAATGCTTTGGAATCTCTAGAAATTCTGTGTTTTCGGATTTGAAAAAGCTAAAAACAGAGATTCAAAAATACCATTTGGATTTGGTGTATAGTCCAAAGGAAGGATATAAACTGCAAGGAATTCCGGCTAATTTCCATGCGATATTTTTGCACTATATCATGATTTTGTTACAAAAAGTGTCATATCGAGAAATTTTCTTTTTGAATGTTTCAGAAGTTGAATTATACTATAGAAGACTTCTTAGTATTTCAGATCAATTAGGAAATGAATATAAAGGCGATAATTACTTATTGGCAATTTCTTGTTTGTTATCGATTACACATCATACAAATGAAAAATTTGATTTTTCTTTACTGGAATTAAAAGATTTAGGAAAAACGAAAGAATTAAATCTAATTGATGAGATGTTTCAGGATTTCAATGTACATGAACGATTGTATCTTGCTATTTATTTACTTGGATCGAAAGCTGGAAATACTGTTGCATACAAAGATGATGAAAAAGACATTGAATTATTCGAACTGGCTCAAGTATTAACGGAGAAGTTCGAAAAAGTCTCTAGAATACGTTTTTCAGATAAAAATGAACTGATTAATTCATTGTATCTTCATTTCAAGCTATCTTTATATTATTATAAAATTTCTATACAGATAATGAATCCATTTACGGCAGACGTGAAGAAAAATTATCCAGATCTTTATGAAATCGTAAATACACTATGTATAGAAAATGAAGATATATTTCCTTTTCCCTTATCAGAAGGTGAAATTGTCTATATTACAATTCATTTTGGTGGACATATTCGAAACGAATCTAGTTATCTTTATCGCAAGATGAGAGTTTTAATTGTATGCCCAAGTGGTATATCGACTTCTGTTCTTTTGCGAAAAGAAATTGAGAACTCATTTGCAAATATACAAGTTGTGGATTCCATTGCCGTTGCGGATATACCGGATACGGTAAAAGATATTGATTTTATTATTTCAACAGTTGATATCCAGGCTCAAGTTCCATGTATTAAAGTACATACCATTTTATCAAGAGAAGATAAATCAAGAATTGCTTCTTTAATTTCATTAAATGAAAACACATATAGTAATAATCCTAATGGTATAGAGGAACTTTTGAACATTGTGTATCGTTATGTAGATCCTAAAGACCATGAAAATGTAAAAACAGATATTATACAATTTCTACAGAATGGAAATCCTCTTCTGCAAATCAATGAAATTTCACAATATAGGCTTTGTGAAGTGCTGAATGTTGATGACATCGTATTGGCAAATAAGCAAATGGGGTGGGAAGAAGGCATTAAGGTTGCAAGTCGCCCACTTTTAAACAATGGATATATTAAACCTAATTACATAGCATCAATGATTAATTTGGTTTGTGATTATGGTCCTTATTTTGTATTAAGAAATGGTGTAGCTTTAGCTCATGGAAAGTCTAATGAAGGGGCTAATATGTTAGGCTTGTCTCTTTTGGTGAACAAATCAGGTGTTCTTTTTGAATATCTGGAAGTAAAGCTTTTGTTTGTTTTATCAAGCCCAGATCAAAATAAGCACCTTCGCCTTTTACGAGATATTATGGAGCTTTCTGAAGATGAAAAAATCGTTCAGGAGATTTTAGAACAAACTACAACAGCTCTCATACATGAAAAAATTAAGTTGTTGTATCATGATATTGCAAAGAAGTGAATTATAAAATTTAAGAGTCCAGGAGATTGCACTTTTAAGTTCAATCCTCTTGGACTTCTTTTGCATTTTAGAGGTTGTTAGAATAGAGACTGTAAATAGGTGCATCTTTTACAAATAATGGGAAGGGGATTGATAAGAATGGGTGATTGCTTATTTGATTCAAATACGATTCAAGTTATGGATCATATTGATTCCTTATCGGAAGGTATTGAATTAGGGGCAAAACTGTTGTTGGACAATGGTTATACCGAAAGCAGTTATTCGGCTGCTTTATTGCGAAATTTCGAAGAATATGGAAGCAAGTTTATGGTGTCTCCCTTTATCATTTTGCCCCACGCTAGGCCTGAACAAGGAGTTTTAAAAAGTGGAATATCTATAATACTCTTGCAACAGTCATTTTATTATAGAGAATGTAACGAGCCGATTCGTCTTATCGTCATATTAGCTGCTCAGGATTCGAAAACACATTTGCGTTATCTAAAAACATTATCAGAAATCTTTATGAATGAACAAAAATTAAAACGAATCTTGAGTTCTCATACAAAAGAACAGCTTTATATGGAACTGACGGATTGCTGATGATGAGGAAATGTATGGAAAAGTTAGAAAAATTTAGTTTTATTCCGGAATTGATTCAAACAAATCTAAAAGCAAAGAATTCGGATGAAGTCATTGACAGTTTGTCAAAAAAGATGGAAGAAAGAGGCGCTGTGCAAGAGGGGTATGCGGACTTAGTAAAAGAAAGGGAAATTGAATTTCCTACAGGACTTAGAACCCCAGGTGCAGTTATAGCAATGCCTCATGCATTCGATAAAAGAAATCATGCCAGTTATGTAGCCGTCGGTGTCCTTGAAAAGCCGGTACACTTTCGAAATATGGAAGATTTTGAAGAAGAGCTTCCTGTTGAAGTCGTCTTTTTACTGGCAATTGATGAAAAGAAAGAACAGATGTCTATGCTTCAAGTGCTGATGAAGATATTCCAGAATAAGGAATTACTGGAAGGGATAAAAAGTATCAAGACCAGTGAGGAAATCTGTCAAAAATTGAATGCATTTTTACAAAAGCTTTAAAAGGAGAGTGCTTATGAAAACTGTTATTGTAGCTTGTGGCGCTGGATTGGCAACTTCCAGTATGGTAAAACAGAAAATTCAAGATATTTTTAAAAAGAATGGAATTTCTGCAAACATCATTCAATGTACGCTAAATGAAGTAGAAACTTATGATGATAAAGCAGATTTAATTATCACAACAATGCGTGTCAGAAAAAAATTTAAAGCACCTGTTATTTCGGGAAGTGCTTATCTATCCGGAGTAAACGAAGAACAGGTAACACAACAAATCGTAGATGCATTGAAATCATAATAGGAGGAGTATATGCAAGTCGTAATGGACGTTATTGCCTATATAGTAAATCTAGGCAGTTATATTTTCGTACCAATGCTCATGTGTGTAATCGGACTTTTATTTGGATTAAAAATTCCAAAAGCAATCAAAGCCGGTGCAACAGTTGGTATTGGTTTGGTTGGTGTCAGTATTGTTTCTACATTAACATCAGATTCTTTAGGACCAGTGATCAATATTGCTATCGAAAGATTAAATTTGCACTTAACTAGTATTGATGTTGGTGGTTCTCCAGCAGCAGCTGTTGGTTTTGGTGGATTGATTGCAGCTACTTTGATTGTATTGATCATTGTAACAAATATCGTTTTGGTTGCCTTAAAACTGACAAATACTGTAAATGTTGATATTTACAATTTCTGGTATTTTGCCATTACTGCAGGTTTCGTTAATATTTTGACAGGAAGCTTCTGGTTAGGTATCTTAGCCGGTGTTTCACATGCAATCCTTGGCTTAAAAGTTGCGGATATCATGGCGCATCGAACCCAGGAAATCATAGGTATTGAGGCTATTTCAATTCCACATGGATTTGCCGCAGCCAGTGCCCCTTTGTTCCTGTTGTTGGATAAAGTTTATGATCATATTCCATTCTTGGCACATCGTCCAATTGATGAAAATAGTTTTGACACTGAAGAAAAGAAGAGTGTTGCAAGCTACATTGGAGCAATCTTTGGTGACCGTATTTATCTAGGTTTGATTATGGGGTTGTTTTTTGGTATCGTTGCTGGATATGATTTCAAGGGAATTGCTGATGTAACAATTAAGACAGCAGCTATCATGGAATTATTTCCAACAGTTGTTAAGATGCTGGTTAATGGTTTGATTCCGATTTCAAATCAAGCAAAAGCATTCTTTACAAAACACTTCCCGGATCGTGAATTGTATATTGGTTTGGATTCCGCAGTAACGATTGGTCATCCTGTTACAATTTCTGTTGGATTCTTAATGATTCCAGTATTCTTGATTGTTGCGGCTATTTTGCCAGGAAATACAACATTGCCATTAGGAGAACTTCCATTTGCCGCATTCTATGTATGTTTCGCAACAATTGTACATCGTGCCAACAAACGTCGTACGATTATCTCTAGTTTGATTTTTATTCCAATCGTACTGTTAGTATCTAGTTGGGCCGCTCCATTATTTACACAACTCGCAACAGATGCAGGTTTAAATCTTGTTGCTCAAGGACAGCAGGCTACAACTATGGCTTTAGGAAACTTATTTATCTTTATTCCAACTTTACTTGCTGAGATTCCGATGGCTGGACCAATCATTCTTGTCGTTGTCGATCTATTGGCTATTTTTGGCGGAAAGAAACTGGAAAAGTATTACGCAAAAGAAGATCAGAAATTTGAAGAAACAATTGGAACTGAATCAGCTTAATAAGAGGGTGAGTGTATGTCTAAAATTAAAATTGGCGTTGTAGGTGCCGGAATTTATGGAAACTATCATATTCATACTTATACATGTGATAAAAATGTAGAAAAAGTTGTATTTTGCGATTTGAATGAAGAACGTAAAAAAGCAACTGCTGAAAAATATAATGTAACTGGATACAGTACAGTAAAGGAAATGATTCAAAATGAAGAATTGGATGCTATTAGTATCGCAACTCCAGATCCATATCATTTCGAACCTTTAAAAGATGCTATTGAAGCAGGAATCAAAAATATTTTAGTGGAAAAGCCGCTGGCAACTTCTGTTGAAGAATGTGAAGAAATTGTTCGTCTGGCAAAAGAAAATAATGTCAAAATTTCTGTTGATTTCCATAAGAGATGGGATCCTGCCTATAATTGTATTCGTGATGAAATTAAAAAAGATGGTGACCGAATCATTCGTGGATACATGTCTTTGGATGATATCATCGATGTACCGGAAAAATGGTTTACATGGACAAATAAATCATCACCGGTATGGTTCTTAGGTGTTCATTGCTACGATTTGATTCGTTACATTACAGGCAGTGAAGTAAAAAAGGTTTATGCAGTAGGCAATAAGACAGTTTTAAAAGAAAAAGGCTATGAAACATGGGATAGCATTCAGGCTACATTGACTATGGAAGATGGAAGTCACTGGGTTGTTGAAACTGGATGGATCTTGCCAAATACCTTCCCTAAATCAAATGACGGACAGCTGATTGTTTTAACGGAAAAGAAATATTTCAAGAATGAATCTTATCGAGGTGTAAAACAATATACAGATGTGAAGGAAAGCCTGCCAAATTATATCTTTATGAACTTTGGTGAAAATTCCGCAAGCGGATTTGGATTGGAGCCTATGCAGGAGTTTGTACAGGATATTGTAGATGGTAATGAGTTTAGAACCAGTGCCTATGATGGATTACAAGCTTCCAGAATCGCAGCTGCTGTACATCAATCAGCTGAAACTGGTGAAATTGTAACATTAGATTAATAAAAAGGGAGCAGAAATATGATTACGATTGAATCTGATGTTTTAAGAATACAGATTGATCCAATGGGTGCACAATTATCCTCCATTTATCATAAGCAACATAAGCTGGAATATTTGTGGCAAAAAGATCCAAGTTACTGGAAAAGCTCTGCTCCCGTTGTTTTTCCAGTCATTGGAAAGTTGACAGAAGGTAAGTATCGTTATCGCGGAAAGGAATATGAATTAAAGTCGAATGGATTGATTCGATATAAAATGATTGATGTAAAAGATCAGGGAAGTGATTTTGTTGAGTTTGTTTATGAACCGGACGAAGAAGATTTAAAACGGTTTCCATTTCCTTGTCAAATGCTTTTACGCTACCAGATTGAAAAAAATAAATTGATTGTTCGCGCAAAAATAACAAATACTGGTGATGGAGACTTGCATTATTTTTATGCAGGACATCCAGGTTTCAATGTTCCATTATATGATCATGAATCTTGTGACGATTACTATGTGGAATTTGAAAAGAAAGAAAACATGGATATATATGAAGTTTGCGAAACTGGACAGCTTTTAAATAAGAAAGAACAGTTCTTTGCACATGAGAATCGTTTCTTTGTCCGCAAGAATCTCTTTCGGAAAGAAGCGCTTGCGTTTGTTCATCCATCATCAGATAGTTTGATGATTAAAAGCATTAAAAATGATCATTTTATAAAGGTAAACTTTTCTGGATTTGATAATGTAGCTGTTTGGTCCCCCTATATTCCTGATAAAGATCTTCGATTTATCTGTATAGAGCCATGGATCGGACATACTGAATTTAAAGGATTTCAAAAAGATTGGGATGAACATGAAGAAATAGCGGTTTTACATCCACGAAAATCGAACACACATGTTTTTTCCATTGAAATTGATGAATAAGGGGATTGTAAGATCTCCTTTTTTTGGAGGTATTATGCGAAGAATCTTTAGTATTAATCCAAAATCTTATTTATATGGGGAAGAATTATTGGAACTAGCTTTGTATGCAGATAAATTAGCCGAAGGGAAAAATTTAGATGTTTTCTTTACAGTGCCTTATGTCCATATACAACAGCTTGTGCAAAATACAAAACATTTGATCATTACTGCACAAGCAATGGATCCTATTCAGCCAGGACAAAGCATGGGAAAGATTCTTCCAGAATCACTTGTCGAAGTAGGATGTAGAGCTGTGGTTTTAAACCATGCGGATAATCCTATGACAACTTCTGAATTGGTTAAAGCGGTAAAGATTACCCGTCGCCTGCATTTAAAAACAATGATATGTGCTGGGGATCCGGAAGAAGTAGAGATGATATCCACTTTACGTCCGGATATCATGATTTGTGAAACAGAGGATCGTATAGGGCAGCAAGTTTCTGCATCTGCGACATATATGGCAGAAACTAAACGTATTATCTCCAAACATAGTCCGCACACAAGAATTATTCAGGGTGCAGGTATGACAGATAAAAAAGATATCTTAAAAGCAATTGTCAATGGTGCAGATGGAGTAGGCTTAACTTCTGGAATCATAAAAGCAGTGAATCCTTTTGCTCGTTTAAAAGAGTTGATGGATTGTTTAGCCACCGTAGGATTAGAATAGAGGAATTTAATATGTTTATAAAAAAGATTTCTTTAAAGACAGAATGGAATCGAGTTACTTTCGTGAATTTGACAGAACAGATAGAAAGCTTTATTAAAGAAGCAGGTGTAAAAGACGGCATGCTTCTTGTACAATCTCTACATACGACATGTTCTGTATTTTATGAGGAAATGGTACATGATTTGGATGGCTTAGGATATGATTTTTTACAACATGATTTAATTAGAGGGTTAAATAAAATTTTTCCCAAACAGCTTTTGTACGATGCAGATTATAAATATCCAGGTCCAAAGCACAGAAAACTTTCTTATGAGCAACATGAGGAATATCGAGCAAATCCAGCCATTTTACTAAATGCTGATGCACATTTAAAGGCTACCTTATTAGGCTCTAGTATTATGGTAACGATTGAAGATGGTAAAATGTTGACCGGTGAATTTGGAGATATATATTTTGTGGATTGGGACACTAACAGAGAGCGAAACAGGACTTGTGTTCTGTCTATAATTGCACAATGAGAAAAGAATATTTGTATGAAAACTTGTACAAATACTCTTCTTTTACTTATAGAGAATTTTCTTCTAAGAACACGAAATCCGATAATCGCTGCATGGCTTCTTTGACTTTAGAAAGCGGCAATGCCAGATTCATACGAATCGTATTTTCTTTCTGGAAAGGTCTTCCATCCTGCCATAACACACCGACTTCTATTCCTTTTCTGAGCAGTTCATCAAGACTGGTTTCCTGTTCCTCTAAATATTCTGTGCAATCCAGATACAACATATAGGTTCCTTGTGGCCTGGCCACTTTAATTCCTTTAAAGTGGGATTGGATATAATCGAGTGCATAGTCAATATTGTTTTGGATCGTTTCGCAAAGCTCTTTTACCCATTCTTTTCCTTCTTGGCTATAAGCACCTAACAATGCATAAATGGAAAGAATGTTTGGTGAATTATAATGAGATGCGTTTTCTACGCGTAAAACTTCTTCTTTGATAATAGGATTATAAATAATATGGTAAGAGCCTACAAGACCAGCCAAGTTAAAGGTTTTAGATGGTGCGTATAAGGCAACCGTTCTTCCTCGTGCATCTCTTGAAATCGATTGTGTTGGGATATGTTGATGACCCGGCAAAATCAAATCACTCCATATTTCATCACTGATGACGATACACTGGTTGTTTCGATAAACCTCCATGGCCTTTTCAATTTCTTCTTTTTCCCATACACGCCCAGTTGGATTGTGTGGTGAACAAAAGATACAAACTTTAATTTGATGGGCTTTGATCTTACGATCCATATCTTCATAATCCATACGCCAAATTCCATTTTCATCCTGAATCAAATCGGAGTG
Source organism: Faecalicoccus pleomorphus DSM 20574 (assembly GCF_000420345.1). Lineage (GTDB taxonomy): Bacteria > Bacillota_I > Bacilli_A > Erysipelotrichales > Erysipelotrichaceae > Faecalicoccus > Faecalicoccus pleomorphus. Next base: position 5,831 of record NZ_ATUT01000016.1, on the reverse strand, counting down.
AATAATCGTTCGATGTAAATTCTTTAAGGTCTTGGTGAAACCAATATAGGTGGGCGCATGAACCAAAACGGGTTCCTTTTTAGCGGTATAAGTTTGAACAACACTGCTGACACCGCCTAATACACCATTTTCATAGCCAATATGTTCTTTCTTTACAAGCAGGTTATTTTGTGATTTCTGCCAGGAGATAATGGCATCATAATAAGCATCCGGAATCGTAAAATAACCAAAGTGAGGTTCATTTAAACGTGAAAAAATGGATTCTTGAATGGCAGGAAGCACTGGAAAGTTCATGTCGGCTACCCACATCGGAATCTTTGAAAATCCATCTTTGACTGTCGCATCAGGAATAGGCAAGTTGTCAACGGCCAAGGCATCGTGTCCTTCTCGATCAAGGATCGTCGTAAAGTCATATTTCATTTTCATTTCCCCCTTTATGATTAAGTGTATCATGTTTTCTTTGATTCGAATCAAAGTATTCTTTTAAATTTACTGTCTTGTCAGTTGACTTTACACATTGTATAATGTCCTAGACAATCTTTAGGAGGATACCATCATGTCATTGAAGGAAGATATACAAAAGCTAAAACAAGAGAAGAATGCGATTATTTTAGCTCATTATTATGTTGAGGGAGATGTGCAGGATGTTGCGGATTTTGTCGGTGATTCATTTGCGCTGGCAAAAAAGGCAAAGGAAACCGATGCGCAAATCATCGTTTTTGCCGGTGTTCGCTTTATGGGAGAGAGTGCCAAGATCTTAAATCCAGACAAAAAGGTACTAATGCCGGATATGAATGCCGATTGTCCTATGGCGCATATGGCGGTTGTTTCCAATATTCGTAAGATGCGAAAAGAAGTTGATGATCTTGCGGTTGTCTGTTACGTCAATTCAACGGCAGAACTAAAAACATTGAGTGATGTCTGTGTGACCAGTTCCAATGCGGTAAAGATCGTCAAGAACTTACCGCATAAGAATATTTATTTTATCCCGGATCAGCATTTGGCATCTTTTGTAAAAGAGCAGGTCCCGGAAAAGAATGTGATCTTAAATGACGGTTATTGTATTACACACCATCGCATGTCTAAAGAAGATGTTTTAAAAGCTAAAGAAAAGTATCCAAAGGCATTGGTCTTAGTGCATCCCGAATGTAAAAAGGAAGTGGTTGAGCTGGCCGATTATGCCGGCAGCACGGCAGGGATTTTACAGTATGCGACTAAGAGTGAGCATACCGAATTTATCATCGGTACCGAGATGGGTGTGCTCTACGAACTGAAAAGACAAAATCCGAACAAAAAATTTCATATTATGAGCGATAAGCTTGTCTGTGTCAATATGAAAAAAGTGACTCTGGATAAATTGTATGATGTCTTGTTGCATGAAAAAAATGAAATTGTGTTAGATGAAGAAGTTATGGTTAAAGCTAAAAAGTCCATGGATGCGATGTTGGAGATGGCCAAGGCATGAATGTGATTCAAACAGATATTTTGATCGTAGGAACAGGATGCAGTGGACTCTTTGCGGCTTTACATGCGCCCAAGGATAAAAAAGTGCTTTTGATCTGTAAGACGACTTTGGAAGAAAGTGATTCGTTTTTGGCACAGGGTGGTATATGTGTACTGAAGGATCCATCGGATTATGAAAGTTTTTTTAAGGATACGATCAGAGCCGGTCATTATAAGAACCGCAGACAGTCTGTGGATATCATGATTCAATCCTCGCCGGATGTCATTGCCGAGCTAGAAAGCTATGGTGTTCGATTCACAAAAGATGCGCAGGGAAATTTTGTCTATACCAAAGAAGGCTGTCATTCACATCCTCGCATTTTGTTTCATGAAGATATTACAGGTAAAGAGATCACTTCTCATTTATTAAAGGAAGCAAAGAAACATAAAAATCTGACATTTATGGAAAATACTACGATGTTGGATATCTTGGAAGAAGACAATACTTGTTATGGCATAGTTGCGAAGAAAGAAGAAGAGTTGTTTGCGATACAAAGCGACTTTACTCTTTTGGCAACCGGAGGCATCGGCGGACTCTTTAACAATTCTACAAATTATCCGCATTTGACCGGAGATTCGTTAGCCATCAGCCTTCGTCATCATATCGCACTGGAGAATCCAGATTATATTCAGATCCATCCGACAACGCTATATTCCAAGAAAAAAGGAAGACGTTTCCTGATCAGTGAAAGTGTGCGCGGGGAAGGGGCAAAGCTCTATGATAAATATGGGAAACGGTTTGCCGACGAGGTTTTGCCAAGAGATCTTTTAACACAGAAAATCTATCAGCAGATGAAAAAAGATGATACGCGCTTTGTATGGTTGGATATGACCGTGTTGGGTAAAGAACAAATCCTTTCTCACTTTCCGCATATCTATCAACATTGCCTGCAGGAAGGCTTTGACTGTACAAAAGAATGGATTCCCGTTGTGCCGGGACAACATTATTTTATGGGCGGTATTCATGTCGATGCGTATTCCAGAACGACGATGGATCAATTGTATGCGATTGGCGAAACCGCATGTAATGGCGTGCACGGGGAAAATCGTTTAGCCAGCAATTCCTTACTGGAGTCTTTGGTCTTTGCCCGAAGAGCTATGAAGGATCTAAGCATCAAAACAGCGAAAATATGTTTAAATTTTGAGAATCTGATTCAAACAACCACGAAAGATCTGGATGTTACAAAATATGCATCGATGGTACGAGAGGTTATAAACAAGAAGAAAGAAGGTAGAAAAATGAATTCTATTACCATGTCCATGAATGTGGATACTTTGATCTTACAGGCATTGCGTGAAGATGTAACAAGTGAAGATATTACCACCAATGCGATCATGAAAGGATATCAATCAGGAAGTGTACAGTTGATTTGTAAGGAAGATGGCATCATTGCCGGCCTTCCGGTCTTTGAAAGAGTTTTCCAACTGGTGGATTCTAAGACAGAAGCGACTTTCTTTTTCAATGATGGGGATCATGTACACAAAGGAGAAGTCGTTGCGGAAATCTATGGGGATATTCGCTCTTTATTGACGGCAGAAAGAACAGCTTTAAATTATCTACAGAGAATGTCGGGCATTGCGACCTATACAAGACAGACGGCCGATCTTTTAAAAGGAACGGGCATTCGTTTGTTGGATACCAGAAAAACAACGCCGAATATGCGTGTATTTGAAAAATATGCGGTAAAAGTCGGCGGAGGTTATAATCATCGCTATAATTTGAGCGATGGAATTCTTTTAAAAGATAATCATATCGCTGCAGCCGGAGGAATTCGTCAAGCGGTAGAGCTGGCCAAAGAATATGCCTCCTTTGTGCGAAAGATCGAAGTTGAAGTTGAAAATATGGACATGGTCAAAGAAGCCGTAGAGGCTGGTGCGGATATCATCATGTTGGATAATATGAGCATTGATCAAATGAAAGAGGCTGTACAGTATATTCAGGGCAGGGCCTTAACAGAATGCAGCGGAAATGTCACAAAAGAAAACATCGCCGCTTTAGCATCTACCGGTGTGGATTATATCTCCAGTGGGGCTTTGACACATTCCTCTAAGATCCTTGATCTTTCTTTAAAGAATTTAAAAGCGGTGTAATATGAAAAAAGAAGAACGATTAAAAGCTTTGGAGCAGAAGCTGAAGGAAAGCCCACAGCCTTTATCTGGAGATAAGCTTGCGAAAAGTCTTCATGTATCCAGACAAGTCATCGTGCAGGATATCGCCTTGCTTAGGGCTTTGAACATGCCAATCATTTCCACAAACAGAGGCTATATCTTGCCCAATCAGGAATATTCGATGGTGGTCAAGGTCAATCATACGATGGAGCAGATGCAGCAGGAGCTTGAAACGATCGTAGATTGTGGGGCGACAGTTCATGATGTATTTGTGGAACATGCGACATACGGAAAACTGGAAGCCAAACTTTCTCTTTCCAGCCGCCGAGATGTCAAAGAGTTTCTAAACCAGATTCAGCAGGGAAAAAGCCAGCCTTTGAACAATTTAACACAAGGCATTCATTATCATACCATTACCGCTCGTTCGCAAGATATTTTGGATGAGGTCAAAAAGTCTTTAGACAAAATGGGCATACTTTGTTAGAATGGGCCTATGCAGATAGAACTTTTTACAAGGGCAAAAAAAGAATTTCGCAATATCTCCGCTTTGATGTTGATGCATGGAATCTTACCATATGTTTGTTTAGCGGTATTTTCTTTTCTGATGCGGTTTTTACCTCTTTCATTTTACGGAAGATATCAAATTACGATTTTATTAGCTTATCTTATTCCGATGTTCTTGACGGCTTTTATGGCCGGGATAGGGGCAGTGTGGCTGCGTCCTTCTTTTGATGGATTGTCAAAGAAAGTAAAAGGAATGGGAAAATATCTGATTTTTTTATTGGGGTTGAATTTCTTTTGTTCGATCACATATTCTTTGATTCATGCGATTCTAGGCATGATACATGGCTCTGTTGGCAGTGGAATACAGACTTTTTTTACCGGAAACATACTCTTTGATGGTTTGATCCTTCTCTATATTGTTCTTCTGGGGCCTTTTTTTGAAGAGATCTTATTTAGAGGTATCATACTGAGAACTTTAGATCAATATCATAGAGTGTTTGCGATATTGGTCAGTTCCATGTTGTTTGCGATGATGCATTTAAACCTTCAACAAGGCATTACTTCATTTTTTATCGGATGTTTTTTGGGGTATGTAAGTTTAAAAGAGAATTCTATGCGTATTCCCATTCTTTTGCATATCTTAAATAATTTGATTGCCTTACTGATGAGCGTTCCTATTCTTTCAATTTTATGTTTATTGGGAATGTTTGCCTGCTTTGTCGGAATGGTTTATCTATTATATAAATATGGAAATCGAATTTCAGAATTGTTTAAACAGGAATATTGCACGTACAGATATGGAAAGATGTTTTTTACTAGATGGACGACCATCTTGTATATAATCTTCTTTGTAGGGGTTGTTATGTTCTTGTAAGGTGACGAAGCTTATCTTATAAGATAGAAATGATAAAAAATCTATGAATGGATCACAGCATTAAAAAGCTGATGATATCAAAGGGAGAATTAGAATGGGCTCTCCCTTTTTTGATAGTTTGATTTGAATTTCTTAACGAAAAAGATTTCTAAAGAAGAATAAGATCTTATGGATCTTGTTTGATAATAAGATATAAATAAAAAAAGTCCTTTATCTAAAGGACTTATTGACATATGGTGGAGCGTAGGAGGATCGAACTCCTGACCCCCTGCGTGCAAAGCAGGTGCTCTCCCAGCTGAGCTAACACCCCACAAAAATGGTTTTGCAGAAAACAAAATGGTGGGCCTGAATGGATTTGAACCAGCGACCTCACCCTTATCAGGGGTGCGCTCTAACCAACTGAGCTACAGGCCCATTTGCTGACTGCTCAATAATAATAGCATTTGCTACCCTATGTGTCAAACATTTTTTCAAAAAAATTCGCTAAGTTCAACTAAAAAGTTGATGCAGAGAATTAAAAATGATGTTTTTAATTTTGATAGAGCGTAAGCACATTAATTGGCAACTCAAAAGAACATATGTCTTTTGTCACAAAGGAAACAGATCCTTTCATAGCCAACATATAAGCTTTTGTTTTTCTGGCTTCCGCCCTGATTTGGTATTTCATCTGTTTACGGAATACAAGCCAATCCAAATAGTGCTGAAGATGTCTTATGGAGACTCCATGATAATGCTTGATCATTTGTTTGAATTCCTGATGCAGCTGATTCACTTCGCCCAGACTGTTTCCATTCCGACTTGTATAGTTTTTTTGGTTCGGTTTAGGTCGGATCGTATCTTT
>NZ_ATUT01000015.1 GCF_000420345.1 Faecalicoccus pleomorphus DSM 20574 | reverse complement strand
AAATTCATCGATAAGTGGAAACACAAATATCCATCAATGGTGAAAAGTCTCAGCAACAATGACTATCTGTTTACATTCTATGATTACCCAGAAAGTGTTAGGCATACGATTTATTCAACAAATCTGATTGAAGGAAACAATAAACAATTAAAACGAAGTTTCAAAAAGAAAGAACAATTTCCAACGGAAAAATCTGAAGAGAAATACCTTGTGATTCAATTCAATCGTTACAACGAGAAAAACATGAATCACGTACATAGAGGTTTTGGACAAACAACTAGAGAAGATTGGTTCAAGAGCTAATCTGCTTTACCAAGGATATACTTTTACACATAATTCTTGACGCTACCCTTGTGATAAGGGCTTAAGCAGGTAACAGTCTGCTTTTACGCTGTAACCATCAATTAAGTATTTTTTATATTTCGATGTCAGTATGATATGACAAGATTTATGTTTTCTCTTTGCGATTCTGCCCATATGAATACCATTTTCGTTTCCTAATTCAATATCTAAGAATAAGATGTCATAATTATAAATGGTTTCTAGTAGCTTTTCAGAAGCATGACAAACATCAACTTGATAGGGAATAGAATATTTTGAGAAAAACGTGTCGATGCAGTTTTTTAAAGATTGGATATCTAGTTCATTATCTTCATAAATCATTATTTTCATATTGGATCACTATAAAAATTCTACAGTCTGAGAGATAAAAAGTAAATAACAGGATTCTTATAAATATGCTATAGTGAATATTTTTTGTAATGATAAACTATAGATTGGATTAAATAAAAAAACGCCACCTTTTCAAGTGACGTTTGCTTTCTATGGCTGGGGTACATGGATTCGAACCATGGAAATGCCAGATTCAGAGTCTGGTGCCTTACCGCTTGGCTATACCCCAATGCGCCTTTATATCTTATAATTTTTTTCTAGATTTGGCAACTGTTTATTGAAGAAATTTTTAAAGTGGTTTAAGATTATCGGGAGAGGACGGTATTTATGGCTAAAATTAGAACACGATTTGCACCCAGTCCAACGGGTTATATGCATATAGGAAATTTACGTACAGCACTGTTTGAGTATTTGATCGCAAAACATGAAGATGGAGATTTCATTTTGCGTATTGAAGATACCGATCAAAATCGTCAGGTAGAAGGTGCGGTTGATATCGTTTATAAGACAATGAAAGACTGCGGATTAAACTGGGATGAAGGACCGGATATCGGTGGAGAACATGGGCCTTATGTTCAAAGTGAGCGTTTAGGCATGTATAAAGGATATGCCGAGGAATTGATTCGTTTAGGAGGAGCCCATTATTGCTTCTGCTCGGAAGAAGAGCTGCAAAGACAAAGAGAAGAGCAGGGAGATTCCTTTAAATTTGATGATCCTTGTAAACATTTGACTCCGGAAGAGGTACAGGCTAAACTCGATGCTGGTGTTCCTTATGTCATTCGCCAGACAATTGGAGAGATCAAAGAAACGACTTTTGATGATGAAGTCTATGGACATATTGAAGTGGATGTGGATACATTAGATGAGCAGGTCTTGATCAAATCGGATGGATTCCCTACCTACAATTTCGCCAACATCATCGATGATCATCAAATGGAAATCACACATGTGGTTCGCGGAAACGAGTATTTATCCAGTACACCAAAATATAATTTGATCTATGATGCGTATGGATGGAAACGTCCGATCTATGTGCATGTTCCACCGGTTATGAAAGATGAACATCATAAGTTATCAAAACGAAACGGGGATGCTTCTTTCCAGGATTTAGTCGCAAAAGGTTACTTGCCGGAAGCCATCATTAACTATATTGCTCTATTAGGATGGTCACCGCAGACCGAGCAGGAAATCTATACCATGGACGAATTGATTCAAGTCTTTGATATTCACCGTATTTCGAAACGTCCGGCTATTTTTGACATTGATAAGCTGACATGGATGAATGGCGAATATTTGAAACACATGGATTTTGATCGTTATTATGAACTGGTATTACCTTATTTAAAGAATGCCATTCATTCGGATATCGATTTAAAAGAGATCGCAAAATTAGTACAATCTCGTGCCAATACGTTAAATGAAATTGAAGAAATGATCGATTTCTTTGATGCACTGCCGGATTATGATGTGGAGATGTTCAAGCATAAGCGTCAGAAATCAAAGAAAGAAACTGCAGTGATTGCCTTAAAGGAAGCGTACGAATCTTTATCTTCCTGTGACTGGTCCAGTGAAGAGAAAATCCATGATCTACTAATGGCCTTGCCGGAAAAACTGGAGATGAAAAACGGACAGGTACTTTGGCCGGTACGTACAGCTTTGACCGGAAAACAATCGACACCGGGTGGTGCTATTGAAGTGGCGTATATTTTAGGTAAGGATGAAAGTCTTCGTCGTATTCAAACAGGTATCGAAAAATTAGAAAAGGATTTAGAATCGGCCGCATAGACCGGTTCTTTTTCAAAGGAGAACATGTATGTTTGAAAAGCTGGATGATTTTTTAATTCGGGTTGCCATTGCCGCTTTGATCATTTTATTGGGAATGGTCATTGCCAAGCTGATCAAAAAATTTATTATTAAGCTATCCAAGAATGTGACAGATCATGGCTCTTTAACATTTATTGGATCGTGTGCTTCGATTTCTATTAAGATCATTTTTATTGCGATTGCCCTGGCGGTCTTAGGCTTGGATATGTCCGTGATCGTCGGTTCTTTAAGTGCCGTTTCCCTAGGCATTTCTTTAGCGTTGCGAGATACCATGAATGATGTTGCCGGGGGCATACAGATTCTTTTCACAAAGCCCTTTGTGATTGGTGATTATGTACAGATCGAATCACAGGAAGGTGTTGTCAGTCGTATCGAAATCTTGTTTACGGTCTTACAGACCTTCGATCATCAGGAGATCATCGTTCCTAATTCTACGGCTGTCAGTGAAATTTTGATCAACTATTCGAAAGAAAAATATCGACGAATTCATATCTCGTTTCCGGTTGCTTTGGAAACGGATGTCGATGCCTGTATCCAACTGGGAGATCAGGTATTGGAAAGTGAAGCAGAATGGGTACAAAACGATATGCAGAAGGAAGTGGTGATTGATAAAATCGGTGATCATTCCATGACGATTGGCATTTATGCGTTTGTGCCTTTTGAAAAATATTGGGAATGCTTATGTCGTATGAATACGGTCTTGCAGAAAAAAAGAAAAGAAGCAGGGATCTTGCCTGCTTCCACATCAATCGTTATTCAATCAAGCCCAGAACAATAAAAGCGTTATAAATGCCGTTATTATCCAGGGAGGTCGTTACACGATCTGCCTTTTTTTGTACTTCTATAGGGGCATTGCCCATGGCTACACTAATTTTGGCGACTTCAAACATACATAGATCATTAAAACCATCTCCAATGGCAATCGCATCCTCAGCGCTTCTATCAAAATAGTTGAGGATACTTTGCATACCGGTTGCTTTGGTAATGGTCTTTTCGGAGATTTCACCGCTTTCTTTGCCAAATGGGGCAAAGGTAGCAGGTACTAAATCAAATTGTCTGTGCAGTGCATCATAGATTTCCTGATAGGAAATGTCCGATTCTAAAAAAGAAATCTTATTTACAGGATACTCTAAGATCGCATCGGTTACTTTCAGATTGTGCTGGACCTGTACTAAACCATGTTTGGCAAAGAGTTCCGGACTTAAATGTTTACATTGTTTTTGGATCATTTGATCTAAATGATCGTATGTTTTTTGATTACCAACCAGACCTTCTGTGGTTTCAAAGATCGCATCGATATCGTTTTTACACATATACTCTAAAAGTATCTGCAACTGTTCTTTGGAAAAGGTTCGTTCTTCTAAAAGCTGATGGTTGACTTCGACATGGGCCCCACTTCCGGTGATCATACCGTCATAGTCCAGCTTTAACATATCGCCATAGACCTCTACTTTTTGTCTTCCCGTACAAAGGACGATCTTGTGTCCGTTCTTCTGAGCAAGCTGACAAGCCTGTAAAGCGCTTTGGGGAATAAAACCTTCATGATGCAGTAAAGTGCCATCGGCATCCAAAAAGATAATCTTCATAGAACTCTCCTTTTATAGACTTCTTAACGGATTTATTCTACAATATCTGCATGAACAGTTTCAATTATTTTCGACCTCTGTTATCAAAAGTACAGGGTGTCCCATCTAAGAATCAACGATTATTGATCTGGGCCGGCTTTCAGGTTCGACAGGCCGGACTTACCTATAAACAACAGATAGAATGTATGGAAAAGGCAAGTCATCAGCTTCAGGATGACCAACAGGCACAAGATGGATTTAAAAGCGATTTTAAAGCGTATTTAAATTCGATCAAGCCTGATAAAATCACTTGTTTTCTAAGAGAGGTTTCTGACTTTCCCTTGTTTTTGTTTATATATACAACGTTGATCAATGTTGTGTATAATCAAGTTCTCATTCCTGTTTCACAACAGGAGCCTATTATGCAAACGGTTTTGATCGGATGGTCTCTATGCCTGCAGACCATAGTTGTTTATTTGATCTATAAAGGACTTCTGACGTATATGGCTACCGATCCCAAACGTTCAACACTGGGTTTTTGGCTTATTTTGATGGTTTGTTTTGGGTTGTATTTAGGATCAATTTATATTTCGAATCACGTAGAAGGAACATGGTTTTCCTGCCCATTGTGGCTTTGGGTATTGTTGACGATGGCATGGGCTGTTTTTTCAGTCATTTGGATGCGTAAGAAAGAGGAATCAATATGATGGATGTTGCACTATATAGTTTTTTAGCGATTTTATTATCGATCTGTATCAGCTTTTTACCTAAAAAAGCACTCAAGCCGATCACTTCTGTTTTTTCATTTGGTAAAAATGGATTACGCAAGATGCGTCGTCGCCGTGATACGACCGATACCATTGCCAACGTATGCTTAGGAATCGCTCTGCTTTTTTCTTTGTTTCACTGGCTGATTCCGGCAAGTTTTATCATCTATGGCATTTTATTATTGGTATCGTTTTTGTGTGTTCTGGCATGGACAAACAAGATTTCGGCCAAAATGGACAGAGTGCATCGCATGCTGGTGTTATTTGATGTGTCCATGATGTTTTTCTTTGGTTTGTTTAGTGCTTTAGGCTGTTTTAATGGTTTTGTGACTTTTGACAGTGCGTCTGTCTTGCGGCAGGATATCGCCGGTGGTAAGGTGTTTGAAGTGTTGTACTTTTTACACAGTTTTGCCCCTATGATGGTTTTGTTGCAGGGGATATTATATATGCTGCCGATGTATTGTATGTGGGCGCAGTTTAAATACATGCGACTGGAAAACACATACAAATCCAGAAATATCGGCTTGTTTACGATAAAGATCTTGTTTATCTGCCTGGTGATGGTCGCCTTAAGCTATGGCGGCATCGAAGTATTGAACTGGGCTTATTATATTGATCATGTGGAGGTATAAAAATGATTCAAGAACGTTTACAGAATTTGCGTGCGAAGATGCAGGAAAACGGAGTGCAGGCTTATATCATTCCAACCAGTGATTTTCATGAAACAGAATATGTCAGTGACTATTTTGCCTGTCGTAAGTACATGTCCGGTTTTACCGGCAGTGCCGGTACATTGGTGGTTTTAGCCGATCAAGCTGGTTTGTGGACGGATGGCCGTTATTTTATTCAGGCCCAGGCCCAGCTGCGGGATACAGGCATTACCTTGATGAAGATGGGACAACCGGAAACACCAAGCATCGAAGATTATATTTGTCAAAATCTTTCAAAAGGCTCTAAAGTGGGCTTTGATGGTCGTGTTATCAATTATATGGATTATAAACGATATCATGCGATCTTTAACAGCCATCAGATTGATATTGTCGCCAATTTGGATCTGGTCAATGAAATCTGGCAGGATCGCCCGGCTTTACCGGCGACAAAAACCTTCCATTATGCCTTACGCTATGCCGGTGTCTCGATGGAAGATAAACTTGCCCAGGTTCGTCAGGCCATGACCAGAGAAGGGTGTGCTTCCTTTATTATCACAAAAATTGATGAGATCGCCTGGCTCTTTAATATTCGAGCTCATGACATTCCGCATTTTCCGGTAGCCTTAGCTTATGCCACCATTGAAAAAGATAAGGCAACATTATATATTGACGCTTCTCGCTTAGATGATGAAAGTAAAGCTTTGTTTGAACAAAATCAAATCAGCGTAAAACCGTATGATTCGATTTATGAGGATGTTTGTTCTCTCCAAGGGCCGGTTTTAGTCGATCCACATTTTGTCAACAGTCGTTTGGCCTTGTCGGTACAAGAAAAGCTGGTTGAGGCGGTCGATCCGATCGTATTGATGAAGGCGCAAAAAAATGCCACAGAGATCGAAAATACAAAATGGGCGCATATCAAAGATGGCGTAGCCTGTACAAAATTTATGTACTGGTTAAAAAAGAACGTGAAATCACAGGAAATCACGGAATGCAGTGCACAGGATCAGCTGCAGCAGTATCGCAAAGAACAGGAAAATTATCTGGAAGACAGCTTCAATACCATTTGTGCCTATAAAGAACATGCGGCTATGATGCATTACAGTTCCACACCGGAAACGGATGTCACCTTAAAACCGGAAGGTATGCTTTTGGTTGACAGCGGCGGTCAATACCTGGAAGGAACAACCGATATTACGCGTACTTTTGTCTTGGGAGAGATCAGTGAGGAAGAAAAACACTGGTTTACGCTGGCCATGCGTTCCCATATTCGTCTGGCCAAAGCGCATTTCTTATATGGATGCCGTGGTTTAAATTTAGATATTTTAGCGCGTGGACCTCTATGGGATGAAGATATGGACTACCAATGTGGAACCGGTCATGGTGTGGGGCATCTTTCTAACGTACATGAAGCGCCGAATGGCTTTCGCTGGCGAATCGTACCGGAAAGAAATGATTCCTGTGTGTTAGAAGAAGGCATGATACAAAGCGATGAACCGGGTGTTTATAAAGAAGGAGAATTTGGTATCCGTCATGAAAACGAGCTTCTTGTCGTGAAGGGAACTAAGAATTTCTATGGACAGTTCATGCATTTTGAACCATTGACGTTTGTTCCGTTTGATTTAGATGGCATCGATCGATCCAAGATGACACAAGATGAGATCGAATGGTTAAATGCCTATCATGCACAAGTGTATGACACGCTGTATCCTTATTTAAACGATGAAGAAAAAGACTGGCTCAAAAATGCCACTCGTGCTCTATGAAGGAAAGAATGATTGAAATGACATGTCCGCATTGTGGGCATGTTTTTCACATCAAGCGAGATACGCTGGGCATTGCCAAAATAAGTGAGAACATCGAAAAAAGACTGCAGGATGGAACGTATTTCTATCATCAGTGTAATCATTGTCACCACTTGTTTTATATGATCTATCCTTTTTTATTTCGCGATCCGCAAAGAAAATTTATCTTGATCTTAAGTGATAAAAAAGAAATCGACAATCTTCCTGACGATGAACTGGTTGTGCGCTGTAAATATCCAGAGCAGCTTGTGTTTTGTTACAGAGTGCTGCATCAGCAGTTAAATTTAAAGAAAATGGTGCATTTCAAACGTCAGTGGGAAAAGAAGTGGACAAACAAAGCGCAGTTTGATCGCTATGATCCTCTTCATCATTGTCTTTGGATCAAGGTAAAAGAGGAATATAAAGCGATGATCCTTACAAAAGAGGAAGAAAAAGAATTGCGTTCATAGTATAATAAAGCAAAAAGGAGAGTAAAAATATGCAGATACTTGTTACCGGGGGAGCCGGCTATATTGGAAGTCATACGTGCGTAGAGTTGTTAAATGCCGGGTATGATGTCATCGTAGTGGATAATCTATATAATTCGAATCAGAAAGCCATTGATCGAATTGAACAGATTACACAAAAGAAAGTGAAATTTTATAAGGAAGATATTTTATCCAAAGAAGCGCTCAAGAAGATTTTTTCCGAGAATCAAATTGATGCGGTCATTCATTTTGCCGGTTTGAAAGCGGTGGGTGAATCCGTACAAAAACCGGTCGAATATTATACCGTAAATATCGCAGGAACTTTGAATTTGATTGATGTGATGCGTACTTATGGATGTAAGAATATCATCTTTTCATCGAGTGCGACCGTATATGGAGAACCGGCACAGATTCCGATTACCGAAGCATGTCCAAAGGGAACTTGTACCAATCCATACGGATGGACAAAATGGATGTTGGAGCAGATTTTGACCGATGTGCATACTTCCGATCCGGAGTGGAATGTGATCTTATTGCGTTATTTCAATCCAATCGGTGCCCATGAAAGTGGATTGATCGGAGAAGATCCAAAAGGCATTCCAAATAACCTTTTACCGTATGTTGCCCAGGTAGCTATCGGAAAATTGAAATGTGTCGGTGTGTTTGGAAACGACTATGATACACCGGATGGCACGGGAGTACGTGACTATATTCACGTTGTCGATTTAGCCAAAGGGCATGTCAAGGCGTTGGATAAGATTAAAGAAAAAGCCGGATGTAAGGTCTATAATCTGGGGACCGGAAAAGGGTACAGCGTATTGGATGTGATCCATGCGTTCTCTAAAGCCTGTGGGCATGATATCCCTTATGAAATCAAACCGCGCCGTGCTGGTGATATCGCCACTTGTTATTCTAAATGTGACCTGGCCAGAGAAGAACTGGGTTGGCAGGCTGAATATGATCTGGATGCGATGTGTGCTTCCAGCTGGAAATGGCAAACGATGAATCCAAACGGATATAACGAGGAATAGGTATGAATATCGGATTTATCGGGTTTGGAAATATGGCACAGGCCATTGTCAATGGAATGGTCAACAAGGCAAACATCGATCCATCTTTAATTCATGTTTGCTCCGCTCATTTTGATTCCTGCCAAAAGAATGCCGAAAAATATGGGGTTTGTGCCCATGCTTCAAGTTTGGAAGTTGTTGAAAATGCTGAATTGATCGTACTGGCCGTTAAGCCGTATCAGATCGAAGAAGTCGTTGAACCGATTCGTAAGGCATTGGTTTCTAAAATTGTTGTATCGATCGCAGCCGGTTGCTTTTATGATTTTTATGAAGAAATCTTAGAGCCACAGACACAACACATCTCGGCCATTCCCAATACACCTATTGCGGTTGGAAAAGGAATTCTTGTCACAGAACAAAAACATTCTTTACAGCCGAAATCCCTGGAAAGCTTTGTTCAGCTTTTTTCAACAATTGCGCAGATTGAATGGGTGGAAGCTAAGCAGTTATCCATTGCGACCACGATTGCCGGTTGTGCGCCGGCTTATACAGCCATGTATTTGGAGGCTTTGGCCGATGCCGGAGTCAAACATGGTTTAAAGCGTCAACAGGCCTATGATTTAGCTGCTTTGATGATGGCCGGTACCAGTTTATTGTATCTGGAAAAGAAACAGCATCCGGGTATCATGAAGGATGCGGTTTGTTCACCATCGGGAACGACCATCAAAGGTGTTGCCAGTCTGGAAAAAAATGCGTTTCGAGGTATTATCATCGAAGCTATTGATGAAGTGGAAAAGTAAACGAAAACACACGCCATAATCGACGTGTGTTTCTTTTTATTTCAAGAGTTCTTCAAGAATCTGTACGGCATTGGTGGCGGCCCCTTTACGAATCTGGTCACCACAACAGAATAGAATCATCGAATGTTTGGAAGGATCGGATAGATCTTCACGGATTCGCCCAACATAGACTAAATCTTGATCGGATGTATCTAATGGCATCGGATAGATCTTGTTTTGTGGATCATCGACAAGCTTAACGCCTGGTGCATGGGCAAGCAGCTCACGCGCTTTTTGTACATCGACTTCTTTTTCACATTCAATCGTGATACTTTCAGAATGAGAACGCATGATAGGAACACGAACACAAGTACAGTTTACAAGAATATCCGGGTCATGAAGAATTTTGCAGCTCTCATTTTGAAGCTTCCACTCTTCCTTGGAAATACCATTTTCATCAAAATCACCAATCTGAGGAATCAAATTGTAGGCAATCGGATACGGGAATGCCTGAGAAGGAATACTTGGATCTTTGACCTGATTTTCTAAATCCTGAATTCCTTTGACACCGGCACCGGACACTGCCTGATAGGTAGATACGATCATACGTTTGATCTTAAACTCCTGATGCAGCACATGGAGGGCCACTAAGGCAATGATCGTAGCACAGTTTGGATTGGCGATAATGCCCTGATTCTTTTGAATATCCTCCGGGTTGATTTCCGGGATGACCAATGGCACATTAGGATCCAAACGATAGGCGCTGGAGTTATCGACAACGATCGTACCGGCCTTTTGTGCCCATGGCATCCAAGTCTTAGTGATGTCATTTTCTGTAGCCCCTAATGCATAATCTACATTTTCAAAGCTATTTTCTGTTAACTCTTCAACAGTAATATCCTGATCCATGAAGGTAAAAACTTTACCTTTGGATCTAGCCGATGCCAACAGCTTTAGATTACAGTCAATTTTTCTTTCTTCCAGACATTGTAACATCTGCTGGCCAACAGCGCCGGTAGCCCCTACAATGGCAATGGTTTCCTTAGACATTTTGATCCTCCTTTGTGACAAACGCGTCATAGATCGATCGAATGGTTGCCTTAAAGTCTTTGCACAATACAGCAACCGTAATATTGATTTCATCACTACTTTGCGCAATCATCCGAATATTGATTTTCTGATCTCCGAGCGATTTAAATAATTTACCGGCAACACCCGGTGAATCGGACATACTCTTACCAACGGTGGAGATCAAAGCCAGATTTTCTTCGGTATGAATTTCATCAGGCTTCAGTTCCGTTTTGATTCGTGCCAGGATTTCATATAAACTATCCTGTACATCGCTTTTATTCACGACAACGCTAAACGAATCGATACCACTTGGAATATGTTCCACGCTGACATTGTACATCTCCAAAATGCTGAGGACTTTACGAATATAACCGACTTCACTGGACATGTGTTTCTTATAAATATAGATAGAGACAAAGCCCTCTTTTCCGGCAATTCCGGTAATCGCATATGGATTTTTGATGTTGGTTCTTTCCTGAATGATCGTTCCCGGATCTTCCGGATGGTTGGTATTTAAAATATGAATCGGAATGTTCGCTTCCTTGACAGGGAAAATGGCTTCTTCGTGTAAGACACTGGCTCCCATATAAGAAAGTTCACGCAATTCCGAATACGTAATATGTGTGATTTGTTTTGGATGATCGACAATTTTTGGATCAGCCATCAAAAATCCACTGACATCGGTCCAGTTTTCATACATATCCGCATTCAGACACTTTGCCAAGATCGATCCGGTGATATCGCCACCACCTCGTGAAAAGACTTGAATCTGGTTGTTGGCGCTGGAGCCATAGAAACCAGGGAAAACAAAATGCTCATATTGCGCACATTTTGCCTGCAGCTTGGCCGCTGTTGCCTGCATATCGATCGTCTTATCCAGATTAAAGCGGATGATATCTTTGGCATCGACAAAATCATATCCCAGATATTCCGCCATTAGCTTGGCACAAAAATACTCACCACGAGATACGATCTGTGCTTGTGTATAAGTATTTAGATTGGTATAAAATGTATCCAATTCTTTTTCAATCGGTTGTTTTAATCCCAGTTCCGTCTTGATATCGACAAAACGCTGACGAATCAAACGATAGACATTGCTGGCATCGACATGATATTGCCGGTGCGCATCTAAAAGATACAATAAATCTGTAATTTTATTGTCAGAAGAGTTTCTTTTACCCGGTGCACTGACAACGACATATTTTCGGGACGGGTCTGCCTGTACGATGGCTTTGACCTTTTTAAACTGTGTCGCATTGGCCACACTGCTTCCACCAAATTTTGTGATTTTTAACATGTTCCTCTATCCTCTTTACACCCATAAGGCAATCATAGCATCCGCATCAAATGCCTGAATGGTATCGATGATCGTTGCATCTTTTTGTTCAAACCAGTAATACGATTCATTTTCACTGATACTTTGTTCTTTATCGGCCTTCAAGCCTTTTTTAGCACGTACGATCCAGTCGGCCTTCAAGATCGATTCATTGACTTTCTTTTCATGATTTAGACAAATCTTACGTTCTCTGTTTTCCAATGTATCGATGGCATTAGCCAACATAGCCTGTGCGGTGGCAAGCTGTCCGGCGCCCTGACCAAAATAGCCTAAGTAATCAAAGCTGTCCGCATAGATCAATTGGGCATTATAGTTATCTGGTACATTGGCCAGATAATGTCCTTTATCCAAAAAGGCCGGGGCAATGATACTGGCAAATTCACCATCTTTTTGTTTAGATAACGAAATATGACGAATGACTTTGTCATTTGCTTTAGCCATTTTGATATCTTCGGTATTCAGTTTCGTGATGCCAATTGGTTTACGAATCGCATCGTTTTTTGTGTTATACGCCAACATATTGGTGATGTTTGTCTTATAGAAGACATCAATACCTTCAATGTCGTTGGTTGGATCGGCTTCGGCATACCCCATGGATTGTGCCTGCTTTAAGGCCACGCTTAGCTCCATGCCATTTTTTTGCATCTGATCTAATATATAATTGGAAGTACCGTTAAAGATTCCCTGATAACCGCGAATCTCTTCTAACTTCTGCAGCTTTAAAATCGCATCTAAAAAAGGAATACCGCCGGCAACACTGGCTTCGATTTGAATAGAACCACCGGTTCTCTCGGCAATTTCCACATAACGCTCCAAATTTGGAGAGACGGTTGCCTTGTTGGAGGTGATGACATGTTTACCATGTTCCAAAGCTAATGTGATCAACGTGTTTGCGGGTTCTGTACCACTCAAGCACTCAAAAACGATATCGACATCATCGGCTGTAACCATACCTTTTCCATCATTGGAGAAATAAGGAAGGTTTTCAAATTCCGGTAAAACAAAGACTTGTTTTAAATGGATGCCTTCTACGTTCTTACAAAGTATTTCCACACCTTTTCCTACGGTGCCATATCCTAATAAAACTGCGTTCATGACTTCCTCCTTGTTTAATTAAAGAAAACACTTGTTTTTAGAATGTGAACATTGTATCATATGGTATATGGTTTTTCAAGGAGGAATCTATGGAAAAAATTTATGTGTCAACCCGTGATCAAAACAGAAAAATGACCTCTAAACAAGCCATTTTGGAAGGAATTTCCAAAGATGGCGGTTTATATGTATGGCCGGACATTGATTCGGTACAGATAGACTTGCATACGATTTGTGAACAATCTTATAAGGAAAATACATATACGATTCTGCAGCCTTTACTGCCGGATTTTAGTGAAGAGGAATTGAAAACATGCATTGAAAATGCATATGGACATTCTTTTTCTTCGCCGGATATTACACCTGTTAAAAAAGTCGATGATGTATATGTATTAGAACTTTTTCATGGTCCGACCAGTGCTTTTAAAGATGTGGCCTTAACACTTTTACCACAATTGATGTCGGCGTCTTTAAAAGCCGGTGATCAAAAGGCAATGATCTTGACGGCCACCAGTGGAGATACTGGAAAGGCAGCTTTGGAAGGTTTTAAGGATGTGGATCGCATCGGTATTTGCGTGTTCTATCCGCATCAAAAAGTCAGCCAGATTCAATATCGCCAGATGGCGACCCAACAAGGAAAGAATGTGAAAGTCTATGCGATCGAAGGAAATTTTGATGATGCCCAAAGCAAGGTAAAATCCTTGTTCCTGGATGAAGACTTGCGAAAGAAGGCCGAAGCCCAAAACGTGATTTTAACCAGTGCCAACTCTATTAATATAGGAAGACTGGTACCACAGATCGTTTATTATTTTGAAAGCTATAAGTATTTGGTCAACCATGGTGCGATACAGCTGGGGGATCCTGTATCCTTTAGTGTACCGACAGGAAACTTTGGGGATGTCTTAGCCGGCTATTATGCCTATATGATGGGATTACCGGTCAAGAAATTCTATGTCGCCAGCAATGCTAATCATGTGTTAACGGACTTTTTGACAACCGGTGTTTATGATCGCAACCGCGCGTTTGTACAAACGATTTCTCCAAGTATGGATATATTGATTTCTTCGAACTTAGAAAGGCTTTTGTATTATATGTCCGGAAAGGATACCAAACTGGTATCGCAATGTATGAGTGATTTGAGCAAAACTGGACGCTATCAAATTCCGGATACACTTCTACAAAAGATTCAGTTTTTGTTTGGTTGTGCCTATTTAGATGATAAAAAGACCAAAGAAACGATAGCGACTGTCTATCAGGAATCCAAGGTTGTTTTAGATCCGCATTCGGCTATTGCGTATCAGGTTGCCAAAGACGCTAAAGAAAGACCGATCGTTGCCCTTGCGACAGCTTCTCCTTATAAGTTTTCACAGGATGTACTGGATGCCTTACATCAAAACAGTACGAATGAACTGGAAGCTATGAAACAGCTTCAAACCATTTGTTCGGATCCGATTCCGAAAGGATTAAAAGCACTGGAAAGCCAGGAAATTCGACACAAAGAAGTGATTTCAGTCGAACAGATGAAAGATGTTGTAGAAAAGAATATGGAGGCTCTTCTATGATACGAGTACATGTTCCCGCAACCAGTGCGAACTGTTGTATAGGCTTTGACAGTTTAGGCATGGCATTAGACTGGTGGGCAACCTTTCAATTTGAGCCTAGTGATGAACTGATCATCACAGGTTGTCCTAAAGAATATGCCAATGAAGACAATTTAGTGGTACAGTCTTTTTTGAAGACATGTCAGCATCTAAAAAAGGAAATGCCAACATTTCATCTTCATATCGATTCCGATATTCCTTTTTCCAGAGGACTAGGATCTTCATCCACTTGTGTGGTGGCCGGTATTTTAGCATGCGATGCCTGGTTTCAGGCGCATTTGAATAAAATGGAAATTTTAGAGATTGCCACGGATATTGAAGGACATCCGGATAATGTGGCACCCTGTATTTTTGGGAAAGCTGTCTGCAGCTTTATGGAAGAAGGTAAGCCACGCATGATGATCATACCTTGTGCCGATTATAAATGTTTGGCCATGATACCGGATTATCCAATCGTAACCAATGAAGCACGAAAAGTTCTTCCTTCTACTTTGGAGTATAAGGACGCTGTTTCACAGGTGGGACATGCGCTATGTTTTCTACAAGCCCTGCAGGTAGGAAATGAGATGATCCTTGCAAAATCATGTGTTGATCATCTGCATGAACCCTATCGTAAAAAGCTGATTCCGGATTATGATTCGATTCATGAGCAATGCCAGGAAATGGATCTTGCGATGTGGATTTCCGGCAGTGGCAGTACGATGCTTGCGATATCATTAGATCCGACGAAATTGAATCAATTACAGAAAGATGTCGAAACAAAACTTTCCATACAATGCAGACAGATGCCAATCGCATCCAAAGGAGCCTGGGTAGATTATGAGTAAATTTTATGTGGTTTCCAGCGACATTCTTCCGGAAGTGCTGGAAAAGGTGTTAGAAGCAAGAACGCTTTTACAATCTGGAAAAGTAAAAAGAATCAGTGAAGCCGTTAAGCAGGTGGGCATATCACGGGGAACGTACTATAAATATAAGGATACAGTATTTTCATTTTCACAGGAACAAAATAACCGCAAAGCCGTAATCACGATGACGTTGCGAAGCGAAAAGGGAACGTTATCCAAAGTTTCCTCTTTGATTTCCGCTAAACAAGTGAATATTCTGGCTATCAATCAAACCATTCCGATCAATGGCATTCATAATGTCAGCTTTACCTTGGATATCAGTGATCTGGAAGGAGATATTCAGGCTTTCCTGGATCTGATTGAAGCGATGGCTTTTGTCGATAAGGTGGATCTTGTTGCGATTGAATAGGATCTTGGCCTTTGTATGGGGCTGGCTTTTGATTGTTGTCTTTGTGATCGGCAGTGTGCATACGATGGCTTTAAATGAGAATTTTTATATCCAGCGCTATGAGAAAATGGATTTAGCCGATTCTTTACATGTTTCCCAGAACGATCTAAACAAAAGTATTGAATTATTGTTGGACTATATTCGTGACGATACCGATTCTTTAGAGGATACGATTACCATCAATGGATACACAAAAAATACCTTTAATGAAAGAGAAAAAAGTCATATGGTCGATGTAAAGGCTTTATATCAAAATGCCATAGGGGTCGGAAAAGTCAGCTTTGTTTGTTTATTGGTGATTTTGTTTTATCTGGCTATAACGCAAAAGAAGAAAACAGTTGCCTATCTGACAAAAGGTCTTCTACAAGCTTCTGTTTGTTTGATTCTGGTCTTTGTGTTTTTTGGTATCTGGATCGGTATTGATTTTACCGGCTTTTGGACATGGTTTCATACGATCTTTTTTTCGAATGATCTGTGGCTATTGAATCCAGCTACGGATTTTATGATCAATATGCTGCCGGAAACGATTTTTTATCAGCTGGTGCTAAGCTGTGTTCTCATGGTTTGTGTTTTGATCATACCCTGTATTGTCTTTTCAATTTATTATCAGCGAAAGAAAGCGCCTATAGGTTTTGAATATGAAGATCATATTAGCTAGTCAATCTCCTCGAAGAAAAGAGATCTTAGAAGAAATTGGATATCAATTTGAAGTGATTCCTTCCTACACACAGGAATACTTTGATCCGGCTTTGCCTTTAGAAAAAGCCATTCAGCTGGTAGCTTATCAGAAAGCAGCGGATGTGCATGCGAAATATCCGGATGATCTGGTTATTGGCGCCGATACGATTGTCAGCTTTCAAAATAAGATTTACGGAAAACCAAAGGATGAACAGGAAGCATTCTCTTTTTTAAGAGATTTCAGCGGAAAATATCAGGAAGTTATGACAGGAATCTGTTTTCTATATAAGGAAAGACAACTTTGTCATACCGATATCACCAAAGTTTGGTTTCGAGATTTGAGCGATGAAGAAATATGGGATTACATTCATACTCATAATGCCTTAGATAAAGCCGGTGCTTATGGCATACAGGATAGTGACTTTATATCGCATATTGACGGCTCTTTGAGTAACGTCGTTGGTTTAGGTAAAGAAAGCATTGTAGAAATGATGAAGAAAATAAGCGACTGGTAAGTCGCTTATTTTATGATCTGATATTTTTCTAAAGCATTATATAAACCATCTTCATCCACAGAATCCGTAACATAATCTGCAATTTGTTTCACTTCCTCTTTGCCATTTCCCATACAAACACCAATGCCCACGCTTTTTAATAAAGGAATATCGTTGGTCGCATCACCAAAGCCCATCGTTTCATTATGTTTTAAATCATAGTATTCCATTACTTTTTGAATACCGATATCTTTGCCACCGATAGCCGGTAATACATCGATCACATAATCAGTCCATCGATCGATTTTGATGTCATGGCATCTTGTAAACAATTCTTTTTCCTGCTTTTCACTTAAATAAGGAGAAAGCTGGTAAATCGGTTGAATCCTGGCACGTTCGATATTTTCCAATGTAGGTAAAGAGGTTCCTAATTTCTTATACTCTTCGATAACAGAATCGGTATAAAAATTCATGTATTGCCGGTCTTTTTCGACAAATACACAAGGGTAAGGATCTTCCTGGATATGATCTAATATCGCATCCACATCGTTTTTACTAACAGGATTACTGTAGATGGTTTCGGTTTCATTAAAACAATATTGCCCATTTAATGTGATGTAGGCATCAAATTTAAAATTTTGGCAAAAATCAAATTCTTGAATTTCTGTAATGTGTCTTCCGGTGGCGACAATGGTTAAAATTCCTTGTTTTTTTAACAGGTTTAATGCATATATGGCGGAGTCTGGCACTCGTTTGGTAGTGTGAGAAAGTATTGTTCCGTCAAAATCAAAAAAAATAGCTCTGATCATAATCGTGTCCTCATTTCCTGGTTATTGTAACATAGGTAAATGAGTCATTTTCAAGAGCTGCCATAAAAAATTCTTCTGTATAAGATTTAATTAAGAAGGAAAACGCTAATAGAAGATGACGTAAAACTTTATGTAAAGAATTATCAGTCAATATGAACCAGGTGTTTAATTCTTCTTAAAAGAAATAGAATGTTTATAGGCATAAAGATTTATTCATACATATGACAATATCTTTTTGGTTATCCTTGCACAATTCTTATCAATCTGATATATTGTGTTCAAGGAGTGAGTTTAGCGGTTCACTCTTTTTATTTTGTCATTTCTAAAATGATTTCGATTAAACGTCTAATCGCATGAATCAGAAGTCTAATCTCTTTCAAAAGGTTTATCGCTCTATCCATCATAGGCAACCCCTTTCTAATTCCGTTCCGCACGAGGCCCTAACGGCTTTATACTAAGGATTTCTTATAGAATGTTTCACTCCCTGAATAAGGGACTTACATGAATTTTCAATGCCCAAATTGACTGAATTCATAATATAGGTCACTATACAAATATAAAGAAACGAACCACTTATTAAATATATATTAATAGGCAGTTCGTAAATAATATAATGCTGGTGCCTGCACGCGGAATTGAACCACGAGTTCATCCTTACCATGGATGTGTATTACCATTATACTATGCAGGCATTTAAGGCCTCTCTATTGTGCCATTGATTTCAAAAAAAATCAACTGAAATCATAAAAACTAAAGTTTATCTTTCTAAAAATGGTTTGATTAGAATCTGGAAATTCTTTTTGTAGATTAAAATCCCAATACAATTTAAAATAACATAAAAATTTAGCTTTTAACTTTGACTAAGTTAAAATACAAAAAAATAAGTTAAAAGAAGATGAAGGGTTACTTGTTGACGAATTTGTAATTTTTATTAATATAAATTGAGGATTGCGAAATACTTTTTATTGGAACAAAATTGTGCGTTCCCGTTGATAAAATATTGCAATAAGTTATGGATAATGATATGATTTCCACCGTAGTAAAAAAAAGGAGGACATTTTCATGTCAGAAGTAGTAAGTAAAAAAGACTTAGTTGAAAAAATGGCTGAAGAATGTGGGGTATCTAAAAAAGATGCAACTGCATACGTTAAATTCTTGCTTGACGAAATTACAAACACACTTGTTCAAAAAGGAACGGTAGATTTGAACGGATTTGGAAAATTTACGGTAACAGAAAGAGCTGCTCGTAAAGGAATCAATCCTTTGACAAAAGAATCTATTGAAATTCCGGCATCTAATGCAGTGAAATTCAAGCCAAGCAAAGCTTTAAAAGATGCAGTAAAATAAGGGTTATCCTACCACATAATTATTGTTTGAGAGATAGATGAAGTTAAGGCAGACACAAAATTGTCTGCTTTTTTCTTTGGTCAATTATTGGTATAATGAGATATAGTTGAAAAGGAGATGTATCATGACTTCACCGGTTTATATTGTAGGTCATAAAAATCCGGATACGGATTCTATTTGTTCTGCCATGGCATTAGCCGAGCTCAAGCAGAAAATGGGAATGTATGCGGTTGCTGCTCGTATCGGACATTTAAATCCGGAAACCAGTTTTATTCTAAAAAAATTAGAGCTGGATCCACCTTTGTATATGACGACGGCCAAAAATACATTGGCTGAAATAGAGATTGACGAGGCAATCACGATTCCTCGCCATGAAACTCTGCGCCATGGATGGGATTTATGTCTGGATAAGGCCAAAGCACTCTATGTAGTGGATGATAATGATAATTATATTGGTATGGCTACCATTGGTGATGTTTCCAAAGTGCAGATGCAGGATCTAAATATCACGAAGGATCTGTTAAAGGAAACACCGCTAGAAAATATCGTAAAATGTTTGAAGGGAAGTTTCATCTTAAAAGGAACTTTACCAATGAGTGGAGAAGTTCGTATTTCGGATAAAAAGCTCATGGAGCGTGATCTGGAAGGTGCCATCATGGTGTTAAGCGACCATGAGGATGATATGATCAAGAGTATGGCTAAAGGTTGTGCTGTGATCGTGATTGCGGAAAGCTTTGTTCCTAACGATTATATTATTGAAATGGCTAGAAAGTATGGGGTAACTCTTATTTCAACCAACTATAATACAATGAAGATCATTCAGATGATCTATCGAAGTATCCCAATCGAATTGATCATGACACCGGCCAGTGCTATCACATCCTTTAATCGCGGAGAGTTTTTGGAGGATGTAGAACGGGAAATGTTGAAGTCTCGTCATTCCAGCTATCCGGTATTGGAAAAAGGAAAAATCGTTGGTTCCGTGGCACGTTATCATATTTTAAAAGCAGAGAAGAAAAAGTTTATCCTGGTGGATCATAACGAAAAGAAACAAGCAATCAACGACATTGACAGTGCTTATATCTTGGAAATTGTCGATCATCATCGTATTGGTGATATCGAGACGGATCATCCAATCCAGTTTAGAAATATGATCGTAGGAAGTTCTTGTACGATCGTTGGTTTGATGTATCATGAAATGAATATCAAAATGTCGGATACGGCAGCGCGTTTGATTGCCTATGGCATTATCAGTGATACGATGAATTTTAATTCGCCGACATGTACGCAGATCGATAAAGATTTGGCAAAACGTATTGAAAAAGAACATGGTATCGATTTTGATGCGATGGCTAAAGAACTATTTGCCAATACCGCTACGATTCAGGATAAAAGTTTTGATACGATTTTACATAGAGATTCTAAAGAATATACTTTATCGGGAAAACGTGTGGCGATCTCACAGGTATTTATTTTTGATTTAGATGTAGTGGATCAGATCCGAGATGACTTTTTGAAGTACATGGAAGAAGAAAATAAAATGCGTCATTTAGATTTGTTACTGATGGTATTTACCAATGTGGAGGGCAAGGGAAGTCGCTTCCTTTATGTCGGAGAGCTTTCTCATGCGATAAAAGGATTAGTGGACTCTTTTACCAAAATGGGATATGTATCGCGTAAAAAACAAATCGTGCCAAGATTGGCTCAGGAGTTAGCATAAGTATGAGTGTTACAGAAAAATTTTTACATTATGTATCGTTTGATACCCAATCCGATCCGGAAAGTACAACAGCGCCAAGTACAGAAAAACAGCTGGTGCTGGCAAAAGAATTAGAAAAAGAATGCAAGGCTTTGGGATTTCAAAAGGTAATGGTGGATCCGCATGGGATCGTATATGCGACATTGGAAGCCACGGATGATCGTCTTCCTTCCTTTGGCTTTTGTGCGCATATGGATACGGCTACCGAATTAAGCGGAAAAGATATTCGTCCTCGAATTATTGAAAACTATGATGGTTCCATGATCGTTTTAAACGATCAATACCAAATGGATTGTAAAAAGTATCCGGCCTTATCCAACTGTATCGGTGATGATTTAATTGTGACCGATGGAAATACTTTGCTTGGTGGCGATGATAAAGCGGGTATTGCGATCATCATGCAGGCAGTGGATGAAATGATCAAAGAAAATCTGCCACATGGAAAGATCATCGTGGCCTTTACACCGGATGAAGAAGTAGGACGGGGAACAGAGAATTTTGATTTAGAACAATTCCAGGTTGATTTTGCCTATACCGTTGATGGGGGCCGAATTGATGCCATTGATTATGAAAACTTTAATGCCGCTCAGGCTAAAATCACGATTACCGGCAATACGATCCATCCGGGCTATGCCAAAGATAAAATGATCAATGCTTGTCTTTTATCACACGAGTTGATCGAAGCATTCCCAAAACAGGAAACACCGGCGCATACAGAAAACAGAGAGGGTTTCTATCATTTGTTGGAGATGGAAGGAACTTGCGAAAGTGCCAGTCTGGCGTATATTATTCGTGATCATGACTTTGAAAAATTTACGGCCAGAAAGCAGTTTGTTCAAGATGTAATCAATTCTTTGAATCAGAAGTATGGCGATCGTTTCCAGTTGGAAATGCAGGATCAGTATTACAATATGGCACAATTTATGCATGGTGACATGCGTTCTGTGACAAGGGCAAAGGAAGCCTTGGCTGCCTGTGGTCTTGATCCGGTTTCCATACCAACACGTGGCGGAACCGATGGAGCTATGTTGACGGAAAAAGGATGCATTTGCCCGAATTTTGGTACAGGATCTTATAATCATCATGGTCGATATGAATTCTGCAGTATCAATCAGATGGAAACCATGGTTCAGGTTTTAAAAACATTGATGCAAAAGCAAAAGCCTTAGAGTTCTGAGGCTTTTTGTACTTTTTAATGCTTTAGAGTCTAAAATATCACCTTTTGTTTACAAACACTCTTTTTTAGTTTATTCTGTAAACAGACAAAATTAGTAAGGGTGAAAATTATGTTTGTTGTAATCATGGCGATTGCCGTATTTTTATGTTTGTTGTTGATACCGATGCTTTTTCGAAAAATCACCTGGAATAAATTGAATCAGGAAATTTTAAAAGATGATTATACGACTTTTTATCGAACCTTGGATTCTTTTATTTGTAAAATGGGAATGAGTGCTTTTGAAAGAGAAAATATGCGGTTGAGCGGTTTAATTGCACAAAATCGAAAAGATGATGTGGAAGAACAGTTTAATATGATGATGAACATGCGCTTAAAGGATAATCAGAAATTAGCCGTTCGAGAACGAGGTTTTTACTATTATCTGCAGCAGGGACGTGCTAAAAAGGCAAAGGATATGTTGGATGCGGTTCGCTCTCTGCATGCGGATCGTGCTAAAGATCTGGAGATACAATACAGCATTCTGATCAAAAAAGAGAGCAAATACATCAAAGAAGTGCAGGAAAAGATAGATCATCTGTGGGATGGAAAAAGTGCTTTGGATGAGGACAAGATGATGGTCGTTGGTACTTTTGAATATCTTTTAGGACTTCAATATTCGTATTTGAATGATATAGAAAATATGAAAAAGGTTTTCACATCAGCTTTGAAGCATTGTGCAGGTACGCCTTATGAAGATTCAATAAAACAAATCATGGAGCAAAAAGCATAGAGTAGTCTATGTTTTTTCTATTTGAGAGGAGAGTGTTTATGGATTACGCAAAAGAAGCTTTACGATTACACAAAGAATGGCAAGGAAAGCTGGAAACAGTTGCCAAGATGAAAATTGAAACAAGAGATGATCTTTCTTTGGCTTATACGCCAGGTGTTGCGGCACCGTGTCTGGAAATTGAAAAAGATAAAAGTCAATCTTATGTCTATACGGGAAGAGGACATACGATTGCGGTTATCAGCGATGGAAGTGCGGTACTGGGGCTTGGAAATATTGGGCCGGAAGCCGGTATGCCGGTCATGGAAGGAAAATGCGTTTTATTCAAGGCTTTAGGTGGGCTAGATGCCGTTCCGCTTTGTTTAAATACGCAGAATACGGATGAACTGGTCAATATCATTGCGGCTTTGGAGCCAAGCTTTGGCGGTATCAATTTAGAGGATATCGCGGCCCCTCGTTGTTTTGAAATTGAGAAACGCTTACAGGAGCGTATGAATATTCCGGTTTTCCATGATGACCAACATGGAACAGCTATTGTGGTTTGTTCGGCTTTGGTCAACGCTTTACGCTTAGTGAAAAAAGAGAATCCGACCATTGTGATCAATGGTGCCGGCAGTGCCGGATGTGCCATCGCAAGATTGATCTTAGATTTAGAGCTTGGCAATGTGATTTTAGTCGATCGACAAGGTATTCTTGTGGAAGGAATGAATCTGACAAGTGGACAAGAAGCACTTCTTTCAAGATTGAACAAGGAACATAAAAAAGGCGATTTAAGTGAGGCTTTAAAAGGCGCGGATGTCTTTATTGGTGTCAGTGCCGGCCATATTGTTTCTAAAGAGATGATTGCCAGTATGAATGAAAAGGCTATTGTGTTACCGATGGCCAATCCAATTCCGGAAATTGAACCGGATGATGCTAAGGCAGCGGGCGCTTATATTGTAGGAACCGGACGCAGCGATCATCCAAATCAGATCAATAACGTATTAGCCTTTCCGGGCATCTTTAAAGGTGCACTGGATGCCCAGGCAACACAGATCAACGATGCGATGAAAAAGGCAGCGGTTTATGCGATTGCTTCTATGGTGGATGAAAAGGAACTGCGTCCTGAACATATCATCGTTTCGGCTTTGGATAAAAGAGTAGTGCCGGTCGTGGCTAAGGCTGTCAAGCAAGCCGCCATTGATTCTGGTGTCATTAGAAAGTGGGACAAAGAATGATTCAGGCAGGGCTGGTCTGCGAAGGAGGAGGCACGAAAGCCGCCTATTCAGCCGGTGCTTTAAAATGCTTTTTGGAACATAAGATCTATGTACCTTATTGTGTCGGCATTTCGGCAGGAAGCGAGATTTTGTTGAGCTATACCTCTCGACAGATGTATCGTATGGAAGTGACCGGAATTGAAGCACCTTGTCAAAAAGGTGTTGTTGGTCTTCGTCCTTTTCTAAAAGAAAGAAATATTTTCGGAATTGAAGCCACAAACGATTTTATCGAGAGTAAGGCGCCTTTAGATTTTAAGGCTTTAAAAGAGAGCACAACGACCATGGAAATCGGTTTATACAATATGGAAACGCATCAGGTGGAATACTATGATCAAAGTTATGTCGATCAGAGTCAGACATTGATCAAAGCCAGCTGTGCTTTATTGATATTGTGTCGGCCTTACATGTTTCGCGGTATTCAATATATGGATGCCGGTTTGATTGATATGATCAGTATTCATCAAAGTATTCGCCATGGCAATCAAAAACATATCATTGTTTCCACCAAGGAAGAAGGATATGTACGAAAACCAGCTCCTTCGTATCAGTTAAAGCTGGCAAAATGGCTGTATAAGGATGAGCAGATCGTAGAAGATCTAAAAAAACGCCATGAAAGATATAACGAACAATGGAATACGATCCATGCCCTGGAACAGGAAGGTAAAGCCCTTGTTCTTCGACCGCATAAGGATTTGGGGGTAACTCGTTATACGACGGATCCCAAAAAGCTTCGTCCGTGGTTTCAGTTAGGCTATGATGAAACTCTGGAACGCCTGGATCAAATCAAAGAATTTTTAGAAATCGAGTGAATTCTCGATTTTTTTATTTATAATAAATGTATGACAACTGGATATTTTTTCGATTTGGACGGAACCTTGTATTCCAATCGTACACATTCCGTCAGCAACCATACGATAGAAGCTTTATCAAAACTACAAAAGCAGGGAAATAAAGTCTTTTTGGCGACAAGTCGTACACTTAGAGAATTGGATCATTTACCGCAAGCCATGCGAGATTTTCCTTTTGATGCCCGAATTATGGATGGAGGAAGTCGGATCATGGATGCCGATCAAAACGATTTGCGATGTGTATTTCTTTTACCGGAAACGATGCGTGCGATCGATGCGTTCTGTAAAGAAAACCATTTAATCTATCGCTATAGTACATGTTCAGAAAATCTTTGGGGCACTAAGCCAAATCTGTATGCACATCGTGCTTATTTTGATCTCTATCTTTGTGCGCCATTCTATAAACCATATCAGGAGGACAAGGTATTAAATGTACTTGTCTTTATAAAAGCAGAGGATCAAAAGAAGCTGCGGCCTTTATTGAAAGATTGCGGCATTGTGCATTTTGATCATGCGATGGAGATACGAGCCAATCATGTTGATAAAATCGAAGCCATCCAATGGTGTAAAGAAAGATTTGATTTAGATACGCTGATCTGTTTTGGCGACGGACAAAATGATATAGAAATGATACGACAGGCAGATTTAGGTATCTGTATGCAGAACGGACATCCGAATTTAAAAAAGGTGGCTGATCTTGTGATTGGGGATGTCAGTGAAGATGGAATTTATCAGTTTCTAAAAGAAAGTCATAGAATATAGGAGGCGAGCGATATGGCATACGTATTAGAAAATGAACAATGTAGAGTGGAATGTATAGAAAGAGCCGGACAGATTCAACATTTCTTGGATAAAGATCGTCAAGTGGAAATCATGTATCAGGGAGATCAAGGCTGGTCCGGATTAAATCCGACATTATTTCCCATCGTAGGAAATACATGGACAAAAGACTATAAGATCAACGGACAAACATATGCGATGAAAAACCATGGTTTGATTCGCTATGCCGATCTTGTCGGAAAGCAGGAAAAAGATGCTATCGTCTTCACCTATGATTCCAATGAAGAAACGCGGAAACAATATCCTTTTGATTTTCATTATGAGATGAAGTATCGTCTGGAAGGTAAAAAATTATATATTGATTATACGATCACAAATACAGGAAACGAAATCATGCCATTTACCTTTGGCCTGCATCCGGCTTTTCGTATTCCACAAGTCGAAGGCGAAGCGTTTGAAGATTATGCTTTTGTGTTTGAAAAAGAAGAACATGCCAAGCAATTTGTGATGGATCCAAGCGGGCAAACACCGTATTCGTTAAAAGATGTCACTTTTAAAGAATGGAAATGCAGCCGTCAAGATATTGAAGAAGCAGCAACGATCATTTATCAAGATTTACAGTCCAAGTATTTGACAGTTTGTTGGAAGAAAGAACCACGTCTTCGCTTTGATTTTGAACAGTTTCCTTATCTTGCGATCTGGACACATCCAAAAACATCAGATTTTATCTGTATCGAACCATGGTACGGCCATGCCGATTTTGAACCCGGACATGATGATTTCTATCAAAGAGAAGGCACAATGTTGTTGAAGCCGCAGGAAACCTTTACGACTGGTTACTCTTTTGAAGCTCTATAAATAAAAAGAAAGCGAGATTTAATTTCTCGCTTTTGCGCGTTTTGTGACTTTTATCAACATGACCATCTGAAATAACGCATAAAGAACACAGAGCCCCAGAACGATCCATGAGGCAATGACATACATGGAATCGTATTGTGAGTAATACGTGTTATAAACGATCAGAATACCGACTAATAAATATAAGATCGTTTTTGTAAGGATTCGTTTTGTTCCCTGCTTCGCAAAATTATCGGAATAGCTTTCATAGCTTTCCGGATCAAAATGCTTAACAGGCTGTTGTTTCTTTAAAAACGTGAAGAATTTAAATTCTAAGAAGAACCATAGAAGCAAAGTGATCCCTATGCTTGCCCACCAGGGAATCTGAAACCACTGGGTAAACATGGTAAATAAGACCACAAATACAGATAGAATCAGAATATATCTCTTGCGATACAATTCAAAGGTCTTATAGTCATAAACAGGAATATAGACCGCATTATGATAAAAAGGATGTTTATAAATGGTTCGGTTCTTTTTGTCCTGATATAGATTAAAGCCGACAGGAGGCGCTATTTCTTGTTTGATATTTGATTTTTTTGCCATGATACACGCTCTCTTTCCTTTGGTAATTATAAGAGAAAATAAAGGTGAAAACAATTATAAAATATAGGATTTATGTAGCGGGTAATCCAAATTACAGGTATAAACGAACGGGCACAACTTTACTAAATGAGTTAAGAAAACCAGATAAAAGATTTATAAGGTGTAAAGTATTTTTCAAAAAGTAGCTGTGATAAAAGTTATATCAATAATACGGAGTCTTGTTACAGATTGTTTTTTCGTATATCGATCAGATGAAAAACATCGTTATAAATTCTATCTTTATCTTCCAAATCAATCATTAACCATTTTTGGCCGTTTCCTTCTTTTGTTTGATAGTAAATCTCTTTTAAAGTATTAGAACACTCTGATAAAATGGCTTCAACGGCTTCTTTCTGTTTCTTCCCAATAACAATTAGTACAGTGAAATACCCTTCTCTGGGATAAAGGGTACAAAGATTTTTTCCGGCTTTCTTAAATTTCACATTCCAGCCGTATTCCCAACTACAGGAATTAAAATTGAATTGTTCCTTTGTGCAAAACTTTGATTTGATATCTGAACAAAAATCTAAAAACAAAGGATTTTGAATATATTCAGCTAATTCATCAAATGAAGGAATGTAGCTTTTATCTTGTATGTCTATCATGTGATTCTCCCTTTAAAACTGTGTAATGAAATAGATAGTGAGTGTAAATATTATATCATTTGAAAATAAGGCATACAAAAGCATATGGATCTATGATAAGAGTACAGATAAAAAAATACAACAAATTTGTACATTTTAATCATAATGATTTGCTCCTGTTTAAAAAGTTAAAAATTAGTTTATAATAAAAGCAGATAAAACAATCAGACAAGAGGAGGCTAAACGATGTTTGGAAAAGAGAAAAATGCTTGGGAAGAACTGACAGGAATTTATACAGCACAGGAAATCTACCAGCAGCCTGCAACTTGGGCAAAAACAATTGCACAGATCAAAAATGAAAAAGAAGCATTGAAGAGTTTCTTGGAACCAGTATTGATTGGGGGAGATGTAGAAATCATCTTTACCGGTGCCGGAACCAGTGAATATGTTGGAAATGCCGTATATTCTTATGTGAATCGTTATACGGATTTCCATGCCAGCAGCTATGCATCGACTGATATTGTAGAAACACCGGAAAACTATTTATCAAGAGATAAGAAAACGTTGTTGATCAACTTTGCACGTTCTGGAAATTCTCCGGAAAGTGTGGGAAGTGTACAGATGGCTGAAGAAGTCTGCAAAGAAAATGTATCTCATTTGTTCATCACTTGTAATGAAAATGGGGCCTTATCAAAAATGGCAAAAGAAATGGATAATGCCTACTGCATCAATTTAACACCGGAAACACATGATCAAAGCTTTGCGATGACTTCCAGTTTCTCCAATATGTATTTGGCAAGCGTATTATGCTTCCGTCTGGATGCTCTGGATGAAATGGAAAACGAAATGCAGACAGTTATTGAACAGGGACAGAAATTCCTGGATGAAGGTTATCAAACCTTAGTGGATCTGGTTAACGATTTTGATTATCGTCGTTTGATTTATTTAGGTGCCAACTGCTTAAAAGGCGTAGCACAGGAAAGCCAGTTAAAGACATGTGAATTGACAGCCGGACAGGTTGCGACTTTCTTTGATAGTCCGTTAGGATTCCGTCATGGACCAAAATCAGTTATCAACGATGAAGCGTTGACTGTTGTCTATGTATCCGATGATGCTTATCAAAGACAATATGAATATGATTTGATCAAAGAAATGAGCGGA
The DNA here is from genome assembly GCF_000420345.1 of Faecalicoccus pleomorphus DSM 20574. Classification (GTDB taxonomy): domain Bacteria; phylum Bacillota_I; class Bacilli_A; order Erysipelotrichales; family Erysipelotrichaceae; genus Faecalicoccus; species Faecalicoccus pleomorphus. The sequence goes on along the minus strand of NZ_ATUT01000015.1, from coordinate 23,723 downwards.
CAGAGAAAGAAAAACCGTATCTTGGCGGTAGCGGCTCATGAATATCCAGAAATTCGTGAATTGGTAGATACTTACGTTAACTTTGATTTGAATGCGGATAAAGATAATATCTTCTTAGGCTTGGACTATATCCTGGCAGCACAGATCTTAGGATTGTTTAAATCCATCTCAATGGGATGTACACCAGATAATCCATGTCCAACCGGAGAAGTAAACCGTGTTGTACAGGGTGTAACAATTTATAAATATACGGCAAAATAGGAGGAAAATAGAGTGATCGGTTTAATCGTAACAGGACACGGCCATTTTGCTTCCGGATTGACAAGCAGTCTGAAGCTGATCGCCGGGGAACCAAAAAATTATGCGGCAGTAGATTTTGAAGAAACAGATTCTACAGAAGATTTAGCTAAAAAATTGACAGATGCCATGGATTCATTAAAAGAATGCGAAGAAATCATCGTATTGAGTGATCTTGCCGGGGGTTCTCCTTTTAAAACGGCTGTGGAAATCGGATATCCACGTCAGAATGTAGAAGTCATTGCCGGAACCAACTTAGGTATGTTGGTGGAAATCAACTTAACACGTACTTTTGCGGAAAGTGTAAAAGATCTGGCAGAATCCGCTGTGAATGTAGGAAAAGAACAAGTAATGCGCTTTGTCTATAAACCAGTGGAACAAGTTGAACCTACAGACGGAATTTAATCAAAAGAAATGCGTACTTCTTATTGAGGTACGCACCTTTTTTATTGGTTGATCGATTTCGCATAGTCGGTAGGCGATAATCCATATTGAAGTTTAAACTTTCGAGAGAAGTAATGAATCGAAGTAAAGCCTAACATATCGGATATTTCGGAAATCGTATATTTATGTTCCTGAATCAAAAGCTTTGCCTGATTAAGCTTTAAGTTTGAAATATAATGTTTTGGCGTAATATGAATATTGGTTCGAAATAAGCTTTGCAGGCTGCTTCTGGAAATCGAAAATTTCTGACAGAGATCTTCCACTGTAAAAGCGGTAAAGATATTGTTGTGGATGAAAACTAAGATTTCATTCAACAAGGTGTTTTCGTAATGCTCCTGCATTGGGTTGACGTTGGATTCTTCATCGGTTTTCGTGTCAAACTGATAGAGAAGGATCAAGACTTCTTTTAAATATGCCAGTGCCATTTCCTCACTTAAATAATCTTTTGATTGAATAGCTTTCATAAAAGCAGAAAGAACATTATAAATATCTTTTCTTGTCTTAAAGACACGATTCATCAAAGAAATATCCATCTTTGTTTCCATATCAAACATGATGGTCAAATAGGAGCAGGTGCTTTCATCATCGGTACTTTGAGTATGGAACTGCCCTGGGTAATAAATGATCAAATCATACTTGTTTAGATGATATTCCTTACCATCCAATGTCATATCCAGTTTTCCATGATCAATATAAGTGAGTTCATAATAATCGTGGCTTTCACCGGGGAAGACATAGTTGGATTTACGTACTTGATAAAAACAAGTTAAAATTTCTTTTAAATTGATTTTAGAAACCATGCGTTGATAGATAAAAGGCTCTTTCATCTTCTTTTGGTTTAAACCCGATGGAGCATAAGCAATTTGTACTTTGCTGTCATTGGAAATGGAAACAAAGTTAAAATAGATTCCCGGTTGTAAACGAATCACGCGATGAATGACAAATTCATCGTATTGAACCCCATCTTTACTGACTACTAACAGTACGATTCCTTTTTCACAGGCAATATAGACCGGTGCATTGGAATAGTAATAGGAATCAAATTCCTTATTGGATAAATAAAGCGAATTAGAAACTGTAGATTCATATTGAATGGCAGATTTCATGTCATAGAAGACACTTCCAAACGTTTGAAAGAGATAATTTGTAGTTCGTTTTAACATAGATTTAACAACCTTTCCGTTAATTAAAGATAATTTGTGATATTTTCTCTGTAAAAGAGTTAATGTTTATGGCTTTTAATTACAAATTACATTTCTTTAATAAAAAGTATAAACTTATAAATAAAATGTGTAAAGGAAAAACAGTGCGATGATACTATAATAATTACAGATAGATTTTCGTGGAAAGAAAGCGCTATCATGAAAGGAGAGAGAATATGCCAAACATTTTATTAACTCGAATCGACAATCGTTTGATTCATGGTCAGGTCGCAACACAGTGGTCTGGTGTTTTAGGAGCCAACTTACTGTTAGTTGCCAATGACGCAGTTGCAGGTGATGAATTCCGTCAGGGATTGATGAACATGGCTGCTCCGGCTTATGCACAGACTCGTTTCTTCACTATCCAGAAGACGATCGACATTATCGGAAAAGCAAGCCCTGCTCAGAAGATCTTTATCATCTGCGAAAATCCACAGGATGTATTAAAGCTTGTGGAAGGTGGTGTTCCAATTAAGAAAGTAAATATTGGAAACATGCACATGGCAGAAGGTAAACGTCAGGTTGCGACTTCTGTAGCCGTAAACGATGACGACGTTGCCTGCTTTAAAAAATTGCAGGAGCTGGGTGTTGAATTAGAAATTCAGCGTGTACCGGACACTGCAGTTGAAAAATTGGATAAGTTATTCAAGTAAAAGTTAATTTGAAAGGAGAACATAATGGAGATTTCTGTAATTCAGGCTATAATGATCTTCGTTGTAGCTTTCATTATGGGTATCGACCAGTTTAGTTTCTTGGAATCCTTGTATCAGCCAGTTGTTTTAGGTCCGATCATGGGAGCTATCCTTGGAAACTTCGAACTTGGTGTTGTTGTTGGTGGTGCTTACCAGTTGGTTCAGATTGGTAGTATGCCTATCGGTGGAGCTCAGCCTCCGAACGCAATCATGGGTACGATCATGACTGCTGCATTTGCTATTTCAATGGGTCTTGAACCTACAGCTGACGGTGTTGGGTTGGCTGTCGGTTTGGCTATCCCATTTGCTGTATTTGGACAGTATGCTGTTACTTTGACATTTACGATCATGTCTGGTCTGATGGCTAAAGCTGACAAGTGTGCTGAAGAAGCCGATACAAAAGGTATCGCAATGATCAACTACACAGAAATGGCTATCTTAGGTATTCTGTTTGGTGTATTGGCCGTTGCCGGTGTTATGGGAGCTGCTGCTTTAGGTGACAGCTTGCGTTCATTCTCCTTCCAGTGGTCTTGGTTGATGGCTGGTTTGGATGCTGCCGGTGGTGCTATGAAGTTTGTCGGATTCGCTATCCTGATGAAGGTTATGATGTCCGGCGAAATGTGGGGATTCTTACTGGCTGGTTTCGTTATGGCAAACATCTGTGCTGCCGTACCGGGAATGTCAGGTGCTACATTGTTAATGTGTGCAATGGTTGGTTTAGCTATCGCATTGTATGATTACCAGATGAACACAAGAATCAAAGAAAACGCTGGATCAAATGCAGGAGGTTTTACTGATGGCATATAATATTCCTGAAAGATATCAAGATCTGACTCCGGCTCCAAAGCTGGATAAGAAAACCTTGAATAAAATGGTATGGATGTCTTGCTTCTTACAGGCTTCCTTCAACTATGAACGTATGCAAGCTTGTGGATGGTTATGGGGTATTTTACCAGGTCTGAAAAAGATCCATACAAACAAAGAAGACTTAAAAGCTTCAATGGCTCATAACCTGGACTTCCTGAATACACACCCATTCTTAGTAACATTTGTTATGGGTATCGTATTGTCTTTGGAACAGAACAAAGTTGATACAGCTACCATTCGTTCCGTACGTATTTCAGCTGCCGGACCTTTAGGTGGTATCGGTGATGCCTTGTTCTGGTTGACATTAGTTCCAATCGTTGGTGGTATCACTGCTAACTTGGCTTTGGAACAAGCTTCTATCTTAGGTGCTGTAATTTTCTTGGTTGTATTTAACGCTGTACAGTTTGCCATTCGTTATTTCTTAATGCACTGGTCTTACAACTTAGGTACTTCTGCTGTTGGAATGTTAACTTCTAACGCTAAAGAATTTACACGTGCTGCCAGCATTTTAGGTATCTTCACTGTAGGTGCTTTGATTGCCAACTATGGTTCTACTTCTTTACGTATTGCCATTGCTGATCCTGCAATCAACGTACAGTCTTTGTTAGATGGAATTATGCCTAAACTGATTCCTTTATTGATCACTTGCGGTTTGTATGCATTGATCAAAAAAGGTTGGACTCCAATCAAATGTATCGTTTTGATCTTAGTTTGCGGTATTGCCGGTACAGCATTAGGTATCTGGACAGGTAACTCTCAGGCTATCGATGAAAACGGTGCTGGAATCAACGGTGGATACAATCCATTGATTCAGTGGTATGAATATCCAGCTCCAGCTCCAGCTGAAAAGACTGGTCAGCAGGCTTGGGATGCAACACAGGGTGTTGTAGATCAGTTAGCTGAAGAAGGCATCAACGTAGAAATGCCTGAATAAAAAAACATTGGTATATTCTTGATCTTAAAAGGGTGTGAGCTGATGTTCACATCCTTTTACTCATATTATAGATGCTAAAGTTTGCATTAGCGTTTATAATATGCGTAGTGATTTTTAAAAATGTGAGGTTTTGACAATGAGTGATAAGACATATCCGGTTTTATATGTAACCGATTTACGGGGAGCTATCTTTAAACATTGCAGTGTGCATCCAACTTTGTATTTTGAGATCATAAAAGATGAAGAGTTGATGCGAAACGATCCAGACTATCTACCTTATATTGAAAAAATTCAGGAAGAATGTTTGACAAATATTGTAAATAAATTTACGTTTTCACAAGCATTAAAAATTACTAATAATCGTATTGCATTTATTATTTTCCGCAGTAATATCGATATGGGTATGGTCAAACAATTTTGTCAGGTTCTTTTGAATGAAGTGGCTTACTTTACCGGAAAAAAGCACGATGCCAACTATATGGTTACCAAAAGCATGTTGATGCAGATCAATAAAAAACCTTCTTTTACCAAGACAAATAAGGTAGGACCGAAGCTTTCAGAAACAGATTTTATGAAAGAATGCGGTACGATTCTGGAAGGAACAAATGAGCCGGCGGATTCCGGTTGGCTGACACCTTATGATAGTTTCAAGGAAAAAGAAAAAGATGAAGAAGAAGTAGTAACGTGGGGTTAAGAGAATTATGGCAAATCGAATGAATCAAAGAAGAAGACCTGTTTCCAAGAAGAAAGATACGGAACAAAAAGTCAGTGGCATCAATGTATTTTATGATGCGAAAGATCGTCCGATCTATTTTGATCGATTCTCAAAAAATGGATATCTGATAAAAGATGTAGAGAAGACGTATAACTTCTACAGTATGCGTTTTGCGATTGGTATCATCGGAGCTATCATTTCTTATGCCTTTAATTTATCGATTGCAGTGTGTATTGGAATCGGTGTTGTTCTTTATGTCTTTATGGAATTTCAATTTAGACGTTTTCTACGAAATTTGACAGTCTATAAAGATTTTAAACCGGAGAAAAAGATTGGCCGAATCGAAGCAGAAATGGGAATGGAAACCAATAAGATCGCATTAAAAGGTTTCCTATTCCTTGTTCTAGCTGTTTTATTGGTCTTAAACTGTTTAGAAGAACAATACACAGGCGTTGCGATGATCATCAACTATATTTTAGCTGCTGCTGCCTTATTATATGCTTTATTTGATTTCTTTGTACTCGCAAAGAAAGTAAAACAATAATAACACCAAAAAGGTCCTGATCAATGCTAATCAGGGCCTTTTTTTTTATTGATGATCTTTCTTTGATTTCTTTTCCATAAATAACTTATAAAGAAACCATATTAAAAAAATAATACAAAATGGCAAAGTAATCGGTTGAATGATATCTTTATAAGCAGGGAAAAGCTTAGTAACAGGATAACTGATCAACGCTATGGCAAGTAAAACTCTATAAATCCATTGTTTAATTTCTTCTCCTTTGACTTGTTTCAATAAATGAATAAGATGATTTGATAAGCACCCATCAATAGAAAATGAAGGATTAAACATTAAATTCTAGACAGTATGTTTTCTTCGAATGGAATATGCATAGAGTCCTATAAAGAGAATCAGTAAGATAATTGCGATTATGCTTTGAATCATAAAAACTGTTGTTTGATCTATTTTTAAAGAGTATAGTAGCGCATCAAAAAGAAAATAAGTAAGTATTCCAGCTAAAACGAGTAAATATTTCTTTATTATGTCCTCCTTACCATTTTAGTCAAAAATAGGATAATACATTGTTTTCTTTTCTTTACTGTATCAATTCTTATATAAAATAGAAAGTCGATTGGCATAATATGTTATAATTTTGACTATCTTAGTTAATTATATGAAAAAAGCAGTACTTGGCTGCTTTAGTATTGAAAGATGTGTTTTCTATGATAATCCATATAGAGCTTTCTGTTTTCGCTCATATATTTAGGATTTAAATCATTTAGATTGTAATGTTCCGGATGTTTTAAGTGTTTTGAAATAATCAGTTTGCCATCGTCCTGGTAACTGATGTAGCCTTGATCAAATAGAAAATCATGATTTCGACAAAGCAGTAATCCGTTATTATGATCAGCCGCTTCAAAGATATGAGCACAATCTCGGAACGGTTTGATATGGCTGGCAATTAACATATGAGGCATATGAATCCCACAAATAGGGCAGGTACGATCAAATTCATGCATCAAAGTATCCTTGAAATAGACTTGCAGATCTTTGGAAATATCGCGGTTCGTAGGAATACCTTTTTTTGGCATGACTGAATAAAGAAAGCCTTTGTTTTTTAGGGGAACGATTCTTCGATCTTCATTTTTATAAGGGATATGTTTGCCTTTATGAATGATGGAATCGGTATATAGGATCGATAATGTATCACTGACAATTTTTGTGGGATCTTCTTTTTCCATTTGTTCGATATAATATAAGATTTTTTTGTCCTTGATTTCAAATCCATTGTCTTTCCAAAAGGATGCATCAGCATGAAACATTTGCCAATAGGACAAGACTTCGGTAATACTGTTGGGTCTGGAACGAGCAAAAATAACAGCACAAGGAAAGAGATCGACTTCATCCTGTAACCATTCCAGTGCTTTGTGTTGATACAATAGATCGATGGCCTGCATAATCGTTGTTTTTGAAATTTCTGTTCTTTCCCGGACTCTTTCGATGAGTTCTTCTCTTGACTGACTTTCCAAACTGGATTCATTAATAGCTAGTATGATCTGTTTTAACGTGTTCTTGTTCATGTCTTCATTTTAGCATAAGAAAAGGCTGAAATGTATCAGTCTTATTCGTTTACTAATTGTTCCTGTTTTGTCGCGAATGTATATTCTTCGATTGTATATGCTACACGTGCTTTGATCAATGCTTCCGGTGTGTTTTCCAGCTTGCCTTCACGAACCAGTGTATATTGGATTGGCATATATTGTGACAACAATGGAAGTGATACCGGATGTTCTTTTAAGTTATTCAGCAATTTGTTTAAAGCATCTTGTACTTTTGGATTTGGCATATAGTAGCGAGAACGATCGGAGAAAGAATATTTTCTCTTAAAGGCAATTTCTTTTTCGGTGCCATGATAATATGGTGCCCATTTACCTGGATTTTCTAACATGACTTCATCTAAGACTTCTTTGAAGTGACTGGTTTCAAAATCGTAAACCTGCGCCAGTTCTTCTTCGATGCAGCAAAGACTGAAGATACCTTCACGAGCAGCATATGTTAATCCCGGACCTACTTTTAAGATACCTACACCATCTTCAATCAGTTCTTTTAATTTATATTTGGTCTGATAGTCTGTCGAGTGACCTTCAAACACTAAATTATCGAATTCTTTGATGCTGGCCATAAGATCTTTGGCTCTTTCTCTGTCATATTCTTCGCAACCGGCATCTTTTTCCTCTACACCTGGTTGTACAACAGCTGCCATAACGTATTGCCATGCATCCTGAATACCCATATCTTCAAAGGCTTTTTCAAAGGTTTGTACGGTTGATTTAAAATCTTCCGGCTTTGTCACCTGCATGCCGGCATCTTCTTCTACAGCTCCGCCAGGAATCGGCACTTCACTTCCTACGATATACACCGGATGGATTGCATCAGGATTTTCCTGTAAAAGTTCCTGATAAGCTTCTTCACAAACTTTTGCCAGTGTCGCACCACGACGGGCAATCGTCTCATCACTTAAACGTGTATTTGGATCATCATCGGCCACTTTCATGCTGGTGTCGATATGAATCTTTGTGAATCCGGCACGAACATAATCATGAACCAGTGTTTTGGCGTAATCCATGGCTTCGGCTTCTGGTTTGTTGCTGACGGTGAGTGGCCCTAAGTGATCGCCACCTAAGAAAATGCGATCTTTGTCCAGTCCTACTTTACCGGCGACATCCAGACAGTATTTATAGAAATCTTTAGGAGTCATTCCTGAATAACCGCCGTTTTGATCCACCTGGTTGGCCGTTGATTCAATCAATACACATGAATTTTGTTTTTTTGCGGTTTCAATAGCCGCTTCAATGACAAAGCTGTTACTGGAACAACAAGAATAAATTCCCACAGCTTCTCCTTGTTTTTGTCGTTTTATGATGTTTAATAATGGATTTTGTTTTGGCATAATGTATCCTCCTGTTCAAAACCATTATACTATTCTATTTGCACAAGTTCATCTTTTTCACAAAATATACAAATAAAAAAGACAAAAAGATAAAACTTGTTGAAAAAGATAAAACGTTTACGAAAAAAGATACGAGAAGAGGAGTGGGCTATGTTATAATTTGAGTAACATATGGAGGTATTATATGAAGGTAGTTGTTTGTAAAGATTATGATGAAATGTCGCAGAAGGCATTTGAAGTCATGAAAGAAGTTGTCACTAGCAAGCCAGGTGTTGTATTAGGGCTTGCCACAGGAAGTTCCCCTGTAGGATTGTACAAATGTATGATCAAAGATCATGAAGAAAATGGAACAAGCTATAAGGATGTCGTAACATATAACTTGGATGAATATGTTGGTATCGATAGAAGCAATCCACAGTCTTATTACACATTCATGAAAGAAAATTTGTTTGATCATATTGATATCGATCCAAATAATACACACGTTCCTTATGGATCTACAAAAGAAGACTGCGAAGGCTATGAAAAAGAACTGGAAAAGGTTTCAATTGATCTACAGTTGTTAGGAATCGGTCGTAATGGTCATATTGGATTCAACGAACCAGGTACACCATTTGATGAAATGACACACATCGTAGATTTAACACAAAGTACGATTGAAGCTAATGCTCGTTTCTTTGATAATGATATGAACAAAGTGCCAAAACAAGCTATCACTATGGGAATTGGTACAATCATGAAATCCAAGAAAGTATTGATGGTTGTCTCCGGACCGGAAAAAGCAGAAGCTGTTAAGGCAACTGTAGAAGGTCCTGTCACAACAGATATGCCGGCTTCAGTTCTACAAAATCATCCGGATGTTACTTTGGTTGTTGATGAAGCAGCTGCAAGCTTATTAAGTAAGTAAAGTATTAAGAGCGGATTCGTTTGAATCTGCTTTTTTTCATGCAGAGAGTAGAATCATTTGCTCTGTATGAAAGAATAGTTTAATATAAAGCTATGAAAAAATGGATTTATCGAATATTAATGATTGTTTGTATTGGTGTATTTGGGTTTAGTGCCTATCAGCTTTGGACAATCTATAACACACAAGATACTGTAAAGAAAGAAACGGAAGAATTGGAAAAGTTGGTTGTTTCATCGGATGATGCCAATTTGTTAGAACCAGATTGGGATCAGCTGTTGGCGCAAAATCCGGATATTGTCGGTTGGATCTATATTCCGGGGTGTGAAATATCGTATCCGGTCGTACAGGGAAGCGATAACAGCTTTTATCTGGATCATACGATCAGTGGGGAATACAATCGTATGGGATCGATTTTTCTAGATGCACAGGCTTCAAGTGATTTTAGTCAGGATAATTCGATTGTCTATGGGCACTCCGTAGATATCGGTGGGATGTTTACTAATCTGGCCAATTTTGATGATCAAAGCTTTTTTAACGAGCATCCGGTATTTTATTTACTGACACCTACGCAAAACTATAAGTGCTCGATCGTGTACTTTGCCAAGACGACCGATGGTTCGGTTTATTACACGACTTCCTTTGGCAGCTATCGCAATGAGCGTTTATCGGAAATGATGGCTTCGGCACAATATACCAATGAGGTTGATACATCAAATGGTTCTTTCATCACCTTGTCAACTTGTGATCTGGATTATGGATTTGACAGTAATCAGCGGTTAGTGTTGATGGGCAAACTGGAACCTACGCAGGAATCTATTGAAATCGTGGACTAAAAATCCACTTTTTTTATGATTTTATGGTATACTTTCTAAGATATGAAAATAGTTTGTGTAACAGGCGGAACGGGAGGACATATTTACCCCGCATTAGCCTTATTGGATAAATTTAAAGAACAGGATCCATCTTGTGAAATTTGTTGCATTGGAAATGATGATCGTATGGAAGCGCAGTTGATTCCGGAAAAGGGATATCCTTTTCAATCTTTACATACATCGGGTTTAGTCGGATCACCATTAAAAAAGATGAAAGCCATACTTCAGCTTTTTATCGCTTATCAAAAAAGTAAAAAAATCTTAAAGGATTTTGATCCTGATTTTGTCATTGGTTTTGGTGGTTATGTCAGTGCACCGGTCATTTTGGCAGCGCATCATCTGCACATTCCGACTTTGATCCATGAACAGAATTCCATTGTAGGAAAGGCCAATCAGCTGGTCATGAATAAAGTGGATCGTATCATTACATGTTATGAAAAGTGCGATGAAGTTTTTCCCAAAGAAAAAACATTCTTACTGGGGAATCCAAGAGCGACAACGGCTAAAGAATCAGAATTTGATCAAGCTTATTATGATACATTCCAATTAGATTCGAAAAAAAAGACGATCTTGATCATGATGGGCTCGCTTGGTTCCAGCAGTGTCAATCAGTTAATGAAAGATGCTTTGAAAGGCATTGAGGACAATATACAGTTTATTTATGTTTGTGGAAAAGATAATCTGCAGGATGCGGCTTTGTTTAAAGAATTAAAGAATGTTCATGTAACTGGCTATGTGGATACTTTGAAAATTTATAAAAAAATAGATGGTATGATCTGTCGTGCGGGTGCGACAACACTTGCGGAAGTTACGGCTTTAGGAATTCCATCGATTTTGATTCCTAGTCCTTATGTGGCGAATAATCATCAGTTTTATAATGCCAATGTCTTAGTAGAAAAAGGGGCTGCTTCGATGATTGAGGAAAAGGATCTTAACGCTGGTACGTTGAATAAAAGTATCATAGAATTGTTTATGGATCCAAAAAAGATGGAGAGTGTTCATGAACAGGCGTTAAAATTGGGGCGTCCTAATGCCGCATACGATATCATTGATCTATGCCGATCATGTATCCAACAGGGGGAAAGAAAATGAGTGTACAGGAAAAACTGGCTGTTTATGGCCGGGTGCTATGTAACGAATCTATGAAAAAACATACAACGTATCGCATTGGTGGTACGGTGGATTATTTTATATATCCGAAAAATGAATTGGCTTTGACAAGAATTCTTCAGATTTTAAAGGAAGAAAACATACCTTACCATGTTTTGGGAAGAGGTTCTAATATTTTATGTAGCGATGCCCATTTTCATGGTGCGATCATCAATTTAGATCGAACGTTAAATGACTTTTTCTTTGAAGAAGATGGGGTGTTGCTTGCGCAGGCAGGTTGTTCTATCATCAATCTTTCGGTAGAAGCGATGAAACGTTCCATGAGTGGTTTGGAATTTGCTTCCGGAATACCAGGGTCTATCGGCGGTGCTCTTTATATGAATGCCGGTGCCTATAAAGCTAACATTGCTTCCTTATTAGAGGGTGTCTATGTATGGAAAGACGGATGTATAGAATGGATGGATCCAAAAGATTTAGATTATGACTATCGACATTCGATCTTTCAAAAGCACAAAGACTGGCTGATCTTAGGAGCTTGTTTTCGGCTGAACAAAGGCGATCGAAAAGAAATTGAGGCTTTGATGGATTCACGTCGTCAAAGAAGAATGGATGCACAGCCTTTAAATATGCCATGTGCCGGCAGTGTGTTTCGCAATCCGGAGTCGATTCCGGCATGGAAATTGATTGAGCAGTTGGGTCTTAGAGGGTATGAAATCGGTGGCGCACAAGTTTCCTTGAAGCATGCCAACTTTATTGTCAATAAGAACGGAGAAGCTAAGGCAAAAGATGTACTGGATCTGATTACATTAATTCAGACAAAGGCAAAAGAAGAATATGGGATCGATTTGATTACAGAAGTGGAGCACTTGGTTTGGTAAAGAAAACAAAAAGGTTTCAATTTCAGTTTGGGTTAAAAGCTTGTTACGTATTAAGTGCGATTATCTTTCTTCTTTCCAGCTTCTTAGTTTATTTTTTTTCCAATGATTCAAAGGTCAAGGTTATTACCTGTACCGGAAATTATTACTATTCGGATCAGGAGATCTTGCGCACAGCGCATGTAGGTACACAGACGCGTTTGTGGCTTACACCTATGTTCATGGTTTCCGATGCCGTAGAAACACTGCCTTTGATAGATTCTGTGCAGATTCATCGATCGGGTGGAAAACTGGAAATCGATGTACAGGAAAAAACGGTGATCGGCTATTATGTGCAGGATGATTCAAACTATGTGTTGACGTCTAAGGGAGAATCCATCAAGATTGATGAAGAGGATCTGATGCAGATCGTGCATTTTCCTTTGTTGAGCGGATTTGATGAGAAACAGCTAAAAAATATTGCCGAGCAGTTTCAGGAGCATAAAAAGGAACTTTCTCGTGATGTGATCGAAAAGATAGCGGAAATCATCCCATATGAATCAACCTATGATAAAAATATGTTACAGATCACGATGCAGGATGGGAATAAAGTTTATACGACCCTGGAATCGTTATACATGATCACCAATTATTCCAGCATGTTAAATCAGCTGGAAGGAAAAAATGTCTGTCTGGTTCTGGATAAGGATAATTCTGCGATTGAAAAGATCAACTGTGATCAGTTAAGCGGAAATAAGCCAAAAGAAGAAACAGAAAAAGAAAGTGAAGAAGAGCAGGAGAAACAAGATGCTTCGCTAAAAGAAGATACCGAACAAACAACACCGCAGCAGGAAGAACAGCCGGAAACAGAAACCGGAAATTATATCGACAAGGCATCGGATTGGCAGACGGATCCAAACTTTGGCTTGCAGTATAGCGCCTCTTTGAATCTATACTATGATCCGGGTACAGGAATTTATTATCAATGGAATGATACGACACTATCGTTTGATGTGGTAAATTAGCTTTGAATGCGGTATAATTAACTATACGAACAGGAGGTATTTGTATGCCTATTAATAAATCAACTGAATACGGACAAATTTCAATTTCACTGGATGCGATTGCCAGCCTGGCCGGTGGTGCCATTACCGAAAGCTATGGTGTGATCGGTATGACAAGCCAGAAAGCAATTCGTGATGGATGGGCTGAGCTTTTAAAGAAAGAAAACTATGCCCGTGGGGTCATCGTAACGCAGAAAGAAGAAGGTCTGGTCTTGGATCTTTATATCATTGCACTGCAGGGAATCAAATTAAGTGAAGTTGTCAACGAAGCACAAAAACGTGTAAAATACGTCCTGGAAAAAACATTGGAAGTTAAATGCCTTGAGGTAAATATTTACGTTCAGGGTGTTCGTTTGGAGAAGTAGGTGTGAAGATGGAAAGAATCAACAGTCAGCTATTAAAAGACATGTTGACCTCTGGTATGAATAATCTGGCCAACCATTCTGCCGAGATCGACGCTTTGAATGTCTTCCCTGTACCGGATGGGGATACAGGAACCAATATGAATCTGACCTTTTCAAACGGGGTCAAGGAAGCTTTAAAAGAAGATGCCGATACGGTAGGAAAAATCTGTAAGACGCTTTCTCGCGGTTTGTTGATGGGAGCCCGTGGAAACTCAGGTGTTATCACATCACAGATTTTTCGAGGTTTTTATCAGGCTGTAGAAGATTTAGATGAAATCGATGCGATGCAGCTGGCTAATGCCTTGGTCAATGGATCTCGTGTTGCTTATCGTGCGGTCATGCGTCCGGTTGAGGGAACGATTTTGACCGTTGTACGTGAGGCTGCCGATTATACGTATGCTTATACAGTGACTGAAGAAATTGAGGATTGTGTTCAGGTTCTTCAAAAGATGGTCGATGAAGCGAACGCATCTTTAGAGAGAACACCGGAGCTTTTACCGGTTTTGGAAGAAGTCGGTGTTGTTGATAGTGGTGGAAAAGGTCTTTGTGTCATTTTAGAAGGTTTCCTTTCCGCTTTGCAGGGGAATGTCATTGCGGCAAGTGATGCGGCCGAAGTGAATGAGCATGCGCAGACAAAAGTGCAGGGCGGTGAAGAAGAGTTTGGATTCTGTACCGAGTTTATTTTGCACTTGAATGAAAACGGAATTCGTCATTTCTCAGAAGAACAGTTTAAGGAAGAATTGGCAACGATCGGTAATTCGATTGTCTGTGTACAGGATGATGATCTTGTAAAAGTTCATGTACATACATTAGAACCTAAAACGGCTATTAAAATGGGAAAACGCCAGGGTCGTTTTGTCAAACTGAAAGTAGAAAACATGCAGGAGCAGCATGACAATATTCTTGAAAACGAAGAAGCTGCACCAGTTGTTTCGAAACGTGAACACCAAAAATATGCGATCATCACAGTAGCACCGGGTGCCGGTGTAGACCAGATGTTCAAAGAGTTAAGAGCAGATGTCGTGATCGGCGGTGGACAGACAATGAATCCAAGTACGGAGGATTTCGTCAGTGCCGTAAATCAGCTGGATGCTGAACATATTTTGATCTTACCGAATAATTCCAACATCGTTTTGGCAGCACAACAGGCACAGAGTGTTTGCGAAGATCAGGATATTCATGTCTTGCCGACAAAGACGATTCCACAGGGGTTGAGTGCTTGTGTTATGTTTAATCCGGAAGTTGAACTCGAAGAAAACCTGGCAGAAATGCAGGAAGCCATTGATCATGTGAAATCCGGTGAGGTTACCTATGCGATCAAGGATACGACTTATGAAGGCTTGGAAATCAAGAAAGATGAATATATGGGTATCTTTGGCAAAGATATCGTTGTATCTTGTCCGGATTGTCTGGAAGCTTCCAAAGCGCTTGTGGATAAAATGGTTGATGAAGACAGTGAACTTGTCACTTTGATTTATGGTAAAGAAGCTACCAAGGAACAGGCGCAGGCTTTAGCCGATTATATTGAAGAAACAAGCGATGCCGAAGTTGAAATATATGATGGCAAACAGCCAGTATATTCCTTTATCTTAGGAGTCGAGTAAATGTATGCCTGAGCAATCAGGCATTTTGTTTTTTTAGGAGATTTAGAGATTTATGATTTATTTGACAAGTGATACACATCGGGAAATTGATATTCATAAGATCAATCCAGATGAATTTGTGGAAGGTTTAAAATTAAACCGTGATGATTTTTTGATCATCTGTGGTGATTTTGGCTGTATCTGGGATGGTGGCAGTGGAGATCGTTTCTGGTTGAACTGGATCGAATCCTTGCCATGGACAACATTGTTTATTGATGGAAATCATGAGAACTTTGATGTATTACAACAATATCCGGAAGAAATGTGGCATGGAGGAAGAATTCATCGGATTCGTTCCAACATCTATCATCTGATGCGTGGAGAAATCTATACCCTCAAAAACAAGACTTTCTTTGCGTTTGGTGGTGGTTTTTCTCATGATTGCATGTATAGAAAAGAACACGAAACATGGTGGCAGGAAGAAATCCCTACAGTGGAGGAATGTGAAAATGCCATGAAGAATCTGGCTGCCCATAACTGGAAAGTGGATTATATTTTAACGCATGATGTCTTTTCTTCTCATCCGTTATCTAAGAAATATGAAACTACATTAGATGGATACGGAAAAGATCGACAAAATCTACATGAATTTTTAGAACAGATAGAAAAGAAAGTGGATTATAAAGTCTGGTTCCATGGTCATTATCATACGGATCAATTGTATAGAACAAAAGAAGATCGACCGGTACTTTGTCTATTTGATCAAGTCATCTGTTTAAATGACTTTATGAAGGAGCTTAATGAATCTTAGTATTATCTTATCTTTAATTTGACTTTATTCTTTTTCATTTTATCACTTGTATTTTGGGTGTTGAAAGAGAAAAGCGTGTTTTTGATTAGTGGTTTCAACATTCTTTCGAAAGAAGAGAGAATGAGCTATGATTGTGCCAAATTGGCAAAAGATCAAAGAAAAGTTTTTGCCTGGTGTAACATTCTATGGTTTGTATCGACAATTTTATGTTTTTATGTCACAGAATGGGTTATTTTTCCTGCTTTTGTGATATGGCTGGTCTTTTTTCTAAAGCAAGTGCATTTGGACTTTGATCAGGCATTTGGAAAATATAAAAAATGAGAGATTTCGATCCTCTCATTTTTTATATTTAATATTATTCTTCGGGCAGAAATATCTGAGTTACATAAATTAGTTCTGATAAAGGGATTTTTATACCAAATGAATTTGCAGCAAATTCTAATCCATGTTCTATAACATGAATCATATAAGAATTTTCTTTCATAAATAAGTGTGATTTTTGATAATCCCATGTTTCATTTCGAATGATTCTTTCTAACATATTTGTACAATGACACAGATATTTAATGGCTAGAACATCTGTATATTCCATATGTAGTTCTTTCAATGTATTCTTTAAACAAGTTTCTAATATACTAGTTGATTTATTAACATCAATAAAAGATACAGTTTTAGATATAACTCTTTCCTTGATTTGCTGTATAAATTCAGATTGTGTTGCTTTTTTTATTTTCTTTTGTTCATGATCTGGTTTTATTCGTATCTGATTTAAATCGTTTAAGGGTGATGTGGTTTGATCTGTTAAATTCAATAGGTCCATTAGGTTAATATTGTTAACAGACTTTGTTGGTATATTCGTTTGTTTGTGAATATGCTCAGAAACTGATGTCAGAGGTTCTATGTCACATGCAATTAAGATACCCGCACCTTGATTTAAATCATTAGCTTTGATACAAGCTAGCTCTAATAAATCGTTAAGTTGCATATCCTCGTTAAAGTCTATTGAATCTATAAAAAATGTCCCTTGTACTGATTTTTTTACATAATCAACCATTTCCGAAGCAATATGTTTTCCATGACAAATAACTAAAATGGCAACATTAATATGATTAATCCATTGGTTTGCTATTGCTAAATATGATGCTAAAAAATCTATTTCTCTTTCAGAAGGAGTAAAGCTATATAAACTCGAGAATTCTTGGTAAATATCTTTAGCGCACAAATATTCATTATGATAAACGTATTTTGTCATTGATTTAGAGTTATCAATTCCTGTTTGTCCGTGTTCGATACGTGATATATAGTTTGTAATATGTAATAAAATGCCATATAAAAGTTGTGGATGCTCGCTTAATTTTTTTAGAAGTTGGCGTTCATTTATTTTTTGCATCGTTACTTGATAAACATATGGATTTATGTTTTTATGTAGTCCTTCTAGTTGAGGGGAAGGACAATCTTTTAACACATTGATATTTTCTTTGACATAATGATTAATATCTTTCAGCTCTTCTACATTGACATTAAATTCATCAATGAATTGACGCATTCTATGCTCTTTAAACATATTTGGTGCATTTTTGAAAATAGTTGCAGCATTAGATGTGCCATCTTGATTAAACTGTAAATAATCAGATGGAATACAAGATAAAAGACTAAAAATATTAGAATTTAAGTTTTGAGTATTTTCGGTCTGACTAAGTAATTCTAAAGAGAGACTTTGAAATGATACATATACTATTTGCTTTTTTGGATCATTAATTTCCATATACGCTTTGCTGCATGAAATCTGGATTTCATTTCTCATTTGTATAATATTGTTAGGAAATTTTTTGGAAGCTAACCAGGCTATAATATCTTTGTGTACACGAATTGTAGTATGAGTATGAATCGCTTCTTCTGAGAATAGATCCATTATAAGTTCTATTTTCTCGTAAATTCCTCTTTTATCTATATCTTCCATTTTTAATTGTATCGGCATAAACTTAGCAAGAGTTTCTATTTTACAATCGTCATTATTTTTTGAGGTAGTAGCTATAATCATACTTTGTAATTGCTGTTCATCTTGTTGATATATAGTATGATACCTTTTACGGCTCAGAATAGAAGCTAATTGTGTTTGACAGGAAAAAGGGAGGCGGTCAATTTGTTCTAGTACAATGATTCCATTCTTACAAGTTTCAAAAATGCTTGGAGAGTAGCGAGAATTATTTTTAGTTTTGCTTCCAAATAATGCTTCTGAAAATAACTGAGGATTTTCTTGATAGTTTTGGCAGGATAGAGTCATAAAAGGAATGGAATCCGCTTTTCTTACTTGACATGCAAAGTTATACATCCGTTGCGTTAATAATGTTTTTCCTACACCAGCATTTCCTAAAATAAGACAGTGAATGCCATAAGGTGGATAAGAAATAGCTGATTTTGCATTAATGATTACTTCTGATAATGATCCTTTGGCGCCAATCATATCATCTAGAGTATTATTAAAATAATTGTTCTCTGTATGCACTTTTTTATATGGTTGCATTGATAAAAAGTCAGTTAAATTTTCATTTTTTGAGATTATAGATGGTATATATTGATTCGGAAAATGCTTAGATAAAACAGTATAATCTAGATAATACACAGGTTTACCTTGAACCTTTACTGCTCTACCTTCTTTCCACAAACGGTTCAGGTCCTTTGATACATTTGCTCTATCTAAGTGTAAATCTAGGGCACATAACAAAGCATCAATCCCTGGTTCATTATTTAGACCATCTTGTAAAATTGCATCAGTTTGTTCTTTTAAATAACTGCTTATTCTTTCGATTCGCGTAGTCATGGAAAATCACCTCACAAAATTGTGTCCCTTTCTTTGAAAATTGTGTTGTACTATTTTGCAGATAAAAAAATGTGTGTTATTTATACTATGATGATAGGTTTATAATAACACACATTCTAAAAAATGAAAACGCTTACTTTACTATTGAATGGAAAATTAGTTATTATAGGGTGAAAATATAAGAATTAAAAATAACACAGGTATTAATCTGTGTTATTTTTTTACGAATTTTGTGTTTCGGGATAGGGTTGTTACAATTGGAAACGTAAAGGAGGTAGACGAATGAATGTGTAGGTTATTATTATTAAGCCATTCTGAGTTATCAAAATCTTTCTACCAAACAATAGAGCTAATTATGGGTAAGCCAAGTCCGAAAATATCATATCTTACTCTCCCATACGGGCAAGATATGGATATGTATCAACAAATGGTAGAAGAGCAAGTGTTGGAATCGGAAGACGAAGGGATTTTGATTTTAACCGATCTATTTGGAGGTAGTCCTTTTATGATTTCTACAAGAGTATATGAAAAGTACTGCAAAAAAATTTCCATAGAAATCATATGTGGTATGAATTTATCTATGGTTGTAGAAGTTGCTTCTGCTTTAAAACAAAATTTATCTTTAGATGTGATGAAGCAAATTGCGCTAGATTCAGGTCATAAAGGGATTATTGATTTTTCAGAATTACTATCAAACACATTACCAAAAAGAAAGGAGAATGAAAAATGAGTATTAAAATGATTCGTATCGATGATCGATTAATTCATGGCCAAATCGTGACAGCGTGGGCAAAAAATCTACAAATTGATAAAATTTGGATTGTGGATGATGGAGTGGCAAAAGATGATTTTATTAAAGGAATAATGCAAATGGTTGCTCCATCAGATAGGGAATTAATAATTACTGGTTTGGATGATATTCGAAGATTGGTTGAGAAATTCGATAGTGAACCAGATAATGTTTTAATCCTGATTAAGTTTCCTTATGTAGCTAAGGAATTATTTCAAGCTGGCGTAAAGCTCAAAGAACTAAATATAGGTGGTATGGGAGCCGGTTCCGATAGGCAAAAAATATTCAAAAATATATCAGCAAGTCAGAGTGAAAAAGATACATTAAAGAGCATTCAAGATATGGGGGTGAATGTTTATTTCCAAGTTACACCTGATGAAAAACGTTCACAATTTGTATATTAATTGTTTTTAGAAGGGAGATTATAATGTTAGTACAAGGTTTAATGGTTGGATTACTTGCCACAATTTGTGGAAATGTCTTTGTCGAATATTTGGTATGGATTATTCGTAACCCTATTATTGAGGGAGCGCTCACAGGTCTAATTTTAGGGGATTGGATGACAGGTGCTACTATTGGTGCTACAATTCAGCTCATTTATATGGGGCAGATTACAGTTGGAGGAGTTTCGTCATTTGATAAATGCTATGCTGGCGTAATTGCTACAGCAGTTACTATGTTGTCTCATCAAACTCCAGAAGTTGGAGTAACGATTGCTGTAACATTAGGAACTTTGGGCTTACTCGCGACTAATGCTTTAATGACTGTCAATGTAGCATTTGTTCATATGGCTGATAAGTATATTGAATCGGGAGAAACTAAACATTTATGGATTTATAACTGGCTATTACCACAGTTTGTATGCATGGTTGTATATGGGCTGCCTGCTTTCATTTGTGTTTATTTTGGAGCTGATGTTTTTGAAACATTTATGAATGCTTTACCTGAACAAATTTCACATGCATTGAATGTAGTTGGTGCTGTATTACCAGCTTTAGGAATAGGAATGATGTTTAAAGCGGTATATAAGAAAAAATTTGTTGCATTTGCAATAATTGGTTTTGTACTAATTGCTTATTTAAAACTAGATATTATTGCATGTACGCTAATTGGTATAGCTGGAGCAATTTTATATTGGTCATTAGGATTGGATAAATTAACAGAAGGAGGCACCGAAAATGAATGAAACACTTAATGAGGCAACAGTTAAAAAACAGTTAACCAAAAAAGATTTAATTCGTTGTTTTCTTATTTGGGAGACTACTTCTGAATCATGTTTATCATATGAGCGATTAATGTCTATGGGATTCTGCCATGCCATGACACCTATTATAAATCGATTATATGCAGATAATAAGGAAGAAAGAATTAAAGCGTTAAGACGTCATATGATGTTCTTTAATACAGAAAATAACTGGGGTGCTTTTATACCAGGTCTTGTGGCTTCAATGGAAGAAGATATGGCTAATGGTGGAAACATTGATGAAGATATGATTAAAAATATCAAAGTTGGCCTTATGGGACCTTTAGCAGGGATTGGAGATACAATTACACAAGGATTGGTTAAAACAGTTGCGTTAGCTATTGGTGTCGATATGACATTAAAAGGAAGTGCCTTAGGGCCTATTATCTTCTGCTTGCTTTATGGTATTTATTTAATGGCTATGGGTATCTTCACATTTAGTAAAGGTTATACACTAGGAAGAAGTATCTTAAGTAAAATCACAGACAAGCGAATTATGAATAAGATTACTGATATTTTAAGTATCATTGGTCTTACAATTGCAGGTGCTATGATTGCTAATAATGTAAATATTACAACACCTCTACAATTTACTATCAGTGATTCTACAATAGTCATTCAGGATTTGTTAAATTCAATTTTACCTGGATTATTAAGCGTTGTAGCAGTAGTAGGTGTATTCATGAGCCTTCGGAAAAATACCAGTGTATTTAAGATAATGATTGTAATGTTTGTGATTGCTGTTGTATGTAGTTTAATTGGAATTTTGTAAAAGGAGTATTAAAAAATGATGAGAAAAACATGGTTGAGTGAAGTGGTAGGTACAGAAAAAGCAGCTATTGGTGTAGTTCATTTCAAAGCATTTCCAAGTGATCCTCTATTTAATAGCGAAAAAGGCATGTCTGATGTAATTGAAAGTGCACGTAAAGATTTATTGGCTCTGCAGAATGGTGGAATTGACGCAGTTTTATTTTCTAACGAATTCAGTTTTCCTTATGAAGCTGAACCATCTTCAGAAATTATTGCGGGAATGGCTTATGTAATTGGGGTTTTAAAAGAGGACATTAAAGTACCTTATGGTGCAAATGTGATCTCAAATACTCATGATTCAATTGCACTAAATGCAGTTATAGGAGGACAGCTAATGCGAGGAACTTTCGCCGGGGCGTTTTCAGGAAATATGGGATTAACAAATGCTCATCCGGGTGAATTCTTGCGGCATAGAAATAATTTAGGATTATCTCAGAAGCTAAAAATGGTTCATTATGTGATTCCAGAATCCAGTTGTGAAATTGGAGGACGTGATAAGCATTCTATTGTTAATGGAGAATTATTTGGTAACCTTCCAGATGCGATTGGAATTTGTGGGGCTAATGCAGGCAAGAAAATTGATATGGAATTCATGAGAGAAATTCGAGAGGATTATCCAGATACTGTGCTTTTTGCAACAACAGGAGTAAATTATGATACAATCGAAGAAGTATATGAGGTAGCAGATGCAGCGTTTATAGCAACACATTTTAAAAAAGATGGAATTTTTGAAAATGAAGTTGATGAGAAACGAGTAAAACGATTTATGGATAGATTAAAGCAATATAGAAGTTCTTTTTAATGAAGATAAAAGGCATATTATTTGATTGTGATGGAGTTTTACTCGATAGTGAAGCTATATACATAAATTCTTTGATGGATTATCTTTCTACTCTTGGCATAGAAACGAATTTGGAAGATGTAGTAAATGTATTAGGACAGAAAATGCCATGTATCATTAAAACATTGAGAGTCAAATTTCCTTTAGAGAACTATACTGATGAAGAGTTGATTACGGGACAAAGGGAAATTTTTGATCAGAAATTTAACCAAATGAATTTACAGCCAATGCCTTATCTATTGGAATTTCTTAAATGGTGTAAATTAAAACAATTAAAGACAGCAATTGTATCTTCTTCAAATATGAATTATTTAAAAAATGTTGTAAATCGTTTACAAATTCATGATTATTTTGATGAAGTATTTAGCGGTGAAATAGTTAAAAATAGTAAGCCTGCACCGGATATTTACTTATTTGCGGCCAAAGAAATGAACATTCCTCGGAAAAATCTATTGATTATTGAAGATTCTATAAATGGAATCAAAGCTGGTAAAAATTCTAAAATTTTTACAGTTGGCTACAAAGGTTCCATTATTGAACAGGATACAAGAGATGCGGATTTAGAAGTAAGGAGTTTTGAGGATATCAAACATTTTTTAGAGTTAGATATTTTATAGAATAAGCATAATAAAAATCAAAGATAATTGTATTTGAGTTTTTTTTGCAGGAGAATTGATAGCATAAAATATCTTGTGTAAATTCGTTTTTCTGGAAATATAGAAAAAAAGGTATATCCTTAGTAAAATTAGTTCGACCAAAAACAATTTACGAAAGGAATATACCCATGAACTATTTTACTACATCTTTAATGAAAAACCTATTTTCTAATGACAACAATCTTCCAGCTTTTGAACAGGCTGTAACTGAACTGTTTCGTTCAGAGTTGGAGAAATCTCTCAATGAAATACTCGCATATGAGTTGACGGCTTTTCTTGATTATGAACCATACGCTAGAACCAATAACGAAAATTCTAGAAATGGTTCCTATCAAAGAAAGTTTGATACAAAAT
>NZ_ATUT01000014.1 GCF_000420345.1 Faecalicoccus pleomorphus DSM 20574 | reverse complement strand
CGATTACATCGTCGATGTTGCCATCGATCTGCAGATGGTTATAATCTAACATCACACAGAGGTTGTCCAGCTTGTAATGGGAGGCTGCCATACAGGCTTCCCATACCTGTCCTTCCTCGCTTTCTCCATCACCCAGCAGGCAATAGATTCGGTGTTCATTCTTGTCGATATGTTTATTGGCGATGGCCATACCTACCGCCGCCGAGATCCCCTGTCCCAGAGAACCGGTAGACATATCCACTCCGGACACATAGTTCATGTTGGGATGGCCCTGCAGTTTGGAATCCACCTGTCTGAATCCCTGCAGCTCTTCTTCCGGCAGAAATCCCTTTTCACACAGTACGGCATACAGCAGCGGGGAGGCATGTCCCTTGCTCAGTACAAAACGATCCCTTTCGATCGTATCCACATTATCTTTGTTGATATCCATTTCTCTGAAATACAGATCCGTCAGCAGATCGGCCCCGGATAAAGAGCCGCCCGGATGCCCAGATTGAGCGATGTACACCATTTTTAATATATTCTTTCGAATATTAATTGCATGTTTTTGAAGTTCTGTCATTCTTTTTTCCTTTCGTTTTCAATAAGCCAGACAACTTCATCCTCCTTATTGGATTACACCTCGTTGTTGGCTCTTCTTTTTCACTTCAGCACTCTTCTTTTTTCTTCTTCATAGTTGGTCTCGACTTGTTTAAGCATCGAGATATCGTTATAATTTGCTTAAAAAAATATTGTGTTGGAGTTCGTTAAAATCCATACATTTTTTATCATTTAAAGTAGATTCAAGATTTCTTTCCATTTAGCCTCTATGACAGGCAGGCCTTTTTTCAGATTTTCTTTTCTTGCCTTGGTTTCTAATTCACCAGGATAATAGACTTCTTCTCCTTCTTGGATAGGATGAGAATCTTTTAATGATTTTTTAAGATCATGAACTATTCGATTCATTTTCTCTATGCTAATAAATTTTAAAGGATCAACCACAATAAAAATCTGTGTAAGTCCAATCTCTCTTTCAAAGCTTCCAATCTTCATAACAGAATTCCCATTACTTAATATCGTGCCAATCAAGTCTAATAAAATGGATAATCCGCTTCCTTTCCAATATCCCATAGGTAAAACTCTTTTGGTTTGATAAATAATAGAGGGATCCCTCGTAAGCTTTCCTTTTTCATCGAAGCCACCAGGAACTGGAAGCTCAATATTCTTCAACATACATTCTTCGATTTTTCCATAGGAAAACTGAGAAACAGCACAATCTAAAATTATATGTTCTTTAGAGATATCTGGTACAGCGAGCACGACGGGATTGTTTCCAATATTGGTATCCACGCTTCCCCAAGCTTGCATATTGGGCTTAGTATTAGACCAACAGATACATATACAACCTTGATCAGCAGCCAGAGAACCATAATATCCACCACGAAGCCAGTGATTATTATTACCTACTGCAACGATACCGATACCTTGTTCTTTGGCAAGCTCGCAAGCTCTTAAAACTGCTCTTTTCGCATTGAGCGGACCAATTCCATAATGCCCATTCCAACGTTCGATATTTCCTATTTTTACTTCGCAAGTACATTGTTCATGGATATTGATAAGACCCTTATCTAAATATTCTATAATTTTTTTAAAACGGTTGATCCCATGGCTATAAACACCAACCAAACTATTATCCACAAAAATCTGCGCCCAATCGCCAGCGTATTCTTTGGGTACACCATGGTTTACTAAAATTTTAAAAAATATAGAGTGCATTTCCTTAGCTTCGATTCTCATGATGATTCCTCTTAAACAGTTTCCCAAATTGGAATCCGATTTCTTCTAGATTTACTTTTGTGTTTTGAATAGCTTCTTGTAATGAACAAATACTCGGTTGGATCGAGAAAATACCATCAAACCAATCGTTTAACGACTTGTCTGTATAATTTTTCTGCCCACACAAGGCTATGATTGATTTTTTCTCTTTTTTAGCCATTTCTGCCATACATAAAGGCAATTTCCCTTGCAGAGTTTGATCATTGATTGTCCCTTCTCCAGTAATGATCAGATCTGACCATTGTACTTTACTTGTTAAATCAATGAAATGTTTCACGATATCAAAACCTGGCACAATATCTCCGCCAATTATTTTTAATCCAGCTGCCAAGCCTCCTCCGGCCCCGCAGCCAGGTTCCATCAAATCTAAATCACATTGTTCATCCAACTTTCTTAAATGGCCTTCCATTTGTTGGATTTGTTTTTCATCAGCCCCTTTTTGCCGAGCATACATTTGAGAACAACCATAAGTTCCATACAAAGGAGCATTGACGTCCACTCCGACAACAAGTTCGATTTTTTTTAAATGATTTTGGATTTGTTGCAGCTTCTCTTTATCAAAATGATCAAAGTCCATAAGAGGATTTGCATGATTCGCTAAAAGTTCATGTTTCTCATCATATAAAGAAAGGCCCAATGCCTGTAATGCCCCCAGACCGGCATCGGTAGTTATCGTACCTCCGACAAATACAATGATTTTACTGATTTGGTTTTCCATCAAATGACAAATCAATTGCCCTAAGCCATAACTAGAAGTGGTCATCACTGTATTAGGAGTCGGATTTTGTCCCTGAATTCCTATCATCGAAGCCGTTTCAATGGCGCAACATTTCTTATCCTCTTCTTCAAAGAACAAAACATTTACCATAGTATCTCTACCAAAGGAATCTTTACACATCATTTTCTGATAAGTCCCTATGCCATTTTGGGACAAAACTTCCAAGCTTCCTTCTCCACCATCAGAAACCGCACAAACTTGTAACTTTAAATCAGGATTAATAGATAATCCCGATTTTAAAGAAAGACCAGCTTCTAAAGAAGAAACCGCTCCTTTAAAGGAATCAATCGCTATCAATACATTCATAAATTCTCCTTCAAAAAAAGCGATTCTCTCCTAAGAGAAAACCGCTATTCAAAAAAATCTTTAGAAAGATTACTATAGTAATCCGCCTTTTTTGTATCCCCTTTATTCGTATATTGTACCGACAACAAATAAGCAGATAGCATTTTCTCAGAGTCTTGGAGTTTATCAAAATTCTTCTCCAGTTGATCAATGTATTTTGACTTCTTATTCACAAAAATATCATACAACATTTGACATCGTGCATTTAAAGACTCATCATTGAACTCCTTTAACTTGTTTTTCAATTCAAGACTTTTTGACTTATCCGCCAACATAACATAATGTTCAAACGCATTAGTATAAATCTCTATTTTTTGTTTCTTAGTTACAGCCGATTCAATTGTGACTTGATACTGTTCATCAACTTTTTTTGAATTATTTTGAACTAAATACATCTGTAGTCTATAACATTCAAGTTCATATCGTGGAAACAAAGCTTTGGAAGAAAATGCATTTAGTCCCTTTTCCATCTCCTCGTATGATTTTGTGTTTAATAAATGCGCAAACCAATATTGTTTCCTGTTTTTTAAGCTCTTTCTTATAAAAGGCGTCATAAACACAAGAATCACAAAGAATAACAAAATTAATCCAGTTGGATTCATACTAGATACCCCTCTCAAAAATAAGTCTTTCGAACAACTCCGTCTTTTACATATTTTGAAACCCGAACGATTGAACATTCACATATTCCATAGATTTCCGACTTGGTCTTTTTTCCATTACACACATCGAGAATCAGCGAGAACAAAGCATTCTCCAGCTCATCCATATTGTTTGAATTTAATCCTTCACTACAGTCGAAGTCAATTGATTCTTTCATTTTTTCTGCCGTTTGCTGATTACCGGTGATTTTGATCACTGGTACAAGTGGATTGCCTAATGGTGTGCCTTGTCCGGTCGTAAACAAAATCAAGGAACAACCCCCTGCCACCATTCCCATCATACTGATAGAATCATTCCCCGGTGTATCCATGATTACAAGGCCTTTGCAACTGATGGGCTGGGCATAATCAAAAACATCCTGAATCATGCTAGAGCCTGATTTTTTGATACATCCTAAAGATTTCTCCTCCAAAGTGGTAATCCCACCTCTTTGGTTGCCTGGAGAAGGATTTCGCATACGAATATCATCTCCCACACTGTACTGACTTTCTTCATATCGCTCAATAATTTCATCAATGTGAGTGGCTACCGAAGTATTTCGAGCCCTTTTTTTTAAAATGTGCTGTGCTCCAATAAATTCTGTAGTTTCCGATAAAATCGAAGTTCCACCTAAAGAAACCATTCGATCGGAAACATGGCCCACCAAAACGTTGGACACAAGACCACTGGTAGGATCCGAACCGCCACATTCTGTTCCTAAAATTAAATTGGAGATTTCGAACTCTGTTTTAGACATTGCCTTGGCTTCTTCCACCATTTTTATAGCCGCCTTAGTAGCTAACTCAATGGTTTTTTCAACTCCTGGGACTTCCTGGATAATAAATGTCTCTAATGGTTTTTTGGTTCGACTTTTGATCTCGGTAACCACTCGATCCATTTGACAGTTCTCACATCCTAAGGAAATCGCAACAACACCATACACATTGGGATTGGCAGCCATTCCTGCCATGGTAGATATTGTATAAGCTGTATCAATTTTTGTCTGTGAACAACCCAGATGATTATGGAAGGTGATGGTCCCATCCACCTTTTCCGATACGATTCGCGCCACATCCGAGGCGCAAATACTAGTTGGTAAAATCAGTACATGGTTTCGAATCCCATAGATCCCATCACATTCCCTCTTGTATCCATTGATCTTCATAACTCAATTCTTGCTCCTTAAATTATGTGTATGAACATGTTGCCCTTGCTTTATATCTTTATACGCAAAGCCTATACATTCCCCATATTTTAGAATAGGACTTCCTAAAGAAATATCCTCAATTGCCATTTTATGATATATGGGAATCTCATCCTGTACCTGTATTTTTAAAGAAGACACAACAATCGTTTCCCCTTTATTAATATCCCGTATAGCAACCACGACATTGTCATTTTCATCGATTTTTAAAACCTGTTCATTAGTCATCATAAAGTCCTGCCATAATGTCAATAATCTTATTCACATCTTGTGTTCGGCGCATTTGTGCTTGCCGTTTTTCTTCAATAATACGAAGATTTTGGGCATTTTTGATCACATCATCTAAAACGCTAGCTGGAAATTTAACCGCCCCATTTTCATCCATATGAATGATTTCTCCTGGAGAAACTGCCATATCAAACACTTTCACGGGTGTATTGATCGACTTGATGGACCATTTACCATGTCCTGGACATACGCCACTAAGCATATATTGCATTCCTAATGGTCTTACTTCATCAATATCCCGACTTGGCCCATCTGAGATTACCCCAACGACACCCACTGATTTAAGCGCTGTCATCATATTCCCACCAAGTAAACCATTTTTATTTTTAATTCGTTTTGGCAAATTCTGTTTCACAACTAACACAACAGGCTCATTTAATGCGGAAATAGTTCTCAGCACATCTGGAAATGAAAGTCGTTGATAATGTTGGTCGGGCAAACCATATGTACAAGTTATGGCATACCCTGTCACCGGTCCTAATTCTGGATACATCACTTTAGCTTTCTGATTGGTGTACCAAGATTCTTGCCAGGGATCATAAAGACCCAAACAATAGTCTTTTTCCGGATACGTTGCGACCACGTTGGTAATACTTGGTGTATCGAATTGTTTTAAAATCTCCAATCTCTTATCTGCCACAAACACCCCTCAATTCATCCAATCGTTCTTTATATTTTTTATCTTCTTTAAACAACGCGCTAGTTCCTAATACAAACCCATCTACACCGCAACAAGAGTAAGCTTTAATTCTTTCAGGAGAACAAGCACCATCCATAATAATTTGAAAACCATATTTTTGTTTCAGATGAACCAGTCTTTCAATTTTTCGATCCATACTTTCTATAAAACTTTGTCCCGCAAAGCCCGGATTCACTGTCATCACTAAAATATAATCACAGAAAGGATACAACTCCTCCAAAGAAACAAGGCTAATATCGGGATTGATTGCAACGCCCGCTTCTTTTTTTCGTTCATGAATGTGCTGAATAGTTTTGATGACATACATCTCAGATTCTGGATGCAGATAAATGATATCGGCACCGGCATCTATAAACCAATCCACTTTATTTGCTGGTGAATCAATCATCAAATGTGCGTCGATCTTTTTGTTTGTCAAAGAGCGTATCGCCTGGATATCTGAAATTCCCAAAGCCATATTAGGAACAAAGGTTCCATCCATGATATCGCAGTGATACATATCGATCTTCGCTTCTTCCAATAGAGCCATCTCCTCTTTTAAATTGGAAAAGTTACAACACATCATACTAGGGCATAATATTGGCTTCATATCTTTGCCGCCTCCATCATCAAATCATAATTTTCTTGTATGCTTGCCTTATCATTAAATAAACCAGAAGTTCCCCCTGTCAGGATCGTTGCCCCCGCCTGAACTACTTCAGGGATTGTATGCACATTGATATTGCCATCAGCTTCAATATCCATATTTATATTCGCCTTATCCAAGTATTCGCGCATAATTTGAATATGTTTTAAAGCTTGTTTTTGTATAGGCTGTCCGGCATACCCCGGATTGACCGTCAATTTCAAAATACTTTCAACCTGGCCAACCAATTCTAAGAAATCTTCTGGAACGGGTGTTTCACATCGAAAAGCCAAGATGGGTTTAGCTCCTAAAGAGCGAATCTCTTCAAATACTTCTTTATGATCGCAAGGTGTTTCATAATGCACCGCAAGATAATCAGCACCTGCTTTGATCATCGGTTTGATATAAGGCTTGATATCTTCCACTGCCAAATGCACCACGATAGGCTTTGTAGTCAAAGGTCGAAGCTTTTCTAAAATTAAATCTCCGAACACAAAACAATCGTTGAACTTCCCATCCACCACATCATAATGTAGAAAAGACAGATGGGTTTGATTAATCAAATCCATCTGGTCTTTTATATGCAATAAATCGATACAAGACAAGGAACCGCTGATTTTAATTTCTCTATGTTTACTCATCTCACTACTCCACAGAATAGACAAGCTCTTTCATGCAGATGTTATGGCGATTGGCCTTGATCAACTCATAATATTTTTCCACCCGTTTCACCATGGCATCGTCTACAGAAAGACCATTTATATCACAGAATGTTTCGATTGGTGATTTTGTTAATACAGGTTCACTGCCATTTCCTTGGAGTTCTTCCCAATACACCAAAGCAGCTGCCGCCACGAATTCCATGATTCGTGTATCTTTGTCATGCTCTTTTAAAATTTTCATAGGTGACATGATTCTCTCTGTTGGTCCTAATTTACGTTTTGCGGCACGTCCATTTTTTACATTGAAATCTAGAATATCTTTGTTTTTCATCTTACGCATAGCGCGTTGGGCAAACTCTTCCTGATCTTCTTTTGTAATCTGGAAATAATCCTGTAAAGCCGGATTTAAATCTTCTAAAAGAATATCCATCATTTCGGCAATGTCGGGATCATTAGCAGCATCGCCATAGACTTCATAGTCTTTGATATATCCGCAATAAGAGATCAAACCTGCCAAGCAGTTATACGTATAAATCTTTCTTTTTAAGAACTTTTCAAAGTCATGAATAGGAACCGCTCCTTCAAAATCAATTTCATCAAGGGCGTCCGCATCAAACGGGAAGTAGTATTCATTCATAGACAAGATATCCAATCTTGTCTTATCTAAGGCAACCGTTGAGCAGAAGACGGCCGTCATAGATACGGTAAAATTTTCTTTTACTCCTAAATCTTTTAAATGATTGGTCAGCACTTTCCCTGGATTGATTCCATTTTCCGCCGTCAACATAACTACCTTATCTTCACGCCCGGCAATGCCTTCCTGAATCTGTTTGGCTACATCGCCTAAATTTTGTTCACCAACAGAAGTAAAAATAATATCTGCATCATGAATTGCTTGTTTGGCTTCCGTAGAATAACTTAAATACGCTTTCAGCCCATGCACATATAAAGGTGTTCTATCTTTTGAATAAAAATGAATACAGAATGCTTTATCTTCTTGGAGATAATCTATCAACCGCTCATTTTTATCGATCAAAGTAATATCATAATTTTTTTCAAACAGAAAACGAACTAAATATCCACGCCCTGTTTGACCAGCTCCAATCACAACTGCCTTTTTCATTATTCTTTTAGCCATCCTTTCGCTCTTAGTTCATCAATGCTGCTTAAAATCATTTGATACAATTCTTCTTCCGGTTTTAACTGACAAACATTTTGTAAGATGTATTCCACACCATGTTCTTTTCGCATTTGCTGAAGCTTCATAGCGGATTCATCATCAGGTTCATCATAGAATAAAGCCGCTGCCGTTGCCAATGCAATCGCAGTTGGTTTTACACCAATGGACAACGCAATTTTACTTGGGCCAATCAAACGATCTTCGGGACGAAGTTTTCTTAGAGGATCCCGAGCAATACGCGTCAATTTATCGACAATATCTCTATCGGTATACTTAGCCTTGGCACGTTTAGAAAAAGCGTATTGACTCTCTGCATCGATACCCATTCCTTGAATCAAAGCTTGGTTGATTTCATTATAAATTTCATCCATGATTGGTTCGATTTCCACATCATTGGCAGCTTCGGCCATATAAGTCAAACCTTTTAAATGCCCCAGATACGCTACCGAACCACAGCTTGTGTTATTTGTGTACAATTTCTGTGTCAATAAATGCCCAAAGTTGTCTACAAACTCAATATATTCCCAATTTGGAATCTCTGTTTTTATAGCATCTTTATCAATTGGCAAGTATTTAAAGTTTTGAACCCACGTATCAATTGGATTTATCACTTTAGAAGGATCTGGTGCCCCTGTTCCCGTACAAAGGATTACCGATTCTCCTACACCCACGTTTTCTTTAAATAACTTTGCTTCTTTTTCATCCAAACAGCTTAAGATGGCTTCTTCCAGGTCTTTGGCCGGATCGATCCAGTTTTCACAAGTTATAATATTAGAAAGGTGTACACCACCGATCGTAACTAATTTTTTAAATGCCTGACCAATGGTTTTTCCTACTGAAGGCATATTTTTTCCACCACAAGCCGTAAAGATAAAATCACTTTCTTTCCAACAAGCAGCCAACTGATCAATGTCTGAAGTTGGATATGCCTTCACATGATCCACTTCTAAATCAAGATCCGAATGTCCTAACACATGGATCGTATAATGTCCTATTTGATTCATTTGTTCAACCATCGCATCGCTGGCATCAAAATAAGTAATGTCCACATTATTCAATGTCAATAGTTGCGTCACAAAGCCTCTACCAATTCGTCCTGCGCCTAAAATAACTGCCTTCATATATACACTTCCTTCCAATTACTTTAAAAAATCAATCATTACATCCGTAGCGCGGTTTACCGTATTGATCTCAGACTCTCTTGAACGAGAACCAATATGCGCCGTTAAAATGAAATTATCCATTCCTAATAATTCTTGCACCCAATCTTCCTTTGCCGGAGGTTCACTGGTAAACACATCACTGGCACACGCAAAGATCTTCTTTTCTTTCAAAGCTTTCAAAAGTGCCTTTTCATCTACGATGCCTCCACGGGCCGCATTGATCAAAATGGCCGTATCTTTCATCTTGTCAAATTCTTCATCCGAAATCATATTTTCGGTTTCTGGTGTCAAAGGTACATGAACCGTAATAAAATCACACTCTTTGTAGATTTCTTCTGGATTCGATTTCTTTGCCTTATATGGTTTTAGAGCTTCTCCTGGAATATCAAAAGCATCATAAGCATAGATCTGCATACCTATTCCATACCCCATTCTGGCAACTTGCTTACCAATGTTCCCAAAACCGATAATTCCTAATTTTTTCCCGGTCAATTCCATGCCAGTTGGCTTATCCCAACCACCATTTTTCACGCACATCGCATCACTGACTATAAAACGAGCACAATTGAACATCATACCAATGGTATATTCCGCAACCGCATTGGAATTAGTCCCCAAACATCTTCCTACCTGTATTCCATGTTCCTTGCAGTAATCAACATCAATATTGTCAGTTCCGACCCCAAACTTTACAATGGCCTTCAAGTCCTTGCACTGGGCAAGCAGATCCTTATCCAGTTCATCCACACCAACGATGATGCCGGTGGATTCTTTTGCCTTTTGAATAAAGACTTCGCGAGGTAATGGTTTCCCTGTCTCATTGATATCCATTTCAAATCCAAGAGCTTCCAGGCGTTTTCTAGCTTCCTGGCCATATTTGGCATAGCCTCTAGGCGTTACTAAGATCTTTTTCATTATTTACCCATCTCTTTTCTGGCTTCTTCCACTAAAGCACATAGTTTTCTAGCGTTTTCAGCGATCTGAGCAGAATCTCCCTTTGACAACAAACCTCCAACGCCTAAAACTTCGGCTCCATTCTTCACCCAAGTCTTTACATTGTCTAAGTTAATACCACCACTTGCCAATACAGGGATCTGAGGACATGGCACTTTGAACACTTTGGCCAAATCTGGTCCATAGTAATTTGAAATCGGGAACATTTTGATGAAAGCGGCACCAGCTTTTAATGCGTTCAGGCATTCGGAATATGTTGTACATCCAGGCCCATAAGGAATCTGATACAAGTTGGCCATTTCCTGAACAGCCGGATCAAAGTTAGGAGCAACAAAGAATTCGGCTTTATTCATGATAGCTAATCTTGCGGTAGTTGCATCCAATACCGTTCCGGCACCAACACATACTTTGTCACCATAAGTTTCCTTAATAGCACGAATCACATCACCAGCATTAGCGTTGGTATAACTGATTTCCATCACATCTACACCACCGTCAATGCATCCTTTTGCGATTTCCAATCCTCTTTCTACTGTTTCTACACGTACAACAGCCATGATTGCTGTTTTTTTCATTCTTACTTCTACTTCTGGTTTTGACATAATATTTATCTCCTATTCTTCTACTCGATTTAATGTTTTACCTTCTAAAAAAGCTTTTAAATTTTCAATTGTCGTATCCATTATTCTTTGTCTAGACTCTCTGGCCGCCCATGAAATATGGGGTGTAATGATACAGTTATCCAGTTTTAATAATGGAGAATCTTTATCGATTGGTTCATCATTTGTCACATCCAATGCTGCCGCAAAGACCTCATTATTTTCCAGCGCTTTTGCCAATGCCTGTTCATCTACCAGTTTTCCTCTGGAATTATTGATTAAAATGGCATTTTTCTTCATCAGCTGAAGACTTTCTTTGGATATGATATGGTAATTATCTTTTGTCAAAGGGCAGTGCAAACAAATCACATCACTGGTCTTCAACAACTCTTCTAATGAAGTTTTTTTATAAATATCCGTATTAACATATTCATCAAAATATTGGACCTTCATACCTAATGCCGATGCAATTTTTGCTGTACTTTGTCCAATTCTTCCTAAGCCAATGATTCCCATCGTCTTATCCGCCAGTTCAATCAAAGGATAATCCCAAAAACACCAGTCAGGTTGTGCATTCCATTTTCCTTCTTGAACCGCTTTAGCATGATATCCTACTCGATTACAAACTTCCAATAACAGCGCAATAGCAAACTGTGCAACTGCTTTTGTCCCATAGCCAGGTACATTGGTTACTACGATGTTGTGCTCTTTACAATACCTGATGTCCACCACATCATATCCAGTTGCCAACACCCCGATGTATTTTAAAGAAGGACACTGACTCAAGTTTTCCTTACGCAGCGGCGTTTTATTCGTGAGTACAATATCGGCCTTTTGAATTCGGGATAAGATTTCATCTTCACTGGTGCGATCATAGTATTCCACCTGACCAAAGCCATTCAGGCCCGCCCATGAAAGGTCACCAGGATTTTCTGTATACCCATCCAATATAACGATTTTTAAATCATAAGCTTGCTTCATAAATTTTCACTATGTCACTTTCACTCAAAGGAACAAATCCTTGTTGAACTTGTTTTTCCGCTTTTTTTGCCATGGCACTAAATTGAGAAGAATCAATATCCAACTCGTGTAATGTCATTGGTAAATTCAATTTGGCATAAAATTTGTTCAATTCTTCGATTCCTTTATGGACTAGTTCATATGAATCCAATTCTTTATCTTGCCAGTCCCATAGTTTTCTAAAGAAACCTTCAAAAATATCTACCGTATTCTCATTAAGAACGTATTCCATCCAGTGTGGGGTCAATATAGCCAATCCAACACCATGTGTAATATCGTAAACAGCACTGAGTTGGTGTTCGATTGGATGAACACTCCATGCTACCGGTCTTCCTAATTTAAGAAAGTCATTGATAGCCCAACAACTCACCCACATTAAGTTGGCACGTGCTTCGTAATCCTCTGGGTCTTCTAACACCTTAAGTCCAGAATCCATACACGTTTTCAATAGCCCAATCGCAACATTCTCCAGAATCAATCCAGGTTCCTTAGAAAAATAAGACTCCATGATATGACTCATGATATCGGCTACTCCAGCTGCACTTTGATAAGGAGATACCGAAAATGTATATGTTGGATCTAAAATACTAGCTATAGGTCTAAGAAGAGGATGTCGGGTTCCTATCTTTTCATCTGTATCTTCGTTGGTGATTACGGCAATATGATCCATTTCACTGCCCGTAGCAGCCATGGTTGGAATCGCAATTAGAGGCAAAGCATTTTCAATTAAAGAAGGATTCATCACCAGATTCCAAGGATCACCGTTGTAATAGGCCCCTGCACAAATCACCTTAGAACAATCGATAACCGAACCTCCTCCAACAGCAAGCACTCCATCAATCTTTTTTTCTTTACAAAGCTGGATGCCTTTTTTTACGGTTGTGATACGTGGATTTGGTTCTATACCCGAAAGTTCAAACCATTCCCCACCCGTTTTTTTTAACTGTTCAAGTACAGAATCATAAATTCCGTTTTTCTTGATGCTTCCACCGCCATAGACAATCAACAGTTTTTTTCCTAAATTTTTAACCAACTCAGATAAAGACTGAATTTGATCCTTTCCAAAATAAACTTTTGTGGGTATGTCATAAACAAAATTTTTCATTTCACTTTCCCCTTAGAATATCCAAAAGTTTAGAACCTTCATTATTCCAATATTCTTTTAAGATTTTTACTTCGGTACCTAAGGAAAAGTGAGTAACCCCCATCTCTAAATAAGGTTGCGCTTGTTGGGCTTGTGTAATTTCCACACGAGGCTGTACCCCATTTTTTAAAGCTGTTTTAATAACATGCTTCTCTGCTTCTTTTACTTCTTTCGAATTCTTGGCGTAGCCACAGTTCATTGAATAGTCAGCTGGCCCAAACTGTACAAAATCGACACCTGGTACCTTGCAGATTTCTTCAATGTTTTCTACCGCCTCTTTTTTTTCGATCATAAAGCCAATCACGGTTTTAGAAACTTCTTTGGCATATTCTTGTTGCGAAGAAAATGTCGCATTGCGAATCCATCTGCGGCTCACATAGCCTAACTTTCCACCCAGTTCAGGAGTGGCAGCTCGAATTCCTCGGATTGTTTCCTTTACTTCATCCGCCTTTGTATGGTCGGTAAATAAAACACCCTGGAATCCGGAAGCCAAAGCTTTTTGAGCTACATAAATTCGATTAGCATAGTCTACCTTAATCAAAGATCCAATATTGTGTAATTCACAAGCCATCGCAAGCACTTCCAGATCATAATGATCAAAAGGTGCGTATTCAGCCAAAAATTCGATATAGTCGTAGATTCCAGAGGACCCTACGATTTCTGTAATCACAGGCCAAGTACTGTTGATTCGAGTTGAAAGAACCATATCTTTTTTCTCAAAAGCTTCACGAATTGTATTTTCCATTTTATCCCTCTATTACTCTTTCAAATAAGTCTATATGATGGAGCAAGTAATCCATTACTCCTTCTTCATCATTGGTTTTATATGTGATATCATCACTCACATTCTGAATCATTGGCCGGGCATTTTTCATTGCGATACCCAGCTTACATTCTTTCAGCATTTCAATGTCATTGTCACTATCGCCAAACACCATAACTTCGTCTAAAGAAGAATCTCTTTGTGTCACATATTGTTTAATACCATTGGCCTTCGATGTTTCTTTATTCATAAATTCATATACATCATTTTCTGAACGACAACTCGTTAGTCCCTCAAAACTAACGGTACGAATTTTCTTAACATACTCTTCATCAACGGGTTTATCTAAAATCAACATTACTCTAGGAGTTGACAGGTAGGAGTTGTTTTTCAAAGGATTTGACAAGTATTCTTCATTATTAAATCGTTGTATGCCAAGAATTCGTTCTGTTGTTCTTGAAGCAAATAACTTATTTTTATTATGGAAACAAATCGTAAGACCCTTCCAGTTTTGAAACGTGTTTAAGATTATTTGAATCTCTTCTTTTTGGACAAAGGGAAGATTTATGATTTTTTTTGATTCCCAGTCCAAAATTTCAGCTCCATTGTTTGCAACAATGACATCTATGATTTCATCGAGCTCTTGTTTCTGTACCAAAGGAAGCAAAGAAGTTAGTGCACGTCCAGATGCAATCCCAAAATGAACATCATACTGTTTTTTCAAATCTTTAATAAATTGAACACAATCTTTGGAAACTTGTTTGTTTGAATCCAAAAATGTACCATCCAAATCAACAAAAATGTATTTGATCATACTCGATTCGCACATCCAAACAAATCAATGAAATATTCGATCTTCTTTTGGAAGCCTTCTGCTAATAACGGATAGAGATTATAGACTTCGTTACCCGAAAGATCTTTTGCGATCAAGTTATTGATTGCCGCCCTTTTTAAATCATTTGACAAATTGATCTTATTGATTCCCTCACGAGCACATCGCTTCAAGTTTTCATCTCCCGTTCCACTTCCTCCATGTAACACTAAAGGAATTGGAAGCGCATTAGATAAATCATGAAGTAAATCAAAATGAATATGAGGTGTTCCCTGGTATACACCGTGTGCTGTTCCAATCGCAACAGCCAAAGCGTCTACTTTTGTTTCTTTTATAAACTCGATGGCCTCATCGACACGAGTAAATGCTGTATTGCCATCGTGTTGGTAGTTTTCACCAATTCCCACATGTCCAAGCTCTGCTTCTACAGTGATACCAAGGGTATGGCACATCTTCACCATTTCTTTTACTTCTTTTACATTTTCCTCATATGGAAGCCACGAGCGGTCAATCATGACATTGGTAAATCCTGCGCGGATCCCCAACATACATTGTTCAAATGTTTTTCCATGATCCAGATTGAGAACAATCGGTACATTGGCCTTTTCAATCAATCGCCTGCAAATACTTCCGAACAAGACAAGATCCGGATTGGCAACCGGTGTCACATTCAAAATCAAAGGAGAGTGCTTATTTTCTGCAGCCTGTATAGCCGCTCTTACGTTATGTTCATTATCCACATTGGTTGCGGGAATGGCATAGTTTTCTTTTTTCGCATCTTGTAAAAGTTCATTTAAAGTCACTAACATAAACAATCTCCTAATATGAAATTAGCACTCTATACATTCCTGGTTCACAAGCTTTATCAAAAGCTTGTTTTCCCTGATCAAATGGATAAATTTCATCAATCACCTGTTCCATATCGATCATTCCATAACTAATCAATTTTACAGCAGCATCGTTATCATCTAAGTTAGGATTCAGTGTCCCAATGATTTCAAATTCTTTTCCATGAATTTG
Source organism: Faecalicoccus pleomorphus DSM 20574 (assembly GCF_000420345.1). Classification (GTDB taxonomy): domain Bacteria; phylum Bacillota_I; class Bacilli_A; order Erysipelotrichales; family Erysipelotrichaceae; genus Faecalicoccus; species Faecalicoccus pleomorphus. The sequence goes on along the minus strand of NZ_ATUT01000014.1, from coordinate 38,547 downwards.
TCCAAAATCAACTGGAATTCCTTTTTTCTCATCTTGAGAACTATACGCAATCAATCGTCCATAAGGAGCCAACATATCAAAACAAGACATCCAAATCGAAGAAGCAGGAATCGTATTAATGACCACGTCAGCCCCTAATCCGTTGGTTAATTGATGAATTCTTTGAGCTAAGTCTTCTTGTGTGGGATCCAACACTGCCCAAGCTCCACTCTCTAAAGCTTTCTTTTGACGTTTTGGATCGGGTTCGCTGACAATAACCCGTGCTCCCTGCATAAGAGCTAGTTTTAACTGAAAATATCCCATGACCCCAAGACCTATGATCAAAACAGTTTCCCCAATTTTTATTCTTGATTTACGGATACTGTGTATGCAACAAGCCAAGGGTTCCGTCAAACAGGCATATTTTAGGTCCACATCATCCGGAACTTTGATCACTTGCCACGCAGGTATAGCCAAGTACTCACTTAATCCACCACCTAATATCGTTCCATCAAAAACAGCACGAGGAGGCATTTCGCTTTTTTTATTACACTGGGTACCGCGATTTGTTCGATCGAGCTCACACTGCATGCAATAACCGGAAGTAAAGATGGCTTTGTCTCCAGCCTTTACACCTACCACTCCATCTCCCACTTCTTCAATGATACCGCTGCATTCATGCCCACCTAGGAAAGGAAGTTTTTTCTTACGTGTCCCTTTATAGGTTCTTCGATCTACGGTACACAATGAACAATATTGTGTTTTGAATAACACTTCAAAATCACCGATTTTCGGTTTTGGCAAATCAACAAACTTCAAATGGTTCACGCTTTCAACGACCAATGCTTTTGATATTTCCATACATTTCTCCTATGTTATTCGGTTTTTTTTCCGTAAGTAAACAAGTTCATAACCCCCATAACCAATGAAATAGCTATGGCCCCAATTACGATATATGTCATCATTCCCTTTTCAACTTGATTAGTAAAGAAGCAATAAAGAAGACCAAACGCGATGACAAGGTAAGCAATACCAGCTATTGAAAAACCTCTATCTTTTTTTGGCACTTCTTTTCGGACAACTGTTTTCGCGTTGACAACAGGCATCTTTGGTAAAACTTTATCGTTAAACATATATAAAATAAATCCGTAAATCAGTAATGCCGTAACCACATAAGCCCAAATTGGCCAACGTAAGATTAAACCGAATATAAGAGCCAGGGAAACCGCATTAATCAAGCCTTTTGAGAACAAGAATACTTTTGCCTCATCGCTTTTTGTGATCTGATAATAAAGATCTTTTTTCTTTACATGTAATAATTTTCGTGATTTTGTATCTTCAAATACTTCTGTCTGAATACCAAAGAGCATGATGTCACCAACTTTCTATTAAATGTCCAATGCTTTTCTTAAATTAACGATCGTATCTTTAGAAACTTTTTCTAAATGGTCTGTAAGGCTTTCAATATCCATCGTTTGGCAACTTGCCAAAGCTTCCATAAGTAATGGCATATTGACACCTGTAAAACACTGTAACTTGTGGTCTTCTTTTAACTCATCTAAAACAATCGCCACATTATTGAATGGAGAACCTGCGAAAATATCCACAAAAATCAATACACCAGAGCCGTCATCGATCTCATTGATCTTTTCTTTGATTTTTACCTGCAAGCTATCTGGACTATCAGTAGGAAACAATCCAATCGTTTCCAAACTGTCAGACATTTCGCCAAAGAACATCTTGGAACTTGTTTTTAAGGCACTTGCCAATTCTCCATGTGTCACAATTAAAATTCGAATCATAAATCCTCCAAATACTCTATGAACAGGAAAGGAGCTATCCCCTTTCCTGATTTCTATGTCCTATCCTAAGAATCCGATAGCACCACCAGCAAAACCAATCACGAACAAAATCAGTAATACAGTGGTAACGCTTCTGCCTTTAACTTGCAGCCAATAAGCTAAGAACGTTAAAGCTAGAGGAACGGAACATGGGAAAATCTGGTTTAGAATAGCTCCAAAATCCAAAGTTGTCGTTGTCATTTCGAGTGTCAAAACTGCTGAAATCGTAACGTATTTAACAATCATGGCTCCAAGACAGAACAAACCAACAATACCTAAGAATGTAGTAACTTTCGCAATGAATCCACCTTCAAGGAACTTGTCAATAGAATCCATACCTAATTTATAACCTTGAGTAAACATAATGTATGTAACCGCAAAGTCTAAAGCAGTAACTCCTATACCATACAACCATGCTGCCCAAACATTACCTTCTTGTGCCCAGGACAATATAATGGAAAGGATTACCGGTTTGATCAGGCCAGCCCAAATCGTGTCACCGATACCAGCCAATGGACCCATTAAAGCAGTTTTGATTTCGGTAATCATTGAACCATCAATTTCACCACTAGCATCGTTTGCCATACCTTCTTCCAACGCTACAACCATACCAGGAAGGATAGCTCCCCAACGTGGTTCTGTGTTGAAGTATTGCATATGTCTTACTAGACCTTCAGAAACCTTTTCTTTATCACCCTTATAAAGTTTATTTAAGATTGGCCCCATCATCCCGGCCAAAGGTCCAGCCTGAAGACGTTGATAGTTATATGTCATGTGGGATGTGAACCACCACCAGCCAACGGCTTTATTGACATCTTTTTTAGTTAAACGAATTTGTTCCATAATTATTCAACCTCCTTAGGTTTTGCCTGGAATCCAAGTTTAAGAAGGACAACCGCAAGTACTGTACCTAAGATGGCATACAGCAACAAGTCTGTCATTCCAGAGTAAGCTGCAACTGTAAAACCTAGCACGAAGAAAATTGCCAATTCCTTTTTCCACATAAACTTCATCAGCATTGACATACCTAGAGCTGGAAGAAGTTTTCCGGTTGCGCTCAAACCATTCATAGCCCATGTTGGTAAACTATCAATTAAGATTTGAATATATTCACTACCAAAGTAAGCAATCACGAATACTGGAATACAACGTACTAATACAACGACGGAAGGTCCACCTAACAACTGTAATCTACGAATGCCCTTCCAATTTCCTTTTTCAGCCAATTTATCCATACGTACTGGCCAGATAGAAGCAATTGTCATGTAAGCAACATGCATGTAGTTACCTAACAAACCAACTGGAACGGCAAACGCAACAGCTTGCTGAATATCCATGCCACCCTGGATGGCAACAAATGTTCCTAACAAACCTGCCCAATATAAGTCAGATGCATTGGCTCCACCAGCACTGATCCAACCTAAATAGGAAACGTTGATTGTCGCACCGATCATAGTACCCATTACAGGGTCACCATAGATCAATCCTACCCAAAAACCGGCCATAACTGGTTCACGGAAGAAATACCAGAATGTTGGTCCCTGTGTTCCGTTGAATAACGCCAGTAAAGCCATTAATAATGCTTGTACCATATTATTTTTCTCTCCTTTACTATTTGAATTACTTAAGCATTAAATTTTAAGAGTTTCTTGATTTGATTCCTCCTTCCTTTTCTTTTAGAAACGCTGCTAGTCAAATTTCTCTAAAGCTGATTTAAATGGATATTCCGCATCTTCTGGAATTGGCTGACAGAAAATGTTTACCCCAGCTTCATATACAGGTTTCAAAGCGTTGATATCTTCCTGTGACATAACAATATTTCGACAAATGTTTTTCTTGTCACCGGCACCTTCAACACCACCGACCTGTAGAGAAGGATATTTTACGCCTGCCTGATAGGCTTTAGCAGCGGATGCAGGATCTTTAAATAAAATCAACAAATTGTTCTTTGGCATTTCTCCTGCCTGCCACCTTTTTGCAGCGTTCTCAATACTTTCCACTTCGACCTTGACCCCTGCTGGAGCGGCATTCAACAAGATTTTTTTCAAAATAGCGCTCTTAGCGGATCTGTCATCAATAACCACGATAGATTCAATATCATATTTCTTTACCCAACGCGTCATTACCTGTCCATGTATCAAACGAAAATCGATACGAGTTAGTTTTAAATTGTCCATGTTTTCCTCCTAATATTTTTTTGCAATTTCTACAAATCTCTTAGCTCTGTTCGTTAATTCCTGATAATTGCCTTCTTCACGCAATTTCTTATCAATTAAACGTGAACTGATTCCAGCCCCGGCAAATCCAATTTTTAAATATTCTTCAAATGTTTCTTCTGTAACCGATACCGTAGCAATATATTTCACATGATGAATCGGAGCATAAATATCTTTACAATATTTGATTCCTAACGTTCCTGCTGGGAACAGCTTAATAAAATCGGCTCCTGCTTCATCGGCAGCTAAGACTTCTGTAGGCGTCATAGCACCTGGCATAGAAACCAATCCTTGTTTCAAAGTTTCCTCTACCACTTCTTTTTTGAAATTTGGCGAAACAATAAACTTTGCCCCTGCATTTTTGGCATTGATTACTTGTTCTGGATTAAGTACCGTTCCCACACCAAGAGTTAATCCTCCATGAAAATGATCTTCGAGCATTTTCATATTTTCTGATATTTTTGTCATTGTGTTTGGATCAGCTGGATCATATGTGATTTCAAAACAACGAATTCCACCTTCATACAAAGCTTGCGCCAGCTTCAATAAGTCTTCATCATAAATGTTTCGAGTGATCACTACGATCTTTTCTTTTTCAATTGTTTGAATCGTTTCCTGTCTTGTCATTTCTTCTCCTCCTTCTCTATAGTCCATTTACAATGACATTGGGTTTTTTACCTTCCATAATTAGATAAATATCTTCCATAACTTTTCGATTCATGTTTTCTGTACAAGTTAAGTTATAAACAGAAACATGCGGTGTTAATACAATATGGTCATGATTTAATAACGGATTATCTGGATGAATTGGTTCCTGAGAACACACATCGGCTCCGTATCCAAACAAATCTCTACTTTCGACTGCTTCTAAAACTGCTTCATCGTCGACCAAAGCGCCACGAGCACAATTGATCAAGATGGCCCCTTTCTTAACTTTCTTTAGAGTATCTTTGTTAATCATCTTCTTATTTTCATCTGTTAAGTTACAATGCATCGAAATGAAATCAGATTTGGCCATCAACTCTTCTAAGGTAACCAACTCGATACCATACTCTTCGGCTTTTTCTGACGGTAAATATGGATCATAAGCTAAAATTCGATTTTTATAACCATATTTCATGATTTCCCCAAATCGTCTTCCGATATTTCCATATCCAATAACACCGGTTACTTTTCCTCTTATCTGATACCCCATTAAACGTTCACGGCGAACCCCCCATTCACCTTGATGCACCATCTGGTTGGCAATGTTAATGTTTTTAGCCACTACATTTAATAAAGAAACGGCATGTTCAGCCACAGCATCTTGTTCGATGATATTTTCTTCTTTTGTTACATATACATTATGTTTTTTGGCCGCTTCCAGATCCACGTTATTGAAACCTAGTCCATGACGGGCAATCAATTTCAAATTTGGACAACTTTCAAAGAATTCCGCTTTGAAGGTTGGATCATTTCCTAAAATGATATAGTGAAAATCTTTCAATTTATCGATCAACTCTTGTTGAGAAGCATCCTGGCTAAATATAAACTTTTCCACATAACCAACTTTTTCTTTTAGCTCATCTAAAAATTCTGGAAACTCTCTTCCAAAACTTTTCACATTCACAATCGCAACTTTTTCCATGAATTAAAGTCTCTCCTTTCTTTGCCTATTTCTTTTATACATACACTAAAAAAGGAAGTCAAAACACACTATAAAAATAGTGTGTTACACAAAATAAATATCCTTAAACTGCCAAAAATAAAGCATTTTATGGATATATTACGCGCACATTACACGGATTAAATACGAAATTAATATTTATGTATTCACAGTATTATGTTTTCGTGTAAAATAAACAGTGAAAAACAAACTAAAATCTTTACTAAAATGTAAACTTGCCATTTGGAAAGGAGAATAAACATGCCTACATCCCGTAAAGAATTAATCTTTCAAACCATTCAAGAGTACACATCAAAAGCTATCGTAGAGAACAATCTAGATTTTTCTAGCTGCAATGCACATATTTTGTCTTTGAATTTGCATATTGACCGCTCCAATATTTCCCGTATTTTGAACCAGCTTTTCCAGGAAGGAAAACTAATCAAGACCAGTGGTCGTCCTACTTTGTATATTTCTCGGAAAATCATTGAAAATCTTTATCCTTTTGTAGAGATTCCTTCCATCTTAAATCAGGATGATTCACTGCAGAATTATCTCTATTCTGAAAAAGAAGAAAAAAAAGATGAACTTTCGCAAGTAGTTGGATCTAAAAAAAATGGTTCTTTATATAAAACCATCTCTTCCATTTTGCCTATGATATCAAGGAGAAATAATAATCTCTATCTGTTTTCTTTTTCCGGCCCTTCAGGAATAGGGAAAAAATATTTGGCCAAAAACTTATTTCAATACGCAAAAAATCACCAACACTTAGAAAAGAAGGTATCTATTTTTTATGCAAATTACTCACTGATTGTACGAAATCCAGATTATATATTAAATGCAATCGACCCTATTGTTCATAAATGGATCCTTATAGAAATCTTTGATCATTATGAGAAAATCAAACTCTCTTCTTTTTTGACAGAAATGATTGATCTATACTCGAACAAAGGTACAGAGCTTAATGCGATTTCCATTATTTTTCATAATAATATGAATAGATTGTTTGATTTATCCGACTATTATTATTCCCAGAACTTCACTATACAGCCCCTAAATGAACGCCCCACCATAGAAATTCTGGAGCTAATACTCAACTTTCTGATATCCAATGCCTCTTCTTTTAAAAAGGAGATCCAATTGACCCCTTTGTTTATCAACAAACTCATACAATATGGGCAAAATGAAAATGTAGAAAAACTAAACAAAACCATTTACGGAATTATCGCTCTGTGTTTCTTTCATACATCAAAAAATCCTAGAATTCCTTTAGTTTTAGATGATTCCTATATGCCCAACAATATCAAATACACCAAAGAAGACCCAAAATTATCTTTATATTTATCAAAGTTGGCAGACACGATTCATATCGCTCCTTCTACACAGTTAAACGAACTTTTAAATTATGAAAATGAGCAAATCAATATTAATCTATCCTCTGAATTTGAAAATAATTTACAGTATGCCATATTGAATGCACCAACAAACTTTAAGGATCCTACCTCATTAACGAATGAAAAGAGCGATTTAGCAGATAAAATCGAAAATATTATAAAAAATACAACATTATACACCGATATTTTCTTAGTGGATTTTATCATCAATACCATTAGCGAATTCATCAACAACCGTGTTTCAATACAAAAATTTAAAATCCCCTACCCTAAGGAAATCAAACCCAATGTACAAAATATGATTGATTCTATATTACGAATCATATCAAATTCCTCCCCGGAAGTGTTCCATCTCATGGAAAGCGAAAAATACATCTTTGCACAATTGATCAATGAATGTTTTGTGATCACAAACGAATCACCAACCCCAATATTGATCATTACACATTCCAGTCATCTTTCGGAAAATTATGCGCATCAGTTTAATATTCTCGCAAGGAAAAGAATTTTTTATTCAGTGGATTTTTCGGATTTTGACACCAATAAAAATATCGAGGCCGTCAAATCACGAATCTACAATGTTGTTACACATTTAAATCGTGGCAAAGGAATCTACATGATCGCTAACCAACAACTAATATCAAAACTTGGAAGTAACATCTTTACTTATACAAAAGTTCCTGTGTTTTTATTCACTTTTGGATCTCTATCAGTATTCTTAGATTTAATCACCCAGTTAGATAGCACTAAAATGAACTCGATCACTTTTTCTAAACTGATCACAAAAAACACACATATAAGTCAAGATTTTGTGCAAAGTAATTCTTTGTGTTTACAAGACACTCGCGAAAGTAACACTTATTTAAAATCAATGCAGATAATATTTCCTTCCTTAAATACCAGGTTAACAAATAACCTTTTCTATTTAAGTTTGGAATATCTCTGTAAACAATTGAAGATTTCTATCACAAACTCCATGATCATTGATTTCTTATTTCAAGGAAACTGTCTATTGAACAAGATCCTAAATAAAAAAGAACATTTCAGCTTAGAAGGAGATGAAGACATGGAAGTCTTTCCAGTTATTGCCAATAGTTTACACATGTTCTACCAATTCAAAGATATCCATTTTGAAAGCGGAGACATAGAGATTCTTTATCAATCTTTATTCTCTCAAATTGAAAATATCTCCAAATAAAAAATCGGAAAAAAGTAATAAGAAGACGAAACCTTAATTTCTTATACAAATCTTCAGATTTGTATTATTTATGAAAAGTCGTTAGAAAATTTATCAATTTATCTTTTCCAATCTTTTTTCACAAGATTAAATATTATTAAATTGATTACCTTTATTTTTGGCTTGACCTGCAAAATAGTGACCCAACATAATTAATATCACATTATATAGAACAGCATAGCCATAAATAAGGAATAGATAATGCCTCAACTTTGTAAAAAGGATATCACTAAAGAAAAGAGGATCAGTATCTAAATTCAGTGATCCTCTTTTCAAACCACTTTCGTTTTGTCTGCCGTATCTTCCTCATCATAAATAAAAAATCCATTTTATTTGCTGTCGCTGTAAATACGAATATGATCCAGAAGCACAATGATACACTCTGCAGTAACCTGGTTTTTGTAAAATCAATGCCCCTTTATGGTTCATGAATAATTTTTCTATAGTTCATAGATAAACTGTTCTACCTGGCAGTAAAACTGACATTAAACCATATAAAATCAAAAAAAGTCCTTTAGATAAAGGGCTTTAGAGACTATGGTGCAGAAGAAGAGATTTGAACTCTCACGCGATTGCTCGCACTGCCGCCTGAAGACAGCGTGTCTGCCGTTCCACCACTTCTGCATTTGTGCTTTAATATTATGGCATAAAGTCTATGTTTTTTCAATATCTTTTTGGTGTGCCTGGATGTAATCTGAGCCTACCCAATAAAGATAGTGCTGATACAAACGGCAGCAGATGCCGCTAAGGCAACGACCAGTAAACTTCGTTTTTGGTACGCTAAGAATAATGCAACTATACACCCTATGCAGGAAGGAAGAAGATCGCCTCCTGATGTAAAAATGGCAGGAAAAGTCATAGAGCCTAATACCGCGTAAGGTACATAATATAAAAAAGATTGAATATAGCGATTTTGAATCTTTTTACGAAAGAAAATCAATGGTAAGCATCGAATCAAATAGGTGACACCAGCCATCACCACAATATATATCAATAACCGATTCATCTCTGTTCCTCTCCATCTATTGGAAATAAAAAGGCACCAACCCCAGCCGCAAACAACGTACAAAGAATGATCACAAATCCACTTCCTATGGATATATAAGCGGACAACACTTGAAACAAACAACTTGTCACTGCTGCCATCAATACAACAATTCCGATATTTTTAGAAGTTCTGCACGGGGGAATAATAATCGCCAAAAACATGCCATAGATCATGACTCCCAGAGAATCGCGTAATATAACCGGTAATAAGGTACTGGCTGCGGCTCCTAAGAATGTGCCGCCTGTCCAGCCTAAAATTGGCAGAAACATCAATGAAATCATATATAGAAATCCTACTTTCTTGGGTTTACTGGAAGAAAGTGCGAAGATCTCATCGGTAATGCCATGTGCTATTACAGCTCGCTGTAAAGTTTTGGTTTTTTCATCCAGCTTCTGTGTCAAAGATAAAGACATCAAAAAATAACGAAGATTGATGACAAACTGCGATAAGGCCATCTCCATCATAGAACCGTTGGCCGCAATGATCCCCAGTCCGGCAAACTGTCCGGCACTGGTTAAATTAGAAAAAGAAATCAATACGCTTGCCCAAACCGGTATGCCTTGATTACTTGCCATCATACCAAACGCAAAAGAAACGGAAACATAGCCTAACGCTATCGGAATACCGTCTTGAAGTCCTTGTTTCCACGAATTAAGAATCATACATATCACCGGATACGATTATACACCCGCCCCATCATTATCAAAAAGAGTAATAAATTCAATGCATTCATTACTCTTCTTTCATTTCTATACAATGTTTTGGACACACTTTAGCACAAAGTTCACAATGCACACAATCCTCTTTTTTAAGAAGCCATTCTTTTGTTTCTCGATCTACATGAATTGCCTGTCTGGGACACTTATTAGCACATAGACCGCAGAATACACACGATTCACCAGCTTGGGGGATCTTCTTTTTCTGTGGTGGACGTGTATAGGTTTCCATTGTCTTTTTTGTATTGGGTGCTGTATACCCTTTCTCCATTTTTAAACAATGTTTCGGACAAACCTGAACACAGTTGCCGCACTGCACACATAAGAATCGATCGATACTCCAGGTGTCGGATTTTCGATCGACCTGTATGGCACGAGGTGGACAGTTTTGTGCACATAAGGTACAAGAAATACATTGATCGATATCAATGGAAATATGGCCTCGCATACGATCACTGTAAGAAGCTTCCTGAAATGGATAGGCTTCAGTCACCGGAGAAGAAGTTAAATTCTTTAAAACTTGACGAGTAAATACAAACAGTTTTTTAGATCGCATACTCTACCTCTCTGTACAGCTGATACAAGGATCGATCGTCAAAATCAAAAGCGGCACATCCCCAAGCTGACACCCTTTCAACAAATCTAACATAGGTGGTATATTGGAGGTTGTCGGTGTTCGCAATCGAAAGCGATCCAGATATTTTGTACCATTTCCTTTTGTATAATAAATGGCTTCCCCTCGTGGTTGTTCAATACGAATAAAACATTCTCCATTTGGATTTCCTTTAACCGGTACATTGATATCTCCACCTGGTATTTTTGAAATCAGTTCATGCAGGATCTCAAAGGACTGTAAAATTTCCGCCAGTCTTACTTTACACCTTGCGTAACAATCGCCTTCTGTAGCTGTAATCGGACCAAAGTTTAAATCGGCATAGGCCGCATATCCGGTTTCTCTGGAATCATAATCTATTCCACTGGCTCTTGCCATAGGACCGACAGCACCGGCTAAATAGGCTTGTTCTTTGGATAAAACACCCAATCCTCGTAACCTGGAATTCACCAGCATATCTTCTAAAAAAGTATCCATGATCGGTTTTAAATCCGTTTCCATATCATATAAGATCGTATCGATTTCCTTTAACATGGAAGCATCGATATCTTTTAAAACGCCTCCGATCTGATTAACGGAGAAAATGATCCTTCCACCTGTCGTGTTATCAAAAATATCAAGAACCTTTTCTCTCAATCGCCAGCTTTGCATAAACAAAGCTTCAAACCCCAACGCATCGGCTAGTAGCCCCAGCCACAACAAGTGAGAGTGAATGCGACTTAATTCCATCCAAAGTGTGCGAAGATATCGTGCTCTTTTAGGAACATCAATATGCATGACATGCTCTACACTTTCACAATACCCCAATCCATGACCAAAGCTGCAGATACCACAGACTCTTTCTGCCACATAGACATATTGTTTGAAATCTCTGGTTTCTACCAGCTTTTCCAAGCCTCGATGCACAAATCCGATATTGGGAATGGCTTCTACAACCACTTCATCTTCTAATACGAGATCTAAGTGGATTGGCTCCGGCAGAACCGGATGCTGTGGACCAAAAGGAATTATGCTTCGTTTTGCCATGATGCATCCTCCTTTGGCCCAAAAGGCGCCTTCACATCAATACGATATAGCTTATGTTTATAATCCATCGTAATGTTTTCAATCAAAACTCCAAAAAGCTCGGCCGCCTCATTTTCCTGTAAGAAAGCACAAGGGTAAATCTGCGTTAAAGAAATAATCGGCTCTTTAGGCTGTAGATGGATTCGCAGGGTTTCCATATCTTTATCTTTGACAAAGGTATAACTCATTTCATACGCTTGATCGATCGTAACAGCACAAATCTGCGCCAGTCTCCATCCATCCATTTTCTTTTGCACTGCCATCTGCAGCAGATCGCCTTTTTCAATTTTCAGGATTCGATCACTCATGATGCGCTTCCTCCTTTTTCTTCTCCAATAATTCTACTGCTTGTAAGACACCATCGATGATGGACTGTGGTCTTGCGGCACAGCCAGGCACATACACATCGACCGGAATCACGGTATCCACGCCGCCATATATGTTGTAACAATCTTTGAAGATACCACCGCTGCAGGCACAAATTCCCACAGCCACCACCACTTTTGGGTTAGGCATCTGGGAATAAATTTGTTTTACCACCTGCGCACTTTGATGGTTAACACCCCCAGTGATCAATAAAATATCGGCATGAAACGGATTTCCGGTATTAATAATGCCAAAACGCTCTAAGTCAAAACGTGGCATCGTACAAGCTAATACTTCAATGTCGCAGCCATTACAGCTGCTGGCATCATAATGTAACATCCATGGCGATTTTTTTAAACGATCCATGACGACACCACCTTTATATCAACATCAGAATCAAAACATTGATTCCGCCACACAACAAAGTAATCAACCAGCATATATCCAAAAGCTTTCGCCAGTTTACACGAGCACTGATATTATCGATCAAAATTTCGATGAAGTACACCGCAAGGCAGGCCAGAATACCGATGATCCAGCTCCATGGCTCACCATGAATAAAGAACAAAGCAACCACCGCCAACAATAACATCTTTTCGTAATACTCGCCGATTTCCATAATCGCAAGCGTCGGCCCTGACATTTCGGTCGTGATCCCTTTGACAACTTCCTGATGGGCATGATGCGAAGTTGAAAGATCAAAGGGTGATTTTCTTAATTTGATGGCCATGATCAAAATATAGCCAACAAACAATCCGGGCATCATCCAAAAAGCAGCGCTGTTTTGGGCAATGATCTCATCCACACGAAACGATCCGGTTGCCAGATAAAAGCCGACCGCAATCAAAAGAGTCATCGGCTCATACGACATCATCTGCATCATTTCACGACTGGCCCCAATATTGGAGAATGGCGATGAATCACTGCTTGCCGCAAGGATCAAAAACATATCAGCTGTCGATAAGATGAACAACGACATCAAAATATCGGTTCCGAAAAATACCATACCGCCAGCAATCGCCAAAAAGATCAAATAGCTGCAATTCAACAACAGCTGCACACTGTTGACCGCAATCATCTGTTTAGAGAATAACTTATATAAATCATAAAACGGCTGCCAGATCGATGGTCCCTTGCGCCCCTGCATACGAGCTGTGATCTTACGATCGATGCCATCCAAAAAAGCACCGATAAAAGGAGCCAAAAGCAGATATAAGATCAAAGATATATATCGATTCATCCGATTGCACCTCCCAAAAGAATCGCAAAAGTCACAATCAAAACACTGGCGGCAACGATCTGTGATGGCCGAAGCAATCGTCTTCTACCAAACTCAAAGCGCAGATACCAGTTAGAAAGATAGAGTTTTTTCGATTCTCCCATGCTGTCGATAAAATGAGAGTTATCACCCACATTCACACCGTTCATGTAAGTAGGCACATAATCACGCGGTGCCATACGTGTAATCAAAAACATCATCGAAGGCACCAACAAAACGCTGCACACCATGATGACCATAGTGGTCAATTCACTCATCGATAAGACATCCTGTGTAGCTCCAAACAAAGATAAAACGATTGGATTGACCACAAAGCCGGCCAGTAACGGGAATAATAGACACAGTAAAATCATGATCACACCCAATACGCCCATGGAAAAGTATTCATCTTTTCGTGTCGCATCATGATCCGGTGTATTTGGTTTGTGCATCGCGATCAATTTTCCTAACCATTTTGTCCAGTAAAACATCGTAGAAGCACTACCAAAGGCAATAAAGATCACTAATAATACATTCCCTGAATCCACAAAAGCCTTTAGAGCCACCCATTTACTAATCAACATCCCAAACGGTGCCAGATACATACCGGCAATACCGATTCCCATGATATAGGCAAGCTTTGGCAAACGTAAGATCAAGCCATGCATATGTTCAATATCGCGGGAACCGATGCTGTTTTCTGTAGCCCCCACGCTTTCAAACAACATGGATTTACTAACGGAATGAAAGATCATCAAAAAGATGGCAGCCCACACCGTTTGTTCTACTCCGATACCGGCACAGGCAACAATCAATCCTAAATTGGAAATCGTTGAAAAAGCCAATACTTTCTTGGCATCGTTTTGTGCGATGGCCATCATACTGGTCGTAATAAAGGTAAAGCCTCCGATAAAGGCAACCACCATTCCGCAAAGATTTCCATATAAGGCCGGTGCAAGGCGAATCAATAAATAGACACCGGCTTTGACCATCGTTGCACTGTGCAAAAGCGCACTGGAAGGTGTCGGTGCCACCATGGCCCCAAACAACCATGTAGAAAATGGCAACTGTGCACTTTTTGTCAATCCGGCAAGACAGAGCATGCCGATGATCATCGTGTTCCCACCGGAAACGATATCCTGCATCTGTACACTGTGATTCTGCATAGCACAAAGCCAGATGGCCACCGCAAAGCCGATTCCGCCAAGCAAATTCATCCATAATGCCTTAAAACTATTATCAATCGCTTCATCCGTCTGTGTGTATCCTATCAACAAGAAAGAAATCACACTGGTAACTTCCCAGAAAAAATACATCCAGATCAGATTGGAAGAAAGAACCAGTCCAAACATGGCGGCCATAAATACAAACAGCAAGGCAAGAAAGGTATTGCTTCGATCGATGATTCCACGATGATTTTCATGATAACTTTTCATGTAGCCAACCGAATACACTCCAATCAGTCCACCAACCACACTGCAAAGTATGCACATCAACAGTGCCAAAGAATCCACAGTCGTATGTGTCGATTCCACAAGAGGAATAGAATGTTCCACCCATAAGGTAAGGACTGTCTGACTGATGGCTAAAAGAGAAATCCATCGCTTTTTGTGCTTAAAGCTTTTATATACAATAAAGATCATCAAAAATACTTCTATGACCTGCATCAATAAATCAATGAAGCCAGTCTGAGGATACAAATGCCATGGTTTTGCACCCTGCAAAATCCATTGCCCCACCAGTAAAAAACAGCACAACATCATCAAAGCTACGGTTCCATAAATGACATACCCTCGTCTTTTACTATTTGAATCTAAAAAAATAAGAATGGCACCTATGAAAGGTATCAGTGTCAAAGCAGGTATCAAATACAAACGACATTCCCCCTCTGATCTATCTCATAATTCACATTATATGCCTAAATGAAAAGGGTTTCCATTCTATTTTTATTTTTTAGGGGGTATAATACGGATATGCATGAAATGGAAATCACCCAACATATCCTGCAGGATGTCCTACAAATCGCCAAAGAACATCAGGCAAAAAAGTCACCGAAATTTCATTGATTCTAGGTCCGTTTTGCGGCTTTGTTCCAGAGTGCATTCAAATGTATATGGATGTCATTTCTAAAGATACAATTGCCGAAAATGTGCAGATCAAAGTAAAAGAAATCGGACTAAAAGTATATTGTAATCAATGTCATAAAGAATCCGAGATCGATCGCAGGCATATTGAATGCCCTTATTGCCACAGCATGGATCTCAAGCGATTATCCGGCAAGGAATGTATGATAGAAAGCATAAAGGTGGAATAGCTATGGAAATCAAAGTATATCATCAAATCATGGATTGGAATGAAGATGTAGCCGATCAAGTCAAAGAAACATTACATCAACATCACACAATCTTGATCAATATCATGGGATCACCGGGTGCCGGTAAAACTAGTGTGTTAAAAATATTGATCCAACATCTAAAAAAAGACTATTCAATTGGTGTGATTGAGGGAGATATCACAACAGATATCGATGCCAAAACCATACATGATCTAAATATTCCCTGCGTGGAATTGAACACAGATGGCGCCTGTCATATTGAAGCGATGAGCGTTCAAAAAATTCTTCCGGAGTTTGATTTAGACCAAATCGATGTTCTTTTTGTAGAAAATATCGGCAATCTGGTCTGTCCGGCTGAATTTGATATTGGAGAAAATATGCGCATTACGATCTTAAGCGTTCCAGAAGGCGATGATAAAGTTGTCAAATATCCGTTGATGTTTACCGATACCGATTGTCTGGTCATCAATAAGATCGATGTATTACCCTACTTTTCCTTTGATTTAAATCGTGTGCAAAATGACTATAAAGCCATTAACCCAAAAGCACCGTTCTTTACGGTAAGCACAACTACCCAACAGGGCATTGAAGAATTAGTCAACCATGTAAAAGAAAGGATCGAAACACTGCTTCATGATCCATCTTAAAATTCGGATACAAGGAATCGTACAAGGTGTCGGTTTTCGCCCGTTCCTTCATCGACTTGCCAAAGCACACCACATAAGTGGTACAGCCTATAATGACAGCAAAGGCGTTATCCTTCATATCCAAGGACATAAAGAAGATGTACAAGCTTTCTTAAAAGAGCTGCCACAAAAAGCGCCTTGTCATTCGAAGATCGAATCGATTGACACAACAAAACAACCTTTAGAAACCTGGAACAGCTTTACGATTCAGGAAAGTAAAAGCGGTATCCATCAAACGCTGATTTCTCCGGATATGGCACCTTGTCAGGACTGTATCAACGAAATGTTAAATCCTAAAAATCGGCGATTTGGCTATCCCTTCATCAACTGTACTAACTGCGGCCCTCGCTATACGATCGTTAAAGACATTCCGTATGATCGAAAGAATACAACAATGAAAGATTTTACGATGTGCTCTTTGTGTCAGCAGGAATACGAAGACATACAAGATCGCCGCTATCACGCACAACCTAATGCCTGTGCCAATTGCGGCCCTACCCTTTTTTATCAAGGAGAACAGAAAAAAGGTGATCCTTTAGAAAATGCCATTCAGGATTTAAAAGAAGGAAAGATCGTAGCCATCAAAGGCATCGGCGGTATTCATTTAGCCTGTGATGCCCGTAATCCAAAAGCCGTTCTTCGCTTACGACAACGCAAGCATCGAGAAACAAAGCCATTTGCCATCATGGTCAAAGATATCAATACCGCCAAGGAATTTGTCAGGGTTTCAGTCGATGAAGAACAGCTTTTGACATCTTGCCAAAGACCGATTGTACTATGTGCAAAAAAGAAGAAAGAAGCTTATAAAGAATTATCCGAAAATAAGGATCTGGGCATTTTGCTTCCGTACAGTCCTTTGCATATTTTACTGATGGAAAAAATGGATGCATTAGTCATGACCAGTGCCAATCTAAGCAATACACCGGTTTTGATCGATAACAACGAGGCTTTGGAAGACTTAAAACACATCGCAGACTCCTTCTTACTTCATGATCGCACTATTGAAAATCGCTGTGATGATTCCTTGTTGCGAAACTTTCAGGGAAAACCTTACTTTATACGCCGAAGTCGAGGTTATGTTCCTACACCACTAAGCAGTAAAACCGATGTAACCGGAATACTGGCTCTAGGTGCTCATCAAAAAGGAAGCTTTGCCTGGGGAAAAGACCACTATGTGTTTTTAAGCCCTTATATTGGAAATTTGGAAACAGTAGAAACCTTCAATCATTACAAACAAGCATTATGTACCTATCAAAGATTGTTTGATTTAGAAGCCCGACAAATCGTTTGCGATTTACATCCGGACTATACAACGACACGGTTTGCCAAAAATCTTTCTCTTCCGTTGATACAGGTGCAGCATCACCATGCGCACATGGCTTCCTGTATGATGGAAAATAACTTAGATGAAACTTGTTTCGGCATCATCTTTGATGGAACCGGATTCGGAAAGGATCATACGGTCTGGGGATCTGAATTTTTAGTTGGTGATTATGCTGATTTTAAACGTGTTGGATCCATCAAACAGATTCCTTTATTAGGCGGCGACAAAGCCATTCATGAAATCGGAAGAATCGCCCTGGCACTCTCCATAGAATCCAACTGTGAAATCCCCATTTTTGAAACCGGCAAACAAAAGATTCTAAAACAAATGCTGCCCAAAAGCATTCAAACCAGTGGTATGGGCCGCCTTTTTGATGGTTTCTATGCTCTGATTACGCATACAAAAGCACAGGATTACGATGGACAGGCCCCTGTATTATTAGAATCTATGGCCGCCGCAACAACGGAATCGTATCCACTTTGTTTCTATGAAGAAAATAATATTCGATTCTTTGACTGGTCAGAAATGATCCATCACGCTGTAACGGAAACAAAAGCACCAGAGATACAAGCAGCCAAAATGATGAATACAATCATTGAAATGACCATCGATCAAACGCTACATTTAAATCCTAAGCATCTACCCATCGTATTAAGTGGCGGATGTTTTCAAAACCAATACTTGTTGAAAGAAATCGTTTATCGTCTGCAGGAACTTCAATATACAGTCTATTGGCATACGCAAGTCAGTTGTAACGATGAAGGTATTGCCTTAGGACAATTAGCCATTGCACAAAAAAGGATGTGATAACATGTGCCTTGCTATTCCTTTAACCATTGAAAAAATCGAAGGAAACACCGCCATAGCCGGTGCTCACGGAATTTCGCAAACTATACGAATCGATTTTATACCCGATGTACAAATCGGTGATGAAGTCATGGTCCATGCCGGCTTTGCGATTGAAAAAGTCGATTCCCAGGAAGCCCAAAAGACAAGAGATTTATATCAGGAGATATTCAATGCATTTCAGTAAACCAAAACGCCCTATCCAGTTGATGGAAATCTGCGGAACGCATACCATGTCCATTGCCCGATCGGGTCTAAAAAGTCTGCTTCCGGATGATGTAAAACTGATCAGTGGCCCGGGCTGTCCGGTATGTGTGACTCCTTCATCTCTGATCGACTTAGCTTATGATCTGGCACAAAGACCAAATACCCTTCTTTGCAGCTATGGTGATCTTTTACGCATTCCCGGAAATAAATATTCATCTCTTCAAGGATTGCCACAGGTCAAAATTTGTCTATCCTGCATGGATGCCTTAACACTGGCCAAAGAAAATCCGTCTAAGAATGTGATTTTTTTAGGTGTCGGCTTTGAAACAACTGCACCTGGAAGTGCCATTGCGATTTTAGAAGCCCAACGACAAAACATTCAAAACTTTTTCTTTTTGAGTCTTTTAAAACAGACAAAGCCTGCCATATGCACTTTGTTAGAACAAGAAAACACACTAATCGATGGATTTCTTTGTCCGGGACATGTCGCCGCCATTATCGGTGAACAAGGATTTTCCTTTTTGCCAAACCAATATCATCGCCCCGGTGTTATCAGCGGCTTTGATCCCGAAGACATCTTATATTCAATTGAACTGTTGATTCAAATGTTGAACCAGGACAAACCTGCCATTCAAAACACATATGGACGTATCGTAAAACCTCAAGGAAACCAAACAGCACAAGCGATCATTCAGATAGTCTTTGAACCACAGGATAGTCTTTGGAGAGGTTTGGGAAACATCTCAAAAAGCGGTTTACAGTTAAAAAAAGAATATGAAACCTGGGATGCCTGGAAACGATTTAATTTACCCCCTTTAACGAATACGGAACCCAAAGGCTGTCAATGTGCCTCTATTTTATGCGGACAAAAAGAGCCAAAACAATGCCCCTTATTTAAAACTGTCTGCAAGCCACAAACACCGATTGGCCCTTGCATGGTATCCAGTGAAGGGGCATGCGCTGCCAGTTATTTATATGAAAGCGAGGATCTATTATGAACGATATTTTGATGGATCATGGAAGCGGAGGACAACTAACTTCCGATTTGATTGATGAACTGATCGTACCAACCTTTAAAAATCAACATCTGACTGAATTAAAAGATGGGGCCATCTTGCCGGATCCACAAAACAAACTAGTTTTTTCCACCGACAGCTTTGTAGTCGATCCATGGAAGTTTCCCGGCGGTGACATCGGAAAATTGGCCGTTTGCGGCACAATCAACGATCTTTGCATGGCCGGAGGAATCCCTAAATATTTGTCCTGTTCTTTGATCGTTGAAGAAGGTTTTCATATCGATGACTTAAAAACGATCCTACATTCCATGCAGCAGACCGCGAAAAACGCAGATGTTTCGATCGTAACCGGTGATACTAAGGTCATTGAAAGACAAAAAGGAAATCAAATCTATATCAACACAGCTGGTATTGGAATTCTTCAAAGACAAACCTCCTACCAATATCAGGAAAACGATGTCATTGTCTTATCCGGTGCTATGGGATGCCATGGTGCCAGTATTTTCATGGCCCGTGAAGATATTCATTTACAGGGAGAGTTGCTTTCCGATTGTGCCTGTTTAAAAGAAAAAGCTATGAAAGCCATGGCATATGATAGTCTTAGAATCCTGCGTGATCCAACCAGAGGCGGTGTCGCGACCACATGCATTGAACTGATAGAAAAATCAGACTTTGGAATGGAACTTTATGAAGCTTTACTTCCTGTCGATCCAAATGTACAAACACTTTGTGACCTTTTAGGTTTTGATCCTTTATATTTAGCTTGTGAAGGACGTATGCTTTGTATCATGAATGAAAATGATGCCAAACAACTTTGTGAGCAATTAAAAGATGGTGCCAAAATTATCGGCAAAATTACCAAAGAACATCCGCAAAAACTATATTTAAAAACAAAGATTGGAGCAACACGCCAACTTCATAAGCTGTCCGGTCAACCTTTACCCAGAATCTGTTAGATGTTTAGCCTCTTTTGTCCGTTTTCTGTCTTTTGCAGCAAAAACAACGTTTTTTGCTTTTCTATTTCAGCTTTCAATTCTTCCTGAGTTGGAAGATACAGCTTATATTTTGTCGCAAATAAATGTTCATTTTCTTTCAAAACGGAATAAAGCGCAATATCTTCATCTGTATCCGAACACAAGATAATACCGATGGTTGGATTATCATCCGAAGAACGTTTTAATTCATCATACATTCGAACATACATATCCATTTGACCAACATCTTGATGGGTGATCTTGCTGGATTTTAAATCAATCAACACAAAACATTTTAAATAGTAATTATAGAAAACAAGATCGATAAAGTAATCCTGTTTTTCAGTCTGTATATGTTGTTGCCTTGCGACAAAGGCATACCCTTTACCTAGCTCCATCAAAAAATTCTGGATATTGGTAATGATCCCCTTCTCCAGATCTGCCTCTGTAAAATCAGCATTGGAAGACAAACCCAGAAATTCTGCCACAACTGGATTTTTAATAAATTCCAGTTGATCTTTTTGATACTCAGCCGTTAATGCCTCCATTTCTTTTTTTACGTGATCTTTTCTCTGCGTTTTCAACATGCGGTAATAATACTGAGACGAAACATTTCGCTGTAAAGTTCTAACACTCCAAGTTTCCATAAATGCTTCGCGAGCATACCATTCTCTGGCATTTTTATCTTCCACCTGAATTAATACTCGGTAGTGCGTCCAACTTAAAAAAGAATTAAATTTTCCACGCAGTGAGTGGAAAATCTCTGGAAACATAGTATAAAATTTATAAAAACTATATAGATTTGTTTTGGTAAACCCTTTTCCATAAATCCTTGTCAATTCTTTTGAAAGCTTTTTTATAACTTGCCCACCATATTCTGCTCGTTTATCTCCTTTCAATATTTCTTCAGAAATACGGTACCCCATTAACCAATTGCGATAGACCAAGGCCGTATTTATGGCCTGATAAGCATTCTTTTGAGAAGTATCAATAATATGTTTCATATCTGAAACAATATCATCTGTTTTCGTAAACTCAATTAAGCTGTTTCTTGTTTCTACGTTTTTGTTCATTTCGATCACCTTCCTGTTATGTACAACTTTATCGGATAAAAGTGACCTATTTCTTACCAAAACCATAAAAAATCATTTTTTTACACTCAACAGAAATCCTATCATTTTAAACCTTTAATTTCACAATAGAAACATACTAAAGTTTCAAACTTCGCCATAGTACCTACAACAATATAGCAAGGCGGGAGCAAGCGGATAACCATTCTACGTTCCGCAGAGAATTCATAAACACTGGAATAATTTGATAAAAAAAGCTTAGCCAGGGATTCCTGCCCACAGCTAAGTGATTTTTGACATTGATGTTCCAAAACAGTTAAATGACGTGAATATACTTTGATCTTGATAGTAAATATAATTATCGATCCTAAACTTCTATGTATAAAACTTTACATAGAAGTTTTATTTTTTTCATTTAAATTATTTATTCTGATTCCATGTTTTACCCAATATGTCTTTTAAAACCAACATCGCATCCAGTTGATTATAATCATATCGTTTCTTTAAATCATCCAATAACTCCTGTAAGCCATCAGCATATCGCTCTACATCCACTACATCTGCATAGATTCCTAAAACCGGATACTGTTTAGACCACATTTTGGTCCAATCGATCTTTTTTTGCGTTTCTTCACTGGTATTCTGGATGACCTTTTCGATTTCCTGCACATCTGTATCATATTCCATCAAATCATCTAAGCTCAATTCATATAGTCGTGCCATTTCTTTCGCCTGAAAAACATTCGGCAGTGTTTCATCGGTTTCCCATTTAGATACTGTCTGTCGAGAAATACCTAAAATCTCCGCGACTGTTTCTTGTGATAATCCTTTTTTTCGTCTTGCGTTATATAAATTGTTTCCCAAACTCATATAAAATCCTCCATCTGCTTCTATTGTAGATGGAGGATTTCTTATTGTCTATCAATGAAAATATACAGTTGAGCCCGTTTTCTATGCATTTATAGAATTCCTGTTTCAATCGCTGCTTTGGCCTCTAACAAATCTTTATAAATATGCACCGGCATATTTAATATTTCCTGCGTTGGTTTTAACATATCCGGTATCATGATCGTTGTACATCCTGCATTCACTCCGGCATGGACCCCATGTATCCCGTCTTCAAATACGTAACAATCCCTGGCATCGACTCCCATTCGTTTAGCTGCCAATAAAAATACTTCCGGTGATGGTTTGGCATGTTCTACTTCCTGTCCACTAGTGACCACATCAAAATAACATTCCGTTTTTGAGACCTGTAAATTATTTTGTATCATTGATAATGGAGAACTGCTGGCAACTGAGATTTTTAATCCATTTTCTTTAAAGAATGATAATATTTCTAAAACACCTTTTTTAAGTGGCACCTGATGCCTGGTCAACTCTGTAGTATTTTCAAACAACTCATTCAATAGAATTTTTGGATCCTTTGTTGGAAAATAACTTTTAAGATTTCTTAACATTACATCCCCGCTGGTTCCACGTGATGTGTTAAAAAACTCTTGTGTCAATGTCAGACCATGTTTATCTGCCACTCTATGCCATGCGATATCAAATAGCTTTTCTGTATCAAACAGCAAGCCATCCATATCAAAGATTGCTCCTTTTTTCATTA
This sequence comes from Faecalicoccus pleomorphus DSM 20574, assembly GCF_000420345.1. GTDB lineage: Bacteria > Bacillota_I > Bacilli_A > Erysipelotrichales > Erysipelotrichaceae > Faecalicoccus > Faecalicoccus pleomorphus. The sequence continues at coordinate 15,099 of NZ_ATUT01000014.1, read as the reverse complement.
TGTTCCTTACCTTTTACAAAAAAAGCCGTCCTCAGACGACTGTTATTTCATGGTCGGGATGACAGGATTTGAACCTGCGACCTCTTCGTCCCGAACGAAACGCACTACCAAGCTGTGCTACATCCCGATAAGATCGATACCTTAATAATATACCTCGATTTGAAGGGAATCTCAACTAAAAAGTAAAAGAGGTTGAAATAAAGCTTCAACCCCTCAGATTTTATAAATCATCGACAATCGCACTGCTCTTGGCATAGGCTGTACTTTTTGCCTCAAAGAAATCAGTCTTGATCATATTTGCATTGGAATACATCGATACCCAGCTCATACTTTCCGGTTCACTGTCATAGCCTTCATACAAGCGTTCAAAGCCTAAACTATGTGCTCTGAAATTTCCCAGATAGTGAATGTAGTCTTCTACCATTTCCATAGTCAAACCTTCAATATCATTACCAATGACGTATTTGCCCCATTTGATCTCTTCTTCCACACCTTTTTTCAACATGGCACGATACACTTCAACACGCTCCGGTGTAAACAATTCCGGCTCTTCCTTTTGAAGTTCTAAGATGATCGAACGGAACAGCCATAAATGTGTATTTTCATCTCGATTGATGTAACGAATCTCATTCGCACTTCCCGGCATTTTTCCCATACGTCCCAAATTATAGAAGAACATAAATCCGGAATAGAAATAAATTCCTTCCAAGATATAATTTGCCATGATCATCTGCATAAAATGGAAAGGATCTTTATGTTCTTGAAACGCATTGTATAAATCACCGATAAATTTATTTCGATTCAATAAGATTTCATCGTATTTCCACTGATAAAGAATATCATCTCGTTCCTGTGGAGAACAGATAGAATCTAACATATATGAATAGCTTTGAGAATGCACGGCTTCCTGAAACTGTTGAATAGACAAGCACAAATTGACCTCATTGGCCGTGATGTATTCACCAACATTGGGAAGGTTTGCTGTCTGTAAGGAGTCCAGGAAGACCAAAAAAGAAAGGATCTTATCGTAGGCTGTCTTTTCGGCCGGTTTTAATGAACGATAATCTTTGACATCCTGTGATAAGTTAATTTCTTCCGGAATCCAGAAGTTGTTCATCGCCTGACGATACCATTGCGATACCCAACTGTATTTCATATTGTTGAAGTCATTTAAATTTGTCGTATTTCCATTGATCATACGACGCTTTGTAACCTCAATATCGCCATTTTCATTAAATAATGCCTTTTTCTGTAATTGTTCCATATGACCTCCTATGCACTGCAGCTCTCACACTCTTCGACTTCCAGCGATTTAGAGCGCACATAATACAATGTTTTCACATTTTCTTCCCATGCCTGTATAAACAAGTTCAAAAGCTTACGCATTGTAAATTCTGTTGTGATATACAAGTTTACCGATTGTGCCTGATCAATATGACGCTGACGAACACCGGCCGCCTTAACCAACCATGTCTGATCAATCAAATGCGCATTCTTATACAACCAGAAAGTCTGCTGGTTTAAATCCGGTGCCACACGGGCAATCATGGAACCTTTCTTTTCCTCTAAGAAGAATTTGTTCATAATCGGATCACAACACGCACTGGTTCCCGCAATGATGGATGTCGAGCTCGTTGGAGCAATGGCTAATAAATAACCATTACGCATTCCGTTTTGATGAACTTCATCCTGCAAGTGTTTCCATGCCTCCGATATATAACCTCGTTTTGTGAAATAAGCACCGGTATCCCAGTCACTTCCTTCAAAAATTTCGTATTTCCCTTTTTCCTTTGCCAGTTCCATGCTCGTACGAATCGCGTAATAATTGATTTTTTCATAGAGCTGATCGACAAATTCCAGATGCTCTTCACTTTCAAAACGGAAGCCGTTCTTGACTAACATATGATGATATCCACTGGTTCCTAAACCAATCGGACGTACTTTATGGTTGGTCAGTTTCGCATAAGGAATCGGATAATAATTCAAATCGATGACATTATCCAAAGCACGAATTACAACCGATACGATATGTTCCAACTCCTTATCGTTTTTGACATCGATTTTTCCTAGCGTTAAGCTTGCCAGGTTACAGACGACAAAATCACCCGGTACATAACGTTCTACGACAACATCCTGTCCATCGACTTGAACCACTTCGTTAGGCAAATGATGGATCGGTTTCATATTCTGCGCAATTTCCGTACATAAGTTTGAACAATAGATCATCCCCTGATGCGGATTTGGATTGGCACGATTGACGATATCCCGATTAAAGGTAAACGGTGTTCCTGTTTCCACACAAGATTTTAAGATCAGACGCACTAAGTCTTTGATATTGATCGTGCGCTTATGAATGCGATCATCCTGCACACAATCCCAGTATTTCTCTTCCCATTCTTTTCCATAAGAATCTTCCAAATGATAACCTTTGATGGTATAAACTTCATGCGGGCACATCAGATACCATGTGCCATCCAAATCTTCTTTGACCATGCGCCAGAAAAGATCTGGATAACATATGGCCGGAAAAACATCATGTGCTTTCATACGATCATCACCATTGTTGGTACGAAGCTGTAAAAACTCTGGTAAATCTTTATGCCAGGCATCCAGATAGACAGCTACTGCCCCCTGACGAACACCTAGCTGATCAACGGCAATAGCAGTATCATTGACCAGCTTGATCCAGCGAATGACACCGCCGGCAGCACCTTTAAAGCCACGAATATCACTGCCATTCGCACGAACCTTACCAAAATATAGACCCATTCCTCCACCATGTTTAGAAACTTGTGCAAAATTATCAATAGATTTATAGATCCCATCTAAAGAATCTGGTACGGTATCAATGAAACAGCTTGACATCTGATGAAACGGCTTACGTGCATTGGACATCGTTGGAGTTGCCATCGTTACTTTCAATTCACTTAAAATATCATAGATTTGTTTAGCCCAGAATACACGATCTTGTTCCGGTAAAGCCAGATGCATCGCAATCCCCATGAACATCTCCTGTACACTTTCTAAAATCTCACCACTGTGAGAGCGAATCAAATAACGATTGATCAATAAATCTAAACCTGAATAGGTAAACAAATCATTTCTTTCTTCTTTGATATACGCTTCTAATTCATCAATATCTGAATCACTATAAGCCTGACGAATATAATCACCGTATAAACCTTCTTTTTCCAAATAAGCGATCTTTTCCGCAAAAGAATGTACACCATACTTTAACATGCGAGCCTTGATTTCCTGATGAAGGAATTCACTTTGAAAACGAGCTGCGATCATTTCCCATTGCGGCTGTTCCATGGAAATCAGTTCTACACAGGCACGAACCAACATTTTTTCTGTTTCTTTTTGCGAATCCTCTGCTTTATAAAAAGTCTTAAACTTCTGATATAAAGTCGATAGATCATAGCCAAATTCACGTTCCACCTGCATCAAGATCTTTGGCACAGCCGGATTATAAACAAGTTTTTCAAACTGAGCGATCTGTTCACGAAGTCTGGCGCGCTGGGATCGATATAAGATATAAGCCTTCGCTTCATCATAAAAAGAGTGTTTCATCAACTCTCTTTCAACTAAATCCTGTACTTCTTCAACTGTCGGTGTCTGGTTGCGAGACTGAAATTCATCTTGTATTTCAATCACGATTTGATCCAATACCGCCTCATCAATCTCAGAATGTAAAGAGGCAAATGCTTTTTTGATGGCAATTTTAATTTTTTCTACATTAAAAGGTTGAATGGTTTTATCACGTTTAATAATATTCATACAATTAGAGTCTCCTTGCCGTATTACCATAACAGAAATATAGGCTTTGCTCTATTGATTTGACCATGGAGAGAATATAAAAAAGAAGATAGCTGTTGTGCTACCTTCCGTATATAAAGAAATTGATATATTCCTGCAGTTCATCACTGAGCTCTTTTCCTAAATATTTTCCAATCCGATTCTTTGACTTCATACATACAAATACCTGCTTTCTGCCCCATTTGTAACAATATTGAATCCGTCTTTCAATCTTTTTCCATACAAAAAGCGAAGAAACAACGCCTTCGCTTCTTAACTGATCTTAGTGCTTAAAATGACGGATTCCGGTATAAACCATCGCAATGCCATGTTCGTTGCAGACATCAATGCTGTCCTGATCACGAATCGATCCACCTGGCTGAATGATTGCTGTTACACCGGCTTTGATGGCTTCTTCGACCGTATCCGGCATCGGGAAGAACGCATCACTGGCCATAACCGAACCTTTGGCTTTTTCTCCGGCTTCTTCGATCGCAATTTTGGCAGAACCGACACGATTCATCTGGCCAGCACCGACACCAATCGTCATATCATCTTTAACCAATACGATCGCATTCGACTTCACATGCTTGACAACTTTCCATCCAAACAACAACTGCTTAATTTCTTCCGGTGTTGGTTTTCGGTTTGTCACACAACGCAGATCTTCTTCCTTGATCTGATGCATATCCATTTCCTGTACCAGCAAGCCATCATTGACATTCGTATATTTCAAAGACGTATTCACAGACAATGTCGTATCCAGCTTCATTAAACGAATATTCTTTTTACGCGTTAAGATTTCCAAAGCTTCCGGTGTAAAGTCCGGTGCGATGATGATCTCCAAAAAGATCTTGGATAATTTTTCCGCCAAACCTTTTTCCACCGTATCGTTTAAAGCAACAATACCACCGAAGATGCTGACAGGATCGGCTTCATACGCTTTATCCCAGGCCGCTTCGATATTTTCACCGATACCTACACCACATGGATTCATGTGTTTTAAACCAACGGCAGCACACTGACCTTCAAAATCCTTAAGGATTTCAATAGCCGCATTGCCATCCTGGATATTGTTGTAGGAAAGTTCTTTACCATGAAGCTGTGTCGCATTGGCCAAAGAGTACTGCGGATTCATACCTTTATAGAAAGCTGCTTTCTGATGTGGGTTTTCTCCATAGCGAAGATCCTGTACCTTATCAAAAGTAATGGTTAAACTTTCCGGGAATTCCTCGCCGGTTTTCTTGGTCAGATAATCGGCAATCATCGCATCATAACGAGCCGTGTGACGGAACACTTTAGCTGCCAGAAATTCACGAGTTACCGGACATGTATCTCCATTTTCCTGAATTTCTTTTAAGACTTTATCATAATCTTTTGGATCACAGACAACCGTGATGCTCTTATAATTTTTTGAAGCACTTCGTAACATGCTTGGCCCACCGATATCAATGTTTTCGATGATTTCTTCGTGGGTTACACCTTTCTTTTGTACGGTTTCTTTAAATGGATATAAGTTTACACAAACAAGATCGATATATTCGATGCCTAATTCCTGTAACTGTTTGACGTGTTCGGGATTATCACGTACACAAAGTAAAGCTCCATGCACTTTTGGATGCAATGTTTTTACACGTCCATCCATAATTTCCGGAAAACCGGTTACATCACTGATACCGATTGGATTTAATCCTGCTTCTTCCAATGCTTTTTTGGTTCCTCCGGTCGAGATGATCTCATAACCACAATCCACTAATCCTTTTACAAATTCTACTAAGCCTGTCTTATCAGACACGCTGACCAATGCTCTTTTCATTTCTTTCCCTCCATTTCTTCGGCAACACTTTTGATGACCTGCCAGAACAAGTCATATTCCATGGCATGTACATGCTCTTCCAATGTTTCCAGGTTCCAATTTGGATCGATCGGTATACGCTCCTGGCGAATGATCGGCCCAGTATCGACGCCTTCATCTACATAATGCACCGTGACACCGGTTTGAGATACACCGGCCTCAAAGGCATCCTGAATGCTGTGAGCCCCTGGAAATTCTGGTAAATAGGCCGGATGCAGATTGATGATTGCTTTCGGATAGGCTTCTAAAAGTACCTTGCCGATAAAGCGCATATAACCGCTTAATACGATCAAATCCACATTTTTATCTTTTAGTACTTTTAGAATATCCTTTTCATACGCTTCTTTGTTTGGATAGCTTTTCGGATTAAAATAGTAGTCCTCGATCTGATGTTGTTTGGCACGTGTACGAGCATATGCCTGTTCTTTATCCACAATCAGACATTGGCATTGCACCGGAAGCGAACCATCCTCGATATGTTGAAGAATAGTTTCAAAATTCGTTCCCGATCCACTGGCAAAAACCGCAATGTTTACCATTGTACATCAACCTCGCCACTGTCCGTGACTTCGCCGATCACATAGCTGGTTTCACCAATGGCCTGTAAAGCATCCTGCACCTTTTGTACATCTTTTGGATCGACCGCCATCACAAAACCAATACCCATATTAAAGACATTGTACATTTCCTGATTTTCGATTTTTCCTTTTTGCTGGATGAAATCAAAGATCTTCGGTCGTGGGAAAGCCTTGGTATCAATACGAACACCCATTCCCTCTTTTAACATTCTCGGTACATTTTCATAGAAACCGCCGCCGGTAATATGACTCATCGCATGAATATCCACCTGATCAAATAAAGACGATACAGCTTTGACATAGATCTTAGTCGGTGTCAAAAGTACATCACCTAACACCTGACCATCCAATTCCTCATAAGTCGCATGTGCATCCAGATGATTATCCTTGAACAAGACCTTACGCACCAAAGAGAATCCGTTGGAATGTACACCAGTACTTGGCAAGCCGATCAATACATCGCCCACTTTTAAATTCCGGGAATCTTTTAGTTTACTTTTATCGACAACCCCGACACAGAAACCAGCCAAATCATAGTGATCTACATCGTACATATCTGGCATTTCTGCAGTTTCGCCACCAATCAAAGCACAAGCAGACTGTACACAGCCATCGGCCACACCCTTAACAATCTGCTCAATGACTTCTGGCTTATTTTGTCCGACCGCAATATAGTCTAAGAAATAGATAGGTTTGGCTCCCTGCACCAACACATCATTAACACACATGGCTACCGCATCGATTCCGATCGTATCGTGCTTATCCATTTCAAATGCCAACATCAGTTTTGTACCAACGCCATCGGTACCAGATACCAGTACCGGTTCTTTTAAATTGTAAACACTCAAATCAAACATACCGCCAAAAGCACCCAATGAATCAATGGCGCCTTTGACTTTGGTACGGGCTACATGAGATTGGATACGACGAACACTTTCGTATCCGGCCTCTAAATTGACACCCGCTTCTTTATATTGTTCTGCCATACGTTACTCCTTTATCTCTTTTATATAATCGCAAAGCTTTGCGGAATAATTTCCGTTAAAACAAGCTAAACAGCTTGTATCGGGAATACATTTTTTAAAGTCCTCCAGACTTAAAAATCGAATGGATTCCACTTGAAACAAAGCACACATTTCTTCTTCGGTATAATTATAGGCTGCCAGTTCTTCCTGTCTTGTACGTTCTGTTCCATACAGACAAGGATAGCTGATCTTAGGCGATGCGATACGTAAATGCACTTCCTTGGCACCGGCCTCCTTCAACAATACCGAAAGGCGCTTGGCCGTTGATCCTTTAACGATACTGTCATCGACCAGGATCACACGTTTTCCTTTCAAGACCGAAGAGATCGCATTTAAACGAACGCGCATTCCTTCCTGGCGCTGCTGCTTGGTCGGTCGAATGAAGGTCGAACCGATATACCGGTTTTTCATCAGGCCGATCTCGTACGGCATCCCTGATATACGTGCAAAGGCTACAGCTGCCGAGGTAGCGGTATCCGGTACACCGATAACCATATCTGCCTGTACATCCTCCTGTCTTGCCAAGGCTTCTCCACAACGGGTACGCACTTCATGTACCGTCTGTGTATTGACAATACTGTCAGGACGAGAGAAATACACATACTCCATGGCACATGTTGTTTGCTTGTGGGCTGGAACCAGTTGTATGGATTCCACTTTATCCGGACAAAGACAGAGCAGTTCGCCGGGATTGACTTCCCGTTCAAAATGAGCGCCTAAGATACCAAAGGAACAGGTTTCACTGCTGAAGATCGAGCCTTGTTCGCTTTTTCCCATACTTAAGGGATGAATGCCATAGGGATCTCGCATCACGTACAAAGAATCCCTTGTGGCAATCATAAAGTTATACGCCCCTTCGATCATCTGCACTACACCGCGAATCTTATCGACAAATTTACCCGGATGAATCTGAATCAAATGGGCGATCAGTTCCGCATCACTGGTTCCCTGAAAGATCAATCCTTCTTCCTCCAGCTGATTTCTTAGTGTGATCGCATTGGTGATCATGCCACTGGTGACGATCGCAAAATGTCCCTGATGGGCCCGAACCATGATCGGCTGCACATTTTCCAGCTGAGAATCACCGGTTGTCGCCATACGAACCTGTCCTATGGCAATCGAACCTTTTAAATCCTGTAGGGAAGCGCTGGATATCGTTTCCGATAACAGCCCTAATCCCTTGATACAGGAAACGGTTTCTCCATTAGATACCGCAATGCCGACACCATCCTGTCCTCGATGCTGCATCGCATGAAGACCATAATACGCACTGTTGGCCGCATTCTCACTGCCAAAGATCCCTAAGATTCCCGAAGAATCTTGAATCACATTTGTCTGTTTCATAGACGATCCTATTTATGCGTAAAGTAACGCACACCGTTTTCAAATATATTCTGGTCTTTGTTTCCCGCAATATTTTGGAACAGACCCGGTTCATAACGTTCGCTATGTCCCATCTTACCAAAGATCTTTCCATCTTCACTCAAGATGCCCTCAATAGCCATCGTAGAACCATTGATATTATCTAAACCATCCATGGTCGGCTGTCCTTTTTCATTGACATATTGCGTAGCCACCTGACCATTCTGTACCAGTTTTTCAATCACATCGGCAGAAGCCACAAACTTTCCTTCGCCATGACTCATGGCCACACTGTGAATTTCACCCGGTTTCATAGAAGCTAACCACGGTGATTTATTTGAAGTAATGCGCGTTCTGGCAATATGAGAAACGTGACGGTTGATATTATTTCTAAATAAAGTTGGATTGGATGCATCCAGTTTTTCAATATCACCGTATGGAAGCAGACCTGCTTTGATCAAAGCCTGGAATCCGTTACAGATTCCCAGAATCAATCCATCGTTTTCTCGCATCGTGCAAATAGCTTTCCAAATCTTTGGATTTCGCAAGGCATTGGCAATAAATTTACCCGAACCATCCGGTTCATCTCCACTGGAGAAGCCGCCGACGATCATTAAAATCTGTGCCTTGGAAATTTCATCTGCTAAGGTATCAATACTTCTTTGCAGGTTTTCTACCGTAAGATTATTGATAACGACTTGATGAACCTCGGCTCCAGCTCTTTCAAATTTCTGTGTTGTATCGTATTCACAGTTCTGTCCCGGGAAAATTGGAATAACCACGACCGGTTTTTCTACAACCACTTTAGATTGTGGTACTTTTGCTTCGGTGAGTGGTGTATCCAATACTTCTTTTCCTAAATCGACACGAACCGGATACACTTCGTTATAACGCTTCATCCAAGCTTCTAAAGCCTCATCGATTGTTACACTTTCGCCATTTAACACAATGCGTTTTTCTTCATTGGTAATTCCCAATAAAGTAAAGTGTGGATCCTGAATCGTTTCGGTTGTTTCTACGATCAAAGATCCGATGTTAAAGCCGTACAGATCTTCATTGCTTTCAATGGCAACACCGAGTTTATTTCCAAAAGCCATCTTGGCAATCGCATAACCGATACCGCCAAATTTAACGGCACTCGCCGCAACGATCTTACCTTCCCGCATCATTTTACGAACTGCTTCAAAGTTATCCTTTAACTGTTCATAATTTGGTGTATGGTCTTCTTTTGGATCATGTTTGATCAAATAGACATAGTTACCCGGCTTTTTAAAGCTGGCTGAAATAATATTTTCTGTTTTTTCGGACGTAACCGCAAAGGTGATCAATGTCGGCGGTACGTGAATATCTTTATAGGTACCGGACATACTGTCCTTACCACCGATACTTGGTGTTTCAAAAGCAAGCTGGGCATCGATCAATCCTAATAAAGCCTGCATCGGATTGCCCCATTTTTCAGGATCTTTTCCTAAATGCTCAAAGTATTCCTGATTGGATAAACGACACGTTTTATAATCGGCACCCAAAGCGGTCATGCGAGCCAAAGCTTCCACAACGGAATAGCTGGCTCCTAAGTATGGTGAATATTTGCTTAATTTTGGATCATAGCCATAGGTCATCAAAGAACAAGTATGCGTCATGCCAAAGACCGGCAGTTTCTGTACGCTTCCTTCTTCCGGTGTCAGCTGATAAAAACCACCAAATGGCATCAGAACGGTTGATTTTCCGATCGAGGCATCAAACATTTCACTTAAACCGATCTGGCAGGCCACATTGGGATCCTGCAGCGTATCGATCAAGTTAGAATGTGTTGGTGCAAATGGTTTTTCATCATAGGTACTTTCCACAACTTCTACGTTTTGATGTTGGCGAACACCGTTGGTATCTAAGAAAGCTCTGGACATATCGACAATGGTTTTGCCTCTAAAATGCATCACCAGACGATTGGTATCCGTAACATCGGCCACTTTGATGGCTTCCAGATTTTCTTTTTCGGCTTCTTTTTGGAAGGCTTCAAAATCACTGGCCGCAATACAACAAGCCATACGCTCCTGTGATTCACTGATCGCCAGTTCCGTTCCGTCTAAGCCCTGATATTTAACCGGTACCGCATCCAGATTGATATCCAGACCATCGGCTAATTCACCCACAGCCACACTGACACCACCGGCCCCAAAGTCATTGGCCTTTTTGATCAGCCTTGTACAATTTGGATTTCTGAATAAACGCTGCAGTTTACGCTCGATCAGGGCATTTCCCTTTTGAACTTCACTGCTGCATTTCTCCAAGGATGTTTCATTATGTTCTTTACTGGATCCGGTAGCGCCGCCGATTCCATCACGACCGGTTGCACCACCGATCAACACGATGATATCGCCAGGCAGTGGTTTTTCTCGTTTCACATGACTTTTAGGAGCCGCACCGACAACGGCACCGACTTCCATACGTTTGGCGACATAGCCTTCATCAAAGACTTCTTCGACAAAGGTAGTGGCAAGTCCAATCTGGTTTCCATAGCTGGAATAACCATGGGCTGCCGTTTTTGAAATTTTGGACTGCGGAAGCTTATGCTCCATCGTTTCTTCGATCGGTTTGGTAATATCTCCGGCACCGGTAATACGCATAGCCTGATATACATAGCTTCGACCCGATAATGGATCTCGAATGGCACCACCGATACAGGTAGAAGCCCCGCCAAATGGTTCAATTTCTGTAGGATGATTGTGTGTTTCGTTTTTAAACATCAACAGCCAGTCTTCCTTTTGTCCGTTGACATCAACCTTGATTTCAACCGAGCAGGCATTGATTTCGTCACTGACTTCCAGATCATCCAGTTTGCCTTCCTTGCGAAGATATTTACCGGCAATCGTGGCCATATCCATCAAGGTTTGTTCCTTTTTATTGCCATGAACCTTTTCACGCAACTTTAAATATCGTTCATAGGAAGCTTGAATCTGTTCTTTTAAAGTCGAACATTTAAAATCAACAGAATCCAATACCGTTTCAAAGGTCGTATGACGACAATGATCCGACCAATACGTATCCAACACTTTTAATTCGGTCATCGTACAGTCACGTTTTTCTTCATTTCGGAAATAATTTTGTACATGTTCGATATCATCAAAACTCATCGCCAAGCCTTCTTTTTGACGAAGGACTTCCAATTCTTCTTTAGACAACGAAGTAAATCCTTCCAATACCGGTACATCGGCGACTTCTACATCCTGATCATCTTCTAAAACCGAAAGATCTTTAACACGAGCTTCTACCGGGTTCACGATATACTGCGTAATCTTTTCCAACTGTGCTTCATCTATCGTTCCAGAGAATACCAGTAATGTTCCCGAATGAATACGCACGCTTTGTTTATTGTTGAGCAACATCAAACACTGCATGGCACTATCGGCTCTTTGATCGTATTGTCCCGGAAGATATTCATAAGCCAAATACGTCTTTCCTTCCAGATCAACAGTATCCAACACTTCATCGGTGACAACTTCACTACAGACATTTTTCTTTAAAAGAGCAATATCATTTTCATCCGCTTCAAAAATGTCATAAATATTGTATTGTTCCAAACCAAAATCATCGCTTAATCCTAAAGAAGTCTTTAATTCATGGCAAAGCGATTCACTTTCAACCTGAAACTGTTCCTTCTTTCGTACAAAAATTCGTGTATTCATGCGTCCTCCTACTCTACGACAGAATCGGCCAATACTTTTTCAGCCTGCGCTTTTTTGAAATCCACGATCTTCTGTTGAAGATCTTTATCGGCTAAGCCCATCATCTGACATGCAAGGATGGCCGCATTGCGAGCACCAGCTTTCCCAATGGCAACGGTAGCCACCGGTACCCCCTGAGGCATCTGTACTGTGGACAACAAAGAGTCCATACCGCCTAAAGTACTGGTTTGAATCGGAATACCGATCACCGGTAACGGCGTAGAACTTGCCAATACACCGGCCAAATGAGCTGCACCTCCGGCTGCCGCAATAATCACTTGTACTCCATTTTCTACCGCCTGTTCACTTAATTCGATAACGGCATTCGGTGTGCGGTGTGCACTCAACACGCGTACTGTATAGCTTACCCCAAAATCATCCAACTGTTTCATACAGCCTTCCATGCTCGGCAGATCACTGCGTGATCCCATCACGATCAAAACTCTTTTTGTGTCCATTTTCTTGTCCTCTCTTTCATTAAAAAAAGCGCACCTTTTTTAGGCACGCTTAAAACAGTCCATGTTCTTCAGTTTTGTAAATCTTCTTAAGACCATAAGTAAGACCTCCAAAAAACAAACTTCCTGCAACGTTATTTTACATGAAGGTTCTTTACAATACAATGACTATTTTGAAGAAGATTTGCACATTTTAGTGTTCAGTGACCCAACGAAACAGCTTTGCCATCAAAGGATCGGTATCCACCATCATTTCCGGATGCCACTGTACACCTAATAATGGCTGATCTGGTAAACTGATAGCTTCAATGATTCCATCCGGTGCTTTGGCATCTATATGTAAACCTTGTCCTAATTTACCAACAGCCTGATGATGTAGGCTGTTGATCGCAATCGTATCGGTTTGTAACAGCTTATATAAACCACCATCCTTATCCAGTGATGCGGTATGAACGATATTGCCATCATAATCAAAGGCATGGTTGATTTCCTGACTTAAGGAAGGAATATCCTGAATTAAAGTACCACCTAAAGCGATATTGACAAGCTGCATTCCTCGACAAATCGCCAGTGACGGTTTTTTTGATTCAATTGCCAGCTTGGTAAAAGCCAACTGAGATACATCAACATCATAATCATAAGCACCACACTTGGCATGAGGCATTTCTCCGTATAAGATCGGAGCAATATCCATACCGCCGATCAAGACAAAACCATCGCATAACTCGATATATTGTTTCATCTCTTCTTCAGAACAGATACATGGAATGATGATGGGAAGACCACCGGCCTTTTGTACAGCATGTACATATGTTGTGGTCACATTCATTTTTTTATATCCACATAAAGATGGATCCATCATAATAATCTGTGAAGTTGTGATTCCTATCTTTTTCATTTTCATCCCTCATTTCGAAAACGATTATACAGGTTTTCCCTGTAAAAAATCTAGTATATTCATATGATAGATTTCATTTCTTGAAAAGTTCATAGTATCCATGCTGATAACATATTTAGGAATCATAACTTCTACCTTTTCCACAAGATATTCAGATTTCATAAAATATAAACGCTCTACAGAACAACTTATTTCTTTTTTTAGAAACAACTTTCTTGCTGTAGGAACATATGAATCCCAATATCGGAAAAATGCCATATAATAAAGGATGAAAACTAAACATCACCATGATATTTGCGCGCACCTGATTCCAAAACGCAAACCCCTGCGATATCCATTGATTTGTATTTTGTATTTGAAGTTCGATATAAAACACATGGTAAAAACTATACATCAATATAGAAATAATCAGTCCTATACAGATCAAACTTGTTAAGATCAAAAACACTCGATGTACCCATAAAGGCATTGATACCCGTTTCAACAGCCGACTTTCCGTCAATACATCACCGATCAGATAACCAATACCGGATAATAAGACACAAGCCACAAACGGACATAGAATTAAGAATGACCATGGCACCGTATAATATTTTCTCATCTGATCTATGTCATGAGATACAATAATCATCCAAATTACCAAAACAGCAGCTAATAAAATCAATAGAATGAATTTCTTTTTGGGAAATGGATACTTATTTTTTGTTTGTAGAAGTTCCTGAACGTCCACATCAAACAGTACAGCCATTTCTTCAATTCTATCTAAGTCTGGTTCTGTTTTTCCGTTTTCATAGTTAGATATGGTCTGTCTTGTCACATAAAGCTTTTGCGCCAGTTCTTCTTGTGACATAGATTTCTGTTCTCTATATTTACGGATATTTTGAGAAAGATTTGACATAAGATCACCTTCCTTCAATTACAGTATGGTAAAATCATGTCAATTTGTTACGCAAAGATTCTTTAACATCCCTTTATTCAATGATTTTAATTATTTCTTCCTTATACATGTATAGAATATTGAGTTATGCAGCTCATTTTATTGGATTTCGCTAAGTTCAACTAAAAAGTTGATGCAGAGAATTAAAAATGATGTTTTTAATTTTGATAGAGCGTAAGCACATTAATTGGCAACTCAAAAGAACATATGTCTTTTGTCACAAAGGAAACAGATCCTTTCATAGCCAACATATAAGCTTTTGTTTTTCTGGCTTCCGCCCTGATTTGGTATTTCATCTGTTTACGGAATACAAGCCAATCCAAATAGTGCTGAAGATGTCTTATGGAGACTCCATGATAATGCTTGATCATTTGTTTGAATTCCTGATGCAGCTGATTCACTTCGCCCAGACTGTTTCCATTCCGACTTGTATAGTTTTTTTGGTTCGGTTTAGGTCGGATCGTATCTT